>CAYRXY010000001.1:0-181018 GCA_964428495.1 uncultured archaeon
ATCTATCTTAGCAAAGTCCATATTGATTGTTTTGGATGAGAATTTTAAATTTGTTTGATTAATATTTTACTTTTAAATCCAAGTCATATAGAAAGCAAAATCAATCCAATTATAATTCCAACGATCCCGATTTTCTGATTTATACCTAATCTTTCTTTCAAGAATATTCTTGCTAGTATGATTGTGATTAGTGGGAACGATGCTGCAACGGGTGAGACGATAGAAACATATCCAGAACTTACTCCAAGCCCAAATCCTAGAAATGCAGAGACATCACATACACCAATTAGGATAAGCCATGGAATTACTTTCCTTTCATTGAACGTAATTTTCTCTCTCTTTATACTAGAAAAACACAATAAGAAAAATATCATAAAAAGCCTTAGAAAGAATATAGGAATAAACCAATTGAACTTAGAAACCAAGAAGCCAATTATAACAAAATTAATACCCCACAAAGACATTGAAATTAGATCTTCTGGAACGCCAGGAAGAAGATTTTTTAGTTTTAGCCTTTTCAGATCTTTGTACTTAAAGGAAACTAAAATTATCCCAAGAATTGTTATAGCTATCGTAATAGCTTGGAAATTACCTAAAACCTCATTAAGAAAAATTACACTCAAAATCACTGTGATCACTACCCAAGATGCTTGAATCGGTGATAAAATAGAGACCTGACCTTTTTTCAAAGCTCTATAGAAAAGTAAATATGCAGATGACCCTAGCAGACCTATAAGAGCAAAAATAATAATATCTCCAATCGTGTAATTAAATTGAGGGGCAAAAACAAAATAAGCAGAGGTAAGTATGATGAAACCAACAATCTGTGTCCAGAAAAGTGTTCTAAAATCTCCAATTTTTTCTACAGTCTTTTTTGCGAAGAAATCTGCAAGACCCCAACCAAACATAGCAATTAAACCGAACAGTACACCCAGAGGAAATGACATAAATTTATTTTAATTTCTATTTTTTTTAAATCATTTTTATCTCTTCCCATCAAAAACCTTATCATGTCAATGCTCGTCGGTTTAGTAGGGAAAGCAAACGTAGGGAAATCAACATTCCTAAAGGCAGCTACGCTTGCGGATGTTAAAATAGCAAATTATCCATTCACGACAATAGACCCAAACATAGCTACTGGTTATGTTACATCTCAGTGTCCATGTAAGGAACTTGGTGTAAAATGTAATCCACAAAATTCACAATGTATCGATGGAAGAAGGTTAATACCGGTTCAACTCATTGATGTTGCTGGTCTCGTCCCTGGTGCGCATAAGGGACGTGGTCTAGGAAATAAATTCCTAGACGATCTAAGACAAGCTTCTGTTCTAATTCATGTACTGGATGTCTCCGGCACAACTGATGAGGAGGGTCGCCCTACAAAAGGATACGACCCTGTTAGAGATGTTGAATTTTTGGAAGTAGAAATCCGAGAGTGGTTTTTTGGAATTTTAAAACGTGCGTTGGAAAAGTTCGAAAGGAAAATCATGCATGGTAATGTAGATGTCAAACAGATTATTAGTGAACAGGTTGCCGGACTCGGGATTAACACTAAACAGGTGGAGAAAGTTTTTGAGGAACTTGGTGTTGAAAAACTCTCCATTGATGAACTTCATAACTTTTCTGACCTCCTTTTGAAAAAATCAAAACCGATACTCATTGCTGCCAATAAAATAGATGTTGAAGGTGCTGAAGATAATTTCAAAAGACTAAAAGAAACCTACAGTGACAAGGTTATTATTCCGACAAGTGCTGATGCTGAACTTGCCTTACGTATCGCGGCAAAAAATGGCTTCATTAAGTACTTCCCTGGTAACAACGACTTTGAAATATTAAAATCATTGGACAAAAAACAAGAAGAGGCGTTGGAAAAAATACGATCTTTATTGAAACGATTTGGTTCTACAGGAGTACAGCGTTGCCTTAATGAAGCCGTTTTCGATTTATTAGGTTATATTGTTGTTTATCCCGTAGAAAATGAAAATAAGTTCACAAACAAGAAAGGTCAAATTTTACCCGACGCGATACTAATGCCTCCAGACTCTACGCCACGAGACTTGGCTGCTGTTATTCATACAGATCTTGCCGATCGTTTCATCTGTGCGATTGATGCCCGGACAAAACGTCGACTACCGGCAGATTACAAATTAAAGAGTGGGGACGTAATTAAGATTGTAACGAGAGGATAGTCTGAAAGTTAAAAATTCTCAAGAATAATTTAAATCATGTATGTGATTGAAAAATTTCAACGAGAATGTGAAGAACTGGTAGAGAAGGTTATCGGTAGACGCGTGTCGTTGAAAAAACCGTCTGAAAAAATTGATGCTGATTTATGTTTACCTTGTTTCTCACTAGGCAAAGATCCAGAAAAAGTTGCAGAGAAACTAACAGAAAAAATAAAATCACTACTAAAGAAAAAAAGAAAAGCACTTGTTGGTGACGTTAGAGCTATTGGTAGTTATGTTAATTTCTATATCAATTTAGACCGATTTACTAACGAGACTATAAAAGAAGTCTTGAAAATGAAAGACAAATATGGAAGTGGAAAGAGAAAGAACGAAATAATACTCATTGACTACTCGTCGCCAAATATAGCAAAACCGATGAGTGTTGGTCATTTACGATCGACCATTATTGGTCAGGCTTTATATAACATTTTTTCATTTCTAGGATATCGTTGTATTGGTGATAATCATCTTGGTGATATTGGAACTCAGTTTGGAAAGTTGATCGCAGCATACAAGTTATGGGGTAATAGAGAGAGGATAAAAAAAGATCCGATAAGGGAACTATTGAATCTATATGTGAAATTTCACAAGGAAGTTGAAAGAAATAAGGACCTTGAAGATCTGGCAAAGGAATGGTCTAAAAAATTAGAAAGGAGTGATAAGGAGGCTGTAAGATTATGGAAATGGTTTATAAAATTAAGTAAAGGTGAATTTGAAAAAATATACAGAACACTTGGTGTTCGATTTGATCTACAACTTGGAGAAAGTTTCTATATAAAGATGGCAAAGGATGTTGTGGAGGAAGCGTTGGAGGAAAGCGTTGCAACCGTTTCCGACGGTGCTGTAATAATCCCTCTTGATAAATTTAACTTACCTCCTTTAGTTATCAGAAGAGCTGATGGCGCTACATTGTACGCAGCAAGGGATCTCGCTGCAATAAAACATCGGATGAAGGAATTCAATCCGAAAAAAATACTCTATGTGGTTGGTTCTGAGCAAAAACTATACTTTAGACAACTCTTTAAGGCAGCAGAGATGTTGGGCTATACCACAGAAGACCGTCTTATTCATGTAGATTTCGGCTTAGTGAGACTCGGAGAAGGAAAGATGTCGACGAGAAAAGGACGTGTTGTTTTTCTAGAGGATGTGATAAACAAAGCGATCTCATTAGCAGGGAAAATTATAGAGGAGAAAAATCCAAAATTAAAAAAGAAGAAAGAAGTAGCAAAGATTGTTGGTGTTGGTTCAATTATATTCAACGACTTAAAACAAGACAGGACGAAGAATATAAGATTTGATTGGAATAAAATGCTAAGCTTTGAAGGTGATGCATGTCCTTATATTCAGTACGTGTATGTTAGAGGGAAATCGATAATAGAAAAATATGGAAAACCTATAAAGTATAGAAGAATAAAAGTAGAGACGGAAGTGGAAACAAGACTTATGAGAAAACTTGCAGAGTTTCCTACAATTATTAAAGAGGCTGCACATCAATTCAAACCACATACCATAGCCCAATATCTACTTGATCTAACTACCATGTTCAATATATTCTACACTAAAGAAAGGATAATAGGAAGTGGCCGAGAAGATGAACTAATCCTACTTGTTTGGGCGACTATGAACGTAGTAAAAGTTGGTTTAAACTTGTTAGGTATCAAAGTGCCCGAACGAATGTGATTTCTTATTTAAATTTTTCTAGTTGTTCGAGAATTATGGAGTTAGATAAAATATTGGTCGGAGCTATATCAGGTATATTTATCATTTCTCTATTGAATCCTGTAGTTTCAACATTTGGATTTAACAAAATAACTTACATGATACTTCTCTATTCTATACCAATAACTGGTATGCTATCTGTAATGGCTGTAGATCTTTTTTCAAAAAGAAAAGTTGGGCAAAAGGTAGAAAAAGATGTTACCCGGCCCAATTTGAGCGGCAAATATGTGATAGTAAGAACTAGATTTGGGGCTGTCCATAAGGGTAGAGTTAGAGCTGTGAATGAACATATGTTATTACTTGATGATGTAATGCAGATTGATACTCCTGAATCGACAAAATTAGATCACTTGTTTATATCAAAAGATGAAATTAAAAGTATAGAAGTTAGCAGTTAGACGACCCCGGCGTCAAATGATCTAATATTTCCCATATATCAGATCCGTCTGGGCATCTTCCTATACTTCTGTTTTCTCCAGGATCATATGAATATGAAAATTCATCTATAAGTTTTCCATAGCTATCAAATAACCTTATAGTGTCACCATGATTATTCAAAGAAAATTTCTGATTTCCGTTTCTATAAAGGACAATAAAATCATTTGGTTGAATTACCATATTCTCTGTGTTATCATTCGTTATTTGTAGAATGTGTGAAGAATCGCTGTCTGTTAGATACCAACCAGAGAGATTTATTGGAGATGAAGTTGGATTGTATAGCTCGATCCACTCACCGTTTGGTTTTAGTGCATCATCATCTCCTATAGGGTTCGATAAGAACTCGTTTATCAAAACCTTATTTACACTACCTGTAAATTGAATCGAAATATTATTCATAATAGATACTGTTTTGTTGAGCTGTTGGAATGCAAGATTATACAATGATTTTAAATTCGTATAATTAAACCCGTACCATGATTCGTGTATTTCACCAAGTTCTCTAATAAGTCTCATCCAACCATTAGGAGTAACAAAATATGTAACAGACTTGTAAGGTGTCTTTGTTATATTGATCGAGAAATCGCTGGTCTTCAATTCCCAATATACAGTGGTAGAGTTTTTTATTATTGTTGTTATAGAGTCGGGTCTGATTAAATTCTCTTCCAATTGATTCGAGTTCATAGTAAGAACGAACTTACCATAAGGAGTTTTTATCTCCTTTCTTAATTCATCTGGTGATAATATTGTATTTTCGGTCTGTGGGATTTGATTAGTAAAATTATTTATCCCAACTATTTGGCCTGTAATACGTGGTGATGCATCAAAATTAGGGCTAATAAATGGGATTGAAAAAAGTCCAACTAGTACTGTAGTGAGGAGTGCTATAGTACTAGACTCCATGGATTAATTTTTATCCTTTCCTTAATATATAAATTAGAATCAAGGTGGTTATATGAGCAAAAAATTAAAGAAAATCGTTCCAGACACATCTGTTTTAATAAGTGGTATTATCTCTGATAAAGTGGAAAAGAGTGAGTTGAATAATGTTCATATACTTGTACCTGGGTTTGTTCTCGGAGAACTTCAAACTCAAGCATCTAAAGGTTTACCCATTGGTTTCAAGGGATTAGAAGAATTGGAGCGACTCCGAGCACTATCCAAGAAGAAAAATATTCGAGTAACTAAGAAAGGTAGATTACAAACATTAGAGGAAATTCGATTAGCAAAGTCCGGTCGAATAGATGCGTTGATTATAGATTTTGCTAAGAAAGAGGGAGCGACTCTTTATACTTCTGATATGGTTCAACATATGGTAGCTAAGGTGCAGGGAGTTGATGTAGTATACTTCAAACCATATGAAAAGAAAAGATCGTTGAGAATAGAGAAAATGATGACAAAGGACACTCTATCATTACACCTAAAGGAGGGTATAAAGCCGATGAGGAAGAGAGGGAGGCCTGGAAATTTCAAACTAGAAGTATTCAGGAAGAAAAAATTAACTGTTGAAGAAATGGAAGAAATGACAAGAGAGATTTTAGATGCGTGTAGATATGAGGATGGATTCATAGAGTTTAATGATAACTCCGCTATGGTTGTTCAGATAAGAGATTTGAGAATAACAATAGCGAGACCACCGTTCTCTGATGGTGTAGAAATAACAGTTGTAAGACCGGTGGCTAAACTCACATTAGATGATTACAAAGTAGATGAAAAATTGAAAGATCGAATAAAGGAAGGTAGTGGTATCATAATTGCAGGTCCGCCCGGCTCTGGTAAATCTACATTAGCAGCAAGTATAGCAGAATTTTATGAATCATTAGGAAGAATCGTTAAGACTATGGAGCAACCAAGAGATCTCCAAGTGAAGGATGAAATAACACAGTATACAAAGCTGAAGGGAAATTTTGAACAAACAGCCGAGCTCCTGTTACTTGTTAGACCTGACTACACTATATATGATGAAATGAGAACTAGTAGAGATTTTTCGATATTTAGAGACCTTCGATTAGCGGGAATTGGTATGGTTGGTGTTGTCCACGGAAACTCCCCTATAGATGCCGTTCAAAGATTTTTGGGTAGAGTTGAGCTCGGGCAGTTACCACATGTTGTGGACACGGTTATATTCATATATGGCGGTGAAATAAAGAAGGTCTACAAACTACAACTTGTAGTAAGGGTTCCGACAGGTATGACAGAGTCTGATCTAGCTAGACCTATAGTTGAAGTTAGAGATTTCTATACAGAAAAATTGGAGTATGAAATTTATACATACGGTGAAGAAAATGTTTTAGTACCTGTACAAGAAGAGAAGGAAGATATAATACACAAATTAGCAAAGCAAAAAATTCTGGAAGAAGTAAGAAAGTTTGATAAAAAACCAGAAATATTTATCCAACCAGATCGAGTAATAGTAAGGGTTGAGAATGATTCTATACCGTTCATCATAGGTAAGAAGGGTAGAAACATACAAGCATTAGAGAAAAAATTGGAAGTGAAAATAGAAATTCTCCCGAAGATTGCATCGACTGGCAAGAAAGTTAGTCTTTCTGTTTCAGATAAAGGAAAATATCTCATCTTTGAGTTTGATAAAAAATATGAAAACAAAGTGCTGAATTTCTATGTTGATGGTGAATTTATATTTTCCGCTGTTGTTGGTAAGAATGGTGTTGTTAAAGTTAGGAAAAACAGTGAACAGGGTAAAAGGCTTATGTCTGGTATGTTGAAGAACAACATAAAGGTGTTTGAATGAAATTAAACAAGAGATACAAAATTGTTCTTATTTCATTAATTATTGTTGTTGTTTTGATTGGCTCATATTTTGTCACAAAAAGTTTGTTCGTTAGAACCAAAGCCGAAGTCTCGTATGTAATAGATGGAGATACTATCGTCTTGAAAAATAAACAACGTGTTAGATTGATTGGAATGAATGCCCCAGAAATTGGTGATTTCTATGCTAATGACGCAAAAAAATATCTATGTGGTCTTGTGTGTAATAAGACCATTATATTAGAATCTGATAAAATAGATCGAGATCAGTACGGTAGACTCTTAAGATATGTGTGGATTGGTGACGAGCTGGTAAATGAAGAAATGTTAAGAGCTGGATTAGCGTTCACGGATTTTGATGAAGATAATAGAAAATATTGGGATCGAATGACAAAAGCAGAAGTTAATGCTATGAACGATAAAAAGGGGTTATGGAAGTCTAACTTTGGTTGCTTAACAATACACGAATTTAACTACAACGCTGAGGGTGATGATTGCAAAAACCCGAATGATGAATATATTATATTTAGAAATTTCTGTCTACATCCAATAAATCTTGGTGGATATTCGATTAGAGATAAGGATGGAAACCTCTATAGATTCCCAAACATTACTTTAGAAACCGATCAGTATATTACGCTTCACTCAGGTAGTGGTAATGATAATTCAACAGATATCTTCTGGAATTCTAATAAAAAATGTCCAGCCGTCTGGAATAATGACCATGATAGAATGTTCATCCGTGATAAAGATGGTTTGTTGGTCTTATTCTATGAATATTAATTATTTCTATTTTCACCGATTTTTTCTTCTTGATAATACCCATTATATAGTTGTGAAGGTTCTTTAGCGTCTATAAACACTAACTGAAACCATGGCTCGTTAACATGAATTTTGGCTTTTTTAACTGAAACAAAAACCGTTTGTGTTCCATAACCAGAATAACCACTATCCCATAATGCAGTTTCTGATTTTATTATTCCCAACCTATTAAATGTAGAGCGCGGTAAAAGCAAACCTATGGCGTTCTTTGGTATAGTCACCTTAGATGCTATTCTTACCTCATAAACACCTCTCTCTAAAATCCAGAAATCGTTTTCAGGTTTTATTACCTCTTTTCTTGGAGTTATAGATCTTATCTTTCCATTTATCTCTATTTCTGCATCTTCATTTATTTTCCACACTTCGGAAACGCCTATATCAACACCATTTGGATTTATTTTTACATCTCCATCTACATACTTCGTTACATCAATACCTCTCCATATCATAATATCACATGCCCCGGGCCGGATTCGAACCGACGACACCCAGCTGTCTCCTCATCCCGGTAATGCCGGTCAGCTCACCTCTGTTAGGAGGCTGGCGCTCTATTTGCCCCGATCGGTCCCTATGTATTTATGTTAGAGAGACCTCACCGTCCAGGCTGAGCTACCGGGGCTCAAATGTTATTTTTGTTAAAAGATTTAAATTAAAAATATGAAGTTATTTTAAGTGATTATGATGATGAAAAAAATTTTACTTATTTTGATCATACTCTCGATTTTTTCAATACCTGGATTTGCAACACAATTGTATGTTAATAAAACAGATGTGTCGTTTGGTAAGTATGTGAACACTGGTACAAATCTAACTATGTTAAATTTAACATTCAACTTAACTGGTGTAAATAATATTACGATATATCAAATTACAGTTGCGCTCAATACAACTTCTGGAAAAAATGCAAATGAAACAAACCTAACTGTTTGCGCTTATGAAACGGACTTGTCCAATTTACTTGGTTGTTCCGGTAACTGGACAAATAACCAGACAAATATATCATTCTCTACTAATATGACTGTGAATAATACGAATATCAGTAACATGTTAATTGTCGCTCATCTAAACACAACTGTTTATACTCCATTAAACTTTTCTCTTTACATTCCTGCCAACACAAGTATTGAGAGAAATGACACGAGTGTGCTGGTTAATGGGACATTTCCAATATCTTCTGAGTTCACAGAGGTTCATGATTTGCATGCAACCGCTTATGTATCACCACATTATGTTGATACGAATGTTGTGAATCAGACGATAAAGTTAATATTAAACTCAACTGGAAGGGATAATATAACGTTTGTTGAAATTAAAATTCCTTCGGTGTTACCTTCCGAAAAAGTAAATGGAACGATTATCGAAACTTCGGGTGATTTTAATACATTACATGAAAATGACTGTACTCCAACAGGTAACACATGTAATTACAATTCAACTACAAATATAATAAGAATTAACATAAGTGCAAGTGACACTATTCCTGACATAAAGGGCTTAACTCTCTATATTCTATCAAACACATCATCATCTCCATCAAATTCCACCTTCACTGTAAACATCTCCAACCAATATCTCAACACCACTGCAACTGAAGCATCTTCGGGTGCGCTCAACGTGACTACGAAACAACTCCTTCAAGTAACCAAGCAAGGTATAATGAAAAATTCTGCCGTTGTCAACGGTACAGATTACTGGTTATTCAACATAACATTTAATTTAACTGCACCTGTGAATGGAACGCTACAATTTAAGATGGATAATTGGACAATACCAAGCAATGAAAACATATCAATGCTCCTTGTAAACTCAAGTGAAGATTACTATGCATGGATTGGAACAAATCTAACAACACTGAGAGCACAGCAACCGGCAAACAGTACCAATGCAACAGATAGAACATATATTACAAATGATTATGGTGAAGCAACACACGGTCTTTCGATATCTAATTTAAGTTCATTTATCGTTTATGTAAAAATGATAATACCGACGAATGCCCCATGTTGCTACCCTAACTGGTATACACAATTTTGGGCATTGTTTAGAGTTTTACCATAAATGGTGTTTTAAATGAGATTATGGGTTGTATTCCTCTCTCTTTTAGTATTTTCGTTCTTGGTTCATGGAGAAGTTAATTCTACGTTCAACACGACCTGTGTTGGGTGTTTATATGGAGAAACGGTCTCGTCATCGACCACAACAATGACGACTACAACTACCACCACAACACTCCAACAGCAGTCTCAAAACCTTACAACAACTACGACTGTCACCACAACTACTACAATTTTGGAAGAAAATCAAACAAGCACAACGACGACAACCATTAAAACCGAGACTTATACATTTAATCAAAGTTATAGTGAGAAAAACATCAAAGATTCACTTTCTTCAGAGAGCCTGAAAAATAAAATAAAGGAAATATTCAAAGATGTAGACACAAATAAAATTCCTAAGTTATCGGAAGAAATCAAAAAAGACATAAACATCAAAAGAACAATAATTGTTTCTGGTAATAATACTATTGTTATACTCTCAATAGACTACCATGGAGATAAAACGCTTAAGAAATTCATGATATACGAAGATATACCAAAGAATATAGCAAAAGATGCATCAAAAGTTCATATAAGTACGAACCTCAATTATGTTGTTGTAAATTCTGACCCAAGCTTTTTGTTTTATATTGAAGAAACAAGTCAAACAATAAAATCAATAACATATAGGATAGATAAGCCTGTAAATAAGGACCTATTTAACGGTGTACAAACTGTTGTAATGGTCGGAGAAATAAAAGGTGCTAACTATAGTTGGTTAGTCTGGATTGTTGTGATAATAGTTGTAGCAGCTGTATTGTATATATTCAAAGATAAAATAATCAGCTACTATGAGAGAAAGATCTATGTAATGCGTGGATTAGGTAAGAAAGAACCTAAATATTTGGCTGATTTAAGAGATAAGATAAATGAATTCATAGAAAGGTTTAGGGGAAAGAAAAAGAGGAAGTTTGCGTTTAAACCTAAACGGTGATATAATGAACGAAAAATGGCTAAAGGCAATAATGATCTTGTTTAGTTTATATATTATTTGTGATGGAATAGGCTCAATTCTCATATACAACCACCAAACATTTATAGAACACGTTCCAAGAACAATAAGAACTATTATTGGACTGATGATTCTATTTCTAAACATAAGGAGATAGATTACTAAGTGGTAGATAACGCAATTGATTTAAAGTTCAGAGTTATAATTAAGACTATGCGCGTAAAACTTCAAGTTCTAGATGTTGATTATATTCAAAATGATAAACCAATAATAAGAATATTTGGAAAGACAGAAAGAAATGAGCCGATGGTTGCATTCTATCATGGATTTCTTCCATATTTTTATGTTGATGGTGATTTTGAAAAGATAAAAGACAGTCTCATAAACAAACCAGAGATACTTAATATAGAAGCTGTTGAAAAATTTCCTGCAATTGGTTATCATGAAACTCCTGAGAGGGTCTTAAAAATAACATTAAGGAGCCCGATGGAAGTAACAAAGATAAGAGATTTTCTAACTAAACAGCCATTTGTAAATAAGACGTATGAAGCGGATATTCTGTTCAAATATAGGTTCATGATCGATAATAAGATCCATGGCTTAGATTGGATAGAAGTAGAAGGTAAAAAAACATTTACACAGACGGTCAAATGTCCAGTGATAGAAATTGAAAAATTAAAAAGATTGGATAAAACAGAAAACAGTGAATTTAAATATTTGTCATTTGATATTGAGTGTCTCCCTACGGAAACGACACGACCACTAGACCCAAAAAAAGATCCAATAATAATGATTTCTCTTGCATTTCGTCCAGAATATAAAGGAAAGAAAAATTTGGTTTTGTTAACAAAAAGTGTGAATGAAAAAAATGTGATCTCCTTTATAGATGAGAAAGAAATGTTAGAGAAATTTTTAGAGATTATAGATGAGTATGATCCTGATATAATAACCGGTTACAACATTGAAGGTTTTGACCTTCCTTATGTCGCTGAAAGATTAAAATTCTACAAATTACCATCTACTCTAGGTAGAGCTAATGATAAGTTTATGAGTGTTAGAAAGCTGAATGTTGTGTACCAAGTCTCTGTACCCGGGAGAGTTATCGTAGACCCATATCAAATAATAAAGAATGATGTTTACCTCAAATTCAAGAGATATGATTTAAATACAGTTGCACAAGAGATGTTAGGCGATTATAAAATTGATATAAAATATAAGGACATGCCTAAGTATTGGAATGGTAATATTGAAAAATTAAAAAAGTTTGTCGAATACTCGAGAAAAGATGCTGTGCTGGCATTGAGAATTGTTGTTGAGAAGGGTTTGTTAGATAAATTTTTCGAGTTGGCAAAAATTTCAGGACTTCTACTACAAGATGTTTTCGGTGGTCAGTCTCATCGTGTAGAAACGAAGTTGCTACACGAGTTTAGAGAAAGGAATATGATAATGCCAACAAAACCAACACAAAAGGCGATAGAGCAAAGACTTAAGGAGAGGGAAGAAAAAGGATTAAAGGGCGCTACTGTTCTCGAACCCGTTAAAGGATTACACACAAAGGGCTGTGTCTTGGTATTGGATTTTGCATCTTTATACCCAAACTTAATAAGAACATATAACATCTCGCCTGATACTTTGATATTAAATGAGGGTGTTGGTAAAAAAACGATAACATCACCAACTGGAGCGAAGTTCATCCATTCTGATATTTATGTTGGTGTACTACCAAAGGTCCTTGCTACCTTACTTGAAACTAGAAAGAATGTAAAGAAAAAAATGAAGGAAGAAACTAACCCTGAATTAAAAAGAATTTTAGATGCGAAACAACTCGCTATCAAAATATTAGCTAATAGCTTCTATGGTTATGCAGGATTCCCTATGTCTCGTCTTTACCTTTTGGACGTTGCTAATTCTATAACTGGTTTTGGTAGGGAAAATTTACAGAAAACAAAAAAACTCATTGAAGAAAAATTCCCATATAAGGTTATATATGGAGATACTGATTCTGTATTCCTTGGGACAGATATTAAGGATTTAGATAAAGCTAAGAGAGTTGGCGAGGAAGTTTCAAAATATGTGACAGAGAATTTACCGGGTTATTTAGTCTTGGAATTCGAAAAAATATTTAGAACGTTCCTCATTCTAACTAAGAAAAGATATGCCGGTTGGAGTTTTGAACTCACAAAAGAAGGTTGGAAAGATAAAATAGAGATGAAAGGTATTGAAACTGTAAGACGTGATTGGTGTGATTTAGTCTCTGAAACTATGAATATTATACTTGAATTGGTTTTGAAAAAAGGTGATATAAAAGGTGCAACTGAGTATGTAAAAAATATAATAGAAAAGTTAAGGAATGGGGAAATTCCATTGGAGAAACTTACGATAGTAAAAAGTATTACCAAGTTTTTAGATGGTTATAAAGGAATGCTACCACATATAGAGCTTGCAAAAAAATTAGCTAGGAGGCATCCTGAAAACCCACCACAAATCGGAGACCGTATAAGCTTTGTTATAGTTGCAGGAAATGCCATGTTAAGTAAAAGAGCTGAGGATCCAGAATATGTAAAGGAAAATAATCTAAAAATAGATTCTGAATATTATATCAACTCTCAGTTATTACCAGCCATTGGACGTATTTTAAATGCAGTTGGTGTTTCTGAAGACGAATTACTTGGGAAGGGAAGACAAGTATCTATAACAGATATAATGAATGGAAATAAGAGGGAAAATAGAAAAATTGAAATAAACTACAAAAAATTTGATATTCTTGATGGATGGGAAGAATTTGTTTGTGAAAAATGTAAGCGAAGTTATAGAAGGCTTCCTTTAACAGGAAAATGTGAGTGTGGTGGTAATATCCTAATTTCATACCATGGATCATTATCTAACTCCTGTAAGAATACGATCAAAATATTTTAAGGATAAATGTTTTGAGAGTGAACTTCTAAATATGGATAGAAAATATATTGTAAGAAAATTTTTGGAAATGGGATATCTATTAACACCAGAGGCGTTGGAATTTTTAGAAAAAAACAAAAACATTGAAAAAATCTTAGAAACATTTCACTCTAAGAATTTTATAATCACAATAGATGAGTTAACAAGTTTTGAAGTACCAAAGATCGATCGAATAAAAATACTAAAAAATATACTTTCCTTTCCGGATAAATTAAAGAAAAATGATTTTTTGAAATTTTATTTAAGCAGATATGAGCAATATAAAAAGATCATAGAAGAAAGAATAAGTTTAAATTTCACTTCAATTTCATCACTAAAAAACGGGATGAAAGATGTTTCAATAATTTCAATGATACATGAGATAAAGGAATCTGATAGTTTTGTAAAATTGTTGGTCGATGACCCAACAGGGGAAATTATAGCTATTGTTGATAAAAAAATATATGATGAGTTAGTTAATGTAGATGATGTTCTTGTATTAACCGGAGATGTAAGGATGGAGAATGGAAAAGCTGTGTTAGAAGTAAAGAAGATTTTGTGGCCTGATGTGCCGTTACGCTCACCAATAAAGGGTTATGGAAGAATTTGTGTTATATCAGATTTACATTTAGATGAAGCACCGATATCATCTTTCATTAATTTTTTGAAGTGGTTTAATGAGCAGGATATAAAATATTTATTTGTACTTGGTGATCTTGGAGATATTAAGAAGTTTGAGGAATTAATTAACGAGCACTTAATAAGAGAAAAAATAATATTTACTATTCCCGGAGAAAGAGATGAAAAAAGATATCCTGGAATACCAATACATTTTGAGAACGAAAATATAGTATCATTAAGTAACCCTAGCCTTGTTGAATTAAACGGTGTTAAGATTCTTCTCATACATAAGTTTGATAGAAATATGATTAAGAAAAGGTGTTTAGGAAAACCTAATTATATTCTGGAAAAGGATTTTCTAGTCTTAGATGAAATACCTGACTTAATACTTTTTGGTCATACACATAACCAAGAAATTACAAACTATAAATCAATAACAATAGTCAATCCAGGTTCATTACTAACTGAGTTCGTTCCAACAATCATAGATTTAGAAACAAGAAACTATGAACAAAGAAGATTTTAATCAAATATTGGAGAGATTATTTTCTTAACATAATCAAGAATGTCTTGAGTAATATTAAGGGATATTTCTCTAGTTCTTCCATATCTTCCTTTTGAAATCACTTTGGCATTTATTATTCCCAACATATCTAATTCACCTATCAAATCACTTATCCTTCTCTGAGTTAGAACTCTTAGTCCAGACCTCTTACATAAGTCTTTATATCTATCAAACACATCACCAGTAAGGATTTTTTCAAACCCTTCCTCAGTGAGTTTCATCACACTATATAAAACAGCTTGTGATTGTCTTGGTAGAGATCTAACAGACTCTATAATATGGTCTAAATCTATTTTTTGGTCAGCTAAATCAACATCTTCTTCTGTTATTTTATCCTTTCCACTTCTTTCTGCTATTTCACCCGCAACCCTTAAAAGATCTAAGGCCCGCCTCGCGTCACCATGCTCTTGTGCCGCTAGAGCGGCACATTTGTTTATTATTCCTTTAGAAACAACACCTAGATAGAATGCCTCTTTAGCTCTATCTTCTAAAATATCCCTTAATTGAACTGCATTATATGGATGAAATATTATTTCTTCCTCACCTAAAGATGATTTAACACGAGCATCAAGTTCATTTGAAAAAACTAAATTATTAGTAATACCCACTAAAGAAACATTTGCCCTCTCCAATTCTGAATTGATTCGAGTAAAGTTATATAAAAATTCATCTCCAACTTTCTTGACAAGCGCGTCAATCTCATCCAAGACTATTATAACTACTTGTCGTTTCTTATCAATTTCATCAAAAAATTTTCTATAAAGTACATCAGTTGGAAGTCCTGTATCTGGAACAGAAACACCAATCTCATTCAACAATTGAGCTAACAATCTATATTCTGTATCAGCAACCTTTTTTAGTTTACAGTTAATATAGATTGTTTTTATATCGATTTTATTTTCCATAGCAATTAGATTCAAATCATTCAAAACTTGTTTAACACATATGGTTTTTCCCGTCCCAACACTTCCATAAATGAAAAGATTTGATGGTTGATAATACTTTAAGGCAGGTGCTAATATAGATGATATTTGAGTTATTTCCTTATCCCTATGAAATATTTTTTTTGGTATATAAGAATGGGTCAAAACTTTCTTATTCTTAAAGATTGATTTTTCTGAAAGATATTTTTTAAAAATCTCTTTAGTATCACCATTACTAAAAGAAATGAGAGTTTTTTGCTGCATAACCTTTATTTCTCATGAAGTATATTTAAGGTTTTCTCCATTTGAAAATAAGGTTAATATAGTATTCTTCTTATATGTGAAAACTCACCCTTTTATTTCATATGGAAGAATAGCTTATTTATATATTTTATTATTACATTGTTATATGAATATATGGTATATAAAAAATATAAAATGTTTGCAGACATATTAATCATATATTTTAAAAGAAATAGAGGGGTGAGTAACTTATATCAATTTCCTAAGCTTTAATATTAAGCTCTCTACATTAAGCTCATGGCTTACAGCAAGAGTTATCCCTTCAACTTCTGCTATCTTCTTTGCTAGTTCATCGACCTTATTTGTGCCATGAAGAATAACTAACGGTGGTTTCAATCCAGCAACCTTTATCGCAACCATAGGACTTCTTCCACTAGAAACTTTTGTAAATATCATTACTCTCTCTGTTGTAGTTCCATATAATTTTACTAATTCAGAAGGTGGGTAATTTACTATAGCTTTTAATGAATCAATGATTGTATATCCATAGATTTTCCTTGATTTATTTCCAATTATTAATTTAGAGTTAGTTACTTTAAGAATTTTTTCTATTGAGATCGGTTCAATAAACTCTCTTATATCTAATATTACATTCACAATAGATCCACTTTCTCTTAAAAATTGATTTATTATCTTACCACCACGTTGCATTTCTAACTCAATCATAGCATTGATAATTTTTTGAATCATTTTTATTCCAGGAGACTTTCTTCTCCCAGATTCATAATCACTTATCACAGAGGAAGAAATCCCTAAATAATCAGCCAAATCTTTCTGAGGTATTTTCATTAATTCTCTCCATTTTTTCAAGGCCTTACCTGGATTATTTGAGATAATAATTTCTCCACCAATCTTTTTAGTTAATGATTCAACCATGAAGCTGTTCTTCAAATCCCCACTCATAATATCACATAGATTATTGTCGTATTATAATTATTTATTTGACGAAAGTTTTTTATTTATTCTAATACTTTCTCAACCATTTGGGCAAATGCGGGTCTGGTTATGAACACACCAATTATAACCCCTATTGCTGTTGTTAGTGCAAAACCACGTAATAAACCAAAACCAATAGTCATTAAAGGAAGCATAGCAGCAAACGTTGTTCCAGCCGCACCAAATATAATAAAGAATGCTTGCTTAATCTTTCTTCTTAAAGATAATTCTTTTCCAGTTCTAATTTCATCAATAATCATGATTTGTTGATCTACACCAGTTCCAACCACAGATAGTATAGCTGCGAGTGCCGCTAAATCGATAGTCCAATTTATAATCACAGATGCTCCCAACAATATTATAATTTCTGATATCATGGTGGTTATGACAATTAATGATACTTTTAGATTCCTATATCTCGCATAAATTATTGATGAAACAACAATCAATGCCACCACCGCAACTAGATATATATTATTTAAGAAATTCGGACCCAATTTTGGTGATATCTGTTTCATCGATACGATTTTTAGTTTAGTTGGTAGTGCGCCAGATCGTAAGATAAGTTGGAGAAATCGTTTTTCACTTCGCGCTTCTTCTAGGGTCTTCGCACCACCATTTACAGTCGCTATAGTTATTGACCTTTGCCTTAAAGATGATCCTATAGAAAGATTGCTCATTGGTTTATTATCTAAATATAAAAATAGTTTTGAGCTAAGATAACTTTCTCCATTGCTATAAATAACATCTAAATTTCGAACAACATTATAAAATCTTTGTGCCGCTTCTGGTGTAACTTCAACATCAAATCTCCATTGATAACCATAGCTACTTGGTCTTATGTATGAATGTTCTGGGTCGTCATAAACCTTGATAATATCCTTTCTATTTCCAGCATTTTTATAAACAGTTGTTAGAAAGTCAATTTCACTCTTTGATATATTTGTTATTTGAATATCAATGTCTTTATATTGAAAACTATTGTTGAGGTTGTAGGTTTTATTTTCAATTTTTATAGTATCATTATTTATATAAATAACATCTAACCATTCGGTTTTATCTCCAATCTTTAATTTTCCACCACCATTACTAAGTCTAGTGATTATTGGTATTTTTCCCTCAAAAATTCCAGTTGTATTTATCAACTTTCTTAGTTCCTCTTCAGTACCTCCAGCTATTTGTATTTGTATAAATCTTTGATCTTGATATCTCACTATCTGAAAGCTCGCTTCTCTTAAACTAGACGTTCTCTGAACTAGAATCTCCTTCACATCGTTTAGAGTATCAAAGCTGACATTACCCTCTGGCTGAACTATTGCCCATAAACCACCTTGAATATCCAAACCAAAATGTATTTGTGGTTTTACTGGGTTTATTACAACGATAGATATGAATACGAAAAATATCCAAATCCAGATTTTCCAATTCTTCAACCAATTCATAACAATCAACTATATCTTCCCTTCCTCTTCAACCATATTTTCAATATTTCAGCATTTTGTATCCATGTGTTTGGTAGATCTATTAGTAGTCCTATAATTAATACCAATGCTATTTGCTCTAAAACAAAATTTTGTGAAAATAAAAATATTGAAAGTAGTGCTGAGAGTGATGTTGCATTCATGGTTAAACCAGTCTTCATAGCTGATTTTAACTTCTCTTCAAATGTTCCCTGGCGTTTCAACATTCTAGTTGTTAATAGAATATCCGTATCAATAGAATAACCTATTAACATAAGTAATGCTGCTAGTGTAGCGAGTGATAATCTAATTCCTAAAATATCCATAACAGCTATTGTAGAAATTATATCAGAAAACGCAGCTAAAATGACTGCTGTAGACGGTGCAACACTTCTAAACAAGAGAAACACAACTGATGCCATAAATACAAATGCTAGAAATATAGCTATTTTTGCCTGCCTCCAGAAAATATCACCTACAACAGGATCCACCTTCCCAATCGTTACAGTTTCCTTATCAAAACTTACAACACTCTCTAATGTATTTAATATTTTATTTTTTTCTTCGTCTGTTGTGCTTTGTGTCTGAATTATGATAGTGTTTTTACTATTAGAGCTTGCTATTCTTATGAATGTGTTTGGTAGAAGTTTTTCGAGTTGATTTATATCAACACTTTGATTTGTATCCACCATAATTGTCATACCTCCAGTGAGTTCCACATCTTTGTCGATGAATGATCCAAATTTCAAGTAATGATATGAAAGCATAGATATAGCAAATACAAGGATTAAAACTGGGATTAATATCAGTAAATTTCTACTCCTCATAAGAATTACTTTTTGAATTTTAAGTTTAAAAATAAGTTTATGAGTATTTACGACGTTGTAATTATTGGAGCTGGTGTTGCCGGTTCTAATGTAGGTTATTTATTAGGTGATGATTTTGAAGTTCTTACAATTGAAAGATCGAAGGAACTGAAACTAGATTCTGGAATAGTTTCTAATAAAATATTTGATCTTATTAGACTACCTGATAACCTGATAAAACTATCTATAAGTAAGATGGAGTTTCGTTCACCGTCTAATAAATCATTTTTCTTTAAATCAAGAAGACCGTTTGCCTATATATTAAAAAGGCTAAGGTTTGGAAAATGGTTAAGGAATAGATTGCAAAAGAGATCAAAAATAATTAATGGCGAATTCCTCTCACTAAGGCATAGATCTAATTATGTTGAAGTTAGGATAAGAGATCAAAAAATAAAGGCTAAGGTTTTGGTTGGTGCTGATGGTGCTCTTTCCTCTGTTAGAAATTCGTTAGGCATTCTACCACCTAGAATAGCTTTTGGTGTAATGATGCGCGGGCCCAAATCAAAACTAAAACATCCTGTGGTATGGTTTAATAAAAAATATTCGAATAATTTTTTTGCTTGGTTTTCTCCTCATAATGAGTACGGTTTAATGGACTTTGGCAAGATTCGTGAGAGAATATTAAACCTTTCAACTGATTTAAACCTTGCTCCAACCGATATCTATGTTAGACCAATTCCTATTGGTGTAACAAAAACATATTCTAAAAGAGTAATTTTGGTTGGTGATGCTGCAGGACAAGTTAAACCAATGACTGGGGGCGGAATTATTTTTTCTCTTTTGGGGAGTAAGATTGCTACTGATGTAGTAAGAGAGTTTCTAGGAACAGGGGATTTCACACTATTCCGAGAATATGAAAAGAGATGGAAGAGGGTACTTTATAATGAAATCAGAGTTCAACTTTTGTTAAGGAGTATGTACTCTACTATTTCAAATAAAAAGATAGATGCTTTATTCCAAGGTCTTAAGTTGTCTAATAAATACTTTAATAATTTTGAATATGATAGAATAATAACAATACTAAAAGAGATCTCTATAATTGATATATTGAAGCTCATGGTTAGATTAATATGACCGAGATTGAAATTGAAGTTAAATTTAAACCGATAAAAGATTTCTTGAAAAAATATTGGGTTCCATTACTTCTCCTTGTTGTATTCATTCTTTCGATGTACATTCGATTGTTCAACTTTCACTGGCCATATCTTCTAAATATAGACTCTTACTTCCAGTACAGAAGAATGGAATATATAATAAACGGTCATACCGAACTACTTACTTTAGAAAGAAACGGTCAGTTGATCAATTCCACTGATCTTAAATATGATCCATTGATGATCGCACCAAACGGAGCTAAACTTCAATTTACTGCCTATCAATACTTTGGTGCCTATACATATATGTTAATTCATTTACTCTTCCCAAACTTGCCGTTTTGGAGATTTTTGATTTACTTACCGGCTTTTTTAGCCAGTTTAATGGTAATACCCGCTTATTATCTCGGAAAGGTAATTTATGATAGAAAGGCTGGTATCATATTTGCATTTCTATCTGTTTTTAATCCAGCTATAATGTCTAGAACTCTTGGCGGTGACCCAGATAGTGATGCTTGGGTCCTGTTATGGCCGCTTATCGTCTTGGCCCTCTACTTTATTACTTATAAAACAATCGATGGTAATCTGAAAAATAAAAAATCAATAATTTTATCAATACTAACTGGTATAGCATTCACAATATTTGCATACAGTTGGGTGAGTTGGTATATATTCTACCTTATAATCGGGTTTGTTGTTTTAGTGTCTATTCTGAAGTATATCCTCAGAGAGAACAGGAAACAAATAATTCATATCTTACTATCAACATTCATTATCTTCCTAACATTCTTTATAATTTCTTATCCAATATCCGGTCTAGAAAAGATTAATGCTAATATTTTTGGACCTTTCAACTCACTGAAGTTAAAATCAGAGGCAGGTCAATTCCCTAACGTATATGTATCAGTCGCAGAGCTTATGTCTGGTGGTAATTTACATACAATTGCAACAAGAGTCGGTGTATTATTGTTTCTACTTGGAACACTTTCTATAGCACTTTTAGTGTATTTATTTTATAAGAAAAGAATGGAAGATCCGTTAGTGCTTCTCGGTATTTGGATCATCGCTCCATTGTATGCATCTTGGGTAGCTATAAGATTTACCATACTTTTGGCCCTGCCACTCTCACTAGGTGCATCGATTTTACTTTCTTGGTTATGGGCTAAGTCATATCATAAAGAAGATAAAAGTAATTTAAATTGGTTCTGGTTTGTTTTAGCACTTCTCTTAACAATCGGTCTTGCCTGGTCCTCTATATATTCTAGTTATTTAACGGCTAAGTATTCTGGTCCTGTTTTGACGGATAATTGGTGGAATGCTATGAACTGGATGAGAGATAATACACTAAATTGTTCAACAATCGCTACCTATTGGGATCCAGGGCACTTTATTACCGGAATAGCTAAACGACCATGTGTCTTTGATGGGGCAAGTCAGAATGCAAAAAGGACTGTTACTTATGATGGTAACTTAACAAAGGATGAAATAATAAAGAAAATCGGAATAGAAAATTTCATATCTAAAACATTTGTTAAGGATGATAAAGTTTATACAAACGTCACAATGGAAAGAATTCAAGATATAGCAACAGTGCTTCTAACGGATAATGAAACACAGGCAGTGACAATACTGAAGCGTTATGTCATACCTAGATGTAATAACAGCATGTATTTCATAGCAAGTTCTGATCTTATAGGTAAGTCACAATGGTGGTCGTATTTCTCTACATGGTCACCTAAGACGCACTCGGGGCACAAGTACTTCTATTATGTTCTCAGATTAGGTGATACTAGACGTCTTGGTAATAAAACGGTTTATGTATATCCAATAACAGAAACACAGGCAATTTTGGTGACCCTAGGAAATAATACAATAAATGTTTATATGCAGCAAAATCAAGAACTTTTCTCTGTAAGTGAATTTTCGTTTCTCACAAACAACGGCTTTAAGATAATGAAGAATGAAAATTCGACTATTCCTGGCTTGATTTGGATAGACCCAAGTCTAAGTCTTGTGATATATGTTCCTGAAGAACTTAAGAACTCCCTATTCACAAGAATGTATCTTTTCAACGGCCAAGGGTTAAAACACTTTAAATTCGTTAAGAATTTTGGTGGAGAGGTCAAGCTCTTTAAAGTAATTTTTGACTAATTTCTTCAAACTTTCTCAAATTTGGCTCATCGTTAACTGGTATCCACACCTCTGTGGGTATCAATACCTTAAAGGTTTTCCCCTTTCTTGCCAAGTCTTTTAGGATAGTTCTTTCTAATTTAACTTCCTTTGAGTAATCAAGTTTTAAGATATCCTCAAAAACATCTCTATGAACTGCCAAAATTCCAGTTGAGGTATCTTTTTTTATAAATGGCTTTTCTATAAAGTCTACAACTTCATTATTTTCGTCAATAACCTCACCGTACGGATATCTTGCACCAGGAACGCAAACTAGTACAATTTTATATCCATTACTGAAGGCAAAATTAACGGCTCTCACAAAATCAATAGGAAATTCATCATAACCTATTATTTGATCGTCTGGAAAGTGACTGACAAAACTATCTGATATTATACCATCTTCTATTGCTTTTTTGAGGGCACCTCCTGATCCAAGCTTCCTTTCCTCAACAGAGTATTTTATTTCTACATTGAATTTACTTCCATCACCATAGAATTCTTTTATCGATTTTCCTCTATGTGTGTTATCTATCAATAATAAGAATCTCTTAAAGCCATTCTTTCTCCATAGGTCGAATGTATATTGGGAAAGTGGTCTATCATTTATTTGAATCATATGTTTGGAATATTTATCATTCGTTATATGGAGAAGTCGGGACCCAGCGCCTCCCATCATGAAGACTACATCAAGTATTTTAGGTTCATAATTAGAAATATCTATTTTCTTTCTAGTGTACATCTTTTTTCCAATTTTATAGCATTCCTTTTCTAAGAGGTTTTCCGTGTTTTCAACTTCTAGTATCTCGTGCATATAAAACACTTAATATATTTTAATCTTATATTGTATTATGCGATTGATATTTTATTTGGTAATATCTTTTTTATTTCTTTCTACACTAGGATTTTCATCTCATATATCTTTTGTTATAAATGTAGCTGGTGGGTCGATCCATGAAAACAAAACTAAATTTAACATAGAAATTCTAAATATTGGTGACGAGCCAGCTTTTAAAATAGTCGTTGAACCACTTACTAATTTTAATCATACTCGAATTTTTAGTGATCATTTAGATCCTAAAAATTATCTTGAAGGGAGTATCTTTATAAACACAACCAGCGGTTTGAAACGTGGTTCTTATCTTATACCAATTCTTGTGAAATACAGCGATTCAAATGGTTATTCATTCTCCGTTATCACAGAGGGAGTAATGGTTAATGTATATAATATAAGGGGTAATGTCTGGGCATTCCCTCAATCTATTCATATAGAGGAAAAGGCCAGTAAGAAATTATCTATCAAAGTAATGAACGAGGATGATAAACCACATAATGTAACCATAAAAATATTTCATCCGTTAGAAATTGAAATAGATCCGAATATACTAAATATATCTTTAAGACCATCTGATAGCAAAGATGTGGATTTCAAGGTAACCAATTTAGGAGGTCTCTATGGTAGTACATATAATTATATTGTTTCTATTGAATATGAAGATGAACTAAGTCATTATCTAAGATACACAACAGGGAAGATAGTTGTCGGCTATAAAAATAGAGACATGTTTGTAATAGGTTTTGTTACTTTGATCATCATTCAGGTGTTTTTATTGGTTTATTTGAAAATTATTTATAGATCGAAATGGAGAAGGAGAAGATATCGATAGTTATACCGACTTTAAATGAAGAAAAAAATCTTAAGATAGTTCTACCACAGCTAGTAAAGTTCATGAATGATCGTGGTTTTAGGTATGAAATTATAATCGTAGATGGATATTCGGAAGATAAAACAGTAGATGTAACAAAAAAATTCGGTGCTGTAATATTATTTGATAATAAAGGTAAGGGATCTGCAATTAGAAAAGGGTTAAAATGGGCTAAAGGAGACATAATCGTAACTATGGATGCTGATTGCTCTCATTCTATTAATGAGATAGGACTTTTAATAGAAGGTATTAGAACAGGTTACGATATATGTATGGGTTCTCGTTTTATTCAAGGAGGCGGGACAAATGATATGCCTTTAATTCGAAAGATTGGTAATAAATTTTTCGTTTTTCTAGTTAATTTTTTCTGGGGTATGAGGTATTCAGATCTTTGTTATGGTTATAGATCTTTTAGGAGATCTGTAGTTAGACGTATCGACTTACGAAGAGACGGTTTTGGTATCGAAACAGAAATATCGATCCAAGCTGCTAAAAAACATCTAAAAGTATTGGAGGTACCTAGCTTTGAAAAAGCCCGAAAATATGGAAAAGGTAAGTTAAGGTCAATTAGGGATGGATTTAACATATTGAAAACTATTTTAATGGAACTATTTCGTGGTTAGTATGTATGAATTGGTATCTCTCTTATGGAACTCCTTTAAATCAAACTTTATTGATTTGAAATATCCATATAAGTTGACGATCGCGGTCACATATCATTGTAATGCAAGATGTAAGATGTGTGATATTTGGAAAAGAAAATCTAAAGGTGAGATGAGAAAGGATGAATGGGTGGAATTTTTCTCAAAAAACAGAATTCCATGGATAAATCTAACGGGGGGTGAACCATTTCTTCGTAATGACTTAATTGATATAGTTAAAAGCATGAAAGATATCTATCTTCTTAATACAACAACAAACGGTTTCCTAACGGAGAGAATAGTATCATACAGCCTTGAAATGAAAAGATTTGTTAAAAGATATATTATCACAGTAAGTATTGATGGTCCTGAGAAACTTCATAATTATTTAAGGGGTATCGATGTTTGGCAAAAAGCTGTGAATACATTTAAGTTATTGAGAGAAAATGGTGTAGAATCGTATATTGGTTATACGATAACACCATTTAATGTGGGCATGTTAAAAGAAACATACAAAAGTCTAAAAAGGATCATTCCTTGGTTGAAGTACCAAGATTTTCATCTCAATTTTTATCATGAGTCTGAAGTTTATTATGATAATAAAGGTTCTCTTAATATCAACGAAGATTTTTACAAGCTTCTCATACGAGATATAAAATTCATAAAATCCAAAAAGATAGGTATAACACCTGTTATGTTTTTAGAGCATATATATCTTTCATTAGTTAGGAAATATCTAAAAACCAGAAAGTCTCCACTGCCATGTAAGTCGCTTTCTTCATCTTGTTTTATCGATTCGTATGGAAATGTTTATCCATGTACGATATTTGGAATTAAGATTGGAAATTTGAGGGAGAGTGACTTTAATCTTAGAAAGATATTTTCTTCATCGAAAGCTAGAGTGATTAGACAAATGATAAAGAGCAATAAATGCCCTGGGTGTTGGACGCCATGCGAAGCTTATCAAACGATATTAGGAAATATTTTGAGAATTTTATAAAAAATAGGTTTACTTTGATTATACTACTAGCTATTTTAGTATTTGCCTTCTTACTCCGGATTCATTTTTTCGTTGGTATGGGATTTAATGATGACACATCTTACACAGAGTATGCCAACAGTTTAATGAAAAATAAATTAGATCCATTAATTCATGAAAAGACTACATGGGTTACTAGGGTAGGTGTTTATTTACCAATATATCTAACTTGGAAGTTATTTGGTGTCTCAGAATTTTCTACATCTCTTTACTTCTTACTATCCTCCATAGGAAGTATTGTTGTTTGTTATTTACTTGGGAAAAAATTATTTGATAGTAATGTTGGTTTGATCTCAGCATTCCTTCTCTCAATCTTCCCATTGAACATTATATATTCAACTCAAATTGGACCTGATATACCATTTCAATTTTTATCCACTCTCAGTGTTTTGGTGTTTATTTTGTTTGAGACAACATTAAGAAGAAAATATGCGATTTTTACAGGGTTTTTATTTGGAGTTTTATATCTAATAAAATCAACGGTTTTTTTGATATTTCCGATTCTCATTCTCTACAGCTTTATAACATATCTTTCCAATCCTAAAGGATTCTTTTCAAAAGAAAGGGTAGTGGGATATTCTTTTGTTTTATTATCTTTCTTCTTGGTTTTTTCACTTCAACTCGTTTATTTTCATAACCTTACTGGTAGGTGGTTCTTTTTAGAAGATACGAGAAGATATTCTTTGACACATGATATGAACTCGAACTCTGATGTTTTCTGGTATATAAGAGATATGTTCAACTTAAAATCTAAGTATTTCACATGGATACACGATTTACCTCTTTTTGGTTTTATATTTTATTTTGTCCTTTTGGCGTCTATTTACTTAGTTATAAAGAGGAATGTGAATGGAATTTTCCTTGTTTTATGGATATTATTTATTTTTTCATTTTTTGAGTTTGGCATACAGTTTATATGCACTAAAGTTTTCAGTTATTGTTTATACGCAAGGCATCCTAGATTTCTAACAATAATCTCTATACCATCGATAATACTCGTTGGTAAATTTCTATCAGGGCTTTATAAAAAACACAAGTTTATAGTTATCTTTCTTTTGATCTTCATTCTTACAACTAATATGTTTTATACGTACTATACTCATACATTTTTGCGAAGTGAAATGAATAGGTTTGAGAAGCTTGCTACATTTATTAAAGAGAATAAAATAACTGAAATATACGTTCCTGATAGTTGGTCAGTCTCAAAACTTAGATTTTTTATCGGTTATAACGATTCGATAAGGATTAAGTCATATTCATGTGATATTATAGAATGCTCTAAGAGATACTATAATTATAGTTTATTTCTGAATAGAACGTATGTTGTAGTTAATATAAGCCCATATGAGGTATCAAATCCGACATCCTACCCTCTTTTTAAATTTGAAATACCGAGTAAATGGAAATTAATCAGAGAGATTGGTTACAGTAGTTATGGAATCTTTAATGGTTTTTCAACTAAAATATTTTATACGAATTGAATACTACGGATGATTTTATGATATTGGGTATATGGGATGGGCATGATGCAGGCGCTGCAATAGTTGATAATAATGAGGTTAAAGTAGCCGTAAATGAGGAAAGATTTACTAGAAGAAAACTTGATGTCGGATTTCCAAAAGAATCTATTATTCAATCACTTAAATATCTAGGGATCAGACCTAGTGATATAGAGTATATAGCTATTTCAACTTCAGATTTTGCTAAAACTATGAGTAGGTTACTACCATTTCTAAAAGATCGGTACTATTTAATTAGAAGAAGAAAGGTTTATTCTAGATTTGTAGAGTTTCAAAAATTATGGAAGTATAGACTGACAAGGTATGGGCCGTCTTTTATTACAAGAAGTT
This sequence comes from uncultured archaeon, assembly GCA_964428495.1. Taxonomy (GTDB): domain Archaea; phylum Aenigmatarchaeota; class Aenigmatarchaeia; order GW2011-AR5; family JAHLMP01; genus CAYRXY01. The sequence continues at coordinate 28,132 of CAYRXY010000001.1, forward strand.
TAACGGATCTTATAATTCGACACCAATTAAATTCTCTCGGTTTTAGAGATTATAAACTCTTTATAGTAGATCATCACGCTGCTCATGCAGCAACAGCAGCATTTTCATCTAATTTTAGTAAGGCAAGTGTTGTAACAATTGATGGTGTTGGTGATGGATTATCAGGTACCGTCAATATTTTTGAAGATGGTGAGTTGAGAAGAGTTGAATCATTACCTCCTGAGGGTTCATTAGGAATTTTCTTTGAGCATGTAACAAATTTGTTAGGCATGAGAGAACTTGAGGATGAGGGTAAGGTTATGGCATTATCAGATTTTGCATATCCAATCCCAGATAGTAAAAATCCGATGTTGAGTTTCTTCGATATCAAAGGAACTAAAATAAAAGGTAAATATTCATGGACTCAGCTTTATCATAAACTTAAAAAAATTTTGTGGTCGACGCCGAGAGAGCAATTTTCATGGATGGCACAAAGAACATTAGAAAAGATTTTATTACAATTTTTTGAAAATGTGGTTAAGGCGACTGGTTTTGATAAGGTAGCATGGGCTGGGGGTGTTGCATCTAACATAAAGGCAAATCAAAAAATTAGATTGTTGAAGAATGTTAAGGATTGGTTTGTGTTTCCACATATGGGTGATGGTGGATTGGCATTAGGGGCAGCTATGATGTTGAACTACGAGTTAAACGGGATTACTAAATATAAATTCAATGATGTTTATTTTGGTTTAGATTATGATAATGAAGAGATTGAGAATGAGCTTAGAAAGTCACGTATGGATTTTGAATATGATAAAAACATTGAAAGTGTAGCGTCAGATCTTATATTAGATAATGAGATTGTTTTTTGGTTTCAGGGGAGAATGGAATATGGTCCTAGAGCTCTTGGTAATAGGAGCATCTTAGCCCATCCTGGAAATGAAAAAGTTAAAGATACACTTAATTTAAAGATTAAGAAACGTGTTTGGTATCAGCCATTCTGCCCTTCAATATTAGATATAGACGCAAAGAAGGTGTTTTACGATTATGATAAGACGTCACGGTTTATGACTATGGGATACACAGTTAGGAAAGACTTTTCAGATAAATTAAAATCTGTCGTTCATGTTGATATGTCTTCAAGGCCTCAAATGGTTGTTGGTGACGAAAATATAAAATATACAAGACTCTTGAAAAAAATAAGGAGAAGATACGGGATAGGTATTGTTTTGAATACAAGCTTAAACATTCACGGTGCACCTATTGTTTGTTCACCGAGGGATGCTATCAACACCATGAAAAAGACAAAAAACAGATATATGATATTAGGTAATTATCTTGTAACGCTTTAGGTGATGTGTTTGGAAAAAATAAAAAAAGTGTTAGATTTCATCTCTATAAGTCTTATAGTTACAATATCAATATTTTTTATCTATATTTCATGGAATCCTCATATACTTGGTATAGGTAAATACGAGTTGATATATATATCTCCTTGGTTTTTAGCGATTAATTTCTTTTTAATCCTCGTGTTTATAATTTTTGGCTTCGGAACAATTCGTCGATATTTAAGAGGAGTGGATAAAAGATCTTTGTTAATTTTACTGGTAATTCTCATCATCGCTTTCTCATTGAGACAATTTCTTGTCCCTCACACGCATAGAGTATTTTTTGATGAAGATCTTTACTTAGGTGTTGGAAATTCACTAGCTACAGAATTTAGAAATATTTTATGCAACTACGGAACTCCGACACACTGTTTTGATGGAATCCTTAATAAAGATCCATCTGGTTTTCCGTTTTTGGTAAGTCTTATCTATAGAATAGTCGGTCCAGGAGAGCCGCAGATATTTTTCCTTTCAACTATTGTTGGTACTCTAACGGTATTTGTTGTCTTTCTTCTTGTGTACTTTATAACAAGAGATAAAAATATCTCATTAATTGCTAGTTTTCTGTTTGCTATAACCCCTATTCACCTTGTTTGGTCGGGCTCGACCGCTACTGAGATATTTTTCACGTTTTTTTCACTCTTATCTTTATCTATGATGGTTCTTTACTTGAAGAGTAGACGTTATATGATTTTGTTATTATCATTGGCATCGGCTGCCTATAGTGCCCAGATAAGGCCAGAAGGTATATTTTTCTTATTTATATTAGGTCTGTTTGTACTTTTGATGGAACGTAATTTGTTAAGATTGTTGCGCTCGAAAAAAAATTGGCTAAGTATTTTATTTTTGGTAGTTCTTTTAATGTCTCAAATTATGCAACTTTCGATTTTTAAAAATGAAGATTGGGGAGCTCCAGATGGCAAAAAATTTGGATTATTATATTTTGAGGAAAATTCTCTGCCGAATATAAGCTTTTGGTTCACAAATAAGTATCATCCATTGATCTTTACAATTCTTTCTATTGTTGGATTCATTTATTCAATTAGAAAAAATTTAAGACTCTCCTTATTCTTAGTTCTATGGTGGATTTCTTATTTTGTTCTATTCAGTTCGTTCTATGCTGGTAGTTTCTCTAGTGGTGGTATTGGGTCAAGATACATAGTAATGTATTTTACGCCCATGATAGTATTTGCTGCATTTGGTTTTAATGAGATAATGAATCTGAGAAGACGCTACAAGTTTATTACCATAATTTCTCTTCTGCTCATTATCGCTATATCATTCTTACCTATTTTACCCTTCATAACAATTCCAGACCAGCAGGCTCAATATGTTAGAGATATGCACGACTTTGTAATGGAACATGTACATGATATAAATTCATCTTGCTGGGTATTGACTCATAATCCAAGTATATTTTTAGTTCAAAGAATGAATTCCCTTCAGACATGGTATTCATCCAATAAATTCGTGATGGATAGAATTTATAATAAGACTAACTGTGTCTTGTGGTTAGAGGGTGCGTGGTGTTTATTTGAGCCACATAAATCAGGTGTTTGTAAGTATATACACGACAACTATAAACTAAAAGTTCTCTATAGATTGGTTAGAGAGGGGAATCCGAATCAAGTCTTCACAATATATCAAGTTTATAGAAAATAAAAACATGGAGAATAATTAATTATGAAGGTCGCAATAAAAATTGGAGGTTCTGTCTCTATTGATGAGTTCGGTCCTAAAGTGAAGTATTTTAAGAAGTTGATCCCGGTTCTGGATATTCTAAAGAAAAAGGTAGATAAATTAATTGTTGGAATTGGTGGAGGGAAATTTGTCAGAAATTACTATTCAGCAATTGGAAGTCTTCTATGTGATTATAGAAAAGAGCTATTAGCTATAGATCTCTTAAAGGCTAACGTCAGATTTTTGTCTTATTTGATTGGTGGAAAACCCGTTTTTTCTTTTGATAAAATACCAAGGTCGAAAATTCTATGTATTGGTGGTATAAAACCAGGAAGGAGTACGGATGCTAATACATCATATCTTGCGGCTAAATTTGGTGTAGATTATTTAATTTTTCTCACAGATGTTAATGGAATATATAACAGAAATCCAAAAAAATTCAGAAATGCTAAATTAATCAAATATCTCCATTTTAAGGATTTAGATGAAATCATACAGAAAAAAACCAGTCCAGGTAATTACGGTGTTATAGATCCTGTTGCTATAAAAATTATAAAACAGAATAAAATCCATACATTCGTTGTAAATGGCAATGATCCAAAAAGCATTTTAAGAGTACTTGATGGAGAAAAAATAGGAACAGAGATCTATGGATAAATCTTGATTGTTATTTTCTTTTCATTGTTATCAATATTTTCTGTAATGCTAATCAGTCCACCCGGTGCAGTTCCATATAGTGAGATGTTGGAGGTCACATAACACTTATAGTCTACATTGTTTATTTTTACATCAATTTCATTTCCATTTAGAAATATTCTATATTTTGCATCACCAATTTTGTTTGGTAACTTAATTATCATATATCCAAATTTTTCGTCTGAAAGAACAGAAACTCCATCTGGGTTTATATTGGAAATTCTTTCTATGGATTGTTTCAACAGTGAACATATCTCTCTCCCAGATATTTTACTTGAGAAATTAACCATATCACTCTTAATATTGTTGAATGTCATTGTGACGAAAAGTAAGATCACTAGCGAAAACGCAAGTAGAAAGCTGTGTGTTAGTAATTGTGAAGCGCCTTTCATAACTACACCTTATATATCGCAAGTGGTGATTCACCTGCATGCCATGATTGTCGTGGTCTTATTTTAACTTTGTATAACCGCTCTGAATTATCGTCTAAAATAATGGCCGTTCCTGGAATTTTTGGTAGCTCTTCTATATACTTCTCTATATCGAATAATACATAGGCCTGCATGGCTGCCTTCAAGGAATCTATATCGTTTTTTGATGTGATTCTATGCGAAATTATTAAGTCCGCTTGTGATATCACGTCCCTATGAATTTTTTCTACCTGTTGCGTTGCTAAAAATAGAGATATACCAGGTTGTCTACCTTCCTTTACAATTTTTAAAATAATTTCAGATGATGCCACTGTTTTATTAGAAGGGACAAAATTATGTGCCTCGTCTATAAATATCCATATCATTGGCTTTTCTCTGATTTCACCACCTTCTATCTTTGTTGTTTCCTCGATTCTTCTTGCCTCGGTCCTCTCCTCAAAAATTTTTCTACCTAAAATTGAGACAAGAAGTGTTCTTATGGCTTGTGACATGAGTGATACATCTAATATGTTAACAACACCACCTTCCAATAGTTCAGGCATTTTTCCCTCTCCAAATATCCCCCAATATTTCGCTCCTTCGAGTAGATTTAATAAAATCTCTCTGGTTTTTTCTTCAGCTTTCACTTTCTTAGCTTCATTTATCATATCATCTAGATTGAAATCATTTGGTAGATTGTCAAGAATCTTTCTGAGGAGAATCGATACTGGGTTATTTATTTCAAGCTCAAATAGAGAAATCCAATCCGTGTAGCTAAGTTGGCTTGGTCTAATCGAAAAAACTCCATCAAATGGTATACCAGCGTCACTGAATTTATCAGATACACCTACTGGGACGTACACTTTAACTGGAAATCCTTGAGGCACTAGTTTCCATTCTGAGAGCATTGGTGAATACTCTGCTGGAGTTTTCATAGACCAAAATATACCCTGAGTATCAATCACGAGTGCAGATAAACGAAATTTTACATCTTCTGGTAGTTTTAAGATTTCCTCTATAAATACACCCATTGTATAAGACTTTCCAGATCCTCTTTTTCCACAAACAAGGGTTACGTGAGGTCTTAATATATCAACCAAAACAGGGGATGTAAGGTTAAATTCCCCACCACTAACTACTAGATGCCTTCCAATATTTACTGTGTTCGAAGAACCAAATCTTTCTAAATCCTCTAAATTTCTTCCAATAACAATTTGTAACATTTCTATCTAATATCAATATTTATCTAATTATTATTTATTATCTAACTGTAAAAAACAGTAAAATGATACCAGATACCAACAACAATCCCCACATTTTTTTATCCCAAATTAAAATCTTTTCTCCATCCAATGGAGGAAATGGTATTAGGTTGAATATTCCTAAGAAGGCATTTAGGTATGCTGCAGAATATAATATTGGATGATTCCACAGCAGATTACTCAATATGAAAACAAAAGAAACAATAAAATTAGCTACTGGCCCGGCGGCTGCTATAATTCCAGACTCTTTTCTCGTCAATGTTTTTATCCGCCCCCATAGATCTATTCTTGGGTGTATTACAACAGCTCCTGGTGCAGCGAAGAGAAATCCAAATAATGATGTAAGTAATGATATTAACAAGCCTGTTTTCCACATTCTATATTCCGCATAACAACCAAACCTTCTCGCAGTAAACCTATGTGCTAGTTCGTGTAGAATAAATCCAATTGATACAGCTATTGTGGAATATAAGAATCCTATCAGGAGGGATGCTGGATGTAATAAGGAAGATATTCCACCATTTGAAGCTATGGCAAATGCTATTGCTATTATAAGTGCAGAGATTGTAAGCTCTCTTATTTCTTCAGGCTCCATATTTCATCTCCTCAAACCCGATAAAATATCTAATTTTTTATTTAAATAAAGAAACGATATGTACCCAAGAATCATTCCATAACCAAGTGTTAATGCTCTACCAACAAAAACTATTGCAGCTGCAATAGTTTTAGCTGTTCCTATTAGTGAAAATATAATAATAAAAGATGCCTCGGTTCCTCCTAAACCACCTGGTAACATGCTAGAAATTCCTATAACAATTGAAATTGAAAGTAGTGCTGGAAATATTATAACATATTCAGCTCCTACCGGAGATAAAGAGCTAAATAAAACAAAGTATACCAAACCATCTAAGAACCATGTAATTACGGTTAGGATAAACGAAATGATTATTTTTTCTTTTTTTATTTTTGAATTATAAAAAGCATCCACAAACTCTTCGTTTATGTATTTTCTTATCCATTTTATTTTTGAGAATTTTCTTCCTATTTTTTCAGACCTTGCTACCAGGATTAGTAATGTTATCACTATTATAGATATGAAGATACCAACAATACTGAATTTCAAGAGCTTTGAAAATAAAACAATCCCGATTAATGTGAAAATAAGAAGAACGATCAAGTCGAGCGTTCTTTCCCATATAATAGATTGTAAGCTCTCAGACACGTTTATTCCTTTCAAAGATTTTAGAATGAATGCCTTTATTGGTTCGCCTACCTTTCCTGGGGTCAGATTACTTATCATCATACCAGCTAGTTGAATAGGGATCAATTCCTTAATCGAGATATTGTCTATAAGAACCCACCATTTAAGAACTCTAAATAGTGTTGCTATATTTGCTAATAGAAAGGCTATAAAAATAGCTTCTGTATGAATTTTTTTTATTTCTATGATAAGTTTTGATGGATTCACGTAAAGAATGAGCTCTATGAGTATCAATAAGCTGATTAAACTAAGTATAAGTTTTCCTATATTTTCTCTTTTCATAGTTTATAATTAAGGTTATAATAATTAATTTATGAATCCAACGATCTCTACGATGTTCATAGTTCTGTTTACTATTACAGCAATAGGTCTTATTATGATGACAGCTAACGAACTCCTTTCTAATTCTAGAATTGTACAATCTATAAATGAAATTAAAGAATCTATGAAGTTATTAGATTCTAACATTCAGGAAACCTATTATGAAGGGAACGGTAGTGTAAGGAAAATTAATATTAATTTCCACGATGCATATTATACAGTTCATTCTAATGACGATACTATAGAGGCTAAGGTTTCAGGTCCAACCGTTCTAGAATATTTTTCTAGAAGAATAGAGGGAAATCTTATTACAATAAGTGGTGGTGATGTTGATTGTTATAGGGACGGTAATTATTTGATAATGAAAAATAGTTTTCTCAAACTCAATTTTACATCGTTCGGATCAGTATCAGATCAGACATTAGTTGATACATCAAAAATTCTAAACTCTATTGAGTTTGAAGGAGAGGCTATTGATTTTGTAAATACTAGTATAATGATTAATGATGATGGATCTACAAGTGTTGGAAATGGGTATGTTGACCTTCTTGAAACCGGTAATTCACGACCATTTTGCACCGTAGAAGCATTTGTTAATTCATCAACACCTTATAGAGTGAAATATACATTATTCTCTGGCACTGATTTTATTTTCATAAATATAATATCTGATGGACTGAATGTTTCAGAGAGATTTGATTTTAAAAACAAGACAGGCTTTTCTGTTAAGGGTAGTTCAAAATATCTTTCCTATGTCAGTTCATCGAAAGTTTTTTCTATTTTGCTCGACGGCTCGAACCTACTCTCGCTTGATAATTCAACATATATATCGAATGGTTATTTAATAAACTCGTTCTTATTAAAGCAGGATATAGAAGGCAATGGTTTATTATTAATATTTACTAATTCTTCCTACACAGAATTTGAAAATAAAGTAAAATGTATGCGATATGATAAAATACCACAAACAAGATTTGGTAAAATCTTCTTCAGCGTACCCAATGAGGCTAACTTCTATATTGTTTTGTTATACGATAACATAGATTTAGAAAATAGCTTAAGGTGGAAGGGGGGAAGCCATGATATAATCATAATGAACGATGATGAGAGAATAAAATTAAAGATTAGCTAGGTGAGATTATATTTATTTCATCGTAGCTTGATGGGCAATTTGCTGGGGTTATTCTTATCTTTTTTGGATAGTTATGAGAGAACGTAAAATTAAAGGTATGAACATCACCGGGTTTTAACGTGAGATTTGCTAATGTTGTGCTATCTTGTTGGCAATATGACTTGGTTGTGTCTATTGGTTCGTTATATGATGGATTATCATAGAATAGGTAACCTCTAAAGTCTTTCAATGATGTACTACTAGGATTTTCAATTGTAAAGTATCCTACATTATCAATTATTTTTGCATTCGATAGAATTATTTGTGCACCAAAGCACATTGCCTCTGATTGATTCTGTGCGGTTCTTATTTGGGTCTTTACAAAAGAAGACGCCCACGATGCCATTATACCAGCTATAGTCATAGTTACCGCTATTAATAATACAGCCGCAATTAATGGTGATATACCCTTCATATTCATAAATATCATTTTTTGAGTTTTATTTAAATCTTTAGAATTAACCTCTTTAAGTCATTTGGACCTTTCACTTCAGTTTTTAGATAATTAATATCAATAATCGGTATTTCTACATTAATTTTAGTCTCTTTATTTTTTGTAATTATGAATGCAGGCTCTTCAACAAAATCTGAAAATGTTTTTAGCATATGAATTTTGTTTTCTTCTATATCAACTTCAGCAAAAGCTACAAAATTCTTTTTTATGATTATATCGAATGGAGCCTTCTCTATTCTTGAAGCCCAAAATCCGATTCTCTCAAACAACCTCGCTATTTTATCGTTTCTTTTTGGTAAGCTTTCTTCGGATTTTCTTTTAATCTCTACTTTTTGTATATTCTCACTAAGCACTTTTTCTAGTTTTTCTATTAATTCTGTAGATGCTCTGAACTCTCTTCTTTCATGATCATATATGTTTTTCTTTGTTGTACCCACAAGCTTCGCGAGTTTTATCCTTGTTAGCCCCTTTCTTTTTCTAGCATTTTTTAGTTTAATTGGATCTATAACTCCATATAATCCTCCTCTATCTCTCTGAATTCTTGGATATTTGTAGTTTAGTATCATTTCAAATGTTTTTGGAGTCATCGTTGGAACATCAAAACGTTCATACATGATTTCATCCTTTAAAAATTCGAATCTTGTTCTATAACCAATCAAAAAGGCTTTCGCGTCGAGTACACTAGACATTATTTTCATTCCAATTGCTTGGTTCTTCTGAAACGAGTCGATATTATAAAGAATTTTTATAAACAAAAGATCTTTTTTACCCTTGGCACTTATATCAATACATAACTTATCGTAGACACATGTCTCAAATCCATAATCATCTAGCATATTTTTTATAAATTCAACTAGACATTCTCTATTGAACATAATTATTTTAAAGCTTGCCTAAAAATTATAAATGTATCTGGGCCAGTAGCTTAGCCTGGTTAGAGCGCCAGTCTTATAAACTGGAGGTCGGTGGTTCAAATCCGCCCTGGCCCATTTAGTATTCTTCTTTTGAAACCTTATCGATTATCCAAGAAATTAAAATTCCTAATATAAAACCAATTATTGTTCCAGCTATCAATACTCCCCATTCGTACCAACCCAACGGCACGACTTCGAAGTACTTGTTCAACGGGGTGTATATGATAATAAGTTGAAGCATTAGAGATATTATTAAGGATATAACCAAAATTTTATTCGCAAGCCAATCCTTTAAAGAAGATAATTTTTCGTTATATCTTATTACTCCTATTCTTACAAACTCATACATTATAAATCCTGTGAACAAGACAGTTCTAGCCTTTTCTATACCAAGAGGAAGGGCTGCTAAAAATGTGGCTATTATTACTAATGATTTCTTTATCCCTATTCCTCCTATAAGCATTGCAAGTTTTTTGTTAATTATTCCTTCATTTCTCTTTCTCGGTCTTCTTTTCATTATATCCGGTCTTGATGGATCAAAAGATAGTGCAAGTGCTGGAAGACCATCAGTTATAAGATTTATCCACAGTAATTGCACAGGGAAGAGTGAAATAAATGGTAAGAATATCGTCGCGAGTAGAACTGTTACAACTTCTGCTACATTACAGGTTAGAAGATAATCTACGAACTTTCTTATGTTATCAAAGATTCTCCTTCCTTCTTTGATAGCATTTCTTATTGTATCGAAGTGATCATCTAAGAGAATTATATCACTAGCTTCCTTAGCCACCTCAGTACCTCTTATTCCCATTGAAATGCCTACATCAGCCTTCTTTAGAGCGAGTGAATCGTTAACACCATCACCAGTCATGGCAACAACATGATCATTTCGTTGTAAAACTTCCAATATTCTTAACTTATGGAACGGATCTATTCTTGCAAATATATTTACACCATTTTCTAAAGCCTTCAGAATCTCATAATCACTCATCTTTTTTAACTTGTTTCCTGTTATAACATCAGTTGTGTCTATTGAGACCTCATTTGCAATAGCTCTTGCTGTTTCAGGGTTATCACCTGTTAGCATAATAACTCTAATTCCTGCGCTTTTACACTCTTCGACAGCTTCTCTAGCCATTGGTCTGGGTGGATCCTCTAGGATTACAAGCCCGATAAATATTAGATTTTTCTCTAATGGTTTTTTGTATTCCTTGTAGGCTAGAGCGAGAATTCTATAGCCTTTGGACGCTAGCTCTTTGTTTTTTCTTAATATTTTCTCTCTTGTATTTAGATCCATTCTTTTTATCTTATCATTTTCCAGATATCTTGAACATTTCTTTATGATGACTTCAGGAGCTCCTTTTGAGAAAACGAATTTTTTATCGTTTATATCATAAGCTACGGTCATCATCTTTCTTTCAGAGCTAAATGAAATTTCATCTATTCTCTTTCCTGGATATTCCTTTGCATGCTTTCTTAGAGCTATATCAGTCTCATCTCCAACCCATTCTTTTTTACCATCTTTTAGAATGAGTTTAGCATCGTTACAATAATAACAACATTTATCCGATAATTCTTTTGTTTTCTCCCCACCTTTTAAGAAAACGAGGTCTTTAACACCCATATTTCCCTCTGTTAGTGTTCCAGTCTTATCTGTACAAATTACATCCACAGATCCTATAGATTCTGATATAGCTAGTCTACGAACAAGTGCATTTTTCTTAACCATACCTTTTGCTCCTAATGATAGTGTAGTTGTAATTACAGCAGGCAAGTCCTCCGGAATCGCAGCAACTGCAAGCGAAACAGCGATTAGTATACTTTCTGTGAGACCAAATTTACCAACAGATATTGAAAATGTAATTAGAATTATCAATGAAGTTAGAATTACAACCTTTGTGGTAAATTTACTCATCTGCTCTTGGAATGGCGTTTTCCCTTCTTCTATCGACTCCATATGAGATGCGATCTTTCCTATCTTTGTATTCATTCCTGTAGCTATAACTTCAGCCTTAGCGTTTCCTGTAAATATCCTACACCCAGAGAAGATTTTATCATTAACAGATTTCTTTACAGCGCGTGATTCTCCAGTTATGATCGATTCGTCTACTTCTAATTTCCCATCTATTATTTTTGAGTCCGCTGGAACAATATCTCCACCTTCTAATACAACTACATCACCAGGTACTATCTCTGAGGCATCTACCTCAATTTCTTTTCCATCTCTTACCACTCTAGCTTTCGGGCTTGTCATCCTTCTAAGTGCTTCAACAGCTTTTTCAGCTTTGTAATCTTGGATAAAACCTGCGACACCTGAAATAAAAACAATAATTAGGATGAGAATACCATCGAAGTAATTTTCCCCTTTGAAATGACTTATTGAGAATGATAAGATGGATGCTACTATAAGTAAAATTATTATCGGTGATGTAAATTGTGATGTGAAAATCTTTATTGGTGATATTTTCTTCTTCCGTTCTATAATGTTTTTTCCATATATTTTCAATCTTTTGTTGGATTCTTCAGTCGTGAGTCCAATCATCTTCTCACTTTCCATATAGAAATCAATTTAGCAAACGTTATCGGAACGAAAAACGTGAACAAGGCCGTTGATGCAACTATGACTGAGTATAAAGGTAGAGAAACAATACCGTTGTCCAAAAGTATCTTTATTATTACTATACTTGTACTGAATCTAGATGTTAAGCCAACACCTAATATAAATGATTTCTTAAATCCTAAAGATTTAGTACCGACTATAACACTTGCCAAAATTTTAGAGATTGCAGAAACGGCAAAGAAGATAAGAACTACCAGTGGAAATGAGGAGAGGTATTGAGCATTTATAGAAACACCGACCCATAAGAAAAATATCGGAGCAAACAATCCATAACATACAGATCTGATATCATTTTCTATAAGTTTTAACCTCTTCTTTGGGAGAAACGTCTTTAGACTTACACCAGCGAGTAATGCACCAAGTGCGGCGGATTCAGCATAGTGTCCTATACCGATAAAGATGAAGAGAACAAACATCGCAAAAAGAAAGAGTGTTTCTATGCGTTTGAACTTAAACTTTTCACCTTCTTTTTTAAACTTAGTAAACCCAAATGCTAAGACAAACATGAAGAAAAGTGATACCATTACAGTTAGGGTATGTACAGTCTCATGGACTTGGGAACCAATTACTAAAGAGACTAAAATTAATGTAAATATTTCGAATGCATCGTCTAATGTCCCTATTCCAATAATCATTTGACCCAAGTTTGTGTTCACTAATTTAAACTCATCGAGTATAGGTATTAAGATCGCCTCCCCGACGGTTGCAAAGGATAGACCAACAAGGACAGAAATAAACCAAGAATAATGGAAGAGAAAGTGGATAGTAATGGCTCCAAATAAAGCTTCGAATAAAATTATTGAAAATGTCCCACCAACTATAAACATTCCTTTTTTCTTTATCTCTTTGAGATCCAATTCGAGGCCTACTATAAATAGAAGGAAATACATTCCAACATTTGCGAGAAAGGTGAATACATCACTACTTGTCACATCTTTAAATGGATTGTATATTGAAAGTAAAAGGCCTATTAACAGTGCTGAAAAAATCCATGGAACTCTGAATTTTTCTAATAGTTTACCGAGTAGAAATGTCAGTATAAACATCAGTGATAAAAAGATGAACAAATTGATCATAGTTTATTTTCTTCTATTTTTTAACTTAAAGCTTATTGACGAAAGATTTAAATACTTTATGAATATATATTCATAATTGTTTTGAATAAAAATTCAAAACGAGGTGATAAGTTATGCCATGGAGAGATGGAACTGGACCTCTTGGGTTAGGACCTATGACTGGAAGAAGAGCCGGTTATTGTGCAGGCTATTCGATATCCAGATATATGAATCCATGGCCAAGGCGATTTGGTTTTGGTCATGGATTTGGATGGAGAAGATGGTTAGTAACACCTGCAGCTCCACAACCAGTCCAATCAACTATTAGCGAGAGGGAAGCGCTTGAACGAGAAGCAAATTTGATAAAAGATGAAATTAAAGAACTTCAAGACGAATTAGAAAGTATAGAAAAACGATTCAAAGAGCTGAAAGGTGTAACCAATGAATGAAAGATTCAAAGAGGCAGCAATAAAATCGGCACGGTCTTTGTATAAGGCTGTGCCGATTTTACTAGGAATTTTAATCCTAGTTAGTATAGCGAATGTTGCAATACCAAAAAACCTTTACTCCAGAGTCTTTAGTGGAAACTTTATTTTAGATCCTATTGTAGGTGCAAGTGTAGGAAGTATTTTAGCAGGAAATCCCGTAACAAGTTATGTTATTGGTGGTGAATTCTTGAAGCAAGGAGTTAGTATGGTGTCAGTTATAGCATTTTTAGTTGCGTGGGTTACTGTTGGCCTAGTCCAATTGCCTGCTGAATCTTTAATGCTAGGAAAGAGGTTTGCAATCACACGTAATATACTGAGTTTTATCTTATCAATAATCGTTGCAGTAACTACAGTAATTTTATTATCTATGGTGTGAAAAATGTTTGAAGAAGATAGAAATAGTTGGATATTTTTCGTGGCGATTGTTTTAGTCTATATAATATTTTATTTTTTCTCACCTATGCTTTGGTTAAAGTCTGTTATGGTATTTTGGGACACGATTGTTAAAATAATCCCTATCTTTATATTTGTATATCTAATAATGCTTCTAACAAACTATTACGTTACACCAAAAGTGGCTGTTAAGTATCTTAGTAGATCTTCTGGATTAAAAAGGTGGATAGTATCTGTTATTGGTGGAATAATATCTACTGGCCCAATCTATATGTGGTATCCAATGCTAAAGGACTTGAAAGAAAGGGGAGTTAGTTATGGGTTCATAGCTGCATTTTTGTATGCTCGGGCTATAAAACCAGCGTTAATACCTTTAATGATATTTTATTTCGGTCTAAAGCTTACTATTATAGTAACAGTTGTTATGATCATATTTTCCATTTTACAAGGAATTTTTGTTGAATTATTAGTTAAAGACGAGGTGATGAAAAGATGAAAATAGCTGTTGCATCCAATGGAAAGGACGAGAATTCACAGATAAGTCCAGTCGGTGGAAGAGCGCCATACTATCTTATTTTTGAAGGGAAAACGCTCACAAAAGTAATAAGTAATCCATTCAGAATAGGTGGTGGTGCTGGATGGGGAGTAGCAAGAATGTTAGCGGATGAGGAAGTTAATGTTGTTGTGGTCGGTAGGTTAGGAGAAAACATGAAAGCTGCTCTCGCTGAGAATGGAATAAAATGTATAGAAATGTCTGGAACAGTAAAGGATGCGGTAGAGTCTATAAGTGGTAAGAATGCCTAGACCAAAAATTAGAAGAAGAATTTATTTTATTCCAAATTTTGGAGGCTTTGGGCCAAGGGGAGTAGATACAAGAACTTTTGTTGAGCTTACATTAGATGAGATAGAGGCAATACGGTTGAAAGATTTTGAAGGAATGACTCAAGAAGAAGCTGCCAAGAAGATGAATGTAAGCCAACCTACTTTTAACAGGCTATTACAATCTGCTAGAAAAAAGATTGCTGAAGCACTTGTTGAAGGCAAAAACATAACATTCAGTGGTGGTGATGTTCTTCCACCAAGAGGTAGAGGATCAACTAGATACTGTGTATGTCCGGTTTGTGGGCATGTCCAGTTGAAACAATCTGGAGTTCCTTGCTCAAGTATAAAATGTGAGAAGTGTGGGTCTCGAATGATTAGAGGTTAGTTTCAAAAATTGAAACCTAGCTTTAAAAATGGTTTCATTCTAACCTTTTCAGTATGATGAGTAATCTACTACCTCAGATAATTTCGCTTGCATCTGTGGATGCAATTAATCCATGCACTCTTGCAGTACAAGTTATTTTACTTGGTGGGTTAGTAGCAACTAAGGGTAGGCGCCATGCTCTACTAGGGGGATTGTTATTTTCATTTACCGTATTTGTAGTGTATTTCCTGTATGGATTTGGTATTTTACAAATTCTCTACAATCTTGGTTTACAAAATATATTTCTGTATATTCTTCTTAGCCTCCTTGTTGTTATGATGCTTTTGGAATTTTCAGGTTACTTTTCATATAAGCCTGGGTTTAGATCGTTAGAAATGCCAATGAAATTCAGACCTATTGCTCAAAGACTTTTAAAATCTATTGAAAATCCTTGGTTCACAATTCCAGTAGCATTTCTATGCTCGGTTTTATTACTGCCATGTTCCTCCGGACCATACTTAACAATGCTACTATATTTAGTTAATACTGAAGTGGAGAAGTTTTGGGTGTTATTGTTTTACAATGCAATATTTGTTTTTCCAATGATACTAATAACATTACTTGTTGCATTTGGAACTTCACCCGAAAAAATAAAGGAGTGGCGAAACAAGCATATTAGGGAGCTTCACCTAATCTCTGGCATTCTATTATTAATAGTTTTTCTATACACCATTTATACAATGGTGAGTATATGAAGAGAGTGCTACTTTTTATGCCATTTCTTTTACTTATATTTTCGCTCGGATGTGTTTCTCAGAGTTCAAGTGAAGTAGTTCCAGACACTATATACATAATTTATTCTCCTTCATGCCCACATTGTCATACTCTCATCAATTATATAGATTCGTTAAATCTAAACATAGACGTCAAAAAAACCACTAATGGTGGTGACTATGTTAATTTTCTTAAACTACATGGTATTAATTGGGACGGTGGAGTTCCTTTGACATTTTCACTCTTAAAAAACGGGACACTTATTACAATAAGTGGATATCCATCGTCATCACAAGAGAAAGATGGTTATTTTATCAATATGGAGTATGAGAAATCTATGTGCGAAAGAATGGGCGGTTCAGCAGTTTTTATCAATTCGACTTATAAATTCTGTAAGTTACCGAACGGTATGTTATTAGGAAATAGGTATTCTATAGGTTATCTTATCAATTTGATAAAGAGAGATTTATCCTAAATCGATTGTTTATGGATGTAAGAGTGTTTAAATTTTATACTAAATTATTTTTTATCTAGGGCCTGTGGTCTAGCGGCATCCGCGAAGGCCGGGAGGCCTTCGGTCTTTCCGGCCAAGGGCCGAAAATGACGTCGCCTTCACGCGGCGAAGGTCCCCGGTTCAAATCCGGGCAGGCCCATTTAAAATTTTCGTTTCGACATTTGTGGAAGTATTAAGAAAACGCTTAAAAAGATTTTTGAATTTGCTTTTTGATATGATAAACGAAACTGAAAAATATATATCTAGGCTTACAGAGGTTTTAGGGATTGATGTGGATACGATAAAGGATGGTTGTGTTGCAGTAATTGGTAGCTCTGGTTATGAAGCAATTAATTTAGCAAAAGGGATTATTGAAAATTTAGAAAACGGTAATTACGAAACCAGAGAGGAAATCGAAAGAGATATTCAGAAGGTCCAAGATTTGGTAGAGTTTTATAATTTCTGGGACTAAATAACAATTAGTGATATTGATGTGTGATGTGATATTGGTAAAGTTGGGTGGATCTGTAATAACAGATAAAACAAAGCCATACACACCGAGAGTCGATGTTATTAAAAGACTTGTACAGGAAATTCATGAGGCGAGACGGGAAAAAGATTTTGGGATTGTTGTTGGTCATGGGGGCGGTTCTTATCCACATTTACCGGCAAAGGAGTATCAAACACAGCTAGGAATAATAAATGAAAAAAGCTATGAGGGAATCGCTAAAGTTCAACATGCCGCCGCTACATTGAACAGACTTGTTGTTAGAGAACTTATTGCTGCAAAGGAGAATGCGATGTCTATTCAGTTATCAAGCTGTTCTGTTGCGAAGAATGGTAAAATTTATTATATGTATTTAGAACCGGTAAAATTACTCTTAAAATATAATATGGTCCCGGTTCCTTATGGTGATGTCGGTCTCGATTTAGAAAAGGGATGTTCAATATTATCTACAGAAGAGGTTCTGAGGTACATAGGAGAAAATATTCATAAAATTGAGAAGGAATTTGTTCCAAAGAAAATTATTGTTGTAGGCGAAGTCGATGGTGTTTTTACTGGAGATCCACACAAAGATAAGAATGTTAAATTGATACCTAGAATTTCAAGTGATAATATAGAAGAGGTCGGTAAGTATCTTGCTGGGTCGTCCGGAATAGATGTTACAGGAGGAATGAAGCATAAAGTAGAAAAGATGTTGGAGCTTGCAGAGAAAGGAATCAAATCTCAAATAATTAATGGACTAGTGCCTGGTAATCTGAAGAAGGCTTTGTTAGATAAAAAAGTAAAGGGTACGATAATTGAGGTGTAGTTATGAAAATTCAAGACAGAAAGCTAGATCACATAAAAATTTGTTTGAAGAAGAATGTTGAAAGAGGTTCTACTGGTTTTGAGGATGTAAAGCTCATCCATTCATCTCTTCCAGAGGTTGATTTTAATTCTATAAAATTGGAAACGAAATTTTTAGGGAAAAAAATAAATTATCCTATAGTAATAGAAGCTATGACTGGTGGTTGTAAGGAAGCAGAAAGAATCAACAAGACGTTAGCAAGTGTTGCACAAGAGCTTGGTATTGCCTTTGGTGTTGGAAGTCAGAGAGCTGCAATAAAAGATAATTCATTGTCAAAAACCTACTACGTAAGGGATGTTGCACCAGATATATTTTTGATCGGTAATATGGGTCTGCTTCCTAAGATGAATGTTGAAAAATATCAAGAAGCTATTGATATGATTGATGCGGATGCGTTAGCCATTCATCTAAATCCACTACAAGAAATAGCTCAACCAGAGGGTGATATTGATTGGAATGGCGGATTGGAAAGAATAAAGAAAATATGCAAACACGTGAATAAGCCAGTAATAGTCAAAGAAACTGGAGCTGGAATTAATGCTTCTGTTGCAATCAAGCTCGAAGATTCTGGCGTCTCTGTTATAGATGTATCTGGTTATGGTGGTACAAACTGGCTTGTTGTTGAAGAGTTTAGAAGTAAAAAGAATATGAGACCATTTGAAGAATGGGGAATCCCGACAGCAGTTTCTCTTTATACAGTTCACCGAGTAGTCGGAGTTCCAGTAATAGCATCTGGTGGAATAAGGAATGGTCTCGATGCAGCTAAAGCCTTGGTAATGGGAGCTGATATGGTGGGCGTTGCACAACCTCTATTAAGAGAGGTTGTTAAAGGAAGGAAATATGTCTTAAATTGGTTAAAAAATTTCATTGATGAAATTAAGACGGCATTCTTCTTAATCGGAGCAAAAAATCTTAATGATGCTAGAAATAAACAATACGTGATTCTTGGAAGAACAAAGGAATGGATAGAACAATTATGAGCGATTCTTTGCAAGTCTGACTATATGTCCTGCTACTTTGTTTCTCATCTTTTTTGATTCAAATATTTCAAGCTCGCTCAATACGGACTTGTTCTTTTCAAAATCATCTGAAAATCTCTCTGTATATTTTTCTACAAGTTGTCTTGCCATTCTTTTTATCTCTTTAGTTTTTATTCTTCCCATATTCACCACTTTCTAAAGATTATTAATTAAAGTTTAAATTTATTAATTGAAGGGTTGTAGTTTTTGTATTGAGTTTTATCCTAAAAAGATCCTTGTTAAGAGTAATGAATTCAATGAAAGGGCTATCGGTATTCAGTCGTTCTTAATGAAGAGGAATGCATAGGTTGTAGACAATGTGAATACTTATGTATCGACTTTGCAATATACGTTACGAAGCGTAAAAACGGTAATTTAAATCTAAGTTTCTCAAATTAGAAATATGCGGGTACATATTACCAAGTCAATTATTGGATATTTTGCGTTTAATGATTCAGGAGATCTTATATTCTACAAATTATTTAGACGCTCACCTTCATTTGTCTTGAAAAGAATGAAGAAAGGATTTGATAATGATTTTCTAAATAACTTAAAAGATTATGAAGTTGTTGAAGATGAATTCGGCTATAAGATTATGAGGAAAAAATTAAGAGAGCTTGCACTATATCTAGGATTTACCGGATCGAACGAGGAGCTAAACAATTTCATAGTTCAACTTGGTATTGAGATGAGTAAAGAAAAATTGAAATCGTCTTTAACAAAAGATAAACTCATTATACAGGCATCAAGATCATTAGATGATCTAAAAAAGTCAATAAACTTATTGATAGAGCATTTCAAAGAATGGTATTGGATTCATTATCCAGAATTGAAAGTTGATAATGAAAAACTTGTTGAGATTGTTTCAAAATATGGAAGAAGGGAGAACGTTCCTGATTTTTCGAAGAGTTTAGGTTTGAATATTGATGAGAAAGATGAAGAAATTTTGAAGGAATTCGCTGATACATTAAAAAGACTCTATCTACTGAGAAGGAAGATGGAAAGATATATCGAGGAGACCTTAAATGTGATTGCTCCGAATTTTTCATCTCTCATCGAGAAGCCAATTGCTGCAAGATTGCTTGCATTAGCAGGGTCGTTAGAAAAACTTGCGAAGATGTCTTCGTCAACAATTCAGCTTCTTGGTGCTGAAAAAGCCTTGTTCAGACATTTGAGAAATAAACGAATGAAACCACCAAAACATGGCGTAATATTTGACAGTTATTGGATCAGGAATGCTCCAAGGGATAAGCACGGTAAGGTTGCACGCATATTGGCATCGAAACTATCGATAGCTGTTAAAATAGATTTTTACTCTGGTCGCGATGAGTCAGAACGGCTGAAAAAGGAAATGAGGGAAGAAATAAAGAAGGTGATGAAGAAGTGAGGGAGATATTTAACGGAATATTTAAATCTGGAAAAAAACTGTACACACAAAACTTGATACCGGGAGAAAAGGTTTATGGGGAGAACTTAATCAGAAAGGGAAAGAAGGAATATCGAGAGTGGAGTCCAGAAAGAAGTAAACTGGCCGCTGCTATTCTCAATGGATTAAACAATGTGCCGTTAGGGGCAGGCACTAAGGTTCTTTATCTTGGTGCATCGACTGGAACGACATGCTCTCATATTTCTGACATCGTTGGAAGGGAAAGTATTGTTTATGCGGTCGAGTTTGCAGAGCGTGTTTTTCGTGAGTTGGTCAAACTTGCAGAAAAAAGAAAGAATATCTGTCCGATTCTTGCCGATGCAAGAAAGCCACAAGAGTATGATTGGATTGAAGAGGTTGATGTTGTCTATTGTGATGTGGCTCAACCTGATGAAACAAAGATAGTGATGAGGAACGCTGAGAAATTTCTAAAGGCTGGTGGATGGTTGATGCTGGCTGTAAAGGCAAGGTCGATTGACGTGACAAAAAAGCCGAAAGAAATTTATGAAGAGGAAAAGAAGAAATTAGAAAAGGAATTTGAGATTATTAATCTTGTTGAGCTTGAACCATTTGAAAAAGACCATTGTTTTATTCTTGCTAGGAAGAAGAGTTAAGGTTAATTTAAAAGCCCCGGGAGGGACTTGAACCCCCGACCTGCTGCTTACGAGGCAGCCGCTCTACCACTGAGCTACCGGGGCTTTGATAATAGTTTATTAGGAATTTTAATATTGGTTTGGTGAGGAATTGATTTAAAAGAAAAATACCGGTCGATATTTAAAATTTCTCTAATACTAAATAATAGAAATATGCTGGGGTGGCCGAGTGGACCAAGGCGCCAGCTTGGAGTCGAAGGAATATTAATCTGACGAGAAATAGCTGGTGGGCTTCTGCCCTCGCAGGTTCGAATCCTGCCCCCAGCGCTTTTACTTCTTTTTAGTGTAAAAGAAAGGTTTAAATTCTGGATAGGTATAATAGTTAAACGATCTGATGTACGCCATCTTACCCTTCGATTTTTGGTTGCGTTGAGTAGGACAGGTAGTTTTGTGGCAAAAAAGAAGGGTGGAAAAATAAATTGAGAAAATAACATATTTTCTTTTTTATTTTTCTTTGAAATATTTTACTGTTTTCATTATTCCAGTTCTTAGATTTGTTTCTGGTTGCCATTTAAGATATTTTTTTGCTCGTTCAACTTTCATAACGAATCTTCTTACTTCTTTTCTCGGAGGTTTATAGAGTGGTTGTAAGTCTGAATTAGTAATCTCTCTTACTGTATCTAACAACTCATTTACACTCGTTTCAATACCAGTTCCTATGTTAAATATTTTATGTTCTGTGCTTCTTCTCATTGCAAGAAGGTTTGCTCTTACAACATCACCGACATATACATAGTCCCTTGTACTTTTACCATCTCCATATATTACAGGTCGCTCACCTTTTAGGATTTTATCAATAAATATTGATATTACACCAGCTTCACCACCCGGATTTTGTCTTTCACCATAAACATTTGCATATCTAAGAACAGTGTAGTCAATACCAAAATTCCTCCAGTAATGATAAAGATATTTCTCTATTGTAAGCTTCCCTATTCCGTATGGAGATGTTGGTATCAGTGGATGCTCTTCATCGACTGGGAGATATTTCGGTTCACCGAAGACCGCAGCGCTAGAGGAGAAAACCATTTTTTGAACACCAATTTTTCTAGAACATTCAAGCACATTTAGAGATCCAAGAATGTTTACTTCTGCATCATATATAGGATTTTCTATTGATTTTACGAGATTTATTTGTGCTGCAAGATGAAAAACAATCTCTGGTTTCTCTTTCTTAAAAATCTCTACCAATTTTTTATCTCTTATATCGGTTTCATAAAACCTTGCAGAAGGATTTATATTTTCTTTATACCCGTTGCTAAGATTGTCTATAATGACTACGTCTTCACCACTCTTTATTAATTCATCTACCAGGTGTGAACCTATGAATCCAGCCCCGCCTGTTACAAGTACTTTCATAAACTTAGAGATTATGAGAAAAGTTTTTATTTTGATTGATAATTGTATTATCTGAAAAACTTTTTAAAGACCTTTTTAGAAACTTTAAATAAGGTGTTGACATGACATTACCATTAACAAATGTATTAGAGGGTTTTTGGGAGAGCTCAGTGAACTACATACCTAACGTAATATCAGCGATAATCTTACTAGTAATCGGTCTTATAGTAGGTCGAGTAGTAGGTCGAGTAGTAAAGGAAATTTTAGTAAGGATAAAAATGGACAAATATCTCTTTGCAGGTAAAAAACCACCAATAAGTGTAACGAACATTCTTACAGTAATCGTAAGATGGTGGATATATCTCGCATTTATTACAGCAGCAGTTTCTGAGGAGATACTCGGTGTGAGGACTCTGTCAGAATGGATGAACCAAATCAACAATTTCATTCCAAAAGTAGTCGGTGCAGCTTTGATAATAATAGTCGGTTACATACTCGGTGAATACATAAAAGAACAGATAAATAAGACAAGGACTATCTATGCAAACTTAGTCGGAAAAGTAACATTCTTCTTGATAATATATGTAGCAGTGGCAATAGCGCTACCAATTTTAGGAATACCAGCAGGTTTAGTAAATAACATTTTACTAGTAATAATAGGTTCAATAGGCTTGGGTATAGCAATTGCCCTTGGATTGGGTCTCAAGGATGTAATTACAGACGTTGCGAAGCAATATCTAAAAACTAAAAAGTTTCGGAAGTAAAATTTAGTTCCTTTTATTCTTTTTATTTTTTTAATAAAATGAAATTTTATGAGGTTATTTGTTGCTATAAATATCCCTGATAATATTCGAAATGAAATAAAAAATATCCAAAAAAGTTTAGATTTTCCCGAGTTGAAAATTGTTGAGCCGAAAAATCTTCACATAACTATAAAATTTCTTGGAGAGGTAGGTGAATCTCTCAAGGATAAAATTATAGAAGTTTTACGGGGTATTAAATTTCAAAAATTCGAGATTGGTTTATCAAACATAGGTGTTTTCCCAAATGAAAAATATATTAAGGTTATATGGATTGGGTGTCAGTCCTCAGAGTTAGTTGAGTTTACAAAAAGGGTTGACATGTCTCTTTCTAAGCTCGGCTTTGAATTAGAGAAAGATTATGTCCCTCACTTAACATTAGCTAGAGTGAAGAAGAAACCTCCATCTATTCTCCATTCTTTTCTGGAAAAGTACAAAACAGTTGAAATAGATAATTTTTTAGTCGAAAAAATTGTTTTAAAGAAAAGTACACTAACACCAAAAGGTCCAATTTACGAAGATATTCACGAAATTTTATTAAAATAAATTACCACTGTAATACAACACAAAAATATAGATTATTAAAAATATTTTCTTTCATAAATTCGGAAGTATGGAAATCTATTTTAAAGATCGGCGACAATGATTTAATTGCTCAATATTCTTGAGGCGAGAAAATGAAGATCAAAAAAATACGAAAACGCGATGGTCGTATAGTTGATTTCTATCCTAACAAAATTACACGAGCGATTTGGAAGGCTGCTCAGGCTGTTGGTGGTAAAGATTATGAGAGGGCTAAGGAATTATCTAGACAGGTTGTAGAAATTCTCGAAAAGATTCAAGAAGAGAATCCCGAAAAAATAATCACGGTTGAAGAAATTCAGGATGTTGTTGAAAAGATTCTCGTAGAGAATGGACATTACAGAACAGCAAAAGCATACATTCTTTATAGAAAGCAGCACGAAGAGATAAGGCGAGTTAAAGATCTCTTCTCGAATGTTGAGATAGTTGATAATTACCTTAATCAAGCCGATTGGAGAGTTAGAGAAAATTCGAACATGACATATTCTCTCCAGGGGCTCAATTTTCATATTTCTTCAATCATAACATCTCAATATTGGCTAAACAAAATCTATCCGTATGAGATTCGGGAGGCACATGTAAACGGAGATTTTCATATTCACGATCTCGGAATTCTTGGTGCTTATTGTGTTGGTTGGGATTTGAAAGATTTGTTGCTGGTGGGTTTCAAAGGTGTTCGTGGAAAGATAGCGTGTAAACCAGCTAAGCACCTTCGTTCTGCTTTAGGCCAGGTAATTAATTTCTTCTTTACATTACAAGGAGAGGCAGCCGGAGCTCAAGCATTATCAAATTTTGATACTTACCTTGCACCGTTCATCCGATATGATGGGCTGAATTATAAACAAGTAAAACAGGCATTACAAGAGTTTGTGTTTAACATGAATGTCCCTACTAGGGTTGGTTTTCAAACACCATTTACCAATATAACGCTTGATTTGGAAGTTCCTGGGTTTATGAAGGATGAGCCTGTGATTATTGGAGGAAAACTTCAAAATGAAACTTATGGTGATTTTCAAGAAGAAATGGATATATTCAATAGAGCATTAGCAGAAGTGATGAGTGAAGGTGATGCTCTTGGACGTGTATTCACATTTCCAATTCCAACATACAACATTGCCAAAGATTTTGAGTGGGATAATGGTAGATATGATCCTATTTGGAAAATGACAGCAAAATACGGTATTCCTTACTTTGCAAATTTTGTTAACAGCGATATGAAACCAGAGGATGTTCGAAGTATGTGTTGTCATCTCCGCTTGGACAAACGTGAATTGAAAAAACGTGGTGGTGGTTTATTCGGTGCAAATCCTCTTACAGGTAGCATAGGCGTTGTTACAATTAATATGCCTAGGATTGGTTATCTTTCTCACGACGAAGGAGAATTCTTTGATCGGTTGGATAAATTAATGGTGCTTGCAAAAAACAGCCTTGAAATAAAACGAAAAGTTCTCGAAAGGCTTACAGAAAACGGGCTTTACCCGTATGCTAAATTTTATTTGAGAAATATAAAGAAGGCATTTGGTGAGTATTGGAAAAATCACTTTTCCACAATTGGTCTTGTCGGTATGAATGAAGCATGTTTGAATTTGCTTGATTGTACTATAGGAGATCCGGAAGAAGTAAAGTTTGCTGAAAAAGTTCTAGATTTCATGCGTGATCGTTTGGAGGACTTCCAGCAAGAAACAGGAAATATTTATAACCTTGAAGCTACGCCAGCAGAAGGAACAAGCTACAGATTAGCGAGAATAGATAAAAAGATCTATCCATCGATTATAGTTGCTAATGAAGATACTGTAAGAAAAGGGGCAGAGCCTTACTATACAAACTCGACACAACTACCTGTTTACTTTACAGATGATTTATTCGAAGCGCTACGGTTACAAGACCCATTGCAGATTAAGTATACAGGAGGTACCGTTTTCCATATCTTTATTGGTGAAAGTATGCCTTCGCCAGAAGCAGTAAAGAGTTTGATAAAGAAGATATGTTATAACTTTAAGTTGCCTTACTTTACATTAACACCGACGTTTAGTATTTGTCCTATTCATGGTTATATGTTCGGCAAGCATGAATTTTGCCCTATGTGTAAGGAGGAGGGGAAGGAAACCAAATGTGAAGTTTACTCTCGAATCGTAGGTTACTTGCGTCCTGTTGATCAATGGAATGATGGTAAACAAGAAGAGTTTAAGCAAAGAAAACTTTATGACAAAGCATTAGTGGGATAAATCAATAAAAATACACCTCGAACTCTTACTAATAAAATTTCTCGATAATGGTTAATTGGTGATTATATGAAAATTGGAGGTTTTCAAAAATATAGTTTAATTGATTATCCTGGTAAAGTTTGTGCAATAGTCTTTACAATAGGTTGTAACTTTCGTTGTCCGTTTTGTCATAACGGTGAACTCGTTATTGGTAATCCAGAAGAAATACCATCAAAAATTATTTTTGAATATCTTGAGAAAAACAAGAATCTTTTAGATGCAGTGGAGATTACTGGTGGTGAACCAACCCTACAAGCAGATTTGAAAGATTTTGTTAAGAAAATTAAGAATCTCGGTTTGTTGGTTAAAATCGATACAAATGGAACACAAAGTAATGTTATCAAAGGGCTTATTGATGATGGGTTAGTTGAATATATCGCGATGGATATAAAGGCTCCGTTAGAATTTGAAAAATATAAAAAAGTCGTTGGTGGCGTACTTAATGAGAGAATGTTTGAAAATGTAAAAAAGACTATTGAAATTATTATGGGTAGCGGAATCGATTATGAGTTCAGGACCACTGTTGTACCTATGTTGCATAGCGATGAAGATATAGTAGCAATCGCTCGTGGAATTAAAGGGGCAAAACTCTATGTTTTGCAACAGTTTATTCCGAGAAATACACTTGATTCATCTTTTCTAAAGTTACTATCAACACCAAAGGAAAAACTTGAAGAGCTAAAGAAAAAATGTGAAGAGTTTGTTAAGAAGGTTGATGTTAGATACGAGGAGTAAAGTCATAACACACCCGCAAAAAATAAAATGGTTGGTAATATCAACACTCCCATTAAGTGCATCCTTCTTACATTAGAAAGTATCGTAAACAATCCTAAGGATGTTGATGTTATTAAAAGTAGAATGCCGTAAATCCCTGTAAGCCATAATGTAACTACAGATATTAAGATAATGACAGATATGTTTAGTTTCTTATAATCTATATTTGATATGTAATTGAGAACTTTCTTTGAAATCTTAAGCGTCAGAAAAGCCGATATTAATCCGCTCAGTAAAGATACCATAATCATTAAAACAAATTCATCAAATCCTATTTGCATAATTTTGCTAACTGCAACTGCAAGTCCACTTCTCGGTCTACCGATTAACCATATAGATAGGAAAGAAAACAATATATTTGCGGTTGTTGTGGCACCAATTGAAATTAAGAATCCTTCATCATTTCTCTCTCCAATACTAGCAATAGCAGTTGCCTGTGCTGCTCCAACCCCAGGTAATATTCCGGTTATGAATCCTGCTACCGTTCCTAGAAATAAATTTTTGTTAATTGTTTTCTTTGAAATTTTCATTTCTTTTGTAGATTGAAATGGTATCTTTGGTTCATTTTTCAAGGATATTATCAACATAGGTAATCCAAAAAGGCCTGTTAAAATTGGAAACAGAAGTAAGCTTCTATTTATTGGTATAGATAATGAAACGATTCCAAGAATTCCTGAAAGGATGAAACAAAATGTAGCAGTAAATATTTTTCTCTCTTTTATTATTAGTGCAAATACAACAATCAGTAAAATTATATGAATATACCTTCTTAGGAATTGATACGACGGTTGTAGAATTGGTGATATGAAAAATAGCAATAAAATTGAGAGGAAAATTGATACTATGCTACCTAATACGGTCAGTTTTATTGCATAGTAACCAAGGCCTTTTAGTAGCATCCGATGACCCGGTAAGGCAGCTAATGAATCTTCTGGATCTGGAGCTCCGAGAATTATCGTTGGTATAAATGAGGCTATAGAATTTGTGATACCCATAGATACAAGAAATACTAGTGCATATATCGGTTCAGAAAACAATCTGATGAAGATTGTTGAAACTAGTAATGCAAATAGATTTGGATGTATTCCTGGAACTAGACCAGCGATCAAACCTATTAGGATCCCTAAAATAAAAAACAAGAAAATATATAACATAAAATTACTTTTCGCTCTCTTTTTTTAACTCTATTATTGCTTTTGCTAAATCGTTGTTCAGTTGCTTTAATTTTTCAAGAACGGTTTCTCTATCCTTTCCTGTTTTTTCCATTACGAGTTTTATATCTTCTTCACTAGGCGCTAAGGGTTCTTTCTTTTCTTCTCCAGCAACTTGATACACATTTTTTCCCATCACATTCATTACAGCAACTTCAGGGTTTGTTATTTTAATTTGGTGTGTCCCGAATTTAAGAATGACTTCCTCCACCGGAAGCTCTTTTACCTGCATACCAAGTCTCTTTAACATTTTTTCCATATTTTTTGGATTCATACCGAACACTTTATTAAAATTTATATCCAATCTTCTTTAAAAAATCTCTTCTCTGTTTTTTGTTTTCTTCGGTTTCAAAACCAATTGGGCTTTGTCCATCTACAATTGATACTATTCCACGACCTTGTTCTGTTTCGGCTACTATGACTTGCAATGGATTTCCTGTTGCACAATAAATGTTACATACCTCCTGAACGTTTTTGATCTGATTGAGAACATTTATTGGAAATGTATTTTTTAGCACAATGATAAATGAATGACCGGCACCGATTTCCATAGCTTTTTGTTTTACGAATTCTACCAGTTCCTCGTCATTGCCTTGATATCTCACTAGTCTTGGACCAGATGCTTCACAAAAAGCAATTCCAAATTTTGCATTAGGGTGTGTGGTTACTATGGTCTCTGTTAGGTCATCGATGGTTTTTATGAAATGCGCTTGACCAATTATAATTTGCCAACCCTCTTTTGGTTTTATATCTATAGTTTTGAAATTCATATTAAATATGGAGTAAATAGAAAGATAAAAAGCTTGAGACAAAAATTAAATCTTTTTAAACTTTTACTTCCATAAAAGAAAAAGTATCGGTGATAAGTATGAACTTGATTTATGCTGCATTGTTGCTACACTCTGCGGGAAAGGAGATAAATGAGGAGAACTTGAAGAAGGTAGTTGATGCAACCGGCGAAAAAGTTGACGATACTCAGATAAAGGCATTAGTTGCAGCACTGGAAGGCGTTAACATTGATGAGGCAATAAGTAAGGCAGCAATGCCTGTTGCGGTAGCACCAGCAGCAGGTGGAGAGGAGAAAGCAACAGAAGAGAAAAAAGATGAAAAGAAGGAAGAGAATGTTGAAAAGAAGGCAGAAGAAGCAGCGGCTGGGCTGGGCGCTCTGTTTGGTTAAATTCTGATAGTTTTTGATTTTGTTTTATTAGTGATCAATTATCTTGTTGAATCAAATTTATATTTTCCCATCTAACAAAAATTCATGTCAATACCAACAGAATTGGAAAGAAAAATGAAGGAAGAGAAATTTTGGTCTGTCGAGTTGTTCAAGCAGGAGGGATTTGAGAGACAACGATGTCCTAAGTGTGGACATTATTTTTGGTCCATTGGAAAAAAAGATACCTGCGGTGAACCGCCTTGTGGTACATACTCGTTTATAGGTAATCCGCTTGGAAAAACTGTTGAAATAGATGAAATGGAAAGAAGATTTTTAAAATGGTTTGAAAAAAATGGTCATACAATTGTTAATAGATACCCTGTTGTAGCAAGATGGAAACCGGATACATTCTTTACAGGTGCATCTATTTACTGCTTTCAACCATTTATTGTTTCTGGCGAAGTTGTGCCGCCAGCAAATCCATTGGTTATAGCACAACCTTCTGTTCGATTTGTTGATATCGAGAATGTGGGCCTCGGGACAGGTCGTCACCTAACATCATTTACAATGGGCGGTCATCATGCATTTAACAATAAGAAAGAAATTTATTGGAAGGATAGAACAGTTGAGTTGTGTTACAATTTCTTTACGGATGAGGTGAAGATACCACCTGAGGAGATTGTTTTCAAAGAGTCTTGGTGGGAGGGCGGTGGTAACGCTGGTCCATGTTTTGAAATAATTGTTCGTGGAAACGAAGTCGCTACCCTTGTTTTTATGGAGTATCAGCTGAAAAATGGATTGAAGCGAATGAATACACGCGTCATTGATACAGGTTATGGTCTCGAACGGATTGTCTGGTTGTCAAAAGGAACAAAAACAATATATGATGCAGTATTTCCAGAATTTGTTGGTTTTTTGAAAAACCTTGTCGGTGATGAATCGAGAAAGTCATTGCATAATATCTATCAATTAGTTGATCACACAAAGACAATAATGTTTATTCTTGGTGATGGTGTTGTTCCGTCGAATGTTCAGGAAGGTTATTTGGCGAGGTTATTAATAAGAAGGTCGGAAAGGGCAATACGGAACCTTGGTCTAGATTTGACAACCTATGAACTTGTTGAACGTCAAATACAAATGCATAGGAAAAGATACCCAGAATTTTGGGATAATAGAGATTCTATTCTAAAACTTGTTAAAGTTGAGGAAGAAAAGTATCAGGAAACATTGAAGAGAGGACAAAATATTGTTAGGAAGATTGTTGCGGATTTGAAGAAAGAGGGGGAAAGCAAAATAGATCAGGAAACACTAATAACACTTTACGATTCTCACGGGTTGTTGCCAAGTGATGTTCAACGATTCGCAGGTGAGTTTCCTGTAGAAAAGATAGATGACACGGAGGCAAAAATTGCTGTAAGAAAAGAGGCACCGATGAAAAAAGATGAAAAGAAGATTGATGTAGACGTAACAGGAGTACCTGAAACAGAGAAGATCTTTTATAAACCAATTTACGAGTGGAAGGCAAAGGTACTAAAGGTTAATGAGCAATGGATAATACTTGATAAAACTGCATTTTATCCTAGAGGAGGTGGTCAAGAACCAGATCATGGTATCGTTATTGGTCAAAGCGGGACATTTAATGTTATTGATGTTGAAAAGATGAATAATGTTGTTCTTCACCGTGTTGATAAGTCAGGACTAAGTGTTGGTGAAGAGGTTTTATGTAAGATAGATATCGAAAGGCGAAAACAACTTACACAACATCATACTGCAACTCATCTCGTGAATGCTGCATGTAGACAAGTAGTTGGAAACTGGGTATGGCAACACTCTGCATACAAGGACGTCGATAAAGCACGACTTGATATAACTCATTATACCAACCTAACAGATGAGGAGATCGAGAAGATCCAGAGCCAGGTGAAGAGGTGGATAAAGGATAATTTGAAGGTAGAGAAGAGCTTTCTGTTGAGAAATGAAGCAGAAAAGAAATATGGTTTTAGATTATACCAGGGAGGTGTTCCGATAGGTCGAGAGATAAGAGTTGTTTCGATAGACAACATAGATCATGAAGCATGTGGTGGAACGCACTGTGATTATACAGGTGAGATTGAAGAGTTTATGATACTAGATACAGAAAGAGTACAGGACGGTGTTATTAGAATAAATTTTGTTGCAGGAGAGAGAGCAAAGCAGTTAATAAAAGAAAACGAAAGAATCATTTCAGAGATAGAAAAGATATTGAATGTAGGTAAAGATGAGATTATTGATAAGGTCGAGAAATTGTTAGAAAAAGCTAAGAAAAAAGAGAAAGAAGTTAAAAAGAGAATTAGAGAAGATATCTTAAAAATGACGGACAATCTTTTAGGTAAGTTTGCGAATAGGGATGGTGTTGAATATCTAATAGAGGCCGTTGATGGAGATATGAATATTCTTAAAGAAATTTCTAAGGAATTAACAAAGGAAAATACGTTAATTATTCTTGTTGGAAAAACGGGTGATAAAATATTCCTTTTTGCTTCAAGAGGCCCTAAGGTTAATGTTAATGTCGGTTTATTAGTTAAAAAAGTATGTGATAAATTTGGTGGTAAAGGAGGTGGAAACGAGACAACAGGCCAGGGAATCTTGTCTAGTGTAAATATAAATGAATTGAGGGAATTTATATGGAAGATCAAATGATAATTAGAAAGCTTATGAAGATTTTGAATGTTGATAGAAATCAAATAGTAGAAAGAATAAAAAAATTAAAAGAAATTTAGAATATCCTTGAGCTTGCCATGAACATAGGCATTGACATCTTTAAACCGAACAATACTATGATGTAAGCTCCTATCATTACTGCACTCATTACTATCGACACTATCACAAAGGTTGTTATCATGTCTAACTTGTATAGTTCCTTTATTCCTGCGTACAATGTTGACAGACCTAGCACGAGAAGCGGAACCACTATAAAGAACGAGAATAATAGGCCCAGTGATCCTGCTGTACTAAATATTGCTGTTATTATCATTCCTATTCCTATGTAAATGGATAGATACGAGACAACACCTAGTGCATCTTTGTATACACCCTTACCCTTAAAGACCTTTACTGATATGTCTATGAGAAATGCTAGAAACAATATTATAATAAACTGTATTATTGAAAACGCGATGCAGTTGTTTATTGTCGATGATAGAATATATCCTGAAATTCCCATTAGGATTGATGCTACCACTGCAACCCCGATTATTTTTTCTAGTTTTTCCTTCTTTAGTTTTTTTACATTTAACAACATAAGAAGTAGTTGTTTTTGTTTTAATAAAAAGATTAGCTTGTTAAATTAACACATTCAACAGATGTAGAATATAGGAGTGGACATAAAGAATCTTTTATATTTTCTACTGTCAAATTTGTGAGCTCATTTTCTCCCTTCATACTATACAGGATTAGTTTCTCTTCAGGTGAGTTATCTATCATTGATGAAATAATTTGAGTTTTTCCATCTAATGTTGGGAAATTCTGTGGTAGAGATTTTACATACTGAATTATTTGATAGTTTGTGTCATTATTATAGTAAAACTCAGCAATTGTAAAACCATTACGAATCAATAAGGATTTTGTCTGATTGTTTATTTTCTCATGGATAATATAGTTAACTATTT
Organism: uncultured archaeon; assembly: GCA_964428495.1. Classification (GTDB taxonomy): domain Archaea; phylum Aenigmatarchaeota; class Aenigmatarchaeia; order GW2011-AR5; family JAHLMP01; genus CAYRXY01. The sequence continues at coordinate 60,899 of CAYRXY010000001.1, forward strand.
TGTTATTTTCTGAGTTTTGATTGGTGTCAATAGCTCTACCAATCCAACCTATTGCATATCCAAGGATAGAAGAAGCCATTATTATTGTTATAAGTAATGTTACAACTTTTCTTGTTTTTTCTTTCATAATAACTCATTATTTATTTAGATTAAAAAATGTTAGAAATCTTAGAATTCAGCAATCTTCTAACAGCATCTCTTATAGCTTCGGATCTATTTGGATAAATTCCTTTCTTTACAAGCGTATCGATTCTTCTTATCATCTCACGTGGTATTCTTACCTGTACTACGTCCATAATACAAGGTTGATAGTTAAACTTAAAAATGTTATTTCCCTTTGGTAAAAAATATTATTGTAGCATTACATATGTAATGTGAAATATGAATTTAAGATTTACGATTAATCCTTCAATAGGGATAAAGATGAAGAAGCTGGATAAACTAACGATAATTGGAATTTTAACTACTATTGTGCTTGTTTTCCTGATAAATACTCATGGATCGTTAGCTTACACGCTCTCATCAATATTTACTATATCTCCAAGTTCAACAAGTAGTAATGAAACACCAAATATAACAAACATAACTATGGAAAAAAGGGATTTCTACATATATCCATCAGGGAATCTTGATATCGGATCCTATGTGGGTACTACAAAGACAGGTTTAAAATTAGAAATGAAGAATGTTTACAATCCGACAAATAATACAGATTTTGTTGTAGATATCTTTAATGGAGAAAAATGGGCGAAGTTTAACATAACAATCGATCATAACTCTACCTGGAGCTATGCATTGATAAATGGAATATTAGTAGTTCCTGCCCATTCAGGACTATATTTTGATTCAACTAATACGAATTACTATAAATTTAACAAACAACTTAAGGTTTCCACGAAAGGTGGTGATGGAGTTATATATATCTATACAGAAGAGAAGCCAAGTAGAGTTGTTGCAAATGTTTCCATAAAATGGTATTATAATGACTCAACCAATGTGCTTGTAATAAAGCTTCTTTCAAATTCAAACCACACCTTTGTTGTTGATTGGACGGAATATCCAGTAATGCAGGGAACAATATTTGTTGAAGATAGAACAGGGATTGAAGAAATGGAATATGAGAAGAGTAACTTGGAGAAGGAATTAGAAAAGTATAATAAACTTCTGACCGAGTTGAATAATAGATTAAACTATCTGGAGAACGTAACAGCCAATTTAACTAGTGAATATAGTGATTTGACCAATAAGCTAAACAAGTTGATAAATGAAAAGACGGAAATTCAAAATAAAATCACTGAATATAATAAGACAAAAACTATGCTAGAAGAGAAGTTAAAAGATAAGACGATCATTTCACCGTTCAAGGCAGCACTAATTGTAATATTCCTTATATTTTTGATAGGTTATATGTTGTTAGTTCAATTTGAGAGAATCGCTCCACAAACAGTGGAAAATATCAAAATGTTTAGTTTAGGTGAGAAAAATGAATAAAGTCTATACAATTTTAATTTTATCACTTGTTATAGGTATAGGGACTGCTCAAATACTAGAAAATGGAAATATAGAAAACGGATATGTGATTATTAATAATCAGACATATAAGATTGTGAACCAAGAGAAGGTTTATATTAAATACGATGGTAAACTTATTGAACAAAGGAAAATTTTTGTTGAGGACACATCATTAGTAAATGAACTTTCTAATGCGATAGGTAGTATAAAAGAGGAAATTTCAAAGATTCAAGGAAAAATTTCAATTCTTAACCAGAAGATTGTCGATGAAGTGGATAATGAAGAGAAGTTAAAAAGTAATATAAACATTACAGGTGAAAAAATAGAAAATGCTACCTCTGAGATAAACAATTATAACCAAACATTAAATAAGATTCAGAAAGAGAAGATAGATCTTGTGAATAAGATCACAGATAACTTCCTTTTGAATAAGACACAAACATATGCATTAAGTACATTAATAATTGTTTTAGTTCTATCGTCAATAGTTCTAGAAATATTGGGAAGAAAGAAGAGATGATCATTCATAATCTTCGAGTGCTCTTAAGCCAGTTTTTGTTATTACATAGCATTTATCACTAAAGCTCAATGTTGCGATGAATTTCTTTTCTATGAGCGACCTTACACAGGTTTCTATCGTTGACTTAGATTCTTTAGCTAATCTTTTGAGTTCGGTACTTGTTACAACTTGTCTTTCTGCAATTTCTTTTAATATCTTAATTTCTTTTTGATTGAGCATTCCTACCCCTCATATCCTATTTTATCTTTGATATCAATCATTTTATCCTTTCCGGCCAGTTTTTCAACAATTTTTAATGAAAATATTATTGATGAGCTAGCATCTCTACCTGTGATGATATGACCATCGCGAACGACCTTGTAGCTTCTTGGTTTTGGAATTTTCTTTTCAAACCCAGGACTACACGTTGCAATCCGATTTTCTAATATTCCCGCTCTAGCTAATACGACGACGGATTCACCAATGGTACCTATTACTTTTTCTTTCTCATTGAAGAATTTTACTAAATTTATTATTCTTGACGAATTTAGGAAACCTTTGTATCCAGGGTCACCACCAACAAGAATTAGAGCATCGAATTTATTTTGATCCACCTCAGTTATCCTTTTATCAGTAACTATTTTTTGTTTAGTTTCTCCTTCGACAATAGAGGAGACTAAACCAACTGTTATTGCATTTATCTTCGCTTTTCTTAGTATGTTTACTATAGAAGAAAATTCAATTTCATTAAAACCGTCTACAAGAGGTACAAGTACATTCATAAGTTTAAATATTTAGAGTACAAACTTTAATAAGTTAAGGTGATCGTATGCCTGTAATTGGAATGAGTTTCTCTTCGATAGAAGCAAAGGTTAAGTCGCAGAAGAAGGGAAAGATAGAGGTCAGTTCAACACCGATCATAAAGAACATTGAAAAAAAGAAGGTAGAACCAATAGGAGAAGTTGCATCGATAGAATTTGAGTTCAAAACCACGTATAATCCAGGTATAGCTCAGATATCTTTGAAAGGAGAGATACTTTTACAAGAAAGAGATATAAACAAGCTAATAAAGCAATGGAAGGATAAAAAGAAATTACCTGCAGAGATTGCAGTTCCGGTTTTGAATGTAATATTTAGAAGATGCCTAAAGAGAGCAATTGATCTCGCAGATGATTTGCAATTACCACCACCAATTCAGTTTCCGGTCGTGAAAGCAAAAGAAGACAGTAAATATATAGAGTAAACAATCTCTTTAAAATTCTTTTTACTGTTTATTTTATATTGATAGCCCCGTGGTGTAGTGGCCAAGCATGGGAGGCTCTGGACCTCCAGACCCAGGTTCGAATCCTGGCGGGGCTATAAATTTTCAAGAGATAGATGAATAAATATGAAAGGGCAATTTTTCTTATTTGCTGGAATATTGATTGTCTTAACTATTATATTCATCAGAACGCTTATGATCTCTGTAGCTTCAATACCAACATCAAATATTTACTTTCCAGAAAAAACCTTACAAAATTTAGAGTTAGAATACGAAAATATACTCCGTCTCTCAGTTGTTGAAGACTCTCCACCGATGAGCGCTAGAATTTCTTTTCAAAACTTTACGAATTCTGTTAGAAAATTCGAAGATGTTGAGGTATTATGGATTGTTTTTTATGGTAATTCTACGAATATGAATATGTCTATTGGAAACTTCCTTAAAAGTTCTATAAATCTAAATATAGAATCTTCCTCAACAAATCCTACTTCGATTACAGCATCTCTTAAAGATGGCGAAATTGATGATTTTTATCTTTCAGTTACATATCCAGCAATTTTCAACGTTTCATACACCTTTAAGGGTGAACAAAGGAAAGAAGAATTTGAAATTAGTGACGAGTCACTTTGTGGGTTTTTTGATATAAAGATAAAGAAGGGAGATTTCTGGGTAAGAAATATTTATTTCAAATGTTTCAAAACTATAGTAACTTAATATAGCCGGGTTTTGGTTCAAAACATGTTCCATCCGAAAGAAGTTCATTTACTATGGCTTCCAATACCTCTTCTGGTAATCCTGATGCCTCAATTAGCTTAGAATACTCACAACCGTTTTCTTCATCTAAGTCCTTTATCAATTTTATTATTCTTTCTCTTTCTGCAGTCATATCAATAGATTTTGTCTGTGGCTCTTCCTGTGCAATGAGCACAGCCTCTACTATTTCTGGATCTATTCCATATTTTTTCTTCATAACGGACTTTAATTCTTCTATATCTGATGTTTGTTTTTGCATTTCAAGTACGAGGCTCTTTATGCCCTTTAACTCTTTAACTTCTTTCAGTAGCTCTAGTTTTCTCAGTATTAAGAAATTTGGATTGTCAACTTTCCATATAATCTCTGGACTTACATATATTTCGTTATTATACTCTCGAACTTTACCTATAACATCTATCATATCTCCTTTATTTAGACCTTCTATCATTGAAACAGCTCTAAACACTTTTGCTCTAATTGTCTCCGTACCATCATCCAGTGTTATGGATCCAAATTTTTTGTCAGGAGAGATGAACTTATCTGTTATGAATGATAGAATTCTCACTCTAGATAACTTCATACCTAAAGGAGATACAATATAACTCGAATTAATTCCTTCACCTTTTACATATTTTCCATTCACGATCGATGAAATGCTGGTCTTTATAGCAGTGATTCGTCTTCTTTCAGGCATAATATCACCATTAATGGGAGCCACGCCCTTGGTGGGCGTAACTGACAGATGGAATTATTCCAAACCGTCGCTCCACCCAGCTACCCTCCAAGCACACAGCTCTAGGCTTAGGGCTGCTCCCTTCCGGGCCTGACCCGGTTCACCAAGAACTGTGTCCTGGAGGACTGAGCTTCTCAGCTAGGGTTTGGAGTTCCACCTACCAGCTACGCCGCCCTCGGGCTTCGGTCCCACCATGAGGACGGTTTGCGGTTACAGGCCACGCCCAGCGGCCCGACCTAGGCCCCCAATTTATATAAAATAGGTAAAAGTTTAAGAAGCTTGAAGAATTTTGATAACATTTTTAAATTTCACGAAATAATAATATACATACATATACATTTGAGGTGAAAAATATGAATGGAAACACACAACTTGTTGGACAGCCAATTTTAATTCTACCTGAAGGAACAACAAGACAGACAGGTAGAGACGCTCAAAAAAGAAACATAGAGGCAGCTAAGGTTGTAGCAGAGGCAGTCAGGACTACATTAGGACCGAAGGGAATGGATAAGATGCTCGTCAGTAGCATTGGAGACGTAGTTATAACAAATGATGGAGCTACTATTTTAGATGAAATGGACATCGAACATCCTGCAGCAAAGATGATGGTAGAAATTGCAAAGACACAAGAAGAAGAGGTAGGAGATGGAACCACAACAGCAGTAGTTATAGCTGGTGAATTACTGAAGAAAGCAGAGGAATTACTCGATCAAGATATACACCCAATTATAATTGCAAAGGGATTTAGATTGGCAAAAGGCAAGTCGCTAGAACTTTTGAATGAACTAGCACAGGAAGTAACAATAGAAACTGAGAATCTTCTTCAAAAGATTGCAATGACTGCAATGACTGGAAAGAGTGGAGAAGCAGCAAAGGAAAATCTAGCAAAACTAGCTGTTAATGCAATAAAATCTGTGATGGAAGTTAAAGATGGAAAGATCATTATTGATAAGGAAGATATTAAGATAGAAAAGAAACAAGGAGGAAGTATAGATGATACAGAACTTGTTAAAGGAGTTGTTATTGACAAGGAAGTTGTACATCCAGCCATGCCAAAGAAAATAGAAAATGCAAAAATCCTCCTAGTTAATACAGCATTAGAAATAAAATCAACCGAGACAGATGCAAAAATTAATATTACATCACCTGAACAAATGCAGACATTTTTGGATCAAGAAACTAAGATGTTAAAAGAAATTGCAGATAAAGTTGTAAATAGTGGGGCAAATGTAGTCTTCTGTCAGAAAGGTATTGATGATCTAGTTCAACACTACCTAACAAAGGCTGGAATACTTGCTGCAAGAAGAGTTAAGGAAAGTGATATGGAAAAACTTGCAAAGGCAACAGGTGCAAGAATTATTACGAACTTAGATGAGATTTCGAAAGATGATCTAGGAGAAGCAGGCATTGTTGAAGAGAAAAAGCTTGGTGGAGAAGAAATGATCTTTGTAAGGGATTGTAAGAATCCTAAATCAGTAACAATCTTACTAAGAGGAGGAACTGAGCATGTTGTTGATGAAGCGAAGCGTGCAATGGAAGATGCAGTACTTGGAATTATTTCAGCATTAGAACTTGGAAAGTTTGTTGTCGGCGGTGGGGCAGTAGAAATGGAACTTGCAAAGAAACTTAGAGAATATGCAGCACAAGTTGGTGGCCGTGAACAGTTAGCAATAGATAAATTTGCAGATGCAATGGAAATAATACCAAGAACTCTTGCAGAAAGTGCAGGTATGGATCCAATAGATGCATTAGTAGAATTGAGGACAGAGCATGAGAAAGCTAATAAAAATATAGGAATAGACGTCATAAATGCAAAACTTGGAGATATGTTTGAGAATGGAGTTATAGAACCGTTAAAGATAAAGACACAGGCAATCAAAAGTGCTAGTGAAGCTGCAGAAATGATACTTAGAATAGACGATGTAATTATGGCAAGTAAGGTATTCAGAGGAGAAAAGCCAGAAAACACGTTTGGCGGATACTAAGAAATTCCTAAGATTTTTTCAATTTTTTTTACTTCTTCATTTATTATATCTTTTGCATCTTCTACCGCATCAGGATATATTTCTAGTTTGTAAAAACTGTTGAAATTTTTTTCTTCGCTTTTGAAGATGCAATTTAATGATGCCGCTATTTTTATTTTAATTTTTTCTGATGTTGCAAGTATATCAAAATAAAAAATAATTCTAGATATTTTGTCAACATCCCTTATCGATTCGAATTTTAGTATCATTGTGGAGCCATCACTTGTAGTAAATAATTTATTTTCTCTGATTTCAAGTCTACCGAATTCTGACATGATATTTTTTAATTTCAATGCAATGGAGAACGATTCATCTGTCTCTAGCTCAAACAAATTCTCATATAATATTTCTTTTATTACTTCGGTCATTTTTCATTCCTGTTCCTCTCTACACTCAGGACAAAGCCATACACCATTAACTTCTTTTAAGTCATCTGAATAGTTTCCACATGATTCACAAATTCCAAATGTTGATTCTTCAGATTTGTACTCAGGTCCCTTTGTTCTTATGTTCTCTATGAGAATTTCAAACAAAGCTGGTTCTACACGCAGAATATCTGACGCTGATATAATTCCAACAAACTTTCCTTTATCATATACTAAAAGTTGCTCGACGTCATACTTTACCATCTTTCTTGCGGCTTCCTCTATCATCTTATTTGGTGATATTTTTATCAATTTTGAACTCATTACATCTTTTAACCTCTTCTTACCAGCAAGAACGTATTTGAAGACTATATCACTTTTTGTCACAATCCCGACGACTTTCTTATTTTTATCAAGAACTATTACGGATCCAATTTTATTTCTTTTCATTATGTCTGCTACGTCTTTTATAGTGGCTGTAATTGGCACGGCCTTTATTCTTCTTATCATTACTTCCCTTACTGTTGTGTTGAGCCTCATAAAGTATATTATCATGGACTTCCTATAAATAACTTATGGTAAAAACCTATAGAAAGGGCTATGTTGCTGAGCTTGAGTTGGTCCATATATTAGCTAAAAGGGGATGGTTAGTGGTCCGTGCACCACGATCCGGAAGGATAAATCTTCCATCCCCAGATATAATAGCTGTTAAAAATGGTAAGATCGTCGCCATTGAGTGTAAAGTCAGAGATGAAGCATTTTCTGTTTCAAAAGATCAGATAGATCAATTAAAGGTATGGTCTAAAACCGGAGGTGCTTCGGTTTTCTTAGCTCTTAAGGTTCCTAGAAGAGGATGGAAGTTCTTTGGTATAGACATGATTATTAAAATGAATGGTAAAATAGGAAAGAAATCTTTTAATGATGGTCTCGACTTAGAAGAATTTATTTCACTAATCGATCGATAAGCTCTTCCAGCTCTTCTTTATTAGATATTACATCTACTACTGGTAAATTAAATTCTCTTCTCAGATCATTAATAATCTTACTAAGATCATCTTCGGAAGCACCGAAACCATTTATTACAATACCGATAATCGGTCTATTTATTGAATATTTTATTAAGTTCATATGCGGCTCGAGTTCCTTTATCCTGTTCCATTTTGAACACAAAACAATTTTTGACGGGGCTGAGCCGAGAAGAATTTGCCAAGCAACTATTGCGCCAGCTCTACCCTCCTTCACATCTATTACCGGAGCTCTAAGACCTGTCTGACTTCCGACTAGAATAATATTTGGTTCTTTTTCAACTTCGATCTTTTTGATAGCTCCCATTATTACCTGAGCACCTCTCATAGTTGGTAAAACTTCTGGGATCACTTGCTCATCTACATCAAGAAAATAAGAGGATGGCTCTGTACCTATTATTCCAACCTTCATTCCTCTTTTTTTCAATATAGAGAGTATGGTAAACATAGCCGTGCTTTTTCCAGAGTTCATAGAAGTTCCAGTAAAGTTTACTACAGGTGTTTTTATTCCCTCTTCACTTGCCATTAGTGCATACTTCTCATATTTTTCAAATGCATTTGGATCGGATGCCTCTATAAACTTAACACCATGTTTTTTTGCTAGGGTCTTTAGTTCATTAGTTTCTTCTCCATAATAGATTTTACTCATCGTATAGATGTCTAGCCCCTTCTTTATAGCTTTTATTATATGTTCTTTCCACTCTCTAACTCTCCACTCCTTTGTGAAATAGAGACCTTCTCCAGTAGTAACTAACATATCTGCTTTGTCAGCAAATCTCTCTAGAAGATCGTCAAAATTGTTTGTGATCTTTATATTTGTTTTACCAAGACCCAAATATTCTCCTGGATCTATACCATTAAACTTTTCTCTTTCATCATATATTCCGAGTATTTCAGCATTTTTTCCGAATCTTAGAATGGCATGAGCATTCTTTTCAAAATGATGAATTAAAATTTTCATAATGCGCCGGCCGGGATTCGAACCCGGGTCACCGGCTTTCCTCTGCTACCTTCTTTCGGTGCAACCTTTCTTAGAAAGAAAGGTTGCTTGGAAGGCCGGTGTCTTACCGCTGGACTACCGGCGCGCTACTTAATTGCTTTATACTTAACTGTTTAAATGTTTAATCGTTATGAGGCTGTTTCCTTTTGAAAAAGTAAGAGAAGGACAAAAGAAATTTATACAGGATGTTGAACTCTGTGTCAAAGAAGGTAGAAGTCTTATAGCTAATGCTCCATCTGGAGTCGGTAAAACAGTAGCCAGTTTAGTTCCGGCACTGGAATATGCAATTGAACATGACAAGGTTGTATTCTTTTTAACTCCTAGACATTCACAGCATAGAATAGTTATAGATACGTTGAAAAAAATTAAGACAAAATTCAATGTAAACATACCTTCTATTGATATCATTGGAAAGAAATGGTTGTGTCCTGTTCCTGGGATTGAGATGCTCTCCACAAGTGATTTTAATGATTATTGCTCTACTGTAAAAAAGGAAGAGAAGTGTGTTTTTCTTAACAATACAAAGAGTGCCGGAGAATTGACAGAAAAAGCAAAGAAGATTGTAGAAAAAATATTGAGAAATGGACCATTTCATGCCGAAGAGATTAAGAGTATGTGTAGAGGAATGTGTCCCTATGAGATAGCGTTGGAAGTGGCAAAGAAAAGTCGAGTAATTATATGTGATTATTATCATATGTTTTCTCCTGCAAGGAACGCAGTTTTATCTAGAATTAATAGAGATCTTGATGATTTGATACTGATAGTTGATGAGGCTCATAATTTACCTGATAGAATAAGGAATGTTCTATCAAACTCAATAAGTAATAGATCTTTAGAAATGGCTGAGAAAGAAGCTAAGATCTTTGGTTTTATAGATCTTTCTGAAAAGGTAGGAAAAATTAACGATGTTCTAAAAAATTTATCAAGGGATATCAGACCTGATGAGGAGAGATATGTTAAAAAAGAAGATTTTGTGGACTCTGTAAGTAAAATAGATAATTATGATACGATAATTGAGGAGTTAGAGGCAGCATCGATAAATGTTAGAGAAGTACGTAAAAAGTCTTATCTCGGGTCTCTTGCTAGATTCATGGACATGTGGACAGGTGAAGATCTGGGATATACGAGAATTATAAGGAAAGATAAAAGAAAAGATAAAGCAAGAATTCAGCTGAAGTATAGCTGTTTGGATCCATCCATAATTTCAAAGGAGATATTCCACTCTGTTCACTCAGCCATATTGATGTCTGGAACACTTTCACCAATGGGTATGTATAAAAATGTTTTGGGATTGAAGGACGGAATATTGATGAATAAATATCAATCATATTTTCCGACTGAGAATAGACTTAATCTCATGGTTCCAGATGTGACCACGCAGTACACAAAAAGAAATAATGAAAATTATAGAAAAATTTCCGATTATATAGTAAGAATCTTGAATTCTATCAAGGGCAATATGGCTGTTTTCTTTCCTTCATATGAGATGAGGGATGAAATTTTATCAATGGTGAGAGGAGAAACAGAAAAGAAGATATTTGTTGAGAGACAGGATATGAACAAAGAAGACAAATCTAAGTTTTTTGACGAATTTATCAAATCTGATGATGCAGTTTTATTTGGTGCTCAATCCGGATCATTTTCAGAGGGCGTAGATTTCTTTGGTGGAATTCTAAAAGTTGTTGTAATTGTTGGCGTTGCTTTAAGTAAACCTGATTTAGAAACCAAAGCACTCATAGACTATTATGATTATAAATTTGGAAAAGGCTGGAAATATGGCTATATTTATCCTGCCGTGAATAGAGCACTTCAAGCTGCTGGAAGAGGTATAAGAAGTGAAAAAGATCGATCTGTTATTGTTTTTATGGATAAGAGATTTCTATGGAAGAACTATCGAGTTGTGTTCTCAACTGACTTTGATTTCAAAATAACAAGGAGACCGGAAGAGTGGATTAGGAAATTCTTTTCAATTTAAATTTAAATAAACACACTTGAAATTATTAATCAGGTGTAATAGATGTTCTTTAAGAAAAAAGATGACAAGGAGGAACTAAAGAAGGCTATCTTAGGTGAAGAAAGTGTTACTGAGAGCTTCTTAAGTAAAGAGGAACCACCAGAAGAGAATGAGAGCTTCGAGGATCTGTTTATAGAAAACAAAAAACCAACCGAAACTCCTAAAGAGAAGCCGGATACAGAGACTGTTAGAGAGGTAGTCTCCGTAAAGGCAGAACCATCAGTAAAACAAGTGCAGCCGGCCGCGAAGTCAACTATGCCACTATATGTTAAAGTTGAAGACTATAAAAGATTAGTATCTGCTCTTCAGGAAATAAAGGTTCTACTGAATGGGATAAAACAGATATTTTCTATATTCTCTGAGATCGACATGTTAAGAGACGATGCATTGAAACTTGTAAATACGAGCATTCATAGGGTAGAAGGACATCTTCTTACTATAGATTCTATAGTTTCCTATGAGACTTCACAACCTATTGAAACTGTTCAGGAAGATCGAATAGAAAAGTCATTAGAATCACTACAAAAACAACTTAGAGATCTCAAGGTGGAGATAGAGAAAGTCAAGGAGTGAATTCTAGGAGATTTTATTAAGTAATTTGAGTAGATTAATAATTAGAAATAGTGAGTTTTATGTTTTGGAGAAGAAAAACAAATAAATTATTAAAAGAAAGAGAGGAAAGAAGAACAAACGAATTATTTTTAGATTTTCTGGAGCATCTTGCTAGCGGTGAGATTGAAAAAGCAAAAAAATTAAAAGAGCAACTAATACAGAAGGGATTTTCAGAAAGTTATCTAGATCAAATTATAAATAATGAAATAGAAAATTTAAAACATTCAATAAAAGAGGAGCTTTATTCTGCTTATTTAAAAGGGGATAAGAAAAAAATAGAAGAATTAGAGGATAGCGCAGAAAAATTGGGAATTTCTTCTAGTGAAATTAAAGAAAAGGCTAAGAAAGAGATGAGTACGACTATTCGTTATATTTATTCTGACGACTCTAAAAAATTACTCGGAAATTTGGCAAGTGCGTTGAAAGAAAAGATAGAAGAAGCTAAAAATAATGCCAAAAAATTATCTTCTTTTCTCGGTAATAAAACCATTAATCAAATTATAGAAGACGAGAGAAATAAAATGAAATTAGAGAGCAATGGAGAGAATAAAAGCGAAAATGAAGAAAATAAATTTAGGGGTGGAGAGATGACAAAAGGAAGAATTCGTGAAAAATTTAGAACGGGAATAAGTAGAATAAAAGAAGGAATGGAAAAGGGAAAAAGAAAAGTGGGAGGCAAATTACTCCAGATTAAGGTAGGTAGAATAGGAAAAAAAGTAGGTACAATTACTAAGGATGTTAAATTCCTTGAAGACGAGGATAAAGGAGGCCGTTCTAAAGATAAAAAAATAGAGAACATACACGAGATGATAAAAGAAATAAAGAGTGAGAGTGACGGAGGACAAAAAGGAGAAGCTGGTGAAGAAGAAATTAAGGAAAAAGATCAGGAGATAGAAAGAAGAAAGAGGGAAATAATAGATAAATTAGAAGAAGAGTACAAAAAGGATGAAGGATACAATCCTCGTGGAATTCATGAACTCAAGAAAGAGTTATACTCATTGATTGGGAAAGAAGAAGCAGAGAAAATTAGAAAGGATCTCGTAGATAAGTATTTCTGGTCTAAACAAAAAACGGAAGAATCTGAAGTAGCCGAATCTCCAAAAGAAGAGGAAAATTATGGCGGTCAACCCACCCAACCAGAAAATATTGGAAATCAACCACCAAGAGCACAACCAATTCCAGGAACACAAAATTTTAAAATTCCAAAATCCGGAGGCCTGGTTAGTTCGGTTGTGAAGACCAATCTAAAACACATGTCTATATCTGGTGGTATAGGAGGTATAATTGGATTGATCGCTTATTTTGTGCTTCATATACCATTGATATATTCTGTTATCATCGTCTTTGTTTTTATGTTGTTGGGTATAGACCTCTTTAGAGGTGGAATATTTGAAGCAGTTTTCACTCCTGTTATAATTGGTGTTGTTCTGACTGTTGCACTTCACTGGTTCATAAATCAGTTTATACCTTCCATATGGGAATTTACTGGTCTCCTTTTTATTGCAGTACTTTCAATATCTATAATTGTAATATTGGATGTATCACAAATGAAATAGGTAGATGAAATGATACAGATATTTTGGATCTTTGTAATAGTTGCTGTAGCTATTGCGCTCATAGGTGGCTTTCTTAAATTTCTTCGTGTAAGCGCATCTGAGAAGCTAATAAGGATTGGAACTGATGTAATAGTCGGGATTATCATTTCTTTGGATATTCTGATAATTTTAGCTATGTTTAATATCACAGGAATTGATATGAAAGGTTTGCTAGCATTTGTATTCCTGATGTTGACATTTATTGGATTCTATAGATCCAGCGGCCCTGGAGTGATATACGTTATTACAATATTTGTTATGGTATTTGGTTACTTGTTCACTGGACCATACTCCGGATATATCAAAACCTACACAAAGGGAATTACGGCTCCATTGGATGCTGGAATAGCTTCCGCTAAGATGGCTACTCACGATCTTTTTTTACTGATAACAAATCCACAGGAATATATAGCTGAAAAACAGATGAAAACAGTTCATTCTGAGGAGAGTACGTCATATCCAATGGGTATAGAGTTTACAGACATTTCAGCGTCTCCAGACTCGGTCTTTAACGGTCGAAGGTTTTATGTTCAGGCCTACTTAGAAAATAAAGGTGGTCTTTGGGCCAATGGTTTGACTGTATATGCAGAGTGTGGAGATAAATGTTACGAGGACGATGGAGCAACGATCAGGGATAATGAGGATAAAATAGAGAAATATTGGAAACATGTTTATACTCTCGGTCCGTTTGTTTCTGATCTAACAGATAAAGAACAGTTTGGTACAACGGCAGATGTAACGGTTCATATGTCATATATTTACTCTACAGAATCTAGTCTACTTGTTAATGTGATGGATGAGTCAGAAATAAATAGAAGGCTGCGTGAAGGAACATTATCGTTTAAATTAGGAATACCTGTTGGTAAAATTTCTCCCGCCATGTTGGTTTTGTCGGTTGGAAGGCAACCTATATATTCTGGGGATAGAATCTATTTACTCATTTCAATAGTTAACAAACATCCTGATTCAAAGGTTTCTTTACTACCAGGTACAACTAAACTAATGGTGAAAGTACCAAAAGACCTATTTAGTGTTTCTAGTTGTGATGTGGATAGCGAGTATGTGAATTATTCTATTGATACTGGAAATGTGAATTATACAACTATAAAGTTTAAATTCAAAAGATCCGTAGAAATATCTTCTCCGAATAAAGAAAGCTCAGATATCAAACCATTCTATTACTTTACCTGCGATCTCACAGCTAAGAATGTGAAGATAAGTAGAGAAGGTGAAATTTATGGATATTTAACTAACTTCTCGGTAGATAGTGAAAAGATCGTTGGTCCTGTCGTAATGCGGAGCAGTTATCTAGATTCCAGCCCATTCAGCGGTGTTTGCGTATTCAACGTTGATGGAGCTGTTGAAAAAGAAAAATGTGGTTGTACGGGAAGTGGATGTAAAGACGATGATACCATTCCATCGGATTGTAAAAATAATGGGGGGAGCTTTAACAGTTGGGGTATGAAAGATAGTATATGCTTGGAGGGTGATAGTGGTATTTTACTTGGTATTCATTGTTGTAAAAGACTTGCAGCTAAAAAAGGTGATTATCTGGGTCAGTGTGTTAAAGTTAATCTAAAAACATTTGCAAATAATCTATCTCAAGAAGTGAAAAATATAAAATACATGTGGATAAGAATGGATGCAGAGAGTCATGCCCACTGCAACGATGACGTAGATATTTATGGTTGTTACAAAAGTCATTGTGAATCGAACGATTGGAAGATAATCAAAAATAATATTGATGGTAGTGGTCCTAAGATCGTGAGGCTAAGTCATGATGATCTTAATAAATTCGGTGATATTTCAAGGTTAACATCTATCGATATATGTACTGATCCGGATAAGGGCTCGAGTTGTGATCATAAAATAGATTGGATTAGAGTTCTGTTTAATTCTACATCCTAGTTATCTTCAAATCTAAAACAACATGCCATACATAAGGAGCAAAACTCTTTACTTTTTTCTTGTTGAGTATTTTTACTTTGTAATTTTTCTTCTCGAAGAAATTATTAAGAATCTTATTAGGGGTTTTCCAAAGTTCATCTTCTAAGAATGTATCGTGATAATGAATGATACAAGTATCTTTTGCAAATCTTTTCACTGCCTCTAGAAACCTATATGTTTTTGGTAGATACCCCATTATAATTCTGTCAGCTATTCCTTGAAGCGATTTTTTTCGTGAGATGTCTCTACAATCACCAAGTATTGGTATTATTTTTTTAATTTCGTTCAACTTGGTGTTTTCTTTTAGAAGTTTGAATGAGTACGGATTTTTTTCTATGGCATAAATAGCCTTTGTAGGTGTAAACTTTGCTAATCCTAACGAGAAGTAGCCAATTCCGGCAAACATATCTACTATCGTTTCACCTTTTTTTACCTGTTCAATAATCCTTTTTCTTTCATTTAGATTTCCCTTCGAAAACATCACCCTCTTAATATTAATCTTGTAGAAAATTCCATTTTCCTTATGAAATGTCACATATTTTTTACTTCCCGCTAAATGCTTAACGACAGGACTTCTAAATTCTCCGCTTATTTCCTTAATTTCCCACACGGAATTAACATACGGTAGTAAAGCTAAGTATGCCTTCCCTATTTTTAGCTTTTCTTTTCTACTAATCTGTTTTAAGAATTTAACTAATAGAATATCACCAATGATCTGGTAGGAACTTGGTATTCTATCTTCTGGAATTAAGGTTGATTTTGAGATTTTCTTTTTCACCTTCATATTAAAGAAATCTGAACTTTATTATAAATTCTTTTTAGTTGTTAAAGAAAAATAAAAGAGTAGAAAAGAAAAATTAAAAATCAATTACCTTCTCTTCTTTGTCGTCTTTCTCTTCTTAGTTGTTTTTTTCTTAGTTGTTTTTTTCTTTGTCGTCTTTCTCTTCTTAGTTGTTTTTTTCTTAGTTGTTTTTTTCTTTCGTGCAGCCATATGCCTCTACCTTTTTAGAAATTGGTGTAGGTAGTATTTAAAATTTTCGTTTTTTGTTACGCCTGCTGCTCATAAGATTTCTTTCAACTGAGAAAGTTTCGTTATGATAAAATTTGGTTCAAAGTCATTTTTCTGTCCACCTCTTTTTAACCAAATAGTTTTTATTCCAAGTTGTGATGCAAATTTGAGATTCTCAAGTTTATCATCAATAAAATAAACTTCGTTTCCACTGACATTTGCCTTTTCAAGAAAAATCCTGAAAATTCTAGAATTCGGTTTTCTTTCTTTAATTTCAGAACTGATTATAATGATTGAAAAGAATTTTTTGAATCCGAATTTCTTGTCTAGATATTCGAACCACTCTGTTGTATGATTTGTAATTATCCCTAATTTATACTTCTGCTTTAGATATTCAAGGACATTGAAAACGTCTTTATCAATGCTAAATAGGTCCAAGAATTTCTCCTCGATCTCTTTGAAATTCCTGACGTTCAATTTCGACCAAAATTCTTTTCTCGATATTTGGCCAATAGTATATAGATTGTAAAAATGTTTGACTGCAGAATAGTCGTGATTAGGGAGAACTTTCATTAGACCGTTTCTGACCATATGCGACTCTGGAAACAAGACGCCCATGATGTCAAATGCAATTATCATGATCATCGCCAATATTTGTGAGTTCTTATAAATGTCTTTTCAGCCTTGAATATTAATTTCAAAAGCTCTTCCTCGTTCTTTGGGATTTTTGCTAAAATTCTTGCAGCTTGCTCTGGTCCCACACCGTGAGCAGCTAATGTCATAATTGCTTTATGACCATAAGTTATTACTAAATTAGCACTCTTTCTAAGTTCTTCATACATCTTTCTCTCCCGTCTATTAAGTTTTCCTTTCCTTTTCATTTTCCTCAAAATTTTTTCTATTTCATCAAAATCTCTTGTAGCAACACCTATTAGCCTTGATCCGCAGAGTGGACATTCAGGTGTTTCCTCAACATCTTTTACCCTTGTTGTAAGTTTGAAGTCATAACAGTTCATACACACAATCATTATCGTTTTGTTCAATAGTCTACGTTTGAAGAACTTGAAGATCTCTTCTTTAGGTTCTTTTGGTGTAAGATACCCACTGAACTGATATAGAAGTGAATTTCTGCCAAGAGGACTTAGTTTTTTTCTAGAGATAAAAAAGTTTATTTCACCTTTCTTTATCTTCTCTAATATTTTCCTTGTATTTTCTAAATCGAGCTTGTCTGTGAATATCTCTCTTATAGTTTCGTCATAGACAGGCATACCTCTGTAGTATGAAATAATTTTGTTTATGTTAACATCGTTCCAACTAACATTTCTTTCCATAACCCCAAATCTTTTTGCAACTTGTATGAACCTCCACTTAAATAAATTACTTTCCTCTAGGGATTGGATTATCATGGATCTAAGATTTCTTGGTTGATGTAAAATTTCGACAATATCTTCCGGCTTTCCTAGAGACTTTATGATAATGGAGTACGGATTTGTTTTCATTTTTACAGAAGTTCCGTATTTTGATGTTAAAAAAGAGCTTATGTACATACCTAATGTCTCGTTTATCAGTGAACCAAAGAATGAGTGAATTATTATAAAGTCTTTGTTATGCTCTATCCAAATTTCATGAGGTCCTGGTATGAAGAATTTGCTCTGTTTCTTTATTAGTTTTTTGACGCTATCATAATCTCCGCTCACCTCTTCTATTTCCTTATTTTCTAAAATTTCTTTCATTAATCTTCCAACATCAGAAGTCACTCCATAGTGTACAGGGATTAGTTCTCCCTGCCACGACGGAATAGCTGATTCTATGTCGGTGGTTGGTTCAACAAATACTTTATCATCAACCGTTTGAACAACCCTCCACGTACTTCCTTTAAAAACAAAACTATTTTCAGGAGTACAGTATTCAGCGACAAAACTCTCATCTAGGTTTCCAATATATTCCTTAGTAACAACGTTAATTACTTTGTAATGTCTGGTATCGGGTATTGTAGAAAGTTTTCCAAAATAATATTCCCATGCCCTTTTTCTTAGATATACTCTTTTTTCTATAGCATTTATTCTTATGATACCTATACGAGATAAGAATGATATGACAAGTAAGAATGTCTTCTTTTTAAGGTTTCTATATGGAAATGTGTTTTTGATTCTTCTATAAATTTCATCTATTGTTAGGCCCTTTTGGTCTAACGAAAAACCAATAATTTGATGTGCTAGTACATCTAAAGCACCTTCATGTACTACCGTTTTTTCTAATTTCTTTCTCTTTAACCGTCTTACTATTGCAAGAGACTCTAGAAAGCTATCGTCATCGGAAATAACAACTCCCTTTGAAATCTCAGAAATCTTATGACCACTTCTTCCCACCCTTTGAACCAATTTTGTTACCTGTCTTGGAGATAGATATTGAATTATCAGGTCTACGGTACCGATATCTATCCCAAGCTCTAATGATGACGTTGCTATTAATGCCTTTAATTTTTGCTCTTTGAAGTCCTTTTCTGCTTTTATCCTTACGTTCTTTGAAAGAGAACTATGATGGACATCATGTGCAACAGTCTGATCCAGCATGTTTATCCTTGATGAAAGAATTTCTGCTGTCTGTCTTGTATTCGTGAAAACGATTGCAGATTTGTGTTGTTTTATTAGATTTATTATTTCCACGATTCTTGCAATAGTTTTTACATCTATCAATAACTCATCTTCCAGTTTTTTGTGTTCTTCAGTTGTTTTAGGTAAGATTATTCTTACGTCCATTTTCTTTTCTTGTTCACTCTTCACGATCTTCATATTACCAAAAAATTTTGAAACGAGTCTTTCCGATCCGATAGTTGCGGATAGTCCAATCAATTGAAAGTTAGATATCATTCTCAACCTTTCTAACGCAACTGCTAACTGCGTACCTCGTTTACTAGAAACAACTTCATGTATTTCGTCGATTACGACAAATTTTATATTGGATAGATGCTTTCTCATTTTCTTTCCAGGCAAGATTGCTTGTAGCGTCTCCGGTGTTGTTATCAATATATCAGGTGGGGTTTCTCTTTGTTCTGCCCTTTCCCGTTGTAGCGTATCTCCATGGCGGATTGCTATCTCTAACTCAAGTTTATCTGCCCACCAGAATAATCTACGAAACATATCGCGATTGAGACTTCTCAACGGAGTTATATAAAGAACTGAGATCGGCTTGTATTTTTCCTCGATAAGTCTACTAAATATAGGTAGCATGCACGCTTCTGTTTTTCCCATACCAGTGCCAGCAATAACTAACGTGTCGTCTCCTCGAAGGATAACAGGTATGACTCTTTTCTGAATCTCCGTCGATTCTCTAAATCGATTTTCAACAAGCTTACGAAGTTTTTCGTTTAATAATTCAAAAACCATTCCATCACCTTAACTCTTTAACTTTACCGATGTATGTTCCGTCGAGAAGATAACACTCTGAATTTAGCAGATCTATTTTTCTTGCTACCGGGCCCAGGAGTTCATCCTCATTCTTTACTTCATTAATGTAAACCCCACCAACAAGATTACTGAAAGCAGGCATTATTATAATTTTCTGTTCTGTTTCTTTATGTCTACCAATTATCCAAACTTTTTTTACATATTTAGCCCCAAATTTATCTTTTATTCTTATCAGTGGGTGATTATGTGCAATTACTATTGTACTAGCCTTATTCTCTCTTGGTCTTGTGTGACCATGAAGGAGCAAAATCCTTTTTATAAGAATTCCACGACTATCAAGAGTCTTGATCCCTTTAGGTATTAAATCGCCTAGTCGACCATCATGGTTACCGGGAGTGATAATAATTTCTACATTTTTCTTTACTTCTCTTAAGATCTTTGGTACTATCAACTTCTCCATTCGCTTTATGAATGGAACATTGTGCTTAAGATCACCAAGAATTAGAAGTCTTTTAGCTTTTGTCTTTTTCACTAACTTGTTTATTCTCTTAGCTATCTCTTCTGATTGATCGATCCAAATACCTTTATGAAATATTTCATATTCTATTCCTAGATGTAAATCTGCTATGACTAAGGTTTTTTCAACCTTGAGTGCCGGTTCGCCTATGATAAATTTCATAATTAGAATTTAACTTGAAATTATTTACCTCTTTTAATGGGGCCGCCCGGATTTGAACCGGGGTCGCTGGCTTTTCAGCTTGAGCGTCCCATTTGGCGGGTAGTCCCTAAGCCAGAGTGATAGCCAAGCTACACCACGGCCCCTCACTCTTTTTGCTCAATGAAATCATCTATTTTTAATTTTAGTTCGTTACCTTTTAATCTTAAAATTTCTCTAGTTAGAAGAAACATTATCAATGCTATTGATTTTCTCCCTTTATTATTACAAGGTATGACTAGATCAACATAATCAGTACTGTTAAACGTATTACATAAGGCTACTATTGGTATTCTAGCCTTAAGGGCTTCTTCTATTGCTTGTTCATCTATAAATGGATCTGAAACAAATAGGACATCAGGTTCTATGTATTTTTCATAGTTAGGATTTGTTAGAGTACCTGGCATGAATCGGCCATGTATAAATGTAGCTCCTATTTCTTTTGCAAAGATTTCCATAGGTTTTTTAATTTTTCTGCTAGCGACGAGTATATTATTGTATCTTGAAAGAAATTTAGCAGCTATTTGTATTCTTTTGTCTATCATCTTAATATCGAGCATGGCCAACCCATTTGGTAAAACCTTGAATATGAACCTTCTCATATCTTTATTTTTTGAAGTCGTTCCAATATGTACACCATGCTTAAGATATACATCCCTTGGTATCAGCAAGTTCTCCTCTGCCATATTTAACCACCAATGATAATCTTCTGTTTTGTTTTTAATATTTTAAAGTTTTAAACTAGGTCTATTTCCATAGATATAAATACATTGTTGCGGGTTGAAGCTTCCCAAAGTTATTCTGAAGTAATATCTCTCTATCTAAGGCATAGATCTCAGCTCCTCTCTGTGGAACAGATGGGCCAAAATTAAAAACCGTTTCATTATTGCTAATTATCGATATGTGAAAGTTGTATCTACTTGGTATTTGATTTTTCAATTGATTATATTTTGCAAGATTGTGATAAAGTTGGTTAACTTCGGTTTCGTTGAGAGATCTATTATAAATATAGACCTCGTCGATGGTGCCGTTGAAATATAGTTGACCGCTCCTCCTCGCTCCAATCAAAACAGGTGAAGTGGTTTTAGGCATTGACAAGTCACTTTGCGGATCTATATAAGTTACAGGTTTAGACTTACCATCCACATAAAGAGTTATTGTATTTCCACTTCGAACCCCTGCAACATGATGCCAAACGCCCGGTGTTATCCATGCACTCGTGGTCTCTGCTCTAAAATAAGTAGTACCATCACCCAAGTGAAGCTCAAGTCTTAAGTGACCAGATCTTATGTTTAATTCATAGGGATTTAGTGCTTTAGAAATTATAGCATGATAACCTGTTATATTATCTGATTTTATCCATGCCTCAATCGTTATCGCATTGGTAATATCCAAACTATCGTCATCGGAAACTTCAACATAATCATCTACTCCATCAAAACTTATCGCATTACCATATTTGCTCCCACCTTTATTGCTTGAATAGACTATATGGTGTGTATCGTGAACTGTTTGGCCATCACCTTCGTCAAATCGCCAATATGCAACAAGACCGTCTCTGATGAAGGTGTTGTTATCATAGATGGATTTTATTTTTTCGTCCGAGAGGGCATGGTTGTATATACGGATTTCATCGATTGTACCATTGAAATAATCGTGATATGCAGGCCAAACACCTATTGTTATAGGCCCTGAATTTTGAACAGGTTTCCACCCACTCACAGCGACTTTACTGATTCTGAGTTGTCCATCTACGTAAAGTAGGTATGTGTTACTTGATGCGTTATAAACCAATGATACACTATGAAATTTTCCATCGTCTACCTGAAAGTTACTGTCGAGATAGTATTCTGAAGAACCATTTCCAACTCTCGCGAATATCTCCTTTGAGGAATTAGTAATATAGATATGATATGGATCGTTGTATCCATATCCTGTAGGATTTTTGTCTATTAATGTCCAGAATCCCTTGGCTATTGGCCCAGGTCCATTATACTTAAATAATACCTCTACTGTAAATGAAGTGTAATTTTGAACTGAAGGTGAGTCAGGAATTTCAACATAATCATCCACACCATCAAAACTCAATGCCTTACCAAACTTACCTTCTGTCCAGTTTGCGCCGTAAACTGTGCCATCATTGAAGTTTTCGCCATAGAAAGTTCCTGTATTTTCATGGTTACTATAGTCGATAAATGTACTATCGAACGGCTCATCAAATGTGTAGTATGCTACAAGATGATCTGGATCATAAACGGAAAATGTTTCTAGTTTCTTGAATTGTACAGCTTCAAATGCCTCGATTGGCTCAACAATTTCTGTTAGATTATCATCTCCAGTTATCGTTGTATCGCAGAACGGTGTTGCAAAGTTAGAATCATCATCAAAGTATACATAGAATCTCTTCACTTCTAAAAGTTTGATTGGTGTAGAAAATTTGATGGTTTTTGTACTTGGATCGATCTCACATTTTATAGCATTCTCACTGCTATTATAAACTCTTATTGAATTGAAATCTATATTTGTTATTCCAAGCTGACTTAGGTTTATTTGAACGAGTTCATTATTTAGATCTGTTAGTGTTGCAGATTGATTTCTTAAATATTCCTGGGAGTTATTGAGAACCACGGTGAATCTATATTCCTTTGAAAATAATCCAAGCTCGTTACCTTCACTCATAAGGTCATTTAGAATAGTTAGTGCATAATTTCTCATCTCACCCCCTTCCGTTTCTTCCTTCAACAAGGTTATTCTATCCGTTGTGAAAAGTAGCGTAAATGCGAACATGATAATGAACATCCCGACAGCTATTGCGAAATCAACCTGAGAAAGACCTTTTTTCATAATTATAATTTTTCAGGTGAGATAAAAAGATGATTTTAATGATAAACAAATTTTTAAAGGTTTGTCTACTAAGTAATTAACTATCGTAAAAGTGATAAGTATGGCAAAGGACAAAACAAAATTAATTCAAGAACTTATGATGCGTAGAGATAAGATAAGGAATATTTCTATTGCTGCTCATATAGATCACGGAAAGACTACGATGACGGATAATTTGGTTGCGGGGGCTGGAATGCTTTCGGAGAATTTAGCTGGTAAAGCTCTATGGATGGATTTTGATGAACAAGAACAGGAAAGAGGTATTACCATTTATTCCGCTAACGTTTCTATGATTCATGAATATGATGGAGAGGATTACTTGGTTAATCTTATAGATACTCCTGGTCATGTTGATTTTGGAGGTGATGTTACTCGAGCTATGCGTGCTGTAGATGGAACTGTCATACTTGTTTGCGCTGTAGAGGGTGTCATGCCTCAGACGGAAACAGTCGTGAGACAGGCATTACATGAAAGAGTTAAACCAGTTTTATTCATCAATAAGGTGGATAGACTTATAAGGGAGCTAAAACTAACGCCAGAGCAAATGCAGGAAAGATTTCAAAACATAATAAAAGAGGTAAATAAACTCATAATGAAATACGTGGAGAAGGAATTTGCTGAAAAATGGTTAGTAAGTGTCGAGAATGGATCAGTCGCTTTTGGTTCTGCTTATCGAAATTGGGCTATTTCATTCCCTTATATGAAAAAGAAGGGTATAACTTTCAAAGATATAATAGAATATGCCGGTACGGAACGTGACAAAGAACTTGCAAAGAAAGCTCCTCTTCATGAAGTGATTTTAGATATGGTTATCCATCATTTACCATCTCCAATTGAAGCTCAAAAATATAGAATTGAAAAGATTTGGACTGGTAGTAAAGATGATTCTATCTACAAAGATATGGTGGAGTGTAATTCGAATGGTAAGCTCGCGGCTGTAGTGACAAAGGTTGTTCCCGATCCTCATGCCGGTATGATTGCTACTGCAAGAATTTTCTCCGGTACATTAAAGAAGGGTCAATTTGTTCATTTAGTCGGTAAGGGGATAAATAAGAGAATTCAACAGGTACTTCTGTATAAGGGCGCTCAACATATTCAAATGGATGAGGTACCCGCCGGAAACATAGTTGGTATAATTGGAATACCAGATGTATTCTCAGGAGAGACGATATGTGAGGCTGATAATCCTATCAAACCATTTGAAGCTATAAAACATATTTTTGAGCCTGTTGTTACAAAGTCTATTGAACCTAAAGATCCGAGAGATCTTCAAAAAGTTATTAACTTTTTGAGACAGGTAAATAGGGAGGATCCAACATTAAAGATTACTATAAATCAAGAAACAGGAGAATATTTAGTTTCTGGATTAGGAGAGCTTCATATTGATGCTAAGGTCGAGAGGCCATTGAAGGAAAAACTTGGTGTTGAGGTTAAGACATCCCCTCCTATAGTTGTTTACAGGGAGACTGTTAGAACTGCCAGCCCTGTTATAGAAGGTAAATCGTCAAACAAACATAACAGATTCTACATAATGGTTGAGCCACTTGAACAGGAAGTTTATCAGGCAATATTAGAGGATAAAATACCACAAGGTGTTGTTAAAGAGAAGGAGTTGTGGAAGAAGTTTGCCGAGTATGGAATGCCAAAAGAAGATGCAAAAGGAGTGAAGGAGGTTTATGATCGAAATGTATTTGTAGATGCAACAAAGGGTATTCAATATTTGAATGAAACAATGGAGTTAATTTTGGAGGCGTTCAGACAGATATGTAGAGAAGGACCCCTTGCTAAGGAACCTGTTTCAGGAATAAAGGTCAAGTTGGTTGATGCAAAACTTCATGAGGACGCCATTCATAGAGGTCCTGCTCAGGTCATACCTGCTGTTAAGTATGCAATAGGTGATGCGATTCAACAAGCTAAACCTACGTTATTGGAGCCGGTTCAAATCATAAGAATAGATACTACTGAAGAAACTATGGGTAATGTCATAAATCTTGTTCAAAATAAGAGAGGTCAAGTATTGGATATGAAGACGGAGCAAGGTGCTGCGATAATTCAAGCAAAGCTTCCGGTAGCCGAGATGTTTGGGTTTGAGGCTGCATTAAAATCAGCAACAGGTGGTAAGGGATTCTATTCTTTGGTAGATGTAGTATTTGAAAAGATACCAGACGATCTAAGGGATATGGCTATAAAGAAAATTAGAGATAGAAAGGGTCTTTCTAATGAATAGTTTTAATAGTTTTTACTCCAAATAATTTCTTTCATGATAATTGCAATAATTCCTGCATATAATGAAGAAAAAACGGTCGGTTCTGTAGTGAAGAAAGCTAAAAAATACGTAGATGAGGTCGTGGTTGTTAACGATGGATCTAAAGATAACACAGAAAAAAATGCAAAAAAAGTTGGCGCTAAGGTCCTTAGTCATAAGATAAATAAGGGATTTGGCGCTGCTATTAGGACTGGTATAAACTATGCTCTTAAGAAAAGGGCTGATGTTATTATATTTCTTGATGCTGATGGACAACACGATCCTAAAGATATACCAAAGTTTGTTAAAGCCGTTCGTTCAGGATATGATTTCGTTCTTGGTGAGAGGGATATAAGTAAATATCCATTGATAAAGAAAATTGGAAACTTTATGCTAACAATTCTAACTAACTTAATTACAGGTATTTATATTCATGATACGGAAAGTGGTTATAGAGCATTTTCATATTCTGGGTTGAAGAAAGTATACCCACATCTACATGGAAAGAAGTATGAGATTGCGGCTGAAACTATTTTTGCTGTGAGTGCTTTAAACTTAAAGTACGCGAATGTAAAAGTAGCCTCCCCTGTCTATATTTATGGGAAGGGAGTTGGTGTAATGGATGGTATTAGGAATTTTTCATATCTTCTTAGAAAGAGGAAAAAAAGCTTGAAGATGTACATAAGTGATTTCTTTTTTGTCCTGAAAATGTTTATAAGAGATTT
Source organism: uncultured archaeon (assembly GCA_964428495.1). GTDB lineage: Archaea > Aenigmatarchaeota > Aenigmatarchaeia > GW2011-AR5 > JAHLMP01 > CAYRXY01. The sequence continues at coordinate 87,223 of CAYRXY010000001.1, forward strand.
ACTCAGAAAATTTTAGAAATTCTGATAATCTTTTCTGCTCTTTTATCCATTTTAAAAATTCTGATTTCATCTCTATATGTTTCCAATCGATCCTTAGCCGTTTCTTCATTTCATTCAATGCATCTTTTATCGATTCAAATCTTTTAGCAGGATTGTCGAATGCATGTCTTGCAGTTTCTCTAACAACCCAAACTCCAAGTGGTAGAGTGTATTCTGGAAAACATTCTCTGATCACAAAGGCAGCTGCTTTTTTTCTTATTTTTGTTAAATATTCAACTATTCCTAATCTTGTCGCATAGTAACCACCAGCTGTTTCCTCAACATATTTATTCCTTCCAAAATGAGTTTCAAAATCACTAAGTATTTTTGGTTTTTCCCCATGGTTCCAGATACAACCCGGATACTTTACCTCTATTAGTTCGTATGACCATTCGGACGGAATGAGAAGTATTTCATAATGGTTTCCAAGATATGTGTTTGAAAACAAGATCGGTTTTTCAATAACATCATAATCTTTTATTTTCTTTAACATATTTCTAGAAATCATTTCATCTACTCCAGTGACTGCCCATCGAGTTGGAACCAATTTTCTTTGCGGTTTTAAACCTAACAACCCAGAAGAAAAGATTTGTTCTATTCGAGATACCTTTATTCCTCGTTTGTAAAGTATATTTACTCCACTAAATGCATCTAAGTCATAATCATCTACAACTTTCTCTATAGGTCTTGGTATCTTCGGATTACCAACCATTCTTATCTTTTTTACAGGTGCAGGATTTGATACTGGTGCTGAATATTTATAAAACTCAACTTTCGGATTTGGCCTACGCTTAAGTTCTACTTCTAATTCACAAGGATCTTGTGATTGAACTGCCTCTTGTTGAATCTCTACATACCTGTTAAAGGATTTTACATTTATTTTCTCTCTTGGGTAAACCAATTTTAAACGAAGTTTAACTATGTCATATATTTTGAGTCCCAAATAATACCACGTTTCTGGATCGTTAATTATTACCTCTTCGGGTGAGGATAAAATACCCGTGAATACATTAGGATATCCCATTCTTCCAACGAAGATCGATGGTGATGTCGATCCAACAAACGATTCCTTTAGTTCCATCTTTTTTACAGAATCTAGTATCTTTTCTAAGTATTCCATGAATTAATTTTCACGATTAACGATATAAGAAAAACTACACTACGAATGTACTACGTTTCCTTATTAACTGAGTCGTAGAAACACAAATTAAAATTTAAAAAGGTATTGTATCTATATTAGTTTTAGTGATAAATATGGCAAATATACTAAAGGTAAAGCAATCTGTTATGGATTCGTTAAAGGCAATAGGATTGAACCTCTATGAGAGGAAGTTGTGGATAGCGTTACTTTCTAAGGGTACTGCAACTGCCGGAGAACTCGCGGATCTAAGCAATGTACCGAGATCTAGATGTTATGATGTTTTAGAATCATTAGCCGATAAAGGTTTTGTTATAATTCAACCTGCTAAGCCAATGAGATATGTGGCTGTTAAACCAAAAGAAGCGATAGAAAGGGCAAAGGCAAGATTAAAACAAAAGACCGAAGAAATATTAGAAAGATTAGATAGATTAAAAAATAGTGAAGTAATGAAAGATCTCGAGTCAATCTACTCAGAATCTATAAAGGTTGTAAAGCCAGAGGATCTATCCGGTGCATTAAGAGGTAGGGATGCTTTAATGGAACAGGTAGGTACTTTGTTAAGTAATGCTAAAAAATCTGTAGTTGCTATAACTACAGAGCAGGGTTTTCAAGACTTTTATGAAAGGTATGACAAGATGTTGAAGAGGGCATCAAATAAGGGGGTTAAGATAAAGATTGCAGTCCCTGTTTCAAAGAAAATTCAACCAACAGTTAAGGAACTCGCAAAAATAGCTGAAATAAGAGACATAAGCAATGTCCAGTCAGTTGGTAAGAACCCGACAAGATTCTTTGCAATAGACGGAAAGCATTTTGTAATGTCATTAACAAATGATGAAAAGACAAAGCCCCATGAGGATATAGGATTCTGGGCACAATCGGATCATGTAGCAGGAGAATTCTTTGATTCAGTGTTTAAGCTTCTTTGGACTCAGGGAAAGAAAATCTAACTTCCCGACCAAATGTGTTGGTTTAACTTCTTTTATTCTTACATTTACAAATTTTCCAATCATATTTTTATTTAATGGAAATACTACTTGTTTGTATGCATAGTTTCTTCCTATGATATTTCTCTCCTTGATATTGACTTCATCTATCAAGACTTTTCCCTTCCGGTTACTCCATCTTTTATTTCTTTCGTATGCAATTTCTTCCACGATTTTTGATAGTTCTCTACTTCTCCTCTTTTTTATTTCTGATTTTACTTGCTTCATTTTATGTGCTTCCGTTCCCGGATGGGAGGAAAATCTAGATACGTTGATCCAATCTGGTTTTGTTTTTAGAATTAGTTTTTTTGTCTCCTCAAAATCATCTTCTGTTTCTTCTGGAAACCCAACAATTATATCGGTCCATATAGTAACGTCTGGGACTTCTTCTCTTATTCGTTTTACTATTTTTATAAAGTCTGATGCTCTATATCCCCTTTTCATTAAATTTAGTATCTTATCAGAACCTGATTGAACAGGTATGTGAACAAATTTGAATATATTATCCTTCTTTAACTCTTTGATGAATCTTTCTAAGTATACTTTAAGATGGATCGGGTTTAACATTCCGATCCTTATAAAATAATTTCCTCTTATCTCATCTGTTATATCTCTAAGGAGATCGGGAAGTTTGTATTCATAGTTAAAATCAAAACCATAAGCAGATACGTCTTGTCCTGTAAGCCAGAATTCCTTTATACCGTAATTTTTCATTGATTTAATTTCTTGGATTATTTTTGTTGGAGGATATGAAAACAAATCTCCTTTTGCAAGTTTTGTTGCACAATATGAACAATTCATTAAACACCCAGAACATACAGGGACAATATCAATAACTTTATTCTCTCTTATCTTAGGTAGTCCCACCTTTATTGATTTTTCTTTTCCAAGAATTTCGATACGTTCTCCGTCAAGAATTTTTCTTATGAATGTACCTATTTTTGTGATATAGTTTGTTGATATTATATTAGCACTTGGAATGGCCTCCTTTACAGCTTTGTAATCTATTTCTGGTAGGCAGCCAGTCACTATGAAAATTTTATCTTTCATCTCTTGTTGAGTTCTCTTTAGCTCAAATAGAATCTTATTTTTTGTCGTTTGTTTAACTCCACATGTATTGAAGATTACTATTTGAGCTGATTCATAGGAACGGACCATGTAGAAACCTAACTTAGAGAGTATACCAGCCATTATCTCGCTTTCGGCCTTATTCGCTGCACAACCCCAAGTTTTAATAAAGACATTTTTTTCCATGAAGTTCTAATTTCTAAAATAAATTTATAAAGCGAAGAAATACAACTTTAAAAACATTTCTACATATCTTTATTAAAGTGATAGTTATGGAAAGGCTAACTAGATTTGAAAGAACAAGGATAATCTCTGCTCGGGCATTGCAACTTGCTGCTGGGGCATCTCCTTTGATAAAGACAGATCTAACAGATCCTGAGGAAATAGCTAAATTAGAGTTTGAAAACGGACTACTTCCAATTGAAGTTAAAAGAGAAAAACCAAAAAAGGAATTATAATTTCAATTTTTTCATTCTAGGATTTTTTGTTTGATTCCAGAGCCTCATTAATTCATTAAGCTTACATATTCTTATTCCTGCTACACCGAATTTTGCCAAGTCGGACATTAATGATAATCTTGCTACAATCGGAGAGCATGTTTCTTTTGATCTATGTGAAACAACCGTTTTGGTATTGTTTTCTTTTGACATTTCAATTATCTTTAGACAATCTGTTACATTTCCAGATTGATTTGGTTTGATCAGAACTGAGTTTATCGAACCTCGTCTTACCATCTCAAGCACTCTAGATGGGTGTGTGGCTGTAAGATCATCACCACAGATTAATGCTTTTGTCCTCTTTTTTATTTCTCTGTAACCATCTGGATCATTCTCATGAATAGGATCTTCGACGTATAGAAGCTTATACGTTTTTATCAAGTCAATTACATAGTCAATATGCTCTTCTCTACTCCTCTTCTTATCATGATATACATATTTTCCCTTCTTGAATATATGAGATGCAGCAAAATCAATCCCTACACGAGCTCCATATGACTCTGCGATATTTGTTACAAGATATAATGCCTCTTCATTTGTTATGTTGGCCATCCATCCAGATTCGGGATTTAAACCTAGTAACTTACCTTTTCTTTTCAATTTTTCGGAGACTTCTTTCCATATAAGAAAATTCGTTTCAACACTTTCCGGGATGGTTCTATTCATTGGTATTGTTAATATTTCTTGGATTTCTATGAGACTTTTATTGGCTATAGAAAAACTACCACCACCTAAGACGTTTCCTAATAATCTAGGAAATTCATTTGTTTTTGGTTTAAATGTAGCATTAAAAAACGCAAGTGATATTGCTGTTGTTACTGATGTACCGAGTTTTGATATATTTTTCATTAGTAATTTGTCTAATTTTTCTTGTGTAAAACTTCCTATGAAAATATTTTTTATTTTATTAAAATTTTTTACACCTCTTTTTACATCTACTTCTCTTGCTCTAAAGGAACTTTTACTTATTCCATGTGGAGAACTTGCAGAAAATTTTCCATTTATCGTTGCCTCGACAGTCTTATCTCCAAATGAATTGAAAATGATTTTTAGCTCTATTTTGTTTATCTTCATGATTAATAATTGTAAACCTTAAATAAAAATCAACTCCCTAAGAATGAACTTATAGAAGATTGAGGAGGGCTTGATATTTTTTTCAATACATTATCTACTCTCTGCTCAGAAAAATCATGTTTATCACAAAGTATTCTTTTTATTTCAGTCTCGTTTAATTTTCCAAATTTTATTTCTTTTATCTTCTCCACCGGTGGATTTTTAAAGAATTCAAAAATTTCTTTAGCATCTACCTCAAAATCCCATTTCACATTTTTTAATACCTCGCCTAAGGTCTTGAATTTTTTGACAAGGTCTAACGCCTTCTTAGGACCAATTCCCCTTATCCCACCATGATTGTAGTCGGTTCCAACAAGAATACCTAAAATTATAAGTTGATCTCTACTAATATCTAAATTCTTTAAGAGAGACTCTAATTTAATCATTTCTGGTTCTATTCTGATTTCTTTTCCTCGGATTTTTCTCTTTCCAGTTATGTTTAGATTTCTTATCAGAAGTGGGGATCCAAAAAGAAGTGAATCTGCGTCCTGACTTGCTGTGGAATATACTAAACCCTCTTTACATAAATATGCACATTGAGCTTCACCCTCCGATTTAGCTTGAACAACTGCCACGCCCATAGCTTCTAATAACTCTTTTCCTTCTTTAACCATATCCTCAGTGAGTTCGGATGTTTGTTGTGCATATTTTTTTGCTTCTTCTAGATTTCCTTCCCTTACAGCCTCTTCCCATTTTCTCTTTGCCTCTTCCTTTATCTCTTTTCTTATGGTTGTTGTCCCATGTTTAAATTTTGGCGGTTCGCCATCAAATACATACACAGGCCTTACTCCGTTTTCAATAAGATTCGCTGTTCGATAAAATAAACCTGAAAGATGGCTAGTTATCCTTCCTTTTGAGTCCTGGAGAGGTGTCCCGTCGTACTGTCTTATTGAACTTAGAAACTGATATATCCAGTTGAATGCATCAATTGCTATCTTTTTTCCAGTAAGTTGTTTCGTATCTATTTTTTCCTTAGGAAGTAAATCTGAAATCTGAACTCCCATACAATTATTTAATCTTTGTAGAATCTATATATACATTGTGATAAGATGAACTATGAGAAACTTGGTTTAAGGGTGGGATTAGAGCTTCATCAACAGCTTAATACAAAAAAATTATTCTGCAACTGTTCATCAGAGATGAAGGAGAAAAGGCTTATTTATGAGGCCAAAAGAAAACTTAGACCAGTCGTTAGCGAACTTGGGAAATTTGATAGAACAGTGCTTTTCGAATTTTTTAAGAATAAGGAATTTATTTATCACGGCTATGAAAATGAGGCTTGTTTAGTTGAGCTTGATGAAGAACCGCCTCATAGAGTTAATAAAGATGCGTTAGAAATTGCCCTTTCTGTTGCTCTACTTTTGGGTCTAAAAATACCAGAAGAAATATGGGTAATGAGGAAAACAGTTTTAGATGGATCCGCTATAACTTCCTTTCAAAGAACCGCCTTAATTGGTATAGGTCCCTCTACTTTTCATGCTATAAGAATAGCATCATTATGTTTAGAAGAGGATGCTGCAAAAGTTGAAAAGAGAGAGGGTCATAAAGTATTTTATTCACTTTCCAGGCTCGGTATTCCTCTTATTGAAATTGCCACTGAGCCTGATATAAGGTCTCCACAACAAGCTAAGATATTTGCCGAAGAGCTCGGCCTACTTCTAAGAACATTTAACGTTAAAAGGGGAATCGGTACGGTAAGGCAGGATGTTAATGTTTCGATAATGGGAGGTGCTCGAGTTGAAATAAAAGGGTGGCAAGAACTTGGTAGTATAGATAAGCTGATAGAAAACGAAGTTCGTAGACAACTTAGCCTTATAGAAATAAAAAATACTTTGAGAAAATTGAATGCGAAAGTAGACAAACCGATAGAAGTTTCTAAATTCTTGGGAATGAATATCAAAACATTCTTGATAGTACTAAGAAACTTTAGAACTGTTTGGAACAAGAAAGTGTATGGTGAAAATTACAATAAGACATTGAAAGATGAAATTTTTGAATATGCAACTGTTTATAACTCGTTTGCTGTAGACGATGAGGAAAGTGAATTGAGGAAAGAGTTTGATATCTTAAAAAATAGATTTAATGGCACTGAAAATGACGTATTTGTACTGATCTATGGTGGAGAATATGAAAGAGCAGCTCAATCTATTTATGAAAGATCCAGCTTCTGTCTAAAACGGGTTCCTAAAGAGACAAGAAAACCAAACCCCGATACAACAACAAGCTTTTCAAGGCCGCTTCCTGGATCTGCGAGGATGTATCCTGAAACGGATCACCCACCAATAAAAATTGATAGAAAACATTTACAAAATCTAAAGAAAAAACTACCCAAGCCTTTGAATGAACGTAAAAAAGAATTAGAAAATATCATACCAAAGGAAATAGCCTCTCAAATTGTTCGCTCGAGATACTTTATGTTATTTGATGAAGTTGTAAGAGGGTCCAAAAATTCTGAATTTATAAAAGTAGTTGCTATTACCCTCACATCTACTTTAAAGGAACTGAAGCGTGATGGCCTAGATATTAATAAAATAACACATAAAGATTTGGTAACGATATTTGAGAGTTTTAGAATGAGAGAAATTTCTAAGAAAGCGATACCAAACATATTAAAGCTAGTTATAGAGGGAATTGATGTTAGAGATGCGATAAGAAAATTTAAAAAAATAAGTAAATCTGAACTTAGAAAGATTGTGAAAGAAATTTATGAGAAAAACAAAGATATACCATTCTCTAAACTTCTTGGTCTTGTGATGAGAGAAATCGGCGGGAAAGCTGAGGCTAAGGAAGTTGTAGAGGAATTGAAAAAGTTAATGTAAAAAGGATTTTATCCTTAGCTGATGTATTCTATTTATGAGAAGATTTTGTATTATCTGTGGAAAGCCAGCAGAGATTGAAAATTTTTGCTGTGACTGTTGGACAAAAAGACACGATCTCTTTGAAATTGAGGACTTTGAAATTATTGCATGTCATTGTGGATCTTATTATCATAAGGGAGAATGGATAAAATTTGATGATCTTGAAGAACTTATTAGAGAGATGATAAAATCTAATATGAAAACAGATAATGAAATAAAGAAGTTAAAGATTTCTCTGAAAAAAATTGGTGACACTGTTTACCTTGCTGAAATCGAAGCTTTTGGTTTTGTAAAACCATGTAAGGTTTTAAAGAAAGAAAAAAAGAAAATCAAGGTTAGAATAAGATGGAGGCTATGTGATAAATGTAAGAAAAAAAGAGCAAATTATTATGAAGCAGTTTTTCAAGTTAGAGATGTTGATATTCCTGATGAGTTTGTTGAAACTATCAATGAATATACAAGTAAAATAGAGGAAAAAAGAAGTGGTGTCGACATATATCTCATTGATAAAAAAATTGCAAGAAATATAGTAACGCAACTTAGACAAATGGGATTCAAAATTAAAGCTACGTATGAGCTTGCTGGAGTTAAAAAAGGTAAAAAACTATATAGAAATATCTATTTAATAGCAAAGTGTGAGAAAAATGGAAGAAATAGTAGAAAGAGTTAAGATACCTAAAGGAAACCAGACGTTTGGTCTTGTTGAATCTAAGTTAGGTGGTAATAAGTTTAGGGTTACTTGCCAAGATGGTAAATCTAGAATATGTAGAGTACCTGGTAGACTACGTAGGAGATTATGGTTGAATCCTGGCAATATTGTTATAGTTGAACCTTGGGAGATTCAAGGAGACGAAAAAGGTGATATTATCCATAAATATTCTAATGCTCAAATAGAGTGGCTTAGAAAGAAAGGATACTTAAACCTGTGATTTAAATGATAAAAAAACTTAGAATCCCTAAAGTTAGGGTAAAAATCCTTGAAGAAACAAAAAAGAGGATTGATGAGCTTGCCAACGTTTCTATTAAAATAGATGATGGAGAAGTTACGATCACGGGAGATTCTTTAAATGTTTACATAGCAGAAAGGGTTGTAAAAGCTATTGGAAGGGGATTTAAAGATGATGCCTTTTTACTTCTAGATGAGAATTATGTTCTGTACGTGATACCAATATCTAAGAATAAAAATACACTTGTCAGGATGAGAGGGAGATTGATAGGTACTCATGGTAAAATAAAAGAAAGAATAGAAAAAATGACAAATACAAAGATTTCTATCTATGGAAAAACAGTTTCAATAATAGGAAAAGGTGATGATGTTGAAAGAGCAAGACACGCAGTTCAAATGATATTGGATGGAAGAAAACATGCTACTGTTTTTGTGTTTCTTGAAAAAACAAAGAGAGTTATATGATCTTTAATATTTTTTTATTGATATGAATTATGTGGTTTCATGACAGAAAAAGATGCTAAAAAAATTTTAGAGGGTCTGACACATCCAGAAATTGATGTAAATCTAGTGGAGCTTGGGATAGTAAAAGATATTAAGCAAGACGAAAATAAAGTAACAGTTACGATAGCTTTTCCGTTTCCGATGGTTCCTATAAGAGGCATGATAATAGAAAGTGTTAGGAAAGCCTTGGAAGATAATGGTTTTGAAGTTACTATTCAAGAAACTGTAATGACTCCAGAGGAGAGGGAACGATTTTTTAAGCTCGAACGAGAAAAGTGGAAATTCTGATTGGTATGAACATAAAAAGAACGATACTTGTAATGAGTGGTAAGGGCGGAGTGGGAAAAACAACTGTTGCTGTTAATTTAGCTTATGCTCTCAGTGAAAGAGGTTATAAGGTAGGAATTCTTGATGCCGATCTTCATGGACCGAACGTTCCGAAGATGCTTGGTGTAAAAGAAAGAACAAATGATCTACCAATAGAAATAAATGAAAATTTGAAGCTCGTATCAATGAGCTTTCTTATAGATGAAGATAAAGCATTAATATGGAGAGGTCCGCTGAAGCATAAGTTCATATCTGAAATTCTATCTAAAATTGATTGGGGTGACTTAGATTTTTTGATTGTTGATCTACCAGCTGGAACAGGTGATGAATCGATTAGTGTAGCTCAAATCTCTCCGGGAGAAAAATATTCCCTAATTATCTCTATGCCACAAGAGGTTTCTATGATGGATGCAAGGAGAGCTTATAATTTCTCTAAGAAGTTGGGTTTGAAGGTAATCGGTTTCGTTGAGAACATGTCTGGAGAATTTTTTGGTGAAGGCGGTGTTGAAAAATTGGCAAAAGGCTTGAATGAAAACTTTCTTGGTAAAATACACTTAGATAAAAATGTTCCAAAGCTTTGTGATGAAGGTAAAATTATTGTCAAGGAAAAAACGATGGCGGGAGATGAAATAAATGGAATCGTAGATAAAATATTAGAATACTTCAAGAGTGAGAATTTATGAAATTATTAGAATTGATTAGTATACGATATAGGGTTGAAGATAAAGTTATACTCGATAAAATTAATCTTTCTGTTAGAAATTCAGAAATATTTTCTATACTTGGAGTAAACGGTGCAGGTAAAACTACTTTAGCAAATGTAATAATGGGTCTTGTTGACTTAAAGAATTTAGAAGGGAAAATCATTTTTAATGGAGAAGACATTACTAAGTTAGAGACTACAGAAAGAGCAAAACTTGGAATTACATTGGCTTGGCAAAGACCTGCAAAGTTTGAGGGAATAACGGTTCGTGAATATCTAGGTATAAACTCTCAGAGAAGTTCTGAGGAATGTCTTAAGTTAGTTGGGCTGAACCCAAAAGATTATTTGAATAGATTTGTTGATGATAATCTAAGTGGCGGTGAACGAAAAAGAATAGAACTTGCATCGGTATTCTCGATTAATCCAAAACTTGTGATCTTAGATGAGCCAGATTCAGGAATAGATATGGCATCAATTCACGTAATAAAAAAGGTTTTATCCAAGTTCAGGGAATTTGGAACTTCTGTTTTGTTAATAACGCACAATGAGGAAATGGCAAAGATCTCGGATAGAGCTGCAATAATATGCAGTGGTAAAATAGTCAAAATAGGTCCGTCAGAAAGAATAACAAAATTTTTTAAGGAACATTGTAAGAGTTGTGGTCATGTTGGTAAAGTAGATGAGGCTGAGATCGATGAATGAAAAATTGAATAAAATTTTGAATTCATATATATCTCTTGGGGGCAGTGAGTTAATTTTATCTAAACAGGTTGGAAGTTTGGTTGTAGATCACAATAAGGTATTGATGAAGAATGACGTACCTGGTTTAAAGATAGGGTATAAAGAGTTAAGAGATAGTGTAGAAGTGATTGTCAAAGTAGAAAACAATACTAAAATCAAAAACCCGGTTCACCTATGTTTTGGCATGACCTCAAAAACAGGTAAACAGGTGATAAGGTCAAATTTCTTAATAGGTAGGAATTCGAGTGTAAAGTTTGTTTCGCACTGTATATTTCCAAATGCAGAAAAAGTTGAACATATTATGGACTCCAAAATCAAAATTCTAGATGGGGGAAAAATGAAGTATTTAGAAGATCATTATCACTCTGAAAAGGGTGCTGTGGTTAAGCCAAGATTAAATGCGATCATCGGTAAGAATGGAATGCTAATAGAGGAGATAAAAGTAATTAGAGGAAGTGTCGGTCTTTTAGATATAGATTATAACATTCACCAAGAAGATAGAAGTTCAGTAGAACTTTTGGCCAAAGTTTATGGAAAGAAACAAGATAGAATAAAGATAAAAGATTCTATATTTTTGGATGGAAAGTTTGCATCAGGAACGACTAAGACAAGGATTGCCCTCACAGATAGCTCTAAGGGTGAAGTGTTTGGTGAAGTTGTTGCAAATGCACCATTCACCAGAGGTCATGTAGATTGTCAGGAGATCCTAAATGGAAAAAGTGTTGTTGCAAGATCTACACCAATGATAGTCGTCAACGATCCTACAGCTAGAGTAACTCATGAAGCAGCAATAGGAAGAATAAATAGAAAAGAACTTGAAACTTTAATGGCAAGAGGTTTGAGTAAAGAAGAGGCCATGGACTTTATTGTGAATGGGTTAATGAAGTGAGTTCATTCTTAATAAGAGCTCTCTAAATATTTTTACAATTGCCGGAAATCCATGTGGCGGCGACCATTCCACAATATCCGCAAACTTGAATTCACTTCTCCTTATTATTTTCACGACATCTTCAGGTCTAAAGCCGAATGCAACAGGCGATGATGTTGTTGCGTAAATATAATCAAGTACGTCAACATCTATTGATAGATAATCTACTATACCTCTAAAATTCAGATCCCTAGATATTCTTATTCCATTTTTTAATGTAAAATCTATTTCACTTTTTAGGACATCTCTGTATCCCTGGATCGTGATATTTTTACAGGTTTCGTATACGTATCGCATAGCACAAGCATGTTCATATTCTTTAACATTTTCTAAAAGATCCAAGTGAGCATCTAATGAAACTAAGTTTCTCGGTTTCAGAGCCTCTACAACCATCGGTGTTATTAGGTGATCACCTCCTAGAAATATGAATTTTGCGTTTGAATTAATCATTTTCAACTCTCTTAAAACGTTTAATACGATTTCTTTTGTTTTTTGATAATTTTTTTGTTTCACCTTTACATTCCCAACATCGTAGAATGGTATATCATATATGTCATGATTATGGTCGTCATCATATTCATAAAAATAATCAAAATATTCTCGAATCGATTTTGGTGCATTCTTTGAATCTGGCAATGATCCAAAATGTTTTGAAACAAATGGTATTCCTAAAATTAAGATTTTAGCATCTTCGATAGTATACGGAGTTTTAATTACCTTATTTCTGATCACGTTTCTCATAAGAAAAGAGATTCTCATCGAAAGATAAAAATCTCTGATATCGCTTATTGTCGATATAAATATTCGTCAATTTACTTAATTTTGGTGAAATCTTTAAATATAGTTTGAATTAACGGGGTTTCAGGTGGTTTGATGAGAAATGTGATGGATGAAATGGACAGAACCTTACAGACCTATGAGATAAAAATAGCAGCTCCAGTAGAAATAGGCAGATATCCCCTTAGATGATTTTTTTCTTTTCTTCTTTCTAACTAAAACCATTTAAATCCTTTTTACTAAAGAGAATTGTATGAAGATTGAACATAAGATTATGATAATATTCTCTATTGCGGGTATTATACTTGGTGACATATCTTATATGATTGGCCAGGTAACTAATATACCAGAACTCTCAATCCTTTTGTTAATAATAGTTTGGTATGTACTTAAGATTTCATTGATAAAAGCTTGGAAACTTGAGTCAAAAACAAATCTTTTTACCAAGCATGGATTAACACTATATATCCTTCTTTGGTTGATTGTTTGGACTATTCTTTATAATTTATGATTTCTTGTTTGCCAAAGAGAATATTGCTATAATTATTATTAATCCAATGACCCAGAGCAAGTCATTATTATTTAAGTATGGAATGTAAATTGATCTGAATATTCTGTTCCATAATGTACCGATTATAATCAATAATAAACCAAGAGTGACCATAGCGGAGGTTGTGTCAACTTTCTTTTCTCCTGATGAAAACATATTTATCAAGAAGAGTGCGAGGAATAGAACTGAGAATATGACGACAGCTACTGGAAGCATCCCCCATATACCAACTACAACTGGTCTGTATGCTATTGAGGCAAATGCAAAGACTAATGCTATTAATATATTAGATTTATATGGAAGAAATCCATGTTTTTCTTTTCTTGAAACAAATTCCAATAAACCAAATATCATAGCAAATACAAAGACGAACGTTACTGGGTACATAAAAAATTCCTGACTAAATAACTCCTCAAATCCGTACATAAGAAAAATTTGATGTGGTAAAAATAAAAAGTTTGATAAACTATTTTAAGCTTTTAATTTCAATGTGTTAGTTATGAAGGTAGTAATTAACAATGCGATAATTGGAAGTTTTATCATAGGACTTATCGTGGGTGCACTTGGTTTAATCATCGTAGGAGGATTCAATGTCTCTGGAACAGGAGTAGCAACGATGAGTGCAAATGATGCGGGAAATAAAGTTGTTGATTTTATAAACAATAATTTAGTAAAGGAGGGAACGTCAGCTTCTTTGGTTTCTGTTGAAGATTTTGACGGTCTGTACAAGGTTATAACATCTTACATTGGTCAGGAAATTCCAGTATATGTGACAAAGGATGGACACTATTTGTTTCTTTCGCAACCAATTGAGACAAATATGACTATACCAAAACCACAGAATCAACAACAGCAAAGTAAATTCGATGCACCTGATAGAGAAAAAGCAAACATAAAGTTCTTCGTTATGGCTTTCTGTCCGTTTGGTAATCAAGCAGAAAACGGTCTCGGTCCTGTTTACAAATTGCTCGAAGACAAGGTCGAGTGGGAACCACACTATGTAATTTACAGTAACTACGGAGGGTATCCAGACTATTGTCTGGACAAGAATGAAACATACTGTTCGATGCACGGTATTCAGGAACTTCATGAAGATGAAAGAGAACTTTGTATCTGGAAATATTACAATCACGGTACGTGGTGGGACTTCGTCCTTGATATAAACAAGAACTGTAACGCACAGAATGCAGATACATGTTGGAAACCAATTGCAGAGAAGTATGGAATCGATGTAACGCAGGTAGAGCAATGTGTTGAACAGGAGGGAAAAGATCTTCTTGACGCTGAATTGAAACTTGATGAGAAATATAGTGTCAGCGGATCGCCGACGGTCTTCATTAATGATAAGCAGTATAGCGGTGCAAGAACTCCAGAGGCATACAAGGAGGCTATTTGCTCTGGCTTCATAAATCCTCCAGCAGAATGTAATGAAACATTGGGCGGTGGAACGGACAGCTCACAAGGTCAGTGCTAAGATTTTTTTGATTTTTGTTTCTATTTCTCCTATTTATTTCTCCTTAATCATAATTTAATATATGAAACGTGCGTTATTCCGGAAAAAAGTAAAGGGACGGATTCATTGCACGTTATGTCCAAGAAATTGTTTCGTTCCTGAGGGAAAGGTTGGTTATTGTGGTGTCCGTAAAACAATTAAGGGAGTTCTTTATTCATTGGTATATGGAAGGCCAGCCTCTGTTGTGGTAGATCCTGTAGAGAAAAAACCGTTCTTTCACTTCGCTCCTGCTTCTCGTGTCCTCTCTATAGCAACGGTTGGTTGTAACTTTTCTTGTAAGTATTGTCAAAATTGGGATATCTCTCAATTTCATAAATTTAACGAATTGAACGAAGAAACAGTAAAGCAATTTAATGAAGTTCATCCAAAGTCATTGATAGAATTAGCAAAAGAGAGAAACATAGAAGGTATGGCATGGACGTACACTGAACCGACTGTGTTCTTTGAATATTTTTATGACACGGCACGATTAGACAAGAAACATAAATTCTACCAAGTTTGGGTTTCCAATGGTTACACGAACGTTGATGCAATAAAGAAGGCCGCAAAGTATTTGGATGCTGTTAATATAGATTACAAGGGAGATGAAGAATTTTACCGAAAGGTCGTTGGTGGTGCAAAGTTGGAGTATGTGCACGAAGCATTGGCTACCTATAAGAAGCTTGGTGTTTGGATCGAAGTTACTAATCTCCTAATTCCTGGTTATAATGACTCACCAAAAGTGATAAAGGAAATGGTAAAATGGATTGCAGATAATCTCGGTCCTGAAACGCCTTTACACTTTTCTGCTTACTATCCAGCGTATGAAATGAGTGCACCACCAACATCGTTGGAAACACTTGAGAAAGCAATAAAGATCGCAGATGAATATCTTGACTATGTTTATATAGGGAATGTTCATCATGAACGTGAGTCGACATATTGTCCTCATTGTAAGAAACTTCTGATTCGTCGCGTTGGTTTTACTGTTGAGAATGTTGGTCTTGAAAGGAAGAAAAATAAGTTCTACTGTAAACATTGCGGCCATGAGATTCCAATAAAAGGAGAAAAATGGGCAAAAATATAAGATGGACCGGCTGGGATTTGAACCCAGGATCTCCGCCATGCCGAGGCGGCGTCCTTCCGCTAGACCACCGGCCCTCACTAAGTTCTATTTTCTTGAAATTTTAAACATTTTATTTTTCTTAATTTTATCCACCCGATCCACAAGAGAATTATTAAAACTAGAAGGAATATCCAACTAATGTAGTGTATATAATTAAATGATTCTGGTCCAAAAATAGAGACTGATAAGAAGACAAGGGAAATTCGCATTATATTTGCAAATATAAAAATTGGTGATAGAACAATTCCACTGAGTTTATCTTTTAGCTTTGATGGTGTTGAGAAAATTAGTGCTAGGAAAACAACTATTGACTTCCATCCTGTACAATCAAAATCTATGAAACCACCGAAAGAACCGGATACCGTTTCGATAGTTAATAGTAGACCGCTTAGACTAGCTTTGATACCAAAGAATTTTAGAATGTCTAAAACAGATATTGCTATGAATTTCTGTAGAAAATAAAGTGAAGTATTCATCGTTGGAATTATGTAAATAGGAATCAAGAATATATTTAGCTTTATGATAAATATCAGGACATCGTTTAGAGTCTGATTTTTTATTTTTTTCATACAATTAAATCTTTTCAAAGCTTTATTTATTAGAAAGCTTAGAGTAAAAATGTTGGCGGTTAATATGGAGGTACAATTCTTAGGAGGTTGTAGGGAGGTTGGTAAGTCGGCTATTATGATTAGTTCAAAAGGAGGAACTAATGCCTTGTTAGACTATGGTATTGAACTCCAACCGGAGATAAAGTATCCTATATTTCCTAAGAGGAGGATAGATGTTGTTATACCATCGCATGCACATTTAGATCATAGTGGTTCAGTTCCACTTCTCTTCAAAAATTATGATCCAAAGGTTTTCATGACAGACGTGACTTTTGAGCTCGTGGATCTTCTTATGAAAGATTTTTTTAAGATCGCGAGAAGAAATAAAAGACTCCTTAAATTCAGTAAGAAGGAATATAAAAAAATGAAAAGGAATTTAGAAATGATAAATTATAGAGAGCCATTCTCAGTTGGTGATATAGACTTTGAACTTTACGATGCAGGCCATATTCCAGGCTCTGCTGGGATTTTACTCACAACAGAAGGAAAGAACATTTTTTATACAGGAGACATAAAACTCAAAGATACTGAATTGTTAAAGGGCTGTGACTTACCAAAAGATAAAATAGATCTTCTCATTATAGAATCGACCTATGGAGAAAGGAATCATCCATCAAGAAAATCTGAAGAGAGGGAATTTCTTTCCGAGGTTGATTACGCATTAAATCAAGAGGAATATGCTCTAGTTCCAGTGTTTGCTGTGGGGAGAGCACAGGAGCTGATGCTTGTATTGAAAGGATATGAAAGATATACAATTCTTGATGGAATGGCAAAGGAAGCTACTAGAATTATTTTGAGATATAGTAAGTATCTTCGTAGACCTGGAGATCTCGCTAAGATTTTTAACAAAATAAAAATTATAGAGAATGATAGAGATAGAAGAAATGTTTTGAAAAAACCTCATATAATTCTTGCGACTGCAGGTATGCTTAGTGGTGGCCCTATCGTTTTCTATTTGAAAAAATTAAAAGATAGAAGGGAATCAAGACTTTTGTTTGTTGGTTTTCAGGTTGAGGAAACTCCTGGTTATCACGTTCTCCAGAGTGGAATTTATAAGAGCAATGAGGTTGAATTTGACGTTAAATGTAAAATAAGAAAGTTCGATTTCTCTGCTCATGCGGATAGAGGAGAATTATTTAAGATTATTAAGAAACTTAATCCAGAAAAGATTGTTTGTGTTCACGGAGATGATCCACAAAAATTTGCTGAGGATATTAAATCGGAGCTTGGTATGGATGCAATAGCCCCAGCTAATGGAGAGAAAATAATGTTATAGGGATTACCATGATTCTGATCGATGGAAGTGAGAAGCATGGTGGAGGCTCGATCTTTCGCTTGGCAATAGCATTCTCTGTTCTGAGGAAGGAGCCGGTCAAAATCATAAACATACGTAGAGGAAGACCACAACCAGGTCTCAAGGCTCAACACTTACTTGGACTTAAAGCACTTGCAGAACTTTCCAATGCAGACGTTAAAGGTGCGTCTCTTGGATCGAAGGAGGTTGAATTTTATCCAGAAGAAATAGCGAAACGTAAAATAAAGATTCAGATCCCAACAGCTGGCTCTGTTGCATTGGTCCTTCAGCCATTGATTCTAGCAAGTGTCTTTTCCAATCATAAGATCGAAGTTGAAATAAATGGTGGCGCCACATATGGAAAGTGGGCACCGCCAATAGATTTCTTACAAAATGTGACATTTAATCTTCTCGAGAAAATGGGATATAAGATCAATCTTTTTGTTGAAAAGTATGGATTTTATCCAAAAGGAGGAGCAAAGGTAAAGGTTGTTATTAATCCTACCAAATCGTTAAAGCCACTGACGATAAAAGATCAGGGTAAAATTAAGTTGGTAAAAGGGATTTCTATTGCATCTAACTCTCTAAGAAAAGCAAGAGTTGCTGAGAGACAGGCGGAGACATTCAAGAAAAAAATGGAAGGAGATGTTGATGTACGGTATTTTGATACATTATCACCCGGATCGTGCCTTACTGCGTGGGTTGAGACAGGGAATACGATCCTTGGAAACGACGAGGTTGGTGAACGTGGAGTTAGAGCTGAGATAATCGGAGAAAAGGTTGCACTAAATCTGATGAAGGAAATTGGATGTGGTGCGACACTGGATTCTTTTACTGCAGATCAACTCATCCCGTTTTTAGCTTTGACGGAAGGCAGTGTTGTAAAAATACCTCGTATGACAGGTCATGTCGAGTCAAGCCTGTGGCTTGTGGAAAAGTTCCTAGGTAAGAAGTTTGACATTAAGAAAAGTGAGTGTGTCGAAATTAGTATTTAACCCAAAATATTTCCGAATCCAACCATAGCCTTTTCCTCATCTTCCTTAATCTTCTTGATTATCTCTTCATCGTCTTTAACAACCTCTGCTAGATCCTTTAGAAGATTTTTTGCTTTTTCAATTGCCTCCTCAGAACCCTCTATGAGAAGAAAGTATCCCTCCTTGTCATTTATACCTAAACTATCGGCGGAGCGCCATAGCAAACTCTGTCTGCTTATCAAGTCATCCTTCTTTACAATATCATCTACTTTTGTCTTTTCCTTTGTGAAAAATACGATTTTCATGTCTATAAGTATATAGAGAAGCTTTTTATTTTTGAAAATATTTAAAACTTGAAAACAATAACAAATAGTAATTCCTGAGGTGTTGAGATGGAAGAAACAAAAACAACGGAAATAAAAAAATGTAAACCTGGATCATTCATTATAATTGATGACGCTCCATCTAAGGTAGCGGATCTAAAGATCTCAAAGCCTGGAAAACATGGAGATGCAAAGGCACGGCTTGAGGCCATTGGAATCTTTGACAAGCAAAAGAGAGTTATTGTTAAACCCGCTTCTGCAAAGGTAAGAGTTCCTGTAATTGAGAAAAGAACTGTTCAAGTTCTTACTATAACAGGTGAACACGCACAGGTTATGGATATGGAGGACTATTCAACGTATGAGGCGATAATACCAGAAGAAATTAAAGATAATGTTACAGAGGGACGAGAAGTTGTTGTATGGAGATTTGGAAAGAACGTTATGATAAAGGAGCTAAGATGAAGCTCATAGTGGGTATAGATCCCGGTGTTACAACTGGTTTATCTATTTTAGATGTAAAGTTTAATGTTATTCTAGTTGAAAGTAAAAGGCATTACTCCAAAACAAAGATAATAGAAAGAATAATGGAATTTGGAGATCCAATATTACTTGGGTGTGATGTAAGTAAACCACCATCACTGGTGAAATCTATTGCAAGAAGTTTTAATGCAAAGCTCATTTCTCCTAAAGAGGATTTGAAAATTAAGAAAAAGTGGAGACTTATACGGGAATCTGGGTTTAAAGGAAAGATTGAAAATGCTCACGAAAGAGATTCTTTGGCTGCTGCCCTATTTGCTGTTTCAGAAATAAGATCCCTCTTCGACCGTATCGATATGATAGTTGATGGAAGAATATCAGATGAAATAAAAGATTTGATTTTGAGAGGTAAGGGAGGGAATATCAAACAACTTATGAGAAGGTTAAATTAATTTTTTAATTTAATTTCTATCAGATCTCTTGCAAGAATCACTTCCATATTTTTTTCATTCTTTGTCAGTTCTTTTACTACTTTTATAAGCTCCTTTTCGTTTGCATACCTTCTACTTATATGCGTTAATACAAGCTTCTTTACCTCTGCTTTCCTTCCAAGTTCTATAGCTTCTTTGACGTTCATATGATGCCTTCCTTCTAGCCAATCTGCTGGCTTTTCCTCAAAGAACGTGCTGTCTATGATTAAACAATCTGCATTTTTTGCAATCTTTATAAGATTTCTACACGCCTTTGTATCTCCTGAATAAACAATCTTTATTCCCTTTTTCACGTAGGAGACATCTTCTAGCATTATTTTTTTCCCATTTATTTCTATCTCTCCCTTCTCTTTGAGAATTTTGTATTTTTTACTCTTTTTTGGAAGTCCAAGAGATGATAACTTTTCTTTGTCTATTTTTATTTTATCCTTTTCCATGAAAGCATAAGCTACGGCTGGTATTCCATGGTTGACAGGTATTGAATATATTGTAAATTCGTTCGTGTCCAATAAAGTTTCTAACTCAGATCCTGTGTAGCTCACAGATCCTGTTATTATGTTAAATGGTTTTTTTCCATAACCAAGGTTTAGAATGTAAGGAACAAATCTATCAGCCTCGGGACCAAATATATAGAGTGGTTTCTTGCGGTTTTCCAGTGCCATAGTTTCTATCATACCAAATAAACCCGCAAAATGATCTGCATGCCAATGAGATATAAATATACTACTTATTCTCATGAAATTTAGACCAGCTTTAAATATTTGTCGTTGAGTTCCTTCACCACAATCAAACAAAAAGAAGTGCTCGTCTTTTCCAATATAGTGTAAATAAATAGCCGGGTGGTTTCTATGTTTTGTAGGTATTGAGGCCGTAGTTCCTAAAATTGTTATTCTTGCTATGGTCATGAATAATATTTTAGGTTCTTGATTTAATAAATGAGTTGTCCAAAGCTTTTTATAATGTCATATGACTATAAATAATAAGTGGTCTTGATGCCGAAAGAAGAATTTGAACTTGTTCCACTCGATCCTATAAGGTCTTTGGAGAAAAAAGTTGAAAAGCTTGAAGCTGCAGTTAAGGGAAAGGCAGTTAACGAGGATTTTTTTGAATTGATAAAAACAAATCAACAAGTCGTAGACGATCTGATAAAGATGAACACCGAACTTATTTCTAAAATGACTAAACTCTCAAATTCAATAGAGAATTTAGTAAAGAAATTTGATGAATTTCTAAAGAACTTTGAAATAGCTAAGGTAGAAGTCGGTGAGGGAGGTAAAGTAGAAGGCTCAAAATCATTAGAAGAAGAGAATAGACGCCTTAGAGAGATGCAGGAGGAATTACTTGATAAATTTAACAGACTCGAGAGAAAGGTTAACGCACTTATACTTTCAAAGATTCCATTAAGAAAAACAGAAAAAAGAGTATAGCGGGGAGTTAAATGAAAGGTCAACAGCAAATCTTGACCCCAATTTTAGTCGTTCTTATTATGATTAGCATTATAACTTCTGTCTATCTTTGGGGATTACCCATTATTCAAAAGAATAGAGATATAGCAGTTCTGAGAAAAGCAGAAGATTTTATGAAGACTCTGGATGACAAAATAAAATACGTTGCAAATACTCAATCCAAAGATAGTATTGATATACCTGATGGTCAGGTAACATTCGATCCGGACAATCAAACAATAACATTAGAGCTTTATACGAAGGGAACAATATATGCCACTGGAGCTCCGATTTATTTTGTAAGAAATGCTAGTGACCCCGGTGTCTGGGGTGTAGATGAACCTGAATTGTTCTGGGTGGAATGTAGAGACTTGGGTGGTCAGTACTATACTTTATACACATTGAAGTACAGAACGCTAATTGCTCCTGGAACATCAAATCAATATAAAATAGATTTGGTAAGTGATGTTGTAAACAAACAAATTGCCGGTAAAGGACATAGAATATATATTGAATATAGGGGTACGAAGGAAGAATCTGGAAAAATAATTACATATGTTGGAATTACACTATCCTAAACCAATTTATTAAGTAAATAAATTAACTTATTTATGGCTGTTGGTCAGTTTAGAATTGTTGAGGAAACTCTTTTCTTTATGATCGGTATAATCATAGTTTCGATTGTCATATACTCCTTTAATACAATTGAGGCTGATCTGAAAAATGTCAGTATGGAGGATCAGCTTAGAGGTGTTGCTGAAGAAGTTGAGGACGGTATTGTCAAGGTTGTCGGGTTTGATAATGCATATCTAAAAGTAGAAATACCTAAAAAAATATGTGAAAGGTTTTATGTGGTAAAATTATCTGGGGACAATTTGATAGTATATGATTATGAAAACCCGAGAATGAATGTCACAGAAAAAATATTCGGTCTTGGATATATGAAATCTAGTGATGGATATGTTTATAGTACTGCAGGGTATATTGTAATAAATTCAAGTTCAAACAAAATTACAATTGGTAGATAACATGTTCAAGAAGAAAGTGGTTGTTAGAATAATTCCAAAAAAGGAGAAAGAGGATAAATCGATGACTTTAGGAAAAAATGTTTTTACAGGTGATGCCACACTTCTAATAAATCTTCTCAAAGAAGCATTGAGCGAGAAAAAAGCTGAAAATAAGGAAGAAAATATCATTAAAAGAGGGTTTCATATTCCTAAGATTGATGTTGATGTTAAACTTATTGACTTAGAAGAAGAGGAAAAAATGACAATGATGAAAAGATACCCACTAATACCAAGATCGCCTAAGGGAAAGGTCTTTGCGTATGTAAATATCTATTGGGACAAGTTACATCATGAATTTGTATATGAGATAATTGAACCAAAACTCTCGAAGGAAGATTCGAATCTTCTAGAGAAAATTAAAGAATTCGTTGAGGAAAAGATTGACATAGATTTTACGAGACTTAGAAAGAAGGATGCTATTCACTACATTACTAGAATGTTTGAAGATGCTATATCATATTTCAAGGTAATAAAGAGTCCTGCAGAAAGAGAAATATTACTTTATTACGTTTTGAGAGATTTTATCGGTCTAGGTAAAATCGAGCCATTGATGCGCGATCCATACTTAGAAGATATATCTTGTGATGGTGTTAAAGTTCCTATCTACGTATTTCATAAAGATCCAAGATTTGGGTCCATGAGAACTAACATAATTTTTGAAACAAAGAAAGAGCTTGACAAATTTGTCATAAAGTTAGCTGAACGATGCGGTAAGACAATATCTATCGCTAACCCACTACTAGATGGTTCTTTACCAGATGGAAGTAGAGTCCAAGCAACTTTACAATCCGATATTGCAAGGCGTGGATCTAACTTTACAATAAGGAAATTCTCTGAAAGACCATTGACACCAGTAGATCTTCTATTATTTGGAACGGTTGATCTGACTATGATGAGTTATTTATGGCTTGCTGTTGAGTACGGTTTATCAATTCTAGTATGTGGTGGTACAGCAAGTGGTAAAACTACCATGTTGAATGTTTTGAGTATGTTCATTAAGCCTCAGTTAAAAATCGTTTCCATAGAGGATACAGCTGAGTTGAGACTTGCACATCCTCACTGGGTCCCTCATGTAGCTAGAGTCCCAATCGCAAAAGAAGGTAAGGAAATAGATCTTTATGAACTTCTAAGAGAGTCATTGAGACAGAGACCAGACTTTATAATTGTTGGTGAAGTTCGAGGTAAGGAGGCATATGTTCTATTCCAGCAAATAGCTCTTGGTCATGCAGGTTTAGCTACTATACATGCTGAAAACTTTACTAAACTTGTTAATCGTCTAACAAATCCACCAATTTCACTATCACCTGGACTTTTAGAGAATCTAGATATAGCTGTATTCCTTGAAAGAGTTAAACGTCAAGAAAAGTTCTTAAGAAGGGTGACGAGTGTAACCGAAGTTGTTGGATTTAACCGAGAGAAGAATATTCCCATTTCAAATGAGGTCTTTCGATGGGATCCTAGATTTGATGAATTTAAAATAGGAAATGATAGTCATATGTTAATGAAAATTTCTACAAATACTGGAATATCTGAATTTAAACTTGAAAAAGAGTTCAAAAACAGAGCAAAGGTTCTTCAGTGGCTAGTAAAAAGAAGAATAACTGACTATAGGAAGATAACACAAATAATATCTCTTTACTACACCTCAAAAGACTATTTACTTAGTAGGATTGAGGAGGAGTTGTAATGACGACATACTCCAGGTTTTGTTATCAATTGGTAGGGGATTATATAAAACCGATAAAAAACTACTTTTTAGATCTTAGAGACGATCTTCATGCTGCAAGAATGAAATTCACGTTAGATGAATACCTTTCTATGGCTGTATTCACATCAGTTCTAGTATTCGTTATGGAAATGATCGGAATGTCTGTTATATTTGGTATTCTTTTTGGTAATCCAATTCCAGCCCTTCTTATGGCTACAACACTTTCTATGGGTTTTTCTGGTGCAATATTTTTCTTCTTCTACGTATATCCATCTACGGTGAAAAGCAAGATTGCTGAAAACATTGACAATCTTTTACCGTTTGCAACTTCATACATGTCTGCTATAGCCGCTGGAAAAACACAACCAATATTTCTTTTCAAAAGTATCGCAGACTTTGGAGAATACAACGAAATCTCTAAAGCAGCTAAGACTATTGTTAGGAACGTTGAAATGTTTGGGATGAATTTTTCTGAGGCTGTAAAGAGAGAAGCTCTAAGAACTCCATCAAAAAATTTCAGAGAATTATTGTGGGGAATAAATACTACATTGAGTTCCGGTGGAGATCTTAGATCATTTTTGAAGGAAAAAGCAGATGAGCTTATGGCTGAATACAGAAGAACAATAAAGAGATATTCTCAAAGATTATCGTTTCTTATCGAAATATATCTAACTCTGATTATCTCAGGATCCATATTCTTTATAGTTCTCACGTCGATTATGGCTATAACAGAAGGATTTGCTATTGTATCTATTCAAAGCCTTGTGGTTTTCGTATTTTTACCAATAATTTCAATAATATTTTTGATATTAATTAAGACAAAATCACCAACTGGTGTATAGTATGAATATTTCACTAAAGATCATGAGATACATTTCAATTGGAATATTCTTGGTTTTTCTAGTTATTGGAATAGTCTTTATCTTTGATCCGTACATGTTTGCCGGTCTTACAATTCTAGGCTTATTTATAAGCACAACGGTTTATTTTTTATTCAGGTTTTTTGAATTTAGCCTGATAAAAAACTGCGAAAAAGAGTTTCCTAATTTCTTACGAGATATTGCAGAAGCGAAAAGGTCTGGACTGTCTCTAATTCAGGCAATTGAGACAACATCTAAATCGGATTATGGAGCTTTGACAAAATACGTAAAGAAAATGGCTCATCAATTGACTTGGAATATCCCGCTTTCAGATGTTATAGAGAATTTTAGAAAAAGATTTGAGGAGAGTAGCATCATAAATTATTCCATGTTGGTTCTTGAGGAAATGGAGCAATTTGGTGGTAAAACAGAAGACATTTTAGATTCGCTTGCAGATAATATTGAGAACATAAAGGAAACCTACGCGGAAAAAGAATCAATAATGAGACAGCACGTGATGACCATGTATGCAATATTCTTTATCTTTCTTGGAATATCTGTTACATTGATAAAATTTCTAATACCACTAATGAAGACACAAGGAGAAATTGGTGGAATGAGTCTTTTCGGTTCTTTATCAGGAAGTCCATGTAGCCCTTGTATAGGTAATCAAGACCCAATGTGTCTACCATGTAACATATACTTTTCTCTCTGTACTCTATTTTCATTTGGGGGTTTAGAGGACCCTACATGCTACTATAAGTCACTATTCTTTATAATGGTGGCTATTCAAGGAATTTTTTCCGGTCTTATTGCCGGTCAAATATCTTCAGATTCGATACTTGCAGGAATTAAGCATGCAATAATTTTGGGTGTTTCTGGAATAGTTCTCTTCCTTCTCATGTCTTATCTGGGTGTTGTCTAATGAAGGGGCAAGTAGGTATAGAATTTATTGTAAGCTTTTTAGTATTTTTATCCGTTATTACTTTTGTTACAATGAACGTTGTTAACAATTATCCAGAATTCAGAAAAGAAAGTATAAAAAATTATTTTATTTCTAAGTCATATCAAATATCACAGCTCTTAGTCTATGAGGAAGGTTATCCTAAAAATTGGAATATAAATAACGTTTTAGTTTTAGGTTTGACTGATGGTATTCCTTACTTCTTGAACTATACAAAGATTCAAGAATTGAATTGCACTGATACAGAATACAGAAAAGTAAAAAGCATTCTAGGAGTTGAAAAGTTTGATCTAATAATTAACATAACATCTGATAGAGCGGTGCTTGCAACATGTGCCCCTCAATCTATATCACTTGTTAAACCTAAGTATCGGGTAGAACGTTTTGGTGTTAGTAATATATCAGGAAATATGAGAGTTGTAAAGGTGTCCGTGGTGGTTTATTGATGAAGGGATTTGTTAGAATACTTGAGATGATATTGGCATCTGTAATAATTTTAGGTTCACTTACGTACTTCTTTACATCTTATGTGAAGCCATCGAGTTGGCCAAAAAGTGAGATACAAATCGAGGGCTACGATGTTTTGAAGAGTTTAGATGAAACAAATGAGCTAAGAACATTTATTATGAAGAATAATATATCTGGATTTTATGACAGGTTATATGGATTATTACCTTCTACAGTCAACTTTCTTATCGAAGTCGATGGTCTCCCAAAACCATTAATCAAGATAGCATGTAATTGTACTCAATCTGAGAAGGATAAACTTCAGAAAATGTTACATACGACTTATAGTCTCAGTCAACCAGTTCATTTTAAAGGAATGAAAATAAGATTTCAAATTTTAAATGAGACATCTTTGGATGAAATTTTAAAGCATGATGAACAGTGGAATGATATAGATGTGATAACATTTTTTAGATTTCAAGATCTTTCCTCTTATGAGAGAAGGATCCAAAAGTATTTAGAAAGAGGTAAAGGACTAATATTAGTCTCTGATATTGACAGTTCAGATCTGAATTCATTCTATTCGAAAATATTTAATCTCTCTTGGTCTAGCTCTGCTACAGCTGTAGTGGAGAATTACTCCTTTAGTGATGGTCAAAGATTTAAGGAAAGGTTGGAAGACTATTTTGTTCATCTACCGGTTCGAATAAGAACCTACAATAATAATGGAGGTCAGTTTTACATTCAGGGGATTGAATATTCAATAAATACATACGAAAATTCCACTGGTGATTATGCGGTCTTTAACTCTGATTACTACAAAAAAGGTGACACATTTTTAGTTAATGGTTACCCTATTCTCGTCGCTGATGTTAATGCAAGTCCTGTTCTGGAAAACGATACATATGTTGATTTGATAATTCAAGATAAAAACTATACATTTATACTTACTAATCCTAGCGGCTTGAACAAAATAAATGTCAATGAAAAGACTGTTATTAAGACAAATGATGGTAAATATTCTGGTGCTCAGATAAATTATTATGTTTCTAAATATGGTAATGGTAGGACTCTCTGGATTAAGAATTATAATGAAAATTACACCGATATCGATCAGCTTTTTAGATCATTGGTTATCCAGGTAGCTGGTGAGAAATACATTTTATCGACAGATGTATTTGATGCTTGGTATAAAAAGAGAATGTTAGAGAATGTAAAAACCTTTGTAAAAGTCCATTATTTGGTGTCAGGAATTGGTGAACTACAACCATTTTACGTAGATTTGATATTGTGGTATGTTTATCAGTAAAAATTATTTAAGCTTCCAAGTGAAAATATAATTCACTTTAATTTCCTTCGGTGTTGATAATGGCTGAGATTTTAACTGGAGAAGAGTTGGCAAAGCAACATAGAGAAATAAGTATTAGTGAGTTTTTTGAAAAAAATAAGCATCTTCTTGGCTTTGATAATCCAACAAAGGCTTTGTTGATTGTTGTTAAAGAGGCCGTGGATAACTCGATAGATGCATGTAACGAGGCAGGTATTCTTCCAAGGATTATCGTGAAGGTAAAGAATGTAGAGAATGATGTTTTTCGTGTTATGATTGAAGACAATGGTCCCGGTGTTCCGAGAGATAAATTAGCAAAAACATTTGGTAAATTTCTATATGGAAGTAAATTTCATAGATTGAGGCAGTCTGCAGGACAACAGGGAATTGGTATCACCGGATCGATCTTGTACGGACAGCTGACAACAGGAAAACCAGCAAAGATTTGGTCAAAAACAGCAAAAGAGAAAAAGACTAATTATGTTGAGCTTATGATAGATGTTACAAAGAATGAGTCACATATTATTAAACAGGAAGAGATCGAGGGTAGGGGAGAAATAAAAGAGCACGGTGTAAGGATAGAGCTCGAAATAGTTGGACGTTATAGAAGGACCCAATCTATCGATGATTATTTGGAGCAGGTTTCAATATCTAATCCATATGCCGAAATCATTTATTACGCTCCTGATGGAAGAAAAGTTGTATATTCTCGAGCGGTTAAGGAACTTCCAAAATTACCTAAGGAAATAAAACCACATCCATACGGAGTAGAGTTGGGGATATTCTTAAGGATGTTGAAGAGAACCAAGGCCAAAACAATATCAAGCTTCCTAATCAATGAATTTTCCTCTATTGGTGCAAAAACTGCTGAGAAAGCTTGTAAAGAGGCGAGAATCAAAAAGGATAGAAAACCTCAAGAGCTTACAAATGAAGAAGCAAAGAAGCTCTTACATGTTTTACAGTCTATGGACATTCAGAGACCTCCATTAGATTGTCTCTCTCCTATAGGTGAAGAGGCGCTGAAAAAAGGATTATTAAAACACTATCAAAATGCTGAATTTATAGCGACTGTTACAAGAGAGCCAAATGTTTATAGAGGTAATCCATTCCAAATTGAAGCTGCTATCGTGTACGATCCAACGCTCTCTTCTGGAGATTCAGTTAAATTAATTCGATTTGCTAATAAGGCTCCATTATTATATCAACAAGGAGCTTGTGCAATATTCAAAGCGGTTGTTGAGACGGATTGGAAGCGATATGGATTAGATCATCGAAAAGGTTCTCTTCCGACAGGACCTTATGTCATAGTTGTTCATTTAGCTTCTGTATGGGTACCTTTCATTAGTGAAGGTAAAGAAGCTATTGCAAATTATCCGATTATTATAAAGGAAATAAAATTAGCTTTGCAGAAAGTCGCAAGAAAGTTGGCTATATATCTTTCTGGTAAGAGACGTGAACATCAAAAAAGAAGACGATTTGAACTATTCCAGAGATATGCACCTGAGATAGGTGAATCATTGAGTAAGCTAACGGGAGCTCCTAAAGATAAAATAATTAAAAAACTCGATGAACTTATACGAGAAAGAATTAAGATTGAGGATACGAAAGAAAACTAAAGTTTTTAATTCTACTCATTAAATTTAATTAATACGGGCGCGTAGCTCAGCCTGGTCAATCTTTCATAAAAGAAAGTTGGGGTAAATAGAGCGGCGGCCTTCTAAGCCGTTGGTCGGGGGTTCGAATCCTCCCGCGCCCATGACAATCTTTTTATTCTTCTCATAGGAAATAATTAATATGAGCCTTTGGGATCTAAAACTTCTTATTTTTGATCTTGACGGCGTTCTTGTGGACTCACGAAATTATTGGATAACAATTCTACGTGATGTTGCAAATAAATTTGGTTACAATGTTTCCAATGATGACATTGAAAAAAACTTAGGACTTAAACCACAAGATGTTCTAAGAGGTATATGTGGCCCAGATGCACCTGTGGATAACATGTTGAAAGAGATAGAAAATAATTTGACTGCACCAAATTACATCCTACAGCTCAAGTTGAAGGGTAATGTGAAGGAGGTTTTACAGCATTTAAGAGAAAAGTATAGGCTAGCCTTAATTACGAATGCCCCATATTCATTCACAGAGATTGTTTTGAAAAAAGTAGATATTCTTCGATTTTTTGATGAAATAATCACAGCTTCAGAGAATTTTCGAACTAAGTCTGATATTATAAAATTTTTGTCTCAAGTTCTCAAGACACCTGTAAACCAAATAGCGTACATAGGTGATATGGCAAGAGATATCGAAGAAGCAAGGGAGGCGGGTTGTAAGTCTATAATCATTCCTGGATGGAGTTCTCATGACGATGTTGAAAGAGCAAAACCAGATCTTATTGTAGATAAACTAGAGGAACTTCCAAAGTTTTTATAAATTCTTCAAACTTGCATTGAACTTTCCATTTTTGTATTCTATCTCTACATACTGTCCTATTTGGCCAAAACCACAGTTTATTATGGTCGTACCACTTGTTATTTCTATACCTCTTGCCTCATGAATGTGCCCAGAAATTATTACATCTACTTTTCCAATGAAATCAGCAACAGCAGAACTTCCGACATGAACACCGGTTATTATTCTGTCACAATATCCAAACGGTGGGGCATGTGAAACAAGAACTTTAGGTATATCCCTTGGTAATTCATGAAATCCGGTAATCAATGTTTCTTTTATTTCGTCTTCTGTAAATCCTAAATCCCCTATAAATCCATTTGCACCTCCACATCCAAAAAAGCCAATACCATTTATTACTCTTCCCCTCCCATAAATGCTTACATCGTGTTTTTCTAATTTCTTAAGTACCTCGATGGAGTCCCAGTTTCCGGGAACAGCTAATACAGGTTTTTTTACTCTCTCGAGGATTTTATCTACGATATCAGGATTTTCGAAGTCGGTTAAATCCCCCGCAATAACTAAAATATCATATTTTGGAATTTTTTCTACTATTTTATAATTTCCATGAATATCAGAAATTGCTATTATTTTCATGCTTATGAATTTTATTTTGAAAGATTTTTAAGATTTGTTTTTCAGCTTTTAGTTATGGTGGATATATTAAAAGAATTTTCGAGAATCATAGATGAAGTCTTTAAATCAGGAAAACCGACGGCATATGTGCTCTACTCTAGGGAGCCATGGAGAGGTAACATTTTGGAAGAAGATAGTAAGTATTTAGATGGAGCAGGAGTTCAAACAGTTATAACTAAACTTAATGGGGCATTGAAATCTTTAAGTGCAGAGGGTTATGAAACTAAAAAAATAGAGGATAATCTTTCGAAGGAGAGTTACGAGGTAAGAATTCTTAATGATGGAAAAATCGCAGAAATAAAGATATCAGATGATCTTTACGTTACATACGCTCTTCCGACGCTTACAAAAAAAGAGATCAGGGAATATATGAAAAGCAGAGATGTGATTTTACCTATGGGTCTTCCTAACATTTTTGCTTTAGCAGGAGTTCAGTATCATGGAGATAAGTACGACTTTCCTTATAAGATTGGAGATATGGAAAGAGTCATGGACGAGAAAGAAACTTTACCAATAATCTGGGATTATCCTTTAGCGGTTAAGGAAAACTTTGAAAAATCTCCAAAAGATAAGTTCAAGGAAGTCCATGGAATAGAGGATTATAGAGATGTCACGCATAAGGAAATGCTGAAAATAGGAAGAAGTCCTGATTCTAAAGAAGCTGGAATTCAACCATTAAACTGGAAATTGTGGGATCAAGAGAAAGGAGACCATATTCTTGAAGTAACGGCGCTCCAGAATGTAGATAGAAAGATAGTAGGTTTTAATGCTGGTATAGATGGGGCTTTAATATATACACAGCCAGGTATAAGAATGGTAGTTGGTGGTAGAGGAGCATCTAGCCAAATTGGTAACGCACTTCTAGAAGGAAAGGAAATAGACATAAAGAATCTTGATGAAACAGCTAAGGAACTTCTAAAGGAGTACGAAAATCTCAGCGATGGTGAGGGAATGGTCATTGCATTAAAGACAACACTACTACATGGAAAACCGGAAGAAATTTGCAGAGTTCTGGGAGTTTATGAAGTAGATCCGTTAAGGTTTTAACTTTACCTTTTCTTATTCTCACTATGGAGCTTATTGACCTAATTTTTAAGATAGAAGAATTAAAGGAATTGAAGAGAAGAGGTTGGATACTTAGAGAGATTCCTAATCCGGAATCTGTTTCTGATCATAGTTTTATGGCTTCTGTTCTATCTTTTTTACTTGCTGACGAGTCTCTGGACAAAGATAAATGCATCAAGATGGCGTTGATTCATGATTTAGGGGAGTCATTGATTGGTGATTATACACCATTTGATGATATAACAGATGAAGAAAAATATAAGAAGGAAGAGGAAGCGTTTAAAAAACTCTTTGGATCTGGTGAAATTCTATCACTTTGGTATGAATTTGAAGAGAATAAGACAAGAGAGGCTAACTTTGTCAGAACTATCGACAAGCTTGAGATGTTGATTCAGGCTATAAAATATCATAAGAAGTATCCTAATAAGATACATTTACATAGATTTTTTGATGCAGTGGAGAAGAAACTGTATTATGAGAAATTAAAGAAAATCTTCTATATTCTAAAGAAAAAGTATATACAAGAAAATCAAGTTTAAATACTCCTAATCAGAAATAAAAATTATGGCACGTATCATTTCCATCGTTTCTGGTAAGGGTGGAGTGGGAAAAACAGTTACTACGGCAAATTTAGGTGTTGCGCTTGCTGAGCTTGGTCATCCCGTTACTGTCGTCGACTGTAATTTAACAACTCCAAATTTAGGAATGCATCTAGGTGTACCTGTTCTACCAAAAACTCTTCATGATGTCTTAAAAGGAAGGGCCAGACTTTCAGATGTTATGTATCAACATGAATTTGGGCTAAAAGTGATACCTGCAGGCCTTTCTGTTAACGATCTTAAAGGTATTGATGCGCGTGATCTTCCCAACATACTTTCAGAGCTATTTGTTACAGATGATCTAGTATTAATAGATGGTGCAGCTGGTCTTGGCCGAGAGGCTCTTGCCACACTTCAATCAAGTGATGAAATGTTGATTGTGACTAATCCGGAGCTTCCGGCTGTTTTGGATGCACTAAAGCTAGAGAAGTTGGCCGAAGAACTTGGTGCAAAATTATATGGAGTGGTGTTGAATAGGGTCAGTGGAAAGCCACATGAATTAACAGATCGAGAGGTTGAGGAAACTTTGGAGTTACCGATAATAGGAAAGATACCTGAAGATCCGAACGTAAAGAAAGCGGTTGCTAAAAGAATACCTGTTGTAAAATATAATTCATACGCTCCTGCGAGTATAGCTTTTAAGAGGCTTGCTGCCGAACTTATTGGAGCTAGAATAGAAGTAGACATTCCTTGGTGGAGAAAGGTTTTCTCATTTCTAAGATAATTTGAATATTTTCTCAAGATTAATTTCGAAACCAACAACAGGTGTTTCAATCTTCCACTTTTCTAGGACAGATGGATGAATCTCTCCGACAAAGCCGATTTCCTTTCCATTTGCTAATATGGATGCAACTCTTTCTTCTATGAAGCTTTTATGTGTCGTTTTTTTCAGTGAATATTTTATACCTAAAGAGCGGAGTAGTGCATCAAGTATGGATGAGATAGTCTCATAACCAACTGAATAATCTGTAACAACTGCAGCTAGTTTTCTCATGTTTCTTACCTTCGTTTCGACTTTCTGATCTAAGATGACACAGTCACCTATCTCAAAGACCTTTTGAGGAAATTCACGATGTTGATTCTTTGATAAAAATTCCATAAGAGAAGGAAGGAGCCATGAGCGAAATACATTCCAATTTTGAGACATTGGATTTTCTATCTCTGCAACACTACCTTCAGGGAGATTCATCTTCTTGAATAGGTTGTCTTTGTTTGTGAGTATATAAGACATAACCTCCTGCATACCTAGTCCTATCATCACCTCCGCAACCTTGTAGGAAAACTCTTCTATTGGTTGTTCGCTACCTCTTGTTACAATCTTTGGTATTGTCGGTTTAATTTTGTTGTAACCATAAGATATTATGATATCTTCAATAATGTCCACTTCGTGCATGATATCTTGACGAAATGCAGGATAAAGAAGATCTAACTTTTTGCCTTTTCTCTTTATGTCATATCCACTAGCTTTTAACAAGGAGAAGATTTCTCTATCTTTTAAGTTAAGACCAGAAATTTCATTCACTCTTTCGATGTGAAGCACTGTTCTTTTTGGTTCTAGGTTTGGTGTTATCGTTCTCTTTTTTTCACTAACGATTTCAACACTTTCTATCTTTGCTCCTCTATCTGCTAACGCAGCGACAACTGCATTTAAAGACGGAACAAGAAATCTTTCATCGAAACCCGTACACTCAATAAAGACATTTCTCGTTTTTTCTGTAACCTTACCTACGTATTCGGAGTTGATTATAGGCGGCATTGATAACACGTTTCCAGCAGAGTCGATGAGCAGAGGATACTTGTTAGATAGTAGATGGCTATATTCGATTCCTTTTGGATGCCTCTTTAATATTTCCTCTGGTGTCATCGGCTCATTAAAGTCTAATGGAACGAATTTGACTTCTCTGGGACCAACGACCGTGTATTTTATTGGAGATTTTATCTTATCCAAATCGTAGATACCAATTGCAACTTCTCTTCTATTTCTACCAAAGGATGTTGCAATCTTTTCCTGTAGTTGGATGATCTGTTCCAAGACGTATCGGTCAACCTTAAGATCCCTTGCAATAGCAGCAACGATCTTAGGTCTTACGTTTTTTGTTTTATTATCAACGATTATCTTAAATTTAGACCGCCCGACTTTACACTTCCATACACCCCTTTTCTTAAGTCTTGCTTTTATCTCTCTTGCTATTCCCTCAGCACTCCATAGATCTGGCCTGTTTGTATCTTTGACATCAAGCTTGAAGATTTTATCTCCATTTTTTTCTTCTATACCATCTATTTCTACCTTAGAATAAACTAGGAGTTCCTCTAATTTATCTATCGGTACTTTTTGTTCCAATAACCTACACATATCTTTGTAAGAGATTTCTATTGTTGGCATTTAATCACCTCAAAATTTCTCAACCAATCCAGATTTCTACTAAACAATTCACGGATGTCCTTAATTCCTAAACGGAACATCGCTAGCCTGTCTATACCGAGTCCCCATGCAATAACAGGGTATTTTATTCCTAATGGCAGTGTAACTTCAGGACGGAATATTCCAGCACCAGCGAACTCGATCCAACCCATATCTTCATGGTAAGCAGAGAGTTGAACACTCGGTTCGGTGAACGGATAATAGTCCGGATAAAACTTTATCTTTTTTGCTCCAGCAATCTCTTCAGCAAAAAGTTTTAACAAACCTAACAAATCACGAAACGTCAGCTTCTCTCCAATAATGAATCCGCCTAATTGGTTGAATTCGACACCATGTGTCGCGTCAATAACGTCCGGGCGAAAACAGCGAACTAGGCTGAAGTACTTACCTGGGATTTCTATTTCATCGTAAATTTGAGATAGATAACGTGGTGATATGGCAGTATCATGGGCACGAGGCATAAGCCGTGCTGCCTTCTTTTCATCCCATTTGTATCTCCAACCGGTTGAACCGGTGAGCCATCCATTTTCGTGCGTTTTTCTAACGCTTTCTACTAAATTTTTGTTCGGTAGCTTACCATACTTTGGATACTTCAATGAGTATGTTTGTGTCCAGTCCCTTGCAGGATGGTTTTGTGCTTGATATAACGCGTCGAAGTTCCAGAATTCTAATTCTATGATTGGACCAGTCATCTCTTTAAAGCCAAGTTCAATAAGTTTCCTTCGAACGGAATTTAAGAAAACTTGGTATGGGTGCCTCTTTCCAGGGTAAATTTTTTTCCCAGAAACTTCAACATTGTATGATTTAAATTTTGCAGTCTGCCACAGGCCGGACTTGATAATTTCAACGGTTAGGTTTTTTATTTCACCATTTTCTAGCTGTTCTTTGGCCTTCTCGATGATACTTTCCTTTATTTCTTCAATTAATTTTCTGCTCATGAGTTGCTTAATTAGTTGCTCGCTTATCTGTTTGTTTCCGGCAACTTTTTTCAACGCTTCTTCCTGCTCATATTTGTCAGGTTCTTTTAGAAGTATGAGCATACCTTTATCGATCTTAATCCATCCGTTCTTTTTTGCCCAATTCAAAGCTATGGAAAAATTTTCTATCTGCTTTGCAGAATCCTTTACTGAAATAGGACCATGTGATTTTAGAAACTCGATAAGTTTTATTTCTGGTAGACCTTCCTTGAGATATTTTTTACCTTCCTCTGTAAGACGATACATGAATATTCTTTTTTGTGAAGAAATTTAAAATTCTAAAATCCGAGAAATAGATCTCCTTCTCCTGATGGCACATGCTTGGCTATTTCATCTTCTGGGATTGCCCTTATCCACTCCTTGTCTTCCGGCATGCATTTCTCTAGAAGCTTTTGTTTTATCTGCTTTGCCAATTCTCTTGACGGCGTTCTTCCTGGTTGGACTGTCACAAAGTATCTTGTTTTCTTTGCTACAGCTTCAACAGGACCTGCTATAACTTTTCCGTCCTTTACTCCTATGGTTAGTCGTAGTGATAATTTTTTAAGATAATTTTTCTCTCCTTTGACCAAAAATGATCCCTTTTCCAAATATTGACCTGCTGGTGCAGCCTTTGTCAGTTGATCTGGTCTAACCCAGTAGACCTGTACGGAGCCAAGTCCCAATGACCAAGCCTTTGAATAACATGCAGCCATTTGTCCAGCTTCTTTAATTGCAACTGGAGTAATTTCTCTTGGTTTATATCTTCCGTCTATTCTTGCTTTAACTAATGCAAATGCACCTCCTTTTACCTCTGCGTGAAGAACTATATCTTCAGGTTTTGCATACTTTTTGATTAATTCCTCATTAGTTTTTGCATCTTTTCCGAGTACAATAAGAAATCCATCAGAGGATACAAACCATCTGAACTTTTCATACCATCTTTTTCTTTTTTTAACCTTCCGTTCTTTAGGTTTTTTCTTCTTTACGTCTTCTTCAATTTTCTTTTCAATATCTTCTTTTGGAACTTTCTCGGTCCTTTCTTTTTTTGATTTAGCCTTCTTAGCTTCTTCATAGTACAAGGCTGTATTTTCCTCTATACTTTTGTTTATATAGAGCTCTATATCTTTTCCCTCTAGATTTACTACAACTATTCCTTCATGCTCTCGGATTTCTTTTATTGAATTGGCTTCCGGTGAGTCTTCCCTTTGAATAATAGACTTTATTTCACTCCAATCCAGCTTTTCTCTAACTTCTCTTAGTCTTGTGAGTATAGAATCGACCAGTCCATAATTTCTATATATTAGCTCTGCTTTGGACCTTTTTTCAGTTTCCTCCTTACTATATTTTTCTATTGCTTTTTTTGTCATTTCTTGAATTCTTTTTTTCTTTTCTTCGACAATTTTCTCTAATTGTTTCTCTCTTCTCTTCTTTTCTTCCCCCTCTAAAATATGATAAAATTCATCCAATGCGTCATTGAACAGATCAAAAGATTTCTTTTCTTTCCCTTTATACATTAAAAAAGGAAATGGTGTAGCATCTATAGGAGTTTTATTTTCAATTATCATTTCCGGTTTTTTCTCTTTATCTAAAAGTTCTATTATAATTTTGTAGATTTTTGAAATTATATCCGGTGTAATTTTTAATGTTCTATCAATTCCAGCTCTTCTACATATTTCTTCTGAATATGTAGAACCAAAGAGATTTCCTAAAAAAGGGCCAATACTTGATTTTGAACTTTTAGCTAACTGAAGTAGTTCATTGATGTTTCTTGGGTCTACTGATTCAGGAAATTTATACATCTTTCTTGGGAGAACTTCTCTACCTTTCCATTTTTGAAATTCCATTGGCATTAAAATATAATAATTCGAATCACAGAGTATGAAGTTTCCTCTATGAAATAATTCAGCAATTAAAATATAATCTTCAAAAACGATCTCAACTATTCTGTCGAGTTTGTGCTGTTTTATCCCCTTTATTATTTTTCCTTTAAGATACTTTCTCAAAAACATGCAAAAGGATGTCGGTTCTTTCATCTCCTTTCTATAATTTGTTGTATGAATTTTTTCTGGTGCAAGGAGCAGTTCAATTTCACCTAAGTCTTTGAATTTTGGTGAGTAAATCCTTATTCGTATTTCCCGATTTTCATGATAAATCTTATCTACACGTCCTTCGACAAGAAATTGAATTTCATCTATAACATGTTTTATATCAATAGAAGACATTTTCTTTTCCATAAATATAGAATTGGGTTTATTATTATAAATTCAAAATATCTAGCTTTTTACATATCTTACAGACTTCGGTTTCAAAATCTTTTCCATTCATTATCTCCCTTGCAAGTTGTTTTATAGCTTTTTTAAGCTCGGGTGAAACTATATTTTTACCCCTTCTTTTTATCAGATACTGAGAGACGGCTCCTTGAGTTACATTTAGCTTGTTGGCTATTTCTTCTTGTGTTAGACCATACTTATTTCTTAACTCTCTTGTAACTTCCGATCTTATAGATGGTAGAAGTCTGGTCATGACTTCACATCGGATCATATTTAAATCTTTTGAACTTTAAAAATTTAATACAAATACATATTAAGGAAAGTGGTAGAAATGCAGAAAGCTAGGATAAAGCTCGTGGGTAAGGATCCAAAGAAACTTGATGAAATATGTAAAGAAATAAAGGATATTGCTCAGAAGGTTGGTGTTGATGTAGCTGGACCTATACCACTTCCAACGAAAAGAATAAGGATTCCTGTTATGAAAACCCCATGTGGAGATGGTATGCATCGTGGTGGTGGAGGTCGAAACTGGGAAACATGGGAACTTCGAATACATAAAAGAATTATTGATGTTGGTGCAAATCCCCGAATTTTACGTCAGATAACGCGAATTCCTATACCTTCTGACGTTAAAATAGAAATAGAACTAACTGATTAATTATGAACGAGGAGAAAATTGCTCTCCTTGAGGCAGCTCTCTTTATTACGGAGAAACCACTTAAGTTAGAGCAATTGAGAAAGATATTAAGGGTTCGTGATGATTCTAAAGTTTTTGAGATGATTGAGTATTTGAAGAAAAGGTATGGGGGTGAGGATAGAGGAATCGAAATTTCTGAGGTAGGAGGTTATAAACTTGTTGTTAAACCTAAATTTGTGCATCGAGTATCTAAGCTTACGAGACATTCTGAACTTTCTCGTGGATTACTCAGAGCACTTTCTATCATAGCATATCACGAACCAGTTAGGCAAAGTGATTTGGTTAGAGTTCTCGGCAATAGAGTCTATGAATACGTTAAGGAATTGATTGATCTTGGGTTCGTAACAGCAGAAAAACAATCAAGGACGAAGATTCTTAAAACCACAAGGTTATTTGAAGAATATTTCGGTGAGCAGGCAAAAATATTAAAAAATCAAAAACCGAGGACTGACATTCAAGAAAATCAGTAGACATCTACTCTACCGTATGCTAAGTCTAAGGTAAATAACTTTATGTTTTCTAATTCTCTTGAAACTACATCTCTTATTCTCTCAATTTCATAATTCGATAGCTCACCTTCTGGTATTACTTGAACAGCAGCTATTTTTGGTTGATCAATCGGTTGACCTATTTCTGAAACTAGCCATACGTAGACTTCTTTCAGACCAGAGACTTGCCTATAAATTTCTCTCGCAATTCTATGAGTCAAAAGATTGTAAATTTTTCCGACGTGGCTTGTTGGATTTTTTCCAGCTGCTGCCTCGTTAGAAACAGGTCTGTTTAGAGGTATCAAGCCATTGACCCTATTCCCTCGTCCAACTTCCCCAGAATCTGCATTCTCTGCACTGGTTCCTGTGACGGTTAAATAAACACCATCAATTCCTTTACCTTCTTCATCTAATGTGTTTAAGTCAGCAAAGACTTTATATTTTGATCTTTCCCTTGTAAAATTCTTTATAATCTCTAAAATTTCTTCTTTCTTCCTGAAATAATCTTTTTCTGAATTTATGAAGCTGTCTATAAATGGCATCGCTATGGTCAAGTAAATCTTATCCATATGACGAATTCCCATAACCTTCACATCCTCTCCAGTTTCTGGAAATTCTGTTTTAAAGTGCTTTGAATTAAGGAACTTTTCTGTTTCCAAAACTAATTTCTCCGTTTCTGAAAGTGGTGCATATCCAACTCCCGCGCTTGTATCATTCGCACCCAATATCTCATCTCCTTTCTTGAAAATGCTTGTGAGCGCAGCAGATCCCGGTTTTATCTCTACCTGATACTTTATGTGCTTTTCAGGATCTACAAATCTCAAATTTTTTCTTATCCAATTTTTTGCGGTGTCTATACAAATTTCATTTATGTTAATGGTTTCATCTCCAAATTTCGTCGTTGCTCTATCGCCAAATATCAAAAGTATAGGTTTCAAAATTTCACCACCACCGAAGCTCTGTCTCGCTTCACCGGCAATGAGAAGTCCTTTATCTATGTTATGATGTAAGATTCTTTCAAATTTTTTCATATATGTTTTTGAGAGTTCTATTGATATGGCATTCATTATTCCATCTGTTATCGTATCTGGATGACCAATTCCCTTTCTCTCTACAATCTCTAATGGTCTTTCCTCCATTGGTAATTTATCGAGACTTTCTACAACGATATTTTTCATGAGTAAGGTTTCAAGTGTTAAACTTAAAAATTTATCTACTGAGAAATTCTTTTTTGATCTCGTAGATATTCTTCTGTTGTAACTATTCTACTTCCGAAATGATATTTGATTGGACTAACATATGCCACGAGTTTTAGATCACTCAAGATTCTCTTTAATTTAGGCAATTCCTTTCTATATATAATTCCTTGATAAATTTTCTTTAGTTTGTTTTTGTGTGTATAAACTCTTTTTGTTCTAATG
The DNA here is from genome assembly GCA_964428495.1 of uncultured archaeon. GTDB lineage: Archaea > Aenigmatarchaeota > Aenigmatarchaeia > GW2011-AR5 > JAHLMP01 > CAYRXY01. Next base: position 128,003 of record CAYRXY010000001.1, read on the forward strand.
AATACGAAACCACTCTCCTTTAGTCTTCTGTGTAGCTCTTTTGAATATTTTTTAGAAATTTTGATGGTTACGAGGACTTTTCCCAACGCTAATTTTTCTTCAATGACGGTCCCTATGAAATATCCAGAAATGTATCCGAATGCCATAGAAAGCACTATAGGAATAGTAACTTCTGAGCTCAGAATATCTTTCAATACGAGAAGGAATAATAGAGTATCTATGCCTATGAGTATAGCTGCTATCGGCTTCCTGCCCTCATACTCATTTATCTTTTGTAAGGTTTTGATTGTTCTTATCGCCATCGTTGCTAAAAATATGAGTGTTAATCTCGTTAGCATCTCAGATACTATTAAGATTAAAATATTAATATTTTGAGAGAAGTTATAAAGGAAAAATTTATTATTAGTCAATCGGAATTGACTAAAATTTAAATCGTTGGATCGTAATAAACGAAATAATGGAAAACAAATACTTCGAGGAGCTTATCACAAAAATCCTGAAAGGCGAAATTACCAAGGAAGATCTGATAAAATGGAAATCAAAATTGGCAAAAAAGTATAGATTAAAGAACATACCCAAGAATGCTGATGCACTTCTCTATGCGGAAAAGCATTATAATGATCAGTTGAAGAAGTTAAGAGAAGTCCTTCAAATAAAACCTGTTAGAACGGCCTCTGGTGTTAGCGTTGTTGCAATAATGAGTGTTGGTGATTGTCCTGGCAGGTGTATATACTGCCCAAGAGGAAAGAAAGCACCACAGAGCTATACGGGAGTTGAGCCAGCAACCATGAGGGCAAAGCGGCTGAATTATGATCCATTCAAGCAGGTCGTAACTCGTCTGCGCCAGTTAGAAATTACTGGTCATCCAACTGACAAGTGTGAAGTCATTGTGATGGGAGGAACGTTCCTTTACATGAGTAGAAAATATCAGGAGTGGTTTATTAAGAGATGCTACGATGCGATGAACGGAATAGAAAGTAAAAGCCTGGAAGAAGCAAAAAAGATAAACGAGAACACAAAGCATCGATGTGTTGGTCTAACGATAGAAACAAGGCCGGACTATTGTAAGAAGAAACATATTAATATGATGCTACACTACGGGGCGACAAGAATTGAGCTTGGTGTTCAAACGACAGACGATGAGATCCTAAGAATTGTGAAGCGTGGACATACGGTAAAGGATACTATTGTGGCAACGGGGTTAGCCAAAGATTCTGCGTTTAAAATATGTTATCACATGATGCCGGGCCTCACGGGTTTGTATGGAGAAATTGATATGAAAGAGGAAAAGAGAAATCTTAGAAAAATCTTAACAGATCCAAACTTTCGTCCAGACTTGCTTAAAATTTATCCGACACTCGTTATTCCTGGAACTGAGTTGTACGATATGTGGAAAAGAGGAGAGTATAAGCCACTGACATTGGAACAAGCTATTGAGTTAATTCTCTATGTCAAGAAAATTGTTCCAAAATGGGTTCGTATCCAACGTGTTCAACGAGATATCTCATGGAAGAAGATTGCTGCTGGGCCAAACGTTACAAACCTAAGACAGATCGTTCAAGAAATTGCAAAGAAACATGGTATAAGGTGTCGTTGTATTCGTTGTCGAGAAGTTGGTCATAGAGACATAAAAGTAGAGGATGTAAAAATGTACGTGACAAGGTATAATGCCTCAAAAGGGAGGGAATATTTCATAAGTTTTGAAGATTTAAAAAATGATGTGTTGATTGGTTATATTCGTCTTCGTCTTCCTTATCGTGTCTTTCGACCAGAACTAAAGGATGCCGCACTTGTTCGTGAGATACATGTTTATGGCACCGAAGTGCCGATTGGTGAAACAGCAGACAAACAAGGTGAGAAATATCAACATCGTGGTTATGGGGAGAAATTACTGGAGAAGGCGGAAGAAATTGCATTGAATAATGGATACAAGAATCTTGCAATCATTTCTGGTGTAGGAGTTCGAAACTATTTTAGAAAGTTTGATTATAGACTAATTGGTCCTTACATGATGAAAGGGTTGAGATAAATGGCCTGGTTACAAAATATTACTGAGTGGAGTAAAGAAACATTTTTACCACTTGGTTGGCTCGGTTTATTTCTACTAGCTTTTGCTGAGTCTTCCTTCTTTCCAGTTCCGCCTGATATTTTATTGATACCTCTGTGCCTTGCAGTACCTAAGTTTGCATTACTTTATGCCCTTATTTCGACTGTTGGCTCTGTCCTCGGTGCCTGCTTTGGATATTGGATTGGTCTAAAGGGTGGAAGGCCGATATTGAAGAAGTTCACAAGTAATAAAGTAGAAAGAATTGAATATTATTTTCAGAAATATGGCGCATGGGCAGTTGGTATTGCCGGTTTCACACCAATACCATATAAGATATTCACTATAGCGAGTGGTGTATTCAAAATCGATTTTAGAAAGATGATCTTTGCATCGATCATTAGTAGGGGTGGGAGATTCTTTCTAGAGGCTGTGTTTATCATGCTCTTTGGCGAGCAGATAATTTGGTTTATTGAAAACTATTTTGGCTTATTCTCGCTCCTTGTAGTGCTTGGGCTGATTGTCGTTTGGTATCTGTGGAAAAAAGTGAAGAAAAAATTGTGATAGCCCCGCCAGGATTCGAACCTGGGTCACCGGGTCCAAAGCCCGGTATGCTTGACCGCTATGTCTTCGGTAGACAGGTATTTTATGTTTGCAATTTGCTGCTACCCGAAGCCTACACCACGGGGCTATGATAATGGTATTATCAATCTAAAAATAAATATCAAACATTTTTTAATCTTCTCGTCATATTATCATTAGCACGTATAGGCGATAAAATATGAAAATACTTTTGATTCATGCGGATTTCATAGAATATGAAGCAAAAACAAAAGCGCTCAAAGATGCGGAGGAGGTAAAGGAGCGAGGAAAAAAAGTTGAGGAATGTCTTGTAGTCTTTACTTCAATTGAAAGTGGTGATAACAAGATATCTGTGAGAAAGGCTGTTGATGAAGTGAAGAGAGTTACTGACGATATAAAAGTTCAACGAATTGTCATTTATCCATGGGTTCATTTGACATCAAGGCCAGCGCCAGCGAAAGAGGCGCAGGCTCTACTACAGAATTTTGCTGAAGCCCTGAAAGGCGCAGGCTTCAGTGTTGAACGTGCTCCATTCGGTTGGTACAAGTCATTTTCACTAAAATGTAAAGGTCACCCGCTGGCCGAACTTTCGAGGGAAATTACACCTGTGGAAGAAACTAGAGAAGAGATAGTTGAAAAAATAAAGAGTGAATATTTCGTTTTAACTCCAGACGGTAAAGAAGAAAAAATCGATCTGGATAAGCTCGATGAAAGTAAACTTTTGAAGAATTATAACAATCTGAAAAAATTTATTTTATCTGAAGAACTTGGTGAAAAACCGAAGAAAGAACCTCCTTCGCTTCGAGCAATGCAACGTCTTGAGCTTGTTGGCTATGCACCGGAGAGCGATCCTGGTAACTTTAAATTTTATCCAAAAGGCTTTTTGATCTATGATCTCTTGAGGAAATGGGCTGCGGAGATAACAACGAAAAGACTCAGAGCGATGCAGATCGAAACACCGTTAATATATGACTGGTCTGATCCAGAGATTAGAGAGCAGGGAAAGAGTTTTCATGAAAGACATTATATCGTTTCCATACCTGGTAAGCAGAAGGAATTGGTGTTGCGGTTTGCAGGTGACTTCGGACTGTTTAAAATGTTGAAAAATGCAACAATATCTTATTATCAACTTCCACTCAGATTTTACGAATTCTCCCTTTCGTTTAGATGTGAAAAGCGTGGTGAGCTCATCGGGCTAAAAAGGTTGAGAGCATTCTCAATGCCAGATCTTCACTCGTTTTGTACAGACGAAATGCAAGCATGGAAAGAATATGAAGAACTTTTTAAGAAGTACACCGACTATGCAAATGCATTGAATGTTGATTATGTTGTTGCATTCAGAGTTGTGAAAGACTACTATGAAAAGTATAAGGATAAAATCATATCCCTACTAAAATACTGTGGTAAACCTGCATTCATAGAGGTTCTTTCTGAGATGAAACACTATTGGGCAATAAAACACGAGTTTCAGTTTATAGATTCGGTGGGAAGTAACTGTCAACTTTCCACTGTTCAGTTAGATGTAAAGGATGCAGAAAATTATGGAATAACATATGTGGATAAAGATGGAAAAGAGAAGGGATGTATAATCTGTCACTCCTCCGTTGGATCAATAGAGAGATGGATGTACGCACTTCTAGAACAAGCGCTAAAATCAAAGAGGCCAGTCTTACCTCTATGGTTGTCACCCATACAGGTCAGATTAGTTCCAATGAATAATTCGTTGCTCTCGTTTGCTGAAGAGATTGCTAATAAATTAGAGAGTGAGTCAATTCGCGTTGATATTGATGACCGTTCACTAACATTAAATAAGAAGATTCGTGAGGCTGAGATGGAATGGGTCCCGATGATCGTTGTAATTGGTGAAAAAGAGAGGAGCAGCGGAGAATTCTCCATTCGTTTTAAGGAAAACGGTAAAGTTGAAAAGATGAAATTAGACGAGTTAATTAAATACGTCAAGGAAAGGACGAAAGAGTACCCATATAGATATTTGAACTTACCAAGATTGTTGAGTAAGAGACCAAAGTTTGTCGGAGGGCTGTAAATCTTTATATTCTTGAAATGTAAAATAAATGAATATGCTCGCTCAAGAACTTGCCCTATATGCGGTAAGGATTTCTAAAAAATTTGATATTGATTATCTTGAAGCGAGAGGAGAAAAGTATACTAAAGAAACGTTTCTCATGAAAAATGGTGTTATGGACGGTGGTGGATTTACAACGTCAGAAGGTATAGGAATTCGCGTTATTGTCGATGGCTCAGTTGGTTTTGCTACAACTGAAAATCTGACTAAGGAATCTGTCGAAACCGCTGTCGAAAATGCTATGAAGCTTGCTAAAGGTTCATTAGAAAAGGCACATAAAGTAAAATTCTCTAAGGAAAAATCTGTAAAATCGAAGTGGGAAGTAAAAGAAAAGAAAAAAATATTTGATATCGACGCTAAGGAAAAAGTTTCACTATTAAAACACATAGATAACTTAGCTAAGAAGGCTAAGCTTAGAATGTTTCAATTATCTTTATCTAAGAATGAAAAATATTTTGCCAATACTGAAGGAACGAGGATTTATTCTAGAGTTCCTAGAGTATTTTTATTTTATTCGGTAATCCTTAAAGTAAAGAGAGATGTTCAAAGAATGTTGGAGTATGGTGGCTCTGGTGGTTGGGAATTAGTAGATAGTTGGAATTTAGATAAAAAAATACCAGAAGAAATTAATGCACTTGAAAAGGTTTCTGGTGCAAAGAAACTAAAGCCTGAAAAGATGAATGTTGTTTTAAGCCCGGAAATTGTTGGAATAGCGATGCATGAATCTGTTGGTCATCCTTCTGAGGCTGATAGGATATTCGGTCGAGAAGCGGCTCAAGCGGGTGAAAGTTATTTGGATAAATCTTGGAAGGGCCGTGTTATGGCAGAGAAGTTTGTTAATGTAGTTGATGATCCTACTGTTAAGGGTTCATATGGTTATTATTTGTATGATGATGAAGGTGTTAAGGCAAGAAGAAAGTTCTTAATAAAGAATGGGAAAATCCATGAATTCTTACATAATAGAGAAACTGCAGCTGTTATGAAAATTAAAAGTAACGGTTCATCCAGAGCAGAGCTATATTCTCGAGAACCGATAATAAGAATGAGTAATACATTTATGCTTCCAGGTGATCACTCCTTTGATGAATTGATTGAAGGAATAAAGAAGGGAGTTTACATAAAATCCTATAATGAGTGGAATATTGATGATAAAAGATGGAATGAAAAGTACGTAGGTTGTGAAGCCTATCTAATCAAAAACGGTGAAATAGTTGAGCCTATCTTTGCACCTGTTTTGGAAATCACAACTGGCCAATTTTTCAAAAAAATAGATGCAGTAGGTAAAGACTTAGAGTTTGTTGCTGGAGTATGTGGGAAAGGTGAACCAATGCAGGGAATTCCAGTTTGGTTTGGAGGACCTCATGTGAGATTGAAAAATGTTTTGATTAAGTGATTGAAATGAGAGTAGAAAGGATTGTTGAGTTTGGAAAAAAACTTGGAGCTGATGATGTAATAGCTACAAGTATAGAAGAAAAGACTAAACAGGTAAGATTTGCAAATGGCGAAATAGTTGCTGTTAAAGATTACGATCTTCGTGAAATTGAAGTATTCATGGCTTTAAAGAAAAGACTAATCTTTGGTAATGTAAAATCGTTAGATGACCTGAGAAAATTAGCTAAGATAGCTAAATATTTGGAACCAAAAAAAGATTATCATGGAATCGCTAAGGATAAGTTCCTTTACAAACCAATAGAGAAAACTTATGATCCTAAGCTATTGGATTTAGATGTAAATGAAATAGTAAAACAAGCAATTGATCATTCTAAATTTAAAAAATCTGCAGGAGTGTTGTATTTGAGAGAATATAGAATTATAAAATCTACGAGTGGTGGAGCGTTTGGCTCAGATCGCGGAACCTCCGTAGAATTTTCTTTTAGGTCATTTGTTAATAAATATGCAAGTGGACATTCTGTATCAGTTTCTAGAACATTATCGGACTTTGACTTCTTGAAGGCTGTGGAAGAAGCTGATGAGTATGCCAAGAGAGCTAGGAATCCAAAGAAGGGTCATGAAGGAAAATACGATGTAATATTTGCTCCCTTAGCTTTCGGTGATATATTAAGTCAAGTCGGAGATGCAGTTTCTGCATACAATGTTGATGCAGGCTTCTCCTGCTTTACTGGAAAAATAACTAAAAAGGTTGCAAGTGATTTGGTTAATATTTATGATGATGGAAGAATGCCGAATGGTTTAAATACAGTTTTATTCGATGAGGAAGGCGTACCTACAAGGAAAACAGATTTAATAGTAGATGGAACTTTGAAATCATTTCTTCACAGTACTTCAACTGCTAAAAAGTATAAAACAGAAACCACAGGAAACGCAGGAATTATATCTCCAAGGCCTTGGAATATTGTTCTCAAGCCTGGTGATTATACTTTAGATGAGATGATAAAAGAAGTAAAAAATGGCATTCTGATAACGAATGTCTGGTACACTAGATTTACTAATTACTTTACAGGAGATTTCTCAACAATACCAAGAGATGCTATGATAGAAATTAAAGATGGAAAACTTGGACGTGCAGTTGCTGAACTAAGAGTAAGTGATAATATTTTAAGGATACTTGAAAATGTTAAGGCTATTTCAAGCATACCAAAACAGGTTAAATGGTGGGAAATGGAGAATCCAGTTACCACTGGATTCGTTTTAGTGAAAAAGGTACATCTCTCTAGTCCTGGGAATGTATAACCTTTTTTTCTCTTTCTGATGGAATTATTCTCAACTTTGCATTTAAGAGTTTTTTATTCAACTCCTTCCCCTCAAACAACTCATGTAAAAATATTGCAAGTGCCGCAACCTCGCTATGTGGTTGATTGGTAACAGCTATGTTATAATCGACTAAACCATAAACTTCAGATGGTACTTTTTCACTTCCTATTATTATCAAGACTTTTCTTCCCTTCCCAAGTTTTCTAATTTCCTTTATTTTGTCTTGTATTGGAAGTCCGTACATTGTTAAATGAATCTTTATACCATTCCACGATTTGATAATCTTTTTCCAATTTTTTTCATATCTAACTACGAACTTTCCTCCCCAATTTTTCACAACTTTTCTAATACTTTCAATTAGTCCTTGATCGCTTTCTCCTGAAAAAATAATACCATCTGCTCCAAGAGCTCTAGCTACAAGGCCACAATGTGTTGACATTCTTTCATCTCTTTTTCTTCTATGTCCTAGCCTTAAAATAAAAACCTTCATACTTAAACTTTCTGATATAAAGTTAATATATGGATGTCAACGTAATACTAGAGTGGTTGGTTATTATAGTTGAGCTTATAGTTCTTTACTATCTTCTCGAGCACTTTAAAAAATTGGAAAAGCACACAGAGTCTCTAGAGGCTCATACGAGAAAACTTAATGAGCATATACTTCAGATGGAGAGAATGATACGGGATTTGATTAAGTGTTATGGCGAACGACAGCATAGAAAAAAGAAGTAGACTGCAACTTTTCTCCTTCGATCATCTTAAAATTAATTTTCAAGTTCTTTAGTAGTTTTTTAACCTCATCTTTTTCCCATGTTCTAACGTAATATGATTTTCCACCTATATATCTTTTTTCTATTCCATCCCCTTCTCTAAATTCTATTATAATTCCTACTCGAGAGACCCTTAACATCTCTCTTATTGATTTTTTGAATTTTAGAGATCCTATTGTATTTCCAAGACATGTTGCAAAGTCAAATGAACCATCTTTAAAGGGTAAATGATGAGCATCCCCTATTATGTATTGGTCTCTCGTTAAACTTCTGGCTAGTTTTATCATTTCTATTGATGAATCTAATCCTACTGCATTTATTTTATGAGTTTTGAAAAATCTAACGTGTCGACCTGTACCACAACCAATATCTAATACAGATGAATTTTTTGGAATCAGAGATAACAGAACCTTTCTTTCATTTTTGAACAGACCTTTTCCATAATATCTTTTGTTTATATATTCCTTTGCAATTTTGCTCCAAACTTTTTTATCCCATATTTTATCTTTCATAAATTAACTTTTCTACAACAATTTCTAAATGTTTGTTGTATTCATTAATCCTTCCGATAACTTTTATTTTGCTCCCTTTCTTTAGATTTGAAATATTATTTATCTTTATTGAATAACTTGAAAATATTACTGCATTTATGGACTTTTTACCATCTGTAATCTTAAAGAAAATCGTCCCATTTTTGTCGTGTGGAATGTTAACTAAGAACCCGGTAACCGAAACGTAATTACCTATCATAGTTTCATCTATTTTACTTATGTTTACTTCAGGTGGTTCTGTTGTCTGTGTTACAACATATGATACTATCAGCCCAAAGAAAAATATCAATAGTGTAAGAAAACGAATATTGGCCTCGTTGATTTTTATCCACCTATCGAGGGTTTTTTTCCAACAGGAAACCATTTTCCAAGTTTTTTTAGGATCGCATCTTCAAGTTTTACCCCACTTGCAACTATATCCGTTAATGTTATTATTCCAACAAGTTTTCCGCCGTCAATAACAGGTAATTTTTTTATTTTATTTTCCGTCATTATTTCTGCAGCTTTTTCCACTTTTTCATCTGCAAAAACTGTGATTATATTTCTGGTCATTATTTCTTCTATTTTTGTGTCTAGTGGTTTGTTATGTGAGAGAATCTTTCTTAGCAAATCCCTTTCAGTGACAATTCCGACGATTTTATTGCTTTCCAAAATTATGACAGAACCTACAGAATTTTCTATCATTAGATCTAGTGCATCTTTTATTGTTGCATCTTTTCTTAAAATCAGAACATTTCTTTTCATTATATCTTTAACTTTCATAATCCCACATCAAAGTTTTATTTTATTATCTATAAAATACTTTTCAACTTTTTTCTCAACCCTCTTTCTACGTTTTCTGTGCTCCTTGAGAAACTTGTTGATCTTTTCTGTTAAAAGTTCTTTACATTCACCACACATAGTCCTACCTGTCCTACAACCTTCTCTGATTTCTTCTATTTTGTTATCATCTTCTTCGAAGATTGAGTAAAGATATTTGAATATAATACACTTTTCTGGATTGCCACCCTTTTCTTTATGTTCCCTTAAAGTTCCTCCACCTCCACTTAGAGCTCTCCATACCTTTCTCTTTACTGTCTCCTCATCATCAGTTAAGAATATACAAGCTTCTGGTTTAGATGATGACATTTTATCATCTCCTCTTAAAGATGGCATGAATTTTGAGTGAATAATAGCTGGTTTGTAGTATCCTAGTTTTGGTGCAACATCTCTTGTTATTCTAAAGTGTGGATCCTGATCTACACCTAATGGAATAAGACACGGAACGTTTTTGCCCTGAATTTTACTTTCTAAAAATGCTGGTACAGTTTGTAGGGAGGTGTAGAATATTTGTCCGATGTTTGAACTATCTTTAAGACCAAATGTTGCTTTTACCATGGAAAAGGTGACAATTCTTGAAACCTTGATAGCTTCTTCATAAAGATAATTTATATGTTTTGTGTCCTGAATCACTATCGTATTTTTTTCATTAAATCCCAAAGCTAGAATATCGATTATATTTTCTCTCGTGAATGATTCTATTTTTTCAAGCTTAAGATGTTTTTTAAATAGAAATTTTTCGTCATCTGTAAATTGTAGGTATACCTTTGTCTTGAACTTTTCCTGCAGCCATTTCGTAAACATCATTGGAACTAAATGACCTATATGCATTGATTCTGTTGGTCCTCTTCCAGTATATAGGTAGAATTTTTCTCCATTTTTATATTTATTTAATATCCAATCTAGATCTCTATGAGCGAAGAAAACACCTCTTTTCAAGAAAATATGAAGATCCCTAGTGTGTTTCTTTATTTTGTCTAGTAGTTCAGGTGTAATTGTCTTTATTCCAAACTCCTTTATTAATTTTTCGTAATTGACCTTACCTTTAACGTTCCAAGGAGTTACTTCAAACACCATAATAAATCTTTTTTCTACGAGATTTAAAACTTATTTAAAATTTGAATGTAAAAATTAGCTATATCGATTATAATATAGTGAGGTGAAATTTTTGGGATATACTCTTATAGTTACTGAGAAACCAACTGCCGCTAGAACTATTGCAAAGGCTTTGGCTGATGGTAAAATAGAAAAGCATGAAGAAAATGGAGCAGTTTGGTATGAAATCAAAAAAGGAAAAAAGAAATATGTCATTGCTCCTGCTGCTGGTCACCTTTATACATTAAAGCAAAAAGAGAAAGGTTGGGACTATCCTAGATTTGATGTTGAATGGATTCCAAGCTTCAAAGCATCAAAAACTGCAAAATTTTCTGAGAAATACTTTAGAGTTCTAGAGAAACTAGCTAAAGATGCTACGGATGTCATAATAGCCACTGACTATGACGATGAAGGAGAAGTTATCGGATATAATATTCTTAGATTTATGCTCGGGCGAGAAAAGGCAAAGAGAATGAAATTCTCCACTATGACAAAAGAAGAACTAGAGGAAAGTTTCAAAAATATGATAAAGATAAATAAGAATCTTGCAGAGGCAGGATTGACACGACATTATATGGATTGGTATTTCGGAATAAATCTGACTAGGGCATTAACGAACTCTATCAAAAAAGTAGGGAAGCGATTTAGAATAATTTCCACCGGGAGGGTGCAGGGCCCAACGCTTTACTTTCTTGCCAAGCACGAAGAGAAAATAAAGGCATTTAAGCCGAAACCGTTCTGGCAGGTTGAGTTAGAGTTAAAACTTAGGAGAAATATCTACAAGGCCGTTTTTGAAAAGGATAAAATATGGGATAAAAAAGAAGCCGAAGAAATTCTCAAGAAGGCCGATAAAAAGTTTGCAAATGTTAAGGATGTTAAAAAGAGAGTAATTACACAGAAACCACCTAAACCATATAATACTACCTCATTTGTTGCTGATGTATATAGATACTTTGGTTATTCTCCTAGGGACGCAATGCGCATTGCGGAATCATTATATCAGGCAGGATACATAAGCTATCCAAGAACGGCAAGTGAGAAATTACCTCCAGACATAGATTACAAAAAGATTCTTTCATCTCTCTCAAAAATATCTAAATATAAAAAATTATGCAATAGACTTCTCGTTAAAGATGAATTAAAGCCAAATGAAGGTAAAAAAACAGATCCTGCACATCCAGCAATATATCCTACCGCTCAGGTTCCAAAAAAATTAGGTTCAAAACAACAGAAAGTTTATGATCTAGTTGTTCATAGATTTTTAGCAATATTCGGTGAACCTGCTAAGCGAGAATCACAAAAAGTAATACTTGATGTTGATGGTAAAATATTTTTCCTTAGTGGAATTCGTACTATTGAACCTGGTTGGACGGAACTTTATGGAAAATATGCTGCAAGAGAAGAAACGATATTACCAGAGTTGAAGATAGGTGATAAAATCGAAATTAGAAAAGTAAACTTGATAAGTAAAGAGACGCAACCACCTCAACGATACTCACAGGGTTCTGTTATAAAGGAGATGGAAGTACGTGGATTAGGGACAAAGGCAACAAGGCCACAGATATTACAAATATTATATAACAGGGGATATCTTTTCGGTAAGTCCATAGAGGTCACAGAGCTTGGCTTAAATCTAGCAAAGATATTAAAGAAGAATGTTTCCGATATCGTTTCTGAAGAGTTGACTCGAAAATTTGAAGAGGAAACAGATGCAATAGAAAGAGGAGAAAAAACAATGAATGAAGTCCTTGAAGAAGTTAAAAAGGCAATAACAAAAATAAGTAAGAAATTTAAGAAGAAGGAATTGAAGATAGGGAAAGAACTTACTGAGTCCGTTGTAAAGACTTATGAACGTCAATCTATTCTCGGAAAGTGTCCGAAGTGTGGTGGAACTATAAAGGTTTTCAAGATGTGGAAGACTGGAAATAGATTTGCAGGTTGTACTAATTATAAAAAAGGATGTGATTTTTCTGCCCCACTTCCAAGGGAAGGTCTAATTATACCTACTGGTAAGGTATGTCCTCACTGTGGAACTCCTATTATTGAGGTTCGTAGATCAGGTAAGAGACCATTTAGAATGTGTTTGGATCCGAACTGCCCGACTAAGAAAGACTGGGTTGATAAGGAGAGGTTGGCGGAGTCAAAACGAAAATGGGAAGAGAAGAAGAAAAAGAAGTAAATCATTTTCTAATCTTTAGATATACTAAAGTCCATGTAGTTACCGCTAAAGGTGTTATCAATAGGGAATTTATCAATGGTCCTATGTATGGAAATAAAGATATTCCGAATGCTATACTGAAAAGTACTATTAGAATTACAGCTACGTCCCAGAACCTACCTTTTGTAACTTCCCAACTTTTCTTAACGCCAATTGAACCGTCAATAACGCAGGCCTGTTGGAATAGAAGAAGTCTGACGAGAAGATATAGCCCTGGAATTATCAATGCTATAAGACCCATTCCTACTACGAAACTAGTTACTATTGCACCTGCTATTAAATAAGGAACTCGATTTAACCCTATTTTTAATGCCTTTGAGATAGATATCTTTCTACCTCTTTTTATCGAAGCAACCAAGGAAATTACTGCACCAGTTATGGTTAGTTGAATAATAAATATTATGGTTATTGCTGTTATAAGTGCATACAGGTATTGATGTAAAAATTGTGTAGTTAGTATAGATGATTTTGCTAGAAATCCCGCTCCTATAAATTTTAAAAAGATTGGTAGACCCAGTAGTGAAATCATTGTTATAATTACTATGATAAATTGAAGTACGTACAATTCTATGATCTCTGAATTCCTTTTTACTATTTCAAAGGCTTCCTTTAGAATTTCTAATGCGTTGATTGACTTTTTGTTTGTCATACTTTATGTTTGACATCAGATTTATATATTTTTAGCTTTCTTATAGAAAAAGATACTGGATATCTAAAATACGAAAAATTTTAAAGCAATTCTACAAATTTCTCTATTGCGTTTATATCATCTAAGTATCTCTTACTCATAACTACATAATGAATTTCATCTTCTAGTTCTTTCACTTTTTCCATTGGTGACACTCTCGCTTGGTAATCTTTATCGCTTGGATTTATTCTAACCCCAGGAATAAGTTTCTTAATTTTCAGATTTCTAAGTTCCTCGCTTTCTTCAAGAGCCTTGACATCTGTAGTTATTGCATCACAGCCACTTCTTTCAGATATTTTTCCTAATTCATATATTATTTGTGAAATACTTTTTCCATAGAGCGCTTTTGCCTCATTCTCTGGTATCTTTGTATGGATCGTGAATCCAATAACCTTTATTCCATCTTCTTTACCTTTCTCTACGTAGCCTCTAAGATTTTTCTCCATAAGTGATGCTGAAACCGTTATATAATCTAGTGGAAGCTCTGAGATAACTTCTTTAACAATCTTATATCCTGTATTATGACCATGAGAAATCTTGAAGTCACCAAAAATTTCGTAACCCATATCTTTGAAAACTTTATATTTTGAGAAATCTTTTCTTAATGCATAGTCATTTATTTTAACACCAAATTTCTTGTTTATATCATCTCCGTATTCTATTTCCAGATTTTTTAAGAAGCTCTTACCTACTCCTAAAATTTTATCAGTTGGTAGATCCAAAGCGACAAAAATCTTTTCGACCATTTCACTCACCTATCATTTCTATAACTTTTCTAGTCCAATTCCATGGATCTGAAATCCAATCTTTAACGACTTTATATCGTTCCTTATCCAGGTGTCCATTTTTGTATGCCTCTTCAAAGAAAGTCTTTCCATTAACCAAATAGATTTGAGTCACTCCTTCTCTTTTTAGTCTTTCAACACCTACGGGATGTCTATAATCGAAAACACATGCTGCTGCTAATTGTACATCATTTTCTTTGTTGTACCCAAATCTCTTCAATACTCTTATTGTATTTTGTGTTGTTTCAGACGTGGTTCTCAATTCTTCAAAATTTATAACACTACTTGCTTCCTGTGGAGGAGGTATTATTCCCTCTATATGATCTGTTAACTTTTCTTTCTCTTTTTTCACGCTTATCGTTTTTCTCATACCTCTTGCATAAGGAGTCGCTGGCCATATAATTTCATCTTCAAGGTACAAATTCTCTAGCTCTCTTCGTGTTTCGTCACCAATAAATGCACCACCAGTCATGTTTGGTAAACAAACATGATATTTATCACCAACTTTTTGAATGAACTCTTTATCTATTTTTCTTGCTAATTGTTTTGCAAATACTTCCCTTGGAGTTTTATGCGTAAGCAAACCTTTCACCCTTAGATACACTGGTCCTATGTGTTTGCCTTCAGGAACCATTTTCTTAAGACTTTCATACACATCTTGTGGGATAAGACCTTCCTCTATCATTGTGTCGATTCTCCCAGCATATTTTCTCGGACCCTTTTCCTTTATTTCATCAAAATTCTGAACGTATACTAGTTTCTGACTCGTCATTTCTGTTATACCGAAAAGAAGGTTAGCTAAAAGCTCGGCGAATTCCTCTTGAGTGAGCTCATCATTGTATCCTTTTTCTATAAGCTCTTTATTATCATCAAAAACTGAATTTATCTTTTCTATCATTTTCATAACTAAGGCTTGGTAGTGAAATCTTTTAAACTTTTCTATCAGTGCGTCGGAAAAATGAATAGAATATTGGAAGATTTTTGCTTAATTTTTTGATTTTACTTTATCAATCTTTTTATTTCTCTCCCTCAATTTTATTTTATGGCAAAGAAACGAACGAAAAAAGAAGAGAAGGTTTTATTTGGCGTGTTGAAGGAAAATTTCTCTGAGTGGTATTCTGAGATTTTGAAACGTGCTGGTCTTGTCGATATTCGTTACAATGTGAAAGGCTTCGTTGTCTACAAGCCATGGGCAATGTATATGATAAAGAAAATTTATTCTTTGTTGGAGCAAGAGTTAGAGAAGCATGGTCATAAACCATGTTTGCTTCCACTTGTCATACCACCGGAAAATTTCGAAAAGGAGAGAGAGCATGTGGAGGGGTTTGAACCAGAGGTTTTCTGGATCACCGAGGCAGGAAAAAAGAAAATCGAGCGATTGGCACTAAGACCAACAAGTGAGACGGCA
Source organism: uncultured archaeon (assembly GCA_964428495.1). Classification (GTDB taxonomy): domain Archaea; phylum Aenigmatarchaeota; class Aenigmatarchaeia; order GW2011-AR5; family JAHLMP01; genus CAYRXY01. The sequence goes on from CAYRXY010000001.1 coordinate 143,758, forward strand.
TTTTACCAGATGTATTCTTTGTGGATAAGGAGTTATACTGACTTGCCGTTGAAGATGTACCAATCTTGTTCTGTATATAGATACGAGACAAAGGCGACTAGACCATTGATCAGAACAAGAGAGATTTTATGGATCGAGGCACACGATGCTTTCATCAGCGAAGATGAGGCGTTAGCACAAGTCAAAGAAGATATGGAAACTACTAAAAGCGTGTTGTGGGACAAACTGGGGATACCATTCATATTTTTCCGTCGTCCTTCTTGGGATAAGTTCAAGGGAGCGGTCGACACGTTTGCAAGTGATACTCTGTTACCTGATGGGAAGATCTTACAATTACCTTCTACTCATTATCTAGGACAGAACTTCGCCAAGGCATTCGACATAAAGTTTAAGGATGAGAATGGAAAGGAGAAATATGTCTATCAAACGTGTTATGGTCCGGGCATATCGAGAATACTGGCTGCGTTTATCTCGATTCATGGAGATGATCGTGGTCTAGTCTTGACACCGGAGTTGGCACCAGTGCAGATCGTGATAGTTCCGATACTGATAAAAGGAAAAGAGGAGAAGGTTTTGAAGAAGTGTAGAGACTTAAAGAGAAAACTTGAAAAGAACTACCAAGTGGAGCTAGACCTAAGAGAAATACGACCAGGAGAAAAATTCTACTACTGGGAGATGCTCGGCGTACCGCTACGGCTGGAGGTTGGTCCAAAGGATGTGGAGAAAAAACAGATTGTTCTTTCCCCAAGGATTGGTGAAAAATTGACCGTCAGCGAGAAGGAATTAGATAAACAAATCGAGAAGGTATTTGATATGATAATAAAAGAAATGAAAAAGAGGGCTGAAAAATGGTTTAAAGATATAGTTAGCGAAGCAAAAACGATGAAAGAGTTGGAAAAAAATATCAAAGAGAAAGGAGGATTCGTAAAAGTCAATCTTTGCTCCATAGATGAGGATGGAGAAATGTGTGCAACGGAACTGAAGGAAAAGTTAGGGGTGGAAGTTCGTGGTGTTCGATATGATAAGAAGGAAAAACCGACTGGAAACTGTATAGTCTGTGGAAAACCGGCCAAATATGTGGTTTATGTAGGAAAATCATATTAAAAATAAAAAAAAGAAAAAATCATTTCTTGATAATTTTTTCTAAAGTTCTTAGGTCCATTACCTTTGTTCCATTGGATTTCACTCTTTCTCTGAATCTAGTTCCAATGACATATTTTATTCTTCTTGAAATTGCAAAATCTACTAATTCCTGATTTATTGCTCCATCCACTATAATGCCCTTTACGTTTCTAAAATTGCTTATGTATTCATGTAATTGAGATAGAGGAACTTTACCAAGCAGGTTCATATTTTCATCTAGTATACATACAGCTCGTGTACCTATGATATCTTCAAGCATTTTCTTTAACTTCTTAGCGGTTTCTACATCAATGAAATTGCTTTCTTTTTTCACTTCTTCCTCCTTTATTTCACCTATGGAGCTGAGTTCTCTCTTAGCTTGGTCAGCTGGTATTTTTTCTCTTAAAGCCTTATATATTTCCTTCTTTGTTAGCTCTTCAACTTCCTTGCCCTCCGGAGCCCTTGCAACATAATCTATCTCAGTAACTTCGAATAATTTCTTTAGATTTAAGTCTCCACCTCTATCACCGTCCAAGAATGCCGTGACTACTTTCTCTTTACAAAGGTCAGCGATCGGCTTTGGTATGTTTGAACCTTCAATGGCAATAACATTCTTTACTCCATGTTTTAGTAGATTTATTACATCTGCTCTTCCCTCTACAATTATTATTTCATCGTAATCCTCTATGTTTGGTCCACATGACAGACCATGATACGAGGAAATCTCCCATGCCCTAACAGCTTGTTTTATTTCTTCTGAGAGCTGGTCAGAATCAGGGAGTCCAGAATCCATCATAGTTTTAAGAATCTCCTTAGCTCTATCTACTACATACTTTCTTTTCTGAGATCTAACATCTTCGACCTTTACAACGGTTATCTTTGCATCACATGGACCAATCTTATCTATGGTTTCTAGACTAGCTGCTATTAAAGCAGTTTCACTCATATCAAGGCTAGATGGGACTAATATTGTTCCTTGTGATTTTCCATTAACCTTTTTTAACTTTACCTCTATTCTACCTATTCTACCTGTTCTCTGAAGTTCGCGTAAGTCCATATCAGTTCCTAGAAGGCCTTCGGTCTGACCAAAAATAGCCCCTATTACGTCTGGTTTTTCTACTATTCCACTGGTTTCTAATTTTGCATATATTAGATATTTTGCAAACGGTTGTGCCAATTTAGACATAGTGAATACCTCTAAATATTTTTAACCTAACTAGAAATAGAGGCGACTATTTACTACAGCTACTGAAATTCTTGATAAGATGAACATCATTTTCACCTGTTGAATATAAGCCCCTAAATCTAGTTAGACCTATTATATATAAGGAATATAAGGTTTAAAAGTTTTGAAATGTCACTACTGTTTATGAAGGATCGTTTGGAAAGGGTCATATCAGAAAATTCTGAATATGTAAGTAAGGAGATAGCTAGAGAGGTTGCTAAGAATTATGGTCTTCCGGACGTTTCTCTAAAACCACATGAACCTTATAGAATGAGGCCGGAAATAAGGGGCGCTACAGAGATAAAATGTGATGTTGATAGGTGTGATATTGGTGAAAAGTACATAAATGAAGAGATTATCCAAAATTTGGATTGGTATGAAGCTGTTAGAACAAAGATACACGAACATATGCATGAAATTCTTGCGAAAACATTCCCTGGAATAAGTATGGCTAGCTATATTGATCCAACGATTCACGAAATGCTCGCTGAATACCTTCCTTATAAGTGGCTTAAGGGGGTAAATTCATCACTTGCAGAAAGATGGAAGGCAGAATCTCCTTACTATGAACTGATAGAGCTAGCGGAGAAAATAGATGAGAAAAGGTCAATCGTTGATTGGGCAAAGGAGATAGATAATTATTTTAAGAAGTCTATAGCTGTTTACAAGAACCTGAACTAATTATTCAAACTTAACCTTCTTAATTCGGAATCCCTTTCCAATGACATGAGCCTTTCCACATTCTTCACATATGTATCTTATGTCAAGCTTCCTTGTAGGTTTCTCTCTCCCCTCCGGCTTTGGTTTAGGGAATGATCCATAACCCTTGAGCTTTCTTTCGAATGATCTTTGCGACTTACTTCCTCCCTTTCTCGGTCTTCTCTTCGCAATCTCTACCTTATGCCAAGTATGCTTCTTACAGTTCGGGCAATATCTTCTTTGTCTTTTTGGAATTTCCATTAAATCCCCTCGGCTATAACATTCTTTTTAGCAAGAAACTCTTTTAATTCTTTTGGTAGCTTGATTTTATCACCTTTTTTCAATCTATAGATTTTCATATCAGGTCCGACAAATCTAGGTAGATCTTTGGTAATTAATACGTCATCATTTTTATTTTCATTTTGCTTTACTTCTTTCTTTTCTTTTCTTACAGTTATTGGGCTTTCAGACTCGAAGATAATTTCATTAAATCTTCTTATTACGTTTATTATTTCCTCAAATAGAATCTTTTCCTCTTCTGTAAGGTTTATTGGGTATACTTTTGTTTGCACATAAATTAGTGCGGATTCCAATATTTTTTTAATTCTTCTATTTATCAAATCCTTTGCAACATTCTTTGCTTGTTCATCATGTTTTCTCTCGATATATTCCCTTAGCTCTTGGAAGAAATTTTCTGGTAGTGCCTGAAGCTCTCTTCTATCTCTTTCTATCCAATACAATTCTCTAATCTTTTCAAATGTCAATACCATATCAACACCTATAAGACACTTTCATCATGATATTTTATTTGGTGAATCTTTAAACCCTTAAGAGTCTTAAATGATTTGTTGCATATCCTACAAATATATCGCTCTTTCTTTTTTCCTTTATTTTTTGGCATAAGTTTAAATGGGTAGTTTACAGGATTCTTTATATTCTTACAAATTTCGTCCGGTTTACATATCCCTATGTCTTTATAAAATAAGTCTCTGTCACAGTTTGCTGGAAGTAGGTTTTTTTGTCTTTTATTCCAGTTTAGTTGTCCCTTTATGTACGTCTTTGAAAGTGGGGATGTATTTTTCTTATTCCATTCATATAGCTTTTCCTCTATTTCTTCCCATGACCAATTCATATTTCTTAGGAAGGAAATTAGTGTGAAAACACTTCTCTTTTTTCCATCGTGAAGCCCCTTTAGTATTTCTTTTATACATGGTGGAAAAAGATTTTCGGGAGCCTTCTTTGTCGCTACTACTATTCTCTTCTTTCTTTTGGGTCTCTCTTTTTCTATCTCTTCTTTCTTTGCAGCCCAATCTAATGCATCTATTAACAGATCTGTCGCCTCTTTCTCCTTTGGCTTAAAAAATTCATATTGAACTTTTACTGATTCTATCTTTGCTTTTTTTGGATCAAATTCTTCTGGATCTTTAATTGGAATTGATACCAACCATGTTTTTTCGTTTAGTGAATATGGAGCTCTGAAAAGATGTCTCTCTCCCCATCCGGATTCTATTTCCACAAAGTCAAAGGCATTCAAGTTCTCCTTTTTTGAGATTTCTACTAATCTTTTCGCAGTGAATTTCCCCACTAACCACTTGAGTAATTTTTCCTGGACATTTTCTTTTATAAACTCTACGAGTGTTCGTGGAATTCTCGGATATTGTTTTGCAGTAGGTTGATAATTTATCTCTTTTGGAAAAGCTTCGAATGGTACGAGAATATGAAATCCACGAGAACCCGAGAATTTTATCCCGAATGATGTTATTTTATATTTTTTTAGAAAATCTATCACGAATTTTGCGCACTTTTGAGCAACGGGCATACCTAATCTTGAATCAATATCCATTAGTAAATCCCAGCCTATTCGTAGTTCATCATAGTTTTTGTTTTCAGTAGATAACTGCATTGGGTTACTCCATCTTTCGACTGAGATATGAAAGGATGTTGCACCATTTTTTACGGCTTGAATGATATCTGTAGGATACTGAACAATCGATGGTCTTTTCATATAACCTTTTCCACTAACAGAACCTACGAATTCCCTATTTTTCGATAATTTTAGCATCTCCTTAAGGATGTCCTCTCTAGAATAGTACTTAAGAATTTGATTAATGGTCGGGACTTCTATCTTAAAGAGAGGCATGATATAAATCTGCATTTTAAACTCTTAAAATCTCACAAAATGTATTGTTTATTATGACGGAGGAATTAATGCTCATTGGAATTATATTGATTTTCATGGGTATGATTCTTGTTATCATTAGCTCTCTACTTTCAGCCGGAAAAGGTGAGGTCAAGGTTGCTGTTGGTGGTTTCATCGGTCCAATTCCATTTGGCTGGGCGAATGATCCAAGGATGTTGAAGTGGATAATAATCATCTCGGTTGTGATTGCGATAGTATTTTTGGTTATGATGTTTGGAGGAAGATAGATGATCACTAAGCAATTTCCATAATTTTTCTAAAGAAAATTTTACCGAGACAGAAAAAAAGATCAACCTATTTAACTTTTAGTATTCCCCTTTTCTTTATGAAAAGATTCGCAGGAGCAAGAGTCAAGCTTTTGGGTTATACTAGGGGAAGCGATGAGTTTTCATATCTTGGGCCTGAGGATATCACAGCTTATGCCGCACATGGGGATTTCAGCAAAGAGGCATCTTATAAACTGATCTTGAAAGATAAGAAAAGAGGTGATTTAGGAAAGAAGAATAAAACAATTATAAAGGAGAGTTACGGAAGAGGCCATGGATCCGTTGGTGACATTGCCCATTTTACATTTAGCGTTGAAGGTCTGACGAGAGCTGCGACACTTCAGTTTACCGGTCCGCATTTCTTAGAGCATGAGCAACAATCGTTAAGAAGAGCGAGGATAGGAGATTTTTACATACCAAAAGATATAAGGGAATCAAATCTCTACAATAAACTTGATAATACTCTGGACGATATAACGAAATTTTATGATGAAATGCTTAAGGATGGGATTCCAAAGGAGGATGCAAGATTCTGCGTTCCATTACTTACAATAACAAATATAACGACCACCGGTAATGTTCGTGAACTTCAACATCTCCATGTTATGAATAAACAGGGTGAGGTTCCATCTTATGTTAAAAATGTCGTAAATAACATGATAAAGAAGGCAAGAAAAGTGGCGCCAAATCTTTTCAAGAAATATAAATCAAATTATGAACTTCTTGCTTGGTATCCATCTACCCAAATATTTTCCTCTGAAAATAAAACAATAAACAAACTGATCAAAAAATATACATCAAAAGCCTCTAAAAGTGAACCTATTCTGCTTGCCCACTCTTCTATAGATATAGGAAAAGAAGAAATAGAAGATGCAATAAGAAACAGAAATGAGGCTGAATTGGCAAATCTCAAACATGTGAATTTTGAATTTTTGGTTGACGGCTCCATAGCTATGAATCATCAGCTGAGAAGGCAGAGAACAATGGATCTTTCTGATGAATCGATTTATGATGCTGCAAAGAGAAGAGAAATTATTACTCCACCGAAGATTGAGAAATCGGATTTGAAAGATGATTATCTGTATTATAATAATTTGCTGTTAGACCTCTACGAAGAACTGATTGATGAGGGTGTTTCTAGAAAGGAAGCGATTGGTGTTGTTCCTCACTCCCTTGATATTTACTCAATGATCAGAATTAATGGCTTTAACACATATCATTTCATTGGAAAGCGAAAATGCACGGAAGCTCAGTGGGAGATCAGAAACCTTGCGTGGAATATTGCAAGGAGGCTAAAAGGAGTCAATCCGACTATAGGGAAATATGCAGAGCCTCAATGTGTAACCTACGGAAAGTGTCCGGAGAGAAATCCTTGTCCTTATCTAGAGGCATATGAGAAAAGGATGGAACGTAATTTAAATTCTTCTCATTAATTACTAATTACGCCGGGGTAGCCTAGCCCGGTAAGGCGGTGGCCTCGAGAGGAGGATGTTTATAGTTTCCTTCCTTCAACCTTCCCTTCGACGAGTAAGCCACTGGAGCTTTGCTCCGCGCAGGTTCGAATCCTGCCCCCGGCGCTTAATTCTTTAAAATTCATGAAAAAGAATTTACTAATATGTGCCTACTCGAAAAATATAAACCAGGGAAGATAAGTGAAATTTTAGATAATAGGATAGCAGCTGAAGAAGTTTTAAGACTTGTTAAAAATTACAAGAGAAGAAAAGCGATAATGATTTATGGCCCCCCTGGTTGTGGTAAGACGTTAACTGCTGAAATTGTTGCACATGAATTAAAATATGAATTGGTCCGACTCACTGCTGCTGACTTCCGTTCTTATTATCAACTAAAACGGAGTATTCTTCAATCATCGCTTCAGGCTAGCTTATCATATAAAGGTAAAATTCTTCTCATAGATGAACTAGAATTTGTTTTTGATCCTGGTATGAAGCGTGGTTTGAAGGAATTGATAAGAGAGTCACCATTTCCGGTCATTCTTATATCTCAGAACCCCTACGTTCCTCAACTAAGGGAAATAAGAAAATTTTGTAAGCTTGTTAAGTTTAATAGAGTTAAGTGGACTTCGATAAAAAGATTGATGGAAAAAATCGTAAAAGCAGAAAAAATAAAATATGAGTCTAATGCATTAGATCAACTCGCTAGAATGTCTAATGGTGATGTGAGAGCAGCTCTGATAGATCTCAGTTCACTTCCAGAAGTTACTGTAGAATCGCTACAAACAATAGGTGATAGGGCTCAAGAGCAAAGCATCTTTGATACTCTAAAAGTCTTGTTTAAAACACTAGATTTAGAAAATGCATATCTAGCTTTAGATCAAGCAGAAAAAACACCAGATGAAATCTTTTGGTGGTTAGAAGAAAATATTTTTAGGGAGTATGAAAAACCGGAAGATATAGCAAAGGCATACCAATATCTTGCGTTTGCTGATTTTTTCAAGAATCAAATTACAAGGAGACAGGCATGGGCACTTCAGAAATACTTTTTAGATGGCCTTATGTTTGTCAGTATCGCTAAAAAAGAACCATATCGAAAATTTATAAAATATGAATCTCCGAAGTTCTTCCTTCAATTTAAAAATCAAATTTCTAAATCATTGGGTAATGCGCTACAAAAAATAGGGGGAATGACACACACGTCGAAAAAAAGAGCGATGAATTATTTATTTTTGATTAAGATTTTGGTAGAAAAGAAGAAATTCGAGTTTAATTTTACAGAGGATGAGCTAGAATCGATAAAGGGAATTAAACTTTCACATATTTAAGGAAGTGTTATACACTTTCTTATCATTGCTCTGTCTGTTTTTACAAGAATAATGAACGAAGTTCCTGATGGGCTTACAGGTGATGTAATATTAACATCTACATAGTAGCCAAACTTTCTATATTTTTCCTCTAAAAATTTTATTATCCAATTAAGATTTTCTTCCAAATTTGTAGCTGTCGAATATTTACTGATTGTCCTATTGAGTTCTCCTACGATATTCCAAGCAATAAACTCTTCATTATATCTAGGCACCTTTGCTGTATCCACTATGTAATAACCACGGAAGAATGTGGAAAGAGTTAGGAATAGAAAAGATGCTACGACTGCGGATATCAAGAACCATTGACCTTTAAGCATAAAATATTTTTACTAATCCTCTATAATAAGTTTGTATCTTTTCGTTTTTTCGGGTTCGCATACAGTGGTCAGCCACCTTTTTTCTGTTTTTCAAAACTCTATATAACTACCTCCTACTAGTATGGCAAATTTTCTTGGATAAATTGATTCAAAATACTTATTCTTATAACATCCATCTTATTACCAAGTTAAGCTATATTTTTCTAACACTTCTCTCAGCACCACAAGCTTCACATTTAAGAAACCATAATTTATTTCTCTTTATTAATTTTGTATCAGGTTTTCCACATTCTTTACAGAATAAAAATTCGTTATAATAATTCTTAAGTGCCCGTTTAATTTCTTCTTTCCTAAAAACCCTTTGGAGAATCAATTTATTGCCTTCGATTTTTCCAGGTATTGCAAGTTCTTTGAAGAAATATCTCGCAATATGTTTTGGATCTCTTCTTATTGTATTTGCAATTTGAACAAAGTTCTGTATGATGGTGAGTTTACCACTTATAGTGACTACAGGCTCTGGTGTTTCAAACCTTTCGTGTTTTTTCACCTTAGGCATTTTTGATTCAGCTCTTTCAAGTAAATATTCATAATCCATCTTTCTCACCTTCGAAACTTTCTAACGTCTTGAATCCTAAATATTTTCTCTTTGCGGCATCTATTGTACCAGTCACTCCCATAACTCTCACTATAGCATTTAGGTCGCCAATGTTTTTAATCATAATCAATGCACCTCTTACATACTCAACAGCATCGTGGGTACATCTTATAACTCCTTGTTGCGTTTCCGGATTATAAAGATCTTTAATAAATTTAAGACCAATTTCACTAAGCTTTAATTCTCCTAAGAATGTAGATGCCGAAAACCAAACAGCTCTAGTAAGTTCTGAATATTCTATTGGCTTTTCGGATATAATTTCGAATACTATGTACCTTTCCTTCATTCTTAATGTGGGCGGTAAGATTTTAGGCCTGTCTTCCATCTTTCTCACCAATTATTCTAACGCTTCCAAATCTTTTTCCCTCCAATTTTTCACGATTTATTCTTATAATATCTTCGGGTATAGTGGAAACAGATTGAATAGATTTACCCAATTCCATACCTAACAAAAATCCTATTGATGCAAGATCTCTAGGAGCTCTTAGATTCCAAATACTCTTTGCACCGCTTGTTATAATTATCTTAGTATTATACTTTTCTGCTAACATAATGTTATTTCTTATGAACGCCATAGTTCTACTTCTATGACCTGAATTCAGTATTTCGCTAAAGTTTATCTCTATGGCTACGTCGTTCTCTTCAGCGGCTTTCATACATATGTGATCAAGACCAGAATCTTTCCTTCCTTTTTCTGGATGAGCTAAAATATCTACTCTGGAATCCTCACACGCGGCTCTATTTATTTCGTATGTTCCACCACTTACTATTAAAATTTCGTAATTTGTTCTTGATTCTGAAAGCTCTTTCTTGAGCTCATCTTTTGAATTTACAACGATCATCTTAGAGCTTATAACATCGAATTCGTGTTTTTCGGAGAGCGATTTTGCAGTCTCTTTATCTATATTGATAATAGAAATGCCTGAATAACCAAGGCGTTTAGCTAATTCTATAACCTTATCTACATCATTAACTTCTATATGAAGGTCGTAATAGTCCATAAAAATAATAAAATTTTGAAGATTTTTAAAGGTCGAAATGATTTTAGTCAATCATCGATTTTTATCTTCTTAACCCTCTTGATTTTCTTCCAGCACTCGTCAAACCACGAAATGCACGACCTTTCCGATTTTTAATCCACTTTATTTTAGGATCAGATTTTATGATAGAATGGTTAGGATCTACAAGAATTACCTCATAGTATTTGTAAACACCATCATCTCCTACCCAGTAAGAGTTTAGGACTTCAAGATTTGGAAACTTTCTTGCCGCTTTTTCCTCTGCTATCCACTGAAGACTCTTTGATGGGGTAAATTTAGAAACACCAGCCCTCCTAGGTCTTCTACCAGCTCTTGATCTAGGCTTTTTTCTTCCACCTTTTTTTACCCTTACCCTAGAAATTACATAACCTTGTTTTGTTTGATAACCAAGTGACCTAGCTCTATCTAATCTTGTTGGCTTTTCAACCCTTGTAACAACAGGCTCTTTTCTCCATTTCTTCATGAGTTCCTTCAGGCCTGTTGTCCTCCTCGGTTTTTTCCATAACTTTCTCAATATCTGATGAAATCCCATATCAACCACTTTAATAAAGTTATTTCTACGAAGGTAATAATTTAAAGTTTTATTATTCAGTTTAAAAATATTAAAGTTCATAAAGAATTGTAACTTAAAATATTTGTTGTGGTGAATTATGCCGTCACGAAAAAGACCTAGGAGAGGAAGTTTGCAGTACTATCCAAGAAAAAGGTCTAGGAGGATTTATCCAAGAATAAACTTCTCAGAAGAAATGAAAGAGGGATTGAAGGAGGTCAAGCCCTTAGTCTTTGTTGGTTACAAAGCAGGAATGACTCATGTTCAAATCACTAAAGGTAACAAAATTGAATCAATCCCTGTTACCGTTATAGATGCTCCACCTGTTTTTGTATGTGGTCTTCGATTCTATGGTAAAGATACATCTGGTTTTAAACCTCTTGGTGAGATCTGGGCAAAAAATATTCCAAAAGACTTGGAAATTGAAAGAAGAATAGGAAAGGGAAAGAAGAAAAAGGAATTTGAGTTTGAAAAGAATAAAGACAGAGTTGTTGAGATTAGATTAATTGTATGTACACAGCCAAAAAAATCTGGGATACATAAGAAAAAACCAGAATTATTTGAGATTGCCCTGGGTGGTAGTGTTGAGGAGCAATACAAGTATGGAGCTGACAAAATTGGGAAGGAACTAAAGCCGGAGGAAGTGTTTAGAGTCGGTGAGTATTGTGATGTAACCGCTGTTACTAAGGGTCATGGATATACTGGCTCAGTTAAACGATTTGGAATTAAAATACAGGGAAGAAAAGATGAACAGCACCATCGTCATCCAGGTTCTATCGGTTCTACAATACCTCGAAAGATTGATTGGAGAGTTCCACTTCCAGGTCAGTATGGATTTTTCCAAAGAACAGAGTATAATAAACATATTATAATGATCAATGAAGACGCTAAAAAGGTAAATCCTGTTAGTGGTTTTGTAAATTATGGTCTTGTTAAAGGTTCATTCATACTTGTTGAGGGATCTGTTCCAGGCCCGAAAAAAAGATTGATATTTTTAAGAAGACCGCTTCGAACTAAGAAGTATGAGCCTATTGAGGTAAAATATATATCACAGAAAAGTCAACAAGGGTGAAATGAATGGAAGTAAAGATATATGGAATAGATGGAAAGGAAAAAGGTAAAATTAAATTACCAAAGGTTTTTCAAACAAAAGTTAGGGAAGATATCATAAGAAGGGCAGTTCTTGCTATCCAGAGTTGGAGGAGACAAGCATATGGTGCAGATAAACTTGCTGGAAAGAGAACAAGTGCTCACTATCACGGTCGAAGAGGTGAAAGATGGACAATGATGGGTCGTGGGATGTCTAGATTACCAAGAATTCATGGTGACGTTGGCCATCTTGTATGGCGTGCGAGATTCGCACCACAAGCCGTGAAGGGTAGAAAGGCCCATCCACCTAAACCAGAAAAGAATTGGAAGCAAAAGATTAACAATAAGGAATTACTCCTTGCATTAAAATCAGCTCTAGCCGCGACTGTTGATCTGACTCTGGTAAAGAAGAGAGGTCATAGATATGACGGTGAAGTTCCAATCGTTTTGGATGATGATTTTGAGAATCTTAGTAAATCTAAAGATGTCGTTGAACTTTTAAAGAAAATCGGGTTGGAAAAGGAGTTGGAAAGAGCAAAACAGAAGAAGATAAGATCAGGTAAGGGTAAAAGGAGAGGTAGAAAATACATAAAAAAGAAAGGGCCTATAATCATAGTTTCAAAAGATTGTAACGTAATAAAGGCTGCAAGAAATATTGCTGGTGTCGATATTATAACCGTTGATGAATTGAAAAAAGATATGAATGTAGAGCTGCTCGCTCCTGGTACTCATCCAGGAAGACTTTTAATAATAACAAAATCAGCTCTTAATGCTTTTGAAAATGGGTGAAGTAGATGGCCGATGTTTTGTTAGAAAGAATGGAGAGGATCTTAGAGAAAATGGATAAAGATATTAGTAGGATAGTGGAAGACTTAGGGGTAGAAAATGAAAAAATAGGTTTTGGTGTTGTCGAGGAGATTGAATCTAGGATGAAAGGTAACGTTACTCAAAAACGAGTAGATGCTTTGAAGATTGTTAATAAGTTGAAGAAAGAGGTAGAGGAGTTATGGTAGAAAAACCTTTCGAAATTTTAATTAGGCCACATACGAGTGAAAAATCAATATCGCTTATTGAGAAAGAGAATTCAATAGTATTCATAGTCGATAGAAGGTCGAATAAAGCTCAAATAAAACAAGCGTTTGAAAAAGCATTTAATGTTAAGATTGATAAGGTAAGAACCACTATAACGAGAAAGGCTGAGAAGAAAGCATTTATAAAATTGAATAAGAAATATTCAGCTGCTGATATTGCTGTTAGATTGGGAATAATCTAAGGTGATTATATGCCAAAAAGATTAAAGCAACAACGAAGAGGAAAAGGTTCAAGTGTGTATAGGGCACCTAGTCATAGGTTTATAGGTAAAGTAAAATATACAATTACAGGAAAGGCTGTTGGTAAGGTAGTAGACATTATTCATGATCCTGCTCGAGATGCACCTGTTGCTGTGGTTAAGTTTCCTCAAAGAAAAGAACTTCTTCTTGCTCCTGAAGGTTTGAAGACCGGGGATGCTATAGAATACGATGGAGAGCCAAGAAAGGGTAATGTTCTTCCACTCGGAAAAATACCAGAAGGAACACAAATTTTCAATATAGAACTTAGGCCTAACGATGGTGGCAAGTTATGTAGATCGTCTGGAACCTTTGCGACGGTTATTGGTCACGAGAAGGGAAAAACAACTATAATGCTTCCATCCAGGGTCATTAAGAAGCTATCTGACAAATGTAGAGCTACTATTGGTATTGTTGCTGGCTCTGGAAGAGGTTTAAAGCCATTCCTAAAGGCTGGTAATAAGTTTTACTTGATGAGGACGAGAGGAAAATATTATCCAATTGTTTCTGGTGTCGCCATGAACCCTGTAGATCATCCATTTGGCGGAAGGACCAAGCCAGGTAAGCCAAAGACAGTTTCAAGAAATACACCACCTGGTGCTAAAGTTGGTAGCATTGCTGCTCGAAGAACAGGAAAGAGAAAGAAGTAATCACACAATTACTGCATCTACCACAATTCCTCCATGTTCATATACAATGACTGGATTTAAATCAATCTCCTTTATTTCAGGATGAAGCTCCATTATAGTTCCAACTATTTGTATCAGATTTTTTATAAATTCGATATCTTTTTTCTTTTCTCCTCTCACTCCTCTTAATATATTGTATATTTTTAATTTTTTTACCATAGCTTCGGCATAAGATTCTGTTATTGGCATAATTCCAAAGCTAACATCTTTTAAAATTTCAACAAAAATTCCACCAGCACCGACCATAACAACAGGACCAAATATAGGATCTCTTTTAGCACCTACAATTATCTCTGTTCCTGGGTTTACCATCTCTTCTATCAAAATTCCATCTATTTTTGCATTTTTTATTTTATGTTTTCTAATGTATTCCTTTGCATTCTTCATGATTATTTTGAAGGCTCTCTCAGGATCTTTAGGATTTAGAACTACACAACCAGCATCAGTCTTGTGTCTTATCTGTGGAGAAGAAATCTTCATTACAAACCTTTTCATTTTCTTAGTAATGTTTAACATCTCAGTAGAACTTTTTACTAAGTATCCCGTTGGTGTTGGTATTCCATAAATATTAAGAACTTTTTTTGCATTGAATTCGTTTTTTTCTTTAAGTAAATTTTCTATGATTTTTTTGTTTTGTTCCTTCATTTGAAGTACAAGATTCTTTAATGATTTACTCTTCTCAACAAATTTCCCTCTCCTACTGTATTCTACCATACATGATAAATACTCGATAGCTTTCTCTGGACTTTCAAAAGATGGTATGTTATGTTCTAGCAAATATTTCACAGCCTTGGTAACAGATTTTCCTCCAACGAATGAGGTAACGATTGTCTTATTAGAATTTATATTTACAATTTCCTTGGCTACTTCCATAGGTTCGGTCATTTCTTGTGGTGTAAGAATTATGAGAAGTCCATCTATATTTTTGTCCTCTATCAAACTATCTATGGATTTTTTGTATCGTTCAGGATCTGCATCTCCTATTATGTCTAAAGGATTATCAAAATTAGACGAACTTGGAAGAAACGATTTTAGTTTCTTTACCGTCCTTTTTTCAAATTTTGGTAAATCCAGATTGGATTTTTCACAAGCATCTGCGGATATTACACCAAATCCACCAGCATTTGTTAGTATACCAATTCTATTTGATCTTAACAATGGTTGTGTCGAAAAGAGAAACATTAAATTTATGAGTTGATCAAATCTATCTACCCTTATAATACCAGTCTGTTCAAACAATGCATTGTAGATTTCGTCCTCACCTGCGAGGGATCCTGTGTGAGAAGATGCAACTTTCTTTCCTTTTTTGGTTCTACCACTTTTTAGAACTATAATAGGTTTTTTCTTAGAGACTTCTTTTGCAACATCAAAAAACCTTCTATCTTTTAACCCTTCAATATACATCGCTATAATTTTCGTTTCTTTATCTTCTATGAGATATTTTAATATTTCGCTCTCCTGAATATCTACCTTGTTCCCTACACTCACTACCTTTGACATTCCAATCCCAAGTTCCTTTGAAACGTCTAGGATAGAATCAAGAATTGCACCACTCTGTGAAATTACTGCAATATGCCCTTTATCTGGAAAGATCTTTCCAAAAGTCGCGTTGAGGTTGTTTTCTGTATTCATCATTCCTAGACAGTTTGGACCTATTATTCTCATATCGTATCTTTTGCTAATTTCATATACTTCATTTTCTAATTCAATATTCCCAACCTCTTTAAAACCAGCTGAAATTATTACTACGGCCCTTACACCTTTTTCACCACATTCTTTCAGAACCTTTGGAACGATAACGTTGGGAACGGCTATTACGGCAAGGTCTATATCATCTTTCACGTCTTTGATAGACGGGTAACATTTTAGTCCAAGAACATTAGTATGATTTGGATTTATAGGATAAACCTTTCCCCTAAATTGCTTTAAATTCTCTATTAAAGAATAGCCAACTTTTCCTTTTTTTGGAGTAGCCCCAATTACAGCGATTGATTTTGGATAAAAAAATTCTCTCATAGATTCACCTATAAGATTTAATTTATTATTTTCGTTTATATTCTCTTTCTTCCACCCTTCTTAGCATTTCATTACTTAGTTTCTCTTTAACTCGATTGAATTCCTTTATGAATTTTTCCACTTCTCTTTTCAGGTCAGCTTCTTGCTCTGGAAGAAGGTACCAAATCGAGTAATCACCAAACTTCTTCGGTAGTGTGTACTTAAGAATTTTGTATCCTCTTTGAACTGCTGTTAAGTATATATCAGAGTGCTTAGGGAATAACTTTCTTATTTCAGCCAGTGGGGTTGGGCCATTATTTCTTAGAAATTTTATGAACTTTGTAACTTTACTTTCTTCTGGTTTTCTTCCTCTAATCCATGCATAAACTGCCGAGTAACTTATTTGGAGCCTTTTAGCAATTTCACTCATAGAAAGTCCTTGCTCTCTTAACTCGAGAAATTCGTTATATTTTTCATTGTAAAATTCTTTGGTTTTTCTCATCTTTCCCAAATAAAAATTATACAAACCTTTATTAAATGGTGATGAGATAGAATTTTTATGTACGGTATTGAATCAGTAATGATAACAAGAATCATAATTTCATTTGTTCTTGGTGGTTTGATTGGTATCGAGAGGGAGTTGTCGCATAAGCCAGCAGGTCTGAAGACACATATCCTTGTTTCGATGGGTTCAGCATTGTTTACTACAATCTCAATATTCAACTTTCCAATGGACAGTGCTCGAATGGTTGCAAATATAATTACAGGAATTGGGTTTATAGGTGCCGGTGCAATTATAGGCTCTCGAGGTCATGTACAAGGAATAACAACTTCTGCTACTATATGGATAGCAGCAGCAATAGGTATTGCTGTCGGTGTTGGATACTATACGTTGGCAACAACTGTTGCTATAATTTCATTGATAGCTCTTCTAGTTCTAAGAAAGATTGAATTTAAAATTCTTAGAAGAAGGGGTCGAATGAGTAGTTGAATATTTAAATTCTCTTTATTAATGTTATTAGGGGCGATGATCTCACGCTCCAGTCTGATTTCAGTGATGACGGAAGTAGCTTGTGAGCCCCCTCATTTTTCGACCAAAGCTGTTAAGTTTAAATATTTTCTTTTCTTACTAATAATAGGCGATATGAATGGTAAAGGTCGAAACATTTTCAGAATTGGTTGACAAGGAAGTTTTTACTGAGAGGGGAGCATATTGTGGAAAGGTAAGTGACGTCGAGTTAGATCTAGATAAATTCCGAGTAAGAGCAATTGTGGTTGATGCTGTTAGAGGTTCGTTTCTCTCCAGTTTGGTTGGTGGAAAGAAAGGTGTTGTAATTCCATTTCAGGTAGTTCAATCAATTGGTGATATAGTGATAATAAAGCAGTTTAATGCAGAGATGCTTGAAGCTCAGGCCAGAACAACGCCAGAAATAGAAGAGCAACCCGCAATTACATTTTAAGTTTCTTCTTTTCTAATTTTCAATAAAAACATTTACTATCTTATTTTATTTTTATAGGGTGATTTTTATGCCAGATATTAGAGCACCTATAATAACGGTTATGGGTCATATTGATCACGGAAAGACTACCTTGCTAGATAGAATTAGAAATACGACGGTTACTCTAAAAGAGCCTGGTGCCATCACTCAAACGATCTCTTCGACATTTATACCAAAGGATGTTATTCTTAAACTTTGTGCAGACCTTCTAAAAAAATTCAAGTTCAATGCAACGATTCCGGGCCTGCTTGTCATTGATACACCAGGGCATGAAGCATTCACTAAGATGAGAAGATTCGGTGGAGAGATAGCAGACATTGCGATTCTCATAATTGATATTATGGAGGGTCTTATGCCACAAACGAAAGAATCGATAGATATTTTAAAAGAAACTAAAACTCCTTTCATTATAGCAATAAATAAAATAGATAGAGTCCCTGGTTGGCTCTCGAAATCAGAATCTTTTTTGGAGGATTACGAACTTCAAAGTGATTATGCAAAGGAAGAATTTGAGAAAGCATTTTACAATGTAATTTCTCAACTTTCTCAAGAAGGTGTGAATGCCGACAGATTTGATCGAATAGATGACTTTACAAAAACATTTGCAGCAATTCCTATATCAGCAAAAACTGGTGAAGGAATAAAAGAACTACTAGCAATCCTTACTGGTTTAACTGAAAAATTTCTGAAGCAACGGTTATTAACCACGGATGTATGTAAGGGAATCATTTTAGAAGTCAAAGATGTTAAAGGCTTGGGTCGTTGTTTGGACTGTATAATTTATGATGGAGAGGCTCATCAGGGAGATTGGTTGGTGATAAGAGGAAATCCATCTATCGTTACGAAAATAAAGGCGCTTATAGAACCAAATCCTTTAGAAGATATTCATTTTGGTAAGAAGTTTGTTTCAATAAAAAATTGTAAAGCTGCTTGTGGAGTGAGAATCGTCGCTCATAATATAGAAAATGCTGTAGCTGGTAGCGAAATTAGAATTGTCAAAACCGAAAAAGAAGCTAAAGATATTGCAAATCAAATGACCTACACTGATGAAAGTCTACATAAAGAAAAGGAAGGTATAGTTTTGAAGTCTCCTACAATAGGTGGTCTAGACGCACTTTCTAATGTGTTTTCTGAAATTAAAATAAAATCTAAAAGCGTTGGTAAGATTACTAAAAACGATATAATTGATGCATCCCTGGGTGAGGATCCTCTATTTAGAGTTATAATAAATTTTGGTGATGAACCAGATGATGAAATAAAAACACTTGCAAAAAAGGAAGGAGTCACTATTATAAGTTCTAGGATCATTTATCATCTAATTGAGGAATACAAGAACTGGAGGAGTAAGAAGGAGAATCAAATCAAAAGAGAAAAATTAACTGGTGTGACGTTTCCAGCGAAAATAAGAGTACTTCCTTATGTATTTAGAGTATCAAAGCCTGCTATCGTTGGTTGTGAAGTTATAGGAGGAACCATAAAGCCTGGGTATGAACTCTTCCGAGTTAAGAGAGACGGAGCGATACTAGTTATTGGTAAAATAAAACAAATTCAATCTGAAGGTGTGAATGCCGAAGAAGCAAAAAGAGGTGAAAAAGTAGCGGTCTCGATTGAAGGTGGTGTTGTTGGAAGAAATTTCGATAAAGGAGATATTCTTTATACAAATGTAGAAAGGAAAGATATTGAGACTCTCCTTGAGTTAGATGTTCTAGATAATACAGAAAAGCAAATTTTGGATGAAATTAGAAATGTGAAGAAGATTTGATTTAGTTCTTGAAATTTTTCTTAAGCGCTTCTATAAAGAGAAGTATTCCATAAATAATTCCTAACACAAATACAACAGCAAGAATAGGGTTTATGCCTATAATAACTTTTACTAATTCTGAACCATATGCCATTAAAGTACAACTTATTAGAGAACCAATAATGGTTGCAAACCATACTCTCCAAGGGTCCATTCCTATAATCCTTCCCACTATCGACGCACTTATTGCGCCCGTACCCTGAAATGGTATTATAATAAATATGCTAACTCCTACAAACTCTAAAGACTTTATCCACCTATGTTCCTTTGAAACTTCTTTACCTTTTCTCTCAGCTTTTTTAAGAAGATGGTTGAGAGGCTTTCCTATTAATGGAATATATTTTACATTATCGTAGTTCCACACCATGAATAATCCCGTAATAATATCCATAAAGGAGATGGCGAATATCATTATATGGGGCGGAATACCACTTCCTATACCTATTGGAATCACAGACTCCTTTCCCATAGGTGGAAAGAAATAAGCTAGCATGAGTGGTAACAGCTTTGAAGATATTTGATAGGGTAAAAGAAGTAGAAAAACAGCTGA
The DNA here is from genome assembly GCA_964428495.1 of uncultured archaeon. Classification (GTDB taxonomy): domain Archaea; phylum Aenigmatarchaeota; class Aenigmatarchaeia; order GW2011-AR5; family JAHLMP01; genus CAYRXY01. The sequence goes on from CAYRXY010000001.1 coordinate 163,604, forward strand.
ACCACCGACACCAATTACTATAGGAATGAAGAATTTTAAGAGTCCATACTTTACTTCTTTTTTTATTTTCTTCATGGAAATCATTTCTATTATTATAGTCTATAAAAATATGTTTTTTGACTTTAGGTCCCAACCGCAAACCTTAAATATTTTTACTATGTAAGTAAATTAATTTAGCTACCATACAATAGGGTTGAAAGAAAATTTATAAACTCGAAAATATATATTAATTAATATTTACCGCGGGTGTTTGCTTGAGCGAGAAAATAAATCCATTTGTAAATGAATTAGTGCCTAAGCACGAGGTTCTTAGTGAGGAGGAGAAACAAAAACTTTTGGAAAGCTATAACATAACCTTAAAGCAGTTGCCAAAAATTTTGGTTAGTGATCCATGTGTTAAAACTCTTGGTGCTAAGCTCGGAGATGTTATTAAAATAACAAGAAAATCACCAACTGCTGGAAAGTACTACTATTATCGAGTTGTGGTGGAGAGAATATGAATCGAGACACATATAAAATATTACTGAAATCTTTTGCAAAGGATGTAGGTTTTGTAAGTCATCAAATTAATTCTTTCAATGAATTTGTAAACGTTAGACTACAAAAAATATTTGATGAAATAAAGGAGATAAAACTTGAAACAGAAACTGGAGAATTTAGAATAAAACTTGGAAAAGTAAGGCTTGGAAAGCCAAGCGTTAAAGAGGCGGATGGGGCAGTTAGATTTATAACTCCCATGGAGGCAAGGGTAAGAAATCTTACCTATGCTGCACCAATTTATGTTGAATTTATTCCTATTATAAACGGTATTGAACAGGAAAAAGAAGAGGTTAAAATAGGAGAACTTCCGATAATGTTAAAGAGTGAAAAATGCATCCTTTACGGTTTATCTGATGAGGAATTGATGAAGCTTGGTGAAGATCCAAAGGATCCTGGCGGTTATTTTATAATCAATGGAACCGAAAGGGTCATTGTAATGAGTGAGGGGATTCTTCCCAATCTTCCAATTGTTGAACTTCGTAAGGATCAAGAGATTATAAGAATAAATAGCGAAGTTTCTGGATTTATCCAAATGCATCTCATTGAAAGAAAATCGGGAATATTGTATATTTCGTTTGCAAATGTAAAGAAGATGCCATTATTTATACTTCTTAGGGCTTTGGGTTTGGAGAGTGATAAAGAAATTATAGAGGCGATAGGAGAAGATCCGACCATGGAAGAAGATCTTTACTACAACCTTCTATTTCACGAGGTTAAAAATAGAGATGATGCAAAGAAATATATAGCTAAGAAGCTTCACATTCAGCAATCTCCCATCACAAGAGTTAATGAAATTTTAGATAAATATTTGCTACCCCATTTAGGACAGGGACCTAAGGCTAGAATAGAAAAGGCACTATACCTTGCAAATGTTGCTAAGAAATTGATTCTTGTTGGGAATGGAAAGATAGAACCACAAGATATAGATCATTATGGAAATAAAAGGATAAGATCTGTAGGAGATTTCTTGGAGGTTCTGTTGCGTTCTGTTCTTCTTGGAAAATATGGGTTGATAACCAGAATTACCTATCGATATCAAAGAATGGTAAAGAGAGGTAAGATGCCTACTCTCCAATCCATAGTTGAATCGGACTACTTGACCAAGAGAATTGTATCTCATATGGCTACTGGTAAGTGGGTAGGTGGTTTAACCGGTATCTGCCAAAGATTAGAGAGAACAAACTGGTTACGAACACTAGCTCACCTAAGAAATGTTTTGTCACCACTTTCATCTCAACAAGAGCATTTTGAGGCTAGGACATTACATCCAACTCAATGGGGTCGACTTTGTGCAGAGGAAACTCCGGAAGGAGTTAACATCGGTCTTAGAAAGTACTTGGCTGTAATGGCTGTTATATCTAAGCCTGCAAGCAAAGTTGAAATTAGAAAGATAAATGAAATTGTTAATAAGTACTTGACTGATAAGGGTGTAACGATCTTTCTTGATGGTAGAATTATTGGATTTACAAATCAGCCTAAGGAGCTTGTAAAGGAACTTAGAGAAAAAAGGAGGATGGGATTATTAAGTCCTCATATAGGTATTTCTTACTTGAAAGATTTCAATGAAGTTAGAATTAATTGCGACTCTGGAAGGTTACAAAGACCATTAATCGTTGTTGAAAATGGAAAGCCAAGGTTGAGTGATAAACACATACAGGCTATAAGGGAAGGTAAGGTGAGCTGGAATGACCTTGTGAAGCAAGGAATAATTGAATATCTTGATGCAGAGGAAGAAGATGAAATGTATGTTGCAATCGATGAAAAAGATTTAAGACGAGCTCATACTCATATGGAGATTAATCCTGGTACCATACTTGGTATATCCGCCTCTATAGTTCCGTATGCTAACCATAACCGAGGTGATAGAGTTAATCTTGGAGCGAAGATGGGAGGCCAGGCGCTTGGTCTCTATGCTATGAATTATCTTATGAGGGTTGACACGAAATCTGATATTTTGGTTTATCCACAGGTTCCTTTGGTTAAAACGACTGTTGTAAATGAAATCGGATTAGATGAACATCCACAAGGTCAAAATCTCATAATTGCTCTAATGAGTTTCCAAGGTTACAACATGGAAGATGCGCTCATCTTTAACAAAGCAAGTATTCAAAGGGGACTTGGCAGATCTATATTCTTCCGAACGTACGAAACAGAAGAAATGAAGTATTGGGGAATTGAAAAAGACGAAATAGGAATTCCTGATAAATCTGTTAGAGGGTACAGAGTTGAAGAAAGCTACACATGGCTTGATGAAGACGGTATCATAACTCCAGAGACGAGTGTCAATTCCGATGATGTTTTGATTGGTAAAGTCTCGCCTCTAAGGTTCTTTGGACCAGTTGAGAACTTTATATTAGAATCTCAGAACAGAAGAGAAACATCTATAACTGTAAGGCATGGTGAGAAGGGAATTGTTGATAAGGTTTATGTTACAGAGAATGGTGATGGTAATAGGATGGTAAAGGTAGCTGTAAGAGAAGAAAGAATGCCTGAGCTTGGAGATAAATTTGCAACAAGACATGGACAGAAAGGAGTCATCGGTTTAATTGTTCCTGAAGAGGATATGCCATTCACTGCGGATGGCCTCACGCCCGACATCATAATTAATCCACACGCAATACCAAGCCGTATGACTATTGGCCAACTTTTAGAGGTAATTGCCGGTAAAATCGCTGCTCTTAGTGCTGAAGAGGTTGATGCTACAATATTTAATGAGGATTCTGAAGAGGTCTTAAGAGAAAAACTTAAATCGCTAGGATTTAGAGAAGATGGAAGGGAGACCATGTACAGTGGAGTTACTGGAAAGAAGCTTAAGGCAACGATTTTAATAGGTCCTGGTTATTATCAAAAACTACATCATATGGTTGCAAATAAAATACAAGCAAGATCAAGAGGTCCGGTTACCTTGTTAACTAAACAGCCAACAGAAGGTAAAGCAAAGCAGGGAGGTTTGAGGTTTGGAGAAATGGAAAAAGATTGTATAATAGCACATGGTGCATCTTTATTGCTTAAAGAAAGATTTAGTTCAGATGAAGTTACGATACCTATTTGTAAGAGGTGTGGAATGGTTGCAATAGAGGACTTCACTAAAGGTAGAAAGTATTGTCCTGTATGTAAAGACTCTGAAATAGTCGATGTGAAGATGTCTTATGCATTTAATTTAATGCTTAATGAGTTAAAGGCAATTGGAATTTATCCAAAACTTGTTGTGAGTGATGAAAATGAAAAAGATTAAAAGAATAGAATTTGCATTGCTATCGCCATCAATGATAAAGGAGATGGCTAGTGTTAGAATTGAAAAGCCTGAATTGTATGATGCAGATGGATTCCCCGTTGAAGGTGGTCTAGTCGATACTCGGCTTGGAGTCATAGATCCTGGACTTCGATGTAAGGTATGTGGTGGTAAAATCGGTCAATGTCTTGGTCACTTTGGATATCTCGAACTTGTGAAACCTATTATCAATCCAATTTTTGCTAGATACATTGATAAACTTCTTCAAGCCACATGTAGCAAATGCGGTCGCCTGCTTGTCAGTGAGGAAGATATTAAAAAGATGAAAAATCCTTTGGAAAAGGCTTCTAAGAAGTCTGCTAAGATTTGTCCTCATTGTAAAACAAAACAAAAAACTATCACCTTTGAAAAACCAACATCATTTTATGAAGGAGGTAAGAAGCTTAACCCAGAACAGATACGTGAGAGGTTAGAAAAAATACCAGATGAAGATTTGGAGCTTCTTGGGTTTAAAGGTGGTCGACCAGAATGGATGGTTTTAACATTGTTACCTATCCCTCCAGTTACGGTTAGACCTAGTATCACATTAGAGACTGGAGGAAGAAGCGAAGACGATTTAACGCATAAACTTGTTGACGTTGTTAGAATAAATGAGCGTCTGAGAAAGAACATAGAACTTGGTGCTCCAGATTTCATAATTGATGATATTTGGGAATTGTTACAATATCACGTATCTACTTACATTGATAATGAACTTCCTAACATACCACCTGCTTGTCACAGATCTGGAAGACCTTTGAAAACATTGGTTCAGAGATTACAGAAGAAAGAGGGAAGATTTAGGGGAAATCTTACCGGTAAGAGAGTTAACTTCTCCGCAAGAACAGTAATATCTCCAGATACGAAAATATCTCTCAATGAGGTAGGAGTTCCCTTAGAGATTGCTAAGGAGCTTACGGTACCAGAACGTGTAACAAAGACTAACATAGAAAAGCTTAGAAAGCTTGTTCTGAATGGAGAAAACTATCCGGGAGCAAATTATGTTATCAGGCCAGATGGTTTGAAGAAAAGAGTAACAAATGAAAATAAAAAGGATATAGCAAAAGAACTCGATGTAGGTTATATCATTGAAAGACATTTAATAGATGGAGATATTGTTTTGATGAATAGACAACCTTCTCTTCACAGAATGTCTATAATGGCCCATAAAGTTAGAGTAATTCCTTGGCGTACCCTAACGATTAATCTAACGGCTACTATTCCTTATAACGCAGACTTTGATGGAGATGAAATGAATATGCACGTACCTCAAACTGAGGAAGCAAGAGTAGAAGCAAGAGAGCTTATGCTTGTTGAAAACAACATTTGTTCCCCTAGGTACGGTCTCCCTGTCATAGCCTGTAAGCACGATCACATATCTGGCGTTTACCTCTTGACTAAGGAAAAAAGTTTGGATAAGAAGACCACTATACATCTACTAGTAAATGCATTTGGTCCTGAGTGGGTCGCTGAAAATATAGATGATATACCTGAAAAGATGAGTGGTAAAGAATTATTCTCTATGCTTCTTCCGGATGAGTTAAACATAGAATTTAAGTCCGGGGATCCTGATGAACCAATTGTTAAAATTAAGAATGGTAAGTTAGTTGAAGGTGTTATAGATGAGAATGCGTTGGGTGAACGAAAAGGAAAGTTGCTTAATAGAATTGAGAAGCAATTTGGTCCTTCAGAAGCTGCTAAATTCTTAGATAGATTAACAAAGCTCGTTTTAGAATATTTGACGATGAGAGGATTTTCAACATCCGTCGCTGATGCTGATATACCTAAATCTGTTTTAAAGAGAATTAGAAGCTTCGTTGAGGAAAAAATAAAAGAATCTGAACATCTCTTCAAATTATTTGAACACAATCCTGAATATGAGCAACACATACTCAAATTAGGTAATGAGATCGTAAATCATAGTAGCAAGATTGTTAAGAAATATCTTAAAGATAATGATACTACTACAATGATTAAAAGTGGTGCTAGGGGAAGTTATGTAACAGCAAACCAAATTAGTGGTTTGATTGGCCAGAAGGTATTAGAAGGTAAGTTAATAGCTAGAGGTTATATAGATAGAACAACATCTCACTTTAAGAGAGGTGAGCATAACTTGTTTGCACATGGATTTATTGTAAGTGGTTATAAATATGGGTTACAACCGATAGAATTCTTTTTCGATGCAGCAGCTTCAAGGGAAAACTTAATGGATAAGTCATTGCAGACAAAGCACAGTGGATACATGGAGAGAAGATTGATGAATGCTTTACAAGATTTGAAAGTTGAATATGATTTCACGGTTCGTGACTCTGCGGGCACAATTATTCAATTTGTTCCTGGAGAGGATGGTGTTGATCCGGCAAAAAGTGATGATGGTGAGGTGAATTTATATGATTGAGTTACCAGAAAAATTGAAGGAGAAAGTTGAAAAAATAAGCAAGGAGAGAGGCCTTAGTGAGGAGGAGAAACAAAAACTTTTAGAAAAAGCTAAGGAAGTATACCTAAACAGTCTCTATGAGCCTGGTGAAGCAATAGGCCCAGTTGCCGCGCAGTCTATAAGTGAGCCAGCAACACAGATGACCATGCGTAGTTATACTCTAGCTTCTTTAGTTGGTAGCATTACTAAGGTTGTACAAGGTTTACCTCGTCTTATTGAGATATTTGATCTTCGAAGAACATTTGATAAATCTATGACAATATATCTAAAGGAAAAATACAATAATAAAACATCTGCAGAGAGGATTGCAAATGAAATTCGCGAGAGGAAAATAAAGGATATAGTTAAAGGTTATTCTATTGATTTGGTTCAGCAACAAATAGAGCTTGAGTTTGATCACTTAGATGATGCAAAGAAGTTTAAGGAAATTCTTTCGAAGTATGGCGAAACAATCAGGAGAGAAAAAGCGGTTACAATAAAAGTCAAAAAATCTAGCATTATTGATCTCCAAACACTTAAGAAATTGAAAGACAAAATACTTGAGAGTAAAGTTGGTGGAATAAGTGGTATAAAGAGGGTAGTCGTTACGACAATAGGAAATGATTGGGTTATTCAAACTACAGGTTCTAATCTTAAGGATGTTTTGAAATTAGAATTTATAGATCCTTCTAGAACAACAACAGATGATATTCATCAAATTTATGATGTACTTGGAATCGAAGCCGCAAGAAATGCAATACTTCGAGAAGCGAAGGCTACTTTAGATGAACAAGGACTTTATGTTGATGTAAGACATATAATGCTCGTAGCTGATATGATGACAAAAGATGGAGCACCGAAGCCAATAGGTCGTTATGGAATTGCCGGTGAGAAGCCAAGTGTTTTGGCAAGAGCAAACTTTGAAGAGACTAAGAAGCATTTAAGGGATGCCGCAGTTTATGGTGAGGTAGACGAGCTAAGAGGAGCGATCGAGAATATCATGATAGGTCAACTGACCCCGATTGGTACTGGAATGGTAAAGCTCATTGTCGATCTTGAGAAGTTTAAAAAGAAAAAGAAATGAAATTTTAAATACTTTGAATAACATCTACTATTTAGAAATTCTGGTGAGTTTATGGAAATGATAGAACAAAAGAAAGGTACAACAACAGTTGGGATAATTGCAAAGGATGCTGTAATCCTTGCTGCCGAGTCTATGGCAACGATGGGATATTTAGTTGCAAGTAAAGAAGCAAAAAAGGTATATAAGATCGATGATAAAATCGCAATGACAACTGCCGGGTCTGTTGGTGATGCCCAGCAATTGGTTAGAATTCTTCAAGCAGAAATAAGACTTTACAAGATGACTAAGGGAGAGGCAAAAGTGAGGGCGATAACAAATCTACTTTCAAACATACTTCATTCGAACAGAATGTTTCCATATTTATCTGTATTAGTAATTGGAGGAGTTGATTCAGAAGGGTTTCACCTATTTAATGTGGATTCAATAGGTGGTGTAACTGAGGATTCGTATACTTCAAGTGGTTCAGGATCTCCTTTAGCGTACGGTGTTTTAGAGGAAAGATATAAGGATGGAATGAGTAGAGATGAGGCAATAAAATTAGCGATTCAAGCAATAAAATCTGCTAAGGAAAGAAGTTTGGGGTCCGGTGGAGAAAGAATAGATGTTGCAGTTATTGATAATAATGGAGTTAATATGCTTAGCAGAAAGAAGATAGAGAAATATCTTTAATTTTTGTTTTTAATGCTTCTTTTTTGAAGGGATGATGTATGACGAAAAGAGCTGATAATGCTGAAATGTTGAATATGGTAAAGGAGCTTCTGCCTAAGGAGGTAGACTTCTCTGAAATATGTTTTGAGGGTTCTGAGATAGTACTTTATACTAAGAATGAGGAATTTCTTGCCGATTATTATGATGTGATAAAATCTATAGTCGATCAGGTTAGAAAACGAATTGAAGTCAGGGCAGATACTAGTATTTTACAAGATCAAAAGGAAACTGAGAAATTTATAGAATCTATTGTTCCGAAGGAGGCTGAGCTTACAGAGATATATTTTGAACCAGAATTTTCAAAAGTTATAATCCATACAAAGAGACCGGGGATTGCAATAGGGAAGTCTGGTGAAAACATAAGAAAGATAATTAAGGAAACACACTGGACACCTGAAGTTAAAAGATCATCTGCCATAGACTCTGAGATTGTCAAATCTATCAGAAAAATGCTACATAAAAATGCTGGTTATAGAAAGAAGTTTCTTCATCAACTTGGTGAGAAAATATATTCTCCCATGAAGGAAGTTGAATGGATTCGTGTTACAGGTCTAGGGGGATTTAGAGAAGTTGGTCGTAGCTGCATACTCTTGAAAACACCACAATCTCAAGTTTTGCTTGACTGTGGAATTTCTGTTTCCGGTTCAAGACCTTATCCTTATTTGGAGGTTGATGAATTTAATATTCAGAAGATAGATGCGGTAATTTTATCTCATGCTCATTTAGATCACTGTGGATTAATTCCCATGCTTTACAAATATGGATTTAGAGGACCCGTTTATTTAACAGAGCCTACAAGAGATTTGATGGCACTACTTGCAATAGACTACATAGAGGTTACGCAAAAGGAACATAAAGAACCCCCATATAACATAAAGGATATTGAAACTGCTATAAAACATTCTGTTGCACTAGACTATGGCGTTGTGACAGACATAGCACCTGATTTAAGGTTGACATTAGAAAATGCAGGTCACATGCTTGGTTCTAGCGTTGTCCATTTAAACATAGGTAATGGTCTTTACAATCTCTTGTATACAGGAGACATAAAATATGGAAGGACTCAAATGTTTGAACCGGCAAGAACGAACTTTACAAGGGTAGAAGGCGTTATAATGGAATCTACTTACGGTTCAAGTGAGCCTATGCCTTCGAGAGAAGAAGCCGAACAAAAACTCATTGAGACTGTTGAGAGGGTTATTGGACGTGGTGGAAAGGTTTTGATTCCAAGTTTTGCTGCAGAGAGAGGTCAGGAAGTCGCTGCAATCTTGACTAATACTAATTTAGATGTCAAAATTTACTTAGATGGAATGCTCTGGGACGCAACAGCTATTCATACAGCATATCCAGAGTTTATGTCTAAGGAAATGCAGAGAAAGATACTCAAGCTTGGAAAAAATCCTTTCTTAGATCCTAGATTGAAATCTGTAGGTTCACAGAAGGAGCGAGAAAAGGTTTTGAGTGAGTCATCACCGTCAGTTATCATCTCCACATCCGGTATGCTTAACGGAGGACCTATTCTCGAATACTTAGAAAAAATGGCTGAAAACGAAAGAAATGCCTTGGTGTTCGTTGGTTATCAAGCAGAGGGTAGTCTGGGAAGAAGAATTCAGAAGGGGTGGAAACATGTTGTTATTAATGATAAGACTGTTGATATAAATCTTGAAGTTGTTACAATCGAAGGTTTATCGGGTCACTCTCCACAGAAGGAACTGATTAGTTATATCGGTCATTTGAAAACAAAACCTAAGAAAATACTAATTTGTCATGGAGAGCCATCTAGAGCTAGAGAGCTGGCTAGAACTTTACATAAAACCTTCAAAGTAGAAACTTATGCCCCCATGATATTAGAAACCATAAGGTTCAGATAAATTTCTGGTTTACTCGATATGTTTTTTCATCCACTCTCTTACAAAGCCCTCTGGTCTTAATCCGACGAATTCATCTACAATCTGCCCGTTCTTAAACATCTTTACATTGGGTATGCTCATTATTCCGTATTTTACTGCTAGTTCCTGATTAGCTTGTACATCAACCTTTGCTAGTAGTATTTTTCCTCCGAATTCCTTAGCGACTTTCTCTATGATTGGACTTAGCAGCGTACAAGGAGCGCACCATGATGCCCAAAAATCCACTACTACTGGCTTCTCCTTTGATTGCTCTATTACATCTTTCTCAAATGTTTCCTTATCAGTTGAAAAAATTATTTCGTTCATAGCCTTCTATTTGGAATTCAAAATTTATAAATGTTTAATAAATCCTAAATGAACTTATTATTATGTTCAAAAAGCTTGTAATAAAACTCGGTAATTGGGGAATAGAAAAATTTCCATCATATTTCAAGCCATTAGACGAGGTTATTCGCCTTGCAGATATTCGTATGCTTCTTGAAACTTATGTAGGAAGAATGATTTTCTTTTCAATCTTAACGTTCATTTCAATCTTCATATCTATTGTTGTTTCATTCACATATCTAAAGATTTCAATCATTATTACTATACCAGCTGCTTTTATGTTGAGCACAATTGGTGCACTTCTTATGCTTATCTTCTTTCATTCTTATCCATTTCAGATACTTTCGAAAAGAAAGGCCAGTATTGAGAACAATTTACCATTTGCATTGAACCATATGTCTGCAATAGCTGCAGCTGGGGTACCGCCGTTTACGATCTTTAAGCTTCTAAGTGAGGTAGAGGAATATGGAGAGATTTCGAGATCAGCTAAGACTATAGTTAGAAATATGGAGACGTTTGGAATGGATATGATATCTGCAATAAAACAGGTTGCAGATCATTCTCCATCAAAAAAGTTTAAGGAGTTTCTATATTCTATGATTTCCATAGTAGAAAGTGGAGGTGATATGAAGAGGTTTCTAAAAAGTGTAACACAAGATGCTCTCTTTGATTATAGATTGAGAAGAGAAAAATATCTTTCAACTTTAACTACTTATGCAGACGTCTATACAGCGGTTCTGATTGCAGCACCTTTATTTTTCATAGCTATTTTATCGGTTATGTCTATGGTTGGTGGTACTATTGGTGGTATGCCTATAGTTCAGGTAATGCGGTTAGGTATCTATGCATTTATCCCATTATTAAATATATCATTTATAGCGTTTGTTCACTTTACACAACCAACGGTGTGAAAAATATGAAAAGGATTAATGTAAATCTCAGCTTGACGCTTGCATCCTTCATAAGCATTACAATAGGAACGGTAATGGTTGCCATAAATTTTGTTCTATTTATGAAAAATGTGAAGATATTTACCATAATAAACTTTTTTGCTATAATTGCAGCTCTTGGCATACCTTTAGCTGTTAAATATATAGAAACGAATAGAAGAAGGGAAGTTGAAAAATATTTTCCAATATTTCTTAGAGATGTAGCAGATGCAATAGCTACTGGAATGACCTTACCGCAGGCATTTAGATCTGTTCAACAAAATGATTACGGAATTCTTACCAGTTATGTTAGGGAAATGGCTGCTAAGATGGACTGGGGTATAAGCTTTGAAAAAATTCTTAGTGATTTTACTAAAAAGGTCGGTTCTCCTACCATAAAGAGATCTGTGAAGGCGATTATAGAAACTCATAGATCTGGTGGGGAAATAACTACAATTCTTACAGCAGTAGCAGAGACCCAGGGAATTGTTGAGAAAATAAAAAAGGAAAGGGCATCAGGTGTATATGCACAGATGGTCAATGGATATATAATCTTCTTTGTATTCCTTGGTATAATGGTAGGTCTTTCAAAATTTTTGATACCTTCATTTCACTGGGAAGGATTTGAAACGGGTATGGCTGAAACGTATAATCAAATCTTTCGAGATCTTGTTTTAATTCAAGGAGTGTTTGCAGGTCTTGCCATAGGTAAAATGGCAGAGGGAAGTATAATATCTGGAGTGAAACACTCACTTGTGTTAGCTACAGTAGGATTCATGACCTTTATGCTACTCATTTAAGTAAAGAATTTGACCTTTCTAAAGTCTATAGTCTTTTTTGGATAAACAATTAGACCTTTCTTGTCAAGAATTTCGTATTCATAAAATTTATTGCTATGTTCGGTTTCTCTTAATTTCCAAATATGTATCGCTCTTTTGTATTCATTGTTTATAAGAAGCTTTCTTAGAACGATAACACCGTCAAATACAAATTCTTCTACTCCAAATTTTGAGAGAGCATGACTTTGTGGAGGATTTTCACATGTGAGTATAGCAGTAGTTTTATTTTTCTTGAGAATATCATAAAGTTCCAACAGGGTTGATCTCACTTCTCTTTCTCCACGTAGATGTATTGAGAATGCAGAGATGGAATCTATAACAACACGAGTTGCTTTTATTTCTCTGATATTATTTTCTATCATTGTGAATATATCTTCTAGTCTAAACGGTTCGTATTTGAGAATTCTTAGTTTGTTTTCATTTTCCAGCTTTTCTAAGTTCCAACCGAAACAGTTAGCTTGATTTTTTAATTCTTGTATCTGATCTTCAAATGTCACAAAAACACTGGGCTCTTTTGAAAGGTAGAGGTATTCTAATCCAAAAATGGTTTTTCCGGTTCCGGTAGTTCCTGAAAGAAGTATTAATTCACCTCTTGGAACGCCGTGCTTTATTAACGTGTCAAGACCAGGTATATTTAACTTTACTCTTTCGATTACCATAGATAATTATTATAATAATTTTAGTATAAATTGATTTTTTGAAATACTTACGAAAAACTTTTAGAATTTATGAAAATTACCTAGCACCTGCCGCTTCTTGTTCTATTCTTTCTTTCTCACGAACAGCGAATGATTTGTTGGAACCTTCATAAGCATTTATTATTTCTTCTGCCAGTGCCTCTGCTGTTGTGACCTTCTTGTTGAATGCTGTATGGTAAGCTCCTTGAGCAAAATATCGAAGCGTCTTGTCAATGCGACGCTGCGGTGAAGTAACTACAGCCTGTCTTGCTATTATACCTCCTAACTGGAAGGACGCAACCTCTTCTCTAATGGATGCATTCTCTATTGCTCTTATAAGAACTTCTAAAGGATTTTTCTTAGTCCTCTTTTCAACAATTTCTAATGCCCTTTCTACAACCTTTAGTGCTGTAGAGAACCCTCCTCCGAATCTTCCAGAAGTGATCTTATGTTTTTTACCAGAATGACCACTCTGCATAATATGCGCCACAAGCCTTTCTACTATATTGGTCTTGTATTTGTAAAATGGTTTAGTTAACCTACCACCTGTCTTTGGAATAATCATGGGCTTTACAGAGAGGTATCTTTTAAGCCCATGATCCTTTACTTCTATTTCTTCTACAGGCCATTTATCGAAAAGCAGTAGTTTGGGAGTTTCTACATTTTTTGCCATATGAACCACTCTAATGAGGTAGATTATATAAATTAAACTTAAAAAAGTTTTTATTTGAAGAATTCAAAAGATAATCATGAAACAACAGTCCTCATGGTTAGTGTTCCTTATTATATCCATTATCTTCATTGGCCTTATAGGTATCTTTCTCATTATATTTCGACCATTTCCAAGAGTCGAAAGTAAAAACCTTGATGAAGCAATTCTAATGGGTCTAAAGTACTATGATCCTGATACGTACATAAACCCATATATGGATGGAATAGAATTCATAAGTTTTAAGGTTCTTTATACGAATTTTGTACCAAATAAAGAAATAGAAAGAAAATACATGGAACTTCTGGATAATCCGGAAATTACCAAAAAGTATCAGGGATATTTGGTTTATTTCTTTAATCTAACACTGAATGATACACCAGTTTTTAAACCTATTCTTCAATCAGAATTTTTGAGTACAGGTTACGATTCCATAAGTGAAATTACAATAAGATCGATGTTTTGTCGGGATTATCCTCTTCCAGACGGGTTCTTTGATAAGATAGAGGAGATAGGATCTCGTGGTGGCTATGATTTGACACATATTTATGGTGCTGTTCAAATTTTAGAAGAGAGGGGCTGTGAACCTGAAAAAACAGAAAAAGTAAAGGAAGATTTAGTAAAAAAAGTATATGAGGAGCAACTTCAAGATGGGAATAATATTAAGGATTTCAGTCTTTACGCGGAAAGAGTCTTCATACTCATCAGTTCGGGCCATTATGAATTAGTAAAGAAGAGTTGGATAGATGCAATAATCAGAGCTCAGAATCCTGATGGTGGTTGGCCGAGTCACAAGTTGGGAGAACCTTCATTTACTCATTCTACTTATTATGGACTTCTGGTGCTTCTTTCATATAATAAGTACATAGTTCAAGGAAAACCACTAGACTACAGTGTTTTTAGACCTCTTAATATAAAAATTGCAAGAATTTCTCAAGATGTTGAAGACGAACTCAGAGCAAAAGGATCGGCTGAGACAATAATAAAGGTTTCATCTGACAAAGATAGGCAAGAACTTCTATCAAAATTTGGAGGTGAAGAACTTAGTGATGATCTGGTAAAAGTTAAAATTACGGAGAATGATGCTAAGCAGCTTTCTCACTTTTCTAGTGTTGATTATGTTTATCCTGATTATCAAACTAAGGTTCTTGGTGACTATCTCTCACAGATAAAATATCAAGAAGCCCTCAACGAATTCAACCTTACAGGAAAAGGAATCAAGATATGCATTCTTGATACTGGTGTCAACAAGAGTGTAGTACCTTACTCCGTTGGTTATGACTTCGTCAACAACGATAATGATCCAAGCGATGACAACGGACATGGAACTCAGGTTGCATCGATAATCAAGTCCATTGCACCAGATGCAGAACTGATTGTTGGAAAGGTTGTGGATAAAAATGGTGTAGGTAGGATATCTCAAGCAATAAGAGGTGTAGTCTATTGTTGGAGGCATGGTGCTAACATAATTCACATAAGTATTGGTGGTCATCTAAATGATGGTTTTTGTGATTACGACCCGATTTCTATTGTTCTAAACAAAGCGGTTGAAAAAGGAATGATTGTGGTATCTTCAACTGGTAACGATAATTCTACCACATCGATAGTTGCTCCGGCTTGTGCCCGTCACGTCATCGCCGTTTCAGCTGTTGATGATCAAGATCACATTGCATCCTTTGCCAATGTGAATCCCCTCACAGACGTTCTAGCACCAGGTGTTAACATCTCCACACAAGCTGGTTCTCTAACTGGAACATCAGCTGCAGCACCTCAGGTATCAGCTTCCGTTGCTTTGCTCTTAGAGAAGGAACCAGCCCTTACGCCAGACGACATCGAGTATCGACTGCGCAGTACAGGTAAGCCGATAGAGTTCCAGTACAACGACTCTCTAACGGTAAACATTTCTCGCCTTAATGTCTACAACCTTCTCATAAACAACAAGACCATGGAACCGTATGACTATTCTGGATGGTGGGAATCAAGAAGATTTAGACCATCAATATTCTTGAGAATTGAAGCAACATCTACACCAATTACACCAATTACTATAGAGGGAACATGTTTCCTTGCAGGTACCAAAATCCTTATGACAGACGGATCTTACAAGAACATTGAAGATGTCAAGGTAGGAGATTGGATTATGTCTTACGATGAAAAAACAGGAAAATTGGTTCCATCAAGAGTTACAAAAACATTTTACCATTCACCATCCCAGATGGGAGATTATTACTTAGTCATAAATGGTAATATAAAAGTCACACCAAATCATCCTATGTATGTTAATGGTGTATGGAAGTCTGCTGGTCGAATAAAAGTCGGTGATTATCTTTTAGATTCATCTGGGTATTCAGTTAGAGTACTATCCATAAAGAAAGTCTATAAGAAAGTTCCTACATACAACCTAGAAGTAGATAAGTACCACAACTACTTTGCAGAGGGAATATTGGTTCACAACAAGGCTAGTACAACAACATTACCTATAACCACTTCTACTACTACAAGCATTATAACCACCACAACCACCTCTACAACCACCACAACCACATCCACCACGACTACAACAACGATAAATTACGTCCCGTTCATTAGCTTTGTTGACCCTACACCTTCAGCTAATTCCTGTGTAAGAGGCACAAAAACAATAAATGTCTCTGCCAGCGACGCTGATAGAATTAAATCTATATCAATCAGTATAGATAGCTCTAACGTTAAGACCTGTAGTTATTCACCGTACAAATCGCCTGCTTATTGTTCATATTCATGGAATACAGCATCGTACTCTACTGGAAGTCATAGTATTTCAGCGAAGGCTACTGATGGAACAGGCAAGTATAGTACTACTTCTAGAACAATCTATGTAGATAACGTAGTGCCATCTACCTCTGCATCTGCTGTTAAATCTGATGGATCATCTTATACCTTCGGTACTTGGGTAAACGGCAGAGAGATTCCCGTAAATATTTCTCTTTCTTGTTCAGATACAGGCTGTGGGGGTTGTAGTGATACGTATTATTGTAATGATACAACGAATACATGTACACCTTCTACCTCGTATTCTAGGTCTAGAGTAGGTATAATACAAATCAATGACGAAGGTATAACCTATGTAAGATATTATTCAAAAGATAATCTTGGAAATACCGAGGGTGTAAACAGCAAAACTGTTAATATAGATGTAACGCGACCAGTCTACGATTCTACAACATTCTATGGTTGTAGTTATCTTTCTGGGACTACATGCTGGGTCAAAAAGGGTACCACTGTGCACCTTGAAATAACTCATTATGATACACTTTCAACACCGAGAATTCAATATCTTTCGTTTACAGATAAAAGTTGTAGTCCTAACGTTTGTGGATGTTCATGGAGTCAATATTGTGGTAGTGGAAATGAAATAAAGTCTCATGTTAATACAGATACTGGAGGGTTTGGAGACGATATGTGGAATGACGCACATCTGAATATACAAACACCTTCATGTACACAAACTAATGGCTGTACAGGTACATATGCAAAGTTCAAATGGCCAGTCTATGTTAATTCAACAGAAAATAGAGATTATAAAATTTACACATATCTCTATGATGAGGCTTACAATGGTATTGGGTATACCTTAGTAGGATATTTAAAAATTGATAATACAGCACCAACTACATCCATAACATCTCCAGGTGCTGGTTCATGGCATAATTCAGACTTTAGTGTCACATTTAGTGATTCTGATACAGGTGGATCTGGTTTGAAAACATGTTACTACAGAATACTTGATAATGGTGTTCAATCTTATCCAACATCTGGTTGGGCAACAAGAACATGCTCCGGATCAATTAACATTGATATCTCTGCTTACTGTAAAACACAAGGATTAAACAAATGTAAAGTAGAAGGTTATGCAACTGATAATGTTGGTAATACTGGCAGTACAATTTCGAGAAGCTTTTCAATAGATACGTCAGCACCAACTGGTTCTATTTCTAAATCTCCTGATACAGCTTCTAATCTAGATAC
>CAYRXY010000001.1:181118-197514 GCA_964428495.1 uncultured archaeon
CAGCACCAACTGGTTCTATTTCTAAATCTCCTGATACAGCTTCTAATCTAGATACAGTTACATTTACGGCAACAGGTTCAGATAGTCTATCGGGCTTGGATAAGATTGAGATTTATGTGGACTCGACTCTTAAGAAGACCTGTACGTCTTCACCTTGTACATATCAAGGAGGACCTTATGAACCTCAAACTACACATACCTACTATGCAAAAATTTATGATAAAGTCGGAAACGTCTATACTACGTCTACATATAGTTTTGATGTTTATGGTGCATTAGATGGATGCTATGCGATAACTTCGCCTGGTAAGTATGTTCTCGTAAACGATATAACAGATTCTTCTGCCTCTAAGTGTATTGATATACAGGCAAATAACGTTGTTTTAGATTGTCAAGATCACATTATAGATGGAATCAGAAAATGGACGACCTATGGCGTTTACGTCTATAGAAGTTCAACACAAGTCTCGAATATAACAATTGAAAATTGTAAATTCAATGATTGGATATATCAAATATACTTCTATAAAGCAACCGGCAACACGGTTAGGAATACGGGCATAACACACGGTCATATCGGACTCTATGTAAATGCATACTCTTATAGCAATGTTTTTGATAATCTAACAATAAAAGATAATACCGGTTTCGATGTATTCGTTCACGGTGCGGGATCTTGTAATAATCAATTTACAAATGTGATTGGTACCAACGCTAAACCCATAGTTTATTATCATGACCAGCCGGTTACCATAAAGAACTGGAACAATAATGTAAGTGAAATTATTCTCTGTAACGCAGATTATTCTGTAATAGATAATGTAACAATGATAGGCAATGAGAATAACATGATTCTGTTAAGATATACAGATTACGCCAATATAACGAACGTTTATGCCCAAGATCTTGAACAAGGGGTTAGAGTTCATGGCTCTCATAACAGATTGGAAAATATTACAGCAATTTCGAACTGGATTGGTATTTACCATGATTGGGCTTCTTACACTACCTTTAAGAATATAGTAACAAAAAACAATGGTGGTTGGGACCTTCTTTATTATACCAGTGATAGCACAGCTGGTTGTAGCGCGACATTTGAAAATGTAATAGGAAGTGAAAATAAACCGATAATATTCTATGGAAATAAACCGGCTCACATATCAAACTGGAACAATAATGTAAGTGAAATAATACTTTGTAATGCCGATCATTCAGTTATAGATAATGTGACTATAGATAATAGTGCTGATCGAAACGGCATTTGGATAATCGGAACGGATTATTCTAACTTTACAAATCTTCATCTCATGGATATGAGATATGGACTTTACTTGTGGTATTATTCCGATAACAATATCATAAAAGACTCCACGATAACCTCCTCAGCTGGTTGGGGAATGAGGATGTACTATCGTTGTAATAACAACATAATCTCCAATACAACGTTTAATTCTAACTATATGGGCCTTCGAATGTACAGGTCTAACAACAATACGATAACGAACTGTAAATTTGAAGGAAACTCTAATAAAGCTGTTTATATGTACTATGCAGGTGACACAGCACCGAACAAATTCTATAACAACCTCTTTAACAATACTAATAACCTCTACTTTGCTGGAACAGTTTACCATAATGTATGGAATCAAAACAAGATGTTTTCAAAGAGTAAAGTAGGTGGTCCTTACATGGGTGGTAACTACTGGGGCAAACCTGATGGAACAGGATTCTCCGACACCTGTACGGATGCAGATGGAGATGGGATATGTGATTCGAGTTATCAACTGAATTCAAACGGTCCGAATATTGACTACTATCCACTAAGCTTGAAGTATGATAAAGCGGCCCCAACAACATGGACAGTTGGTGAAGATGATTATGGTGATGTATATTCGTTTAATACAGAGGTTAGAAGTAAGTATGTGAAGGTTTCATTGTTCTGTAGTGATGATAAATCTGGATGTAAGGAAATAAAGTACTGCGTTGACAGAGATAACACATGCATTCCTTCTATAACCTATGAAAATCCTATAGAAATTACAACAAATGGAAAGAGCTACGTAAGATTTAGAGGAATTGATAGATATAGCAATACCG
Source organism: uncultured archaeon (assembly GCA_964428495.1). Classification (GTDB taxonomy): domain Archaea; phylum Aenigmatarchaeota; class Aenigmatarchaeia; order GW2011-AR5; family JAHLMP01; genus CAYRXY01. Next base: position 183,216 of record CAYRXY010000001.1, read on the forward strand.
AAGAGATTAACTCTGTTGTTGTGATTCTTAATACAACTATAGAAAAGGTCACGGTCGAAATGGACTTTGATATAAATGGAATATCTGGAGACACAGGTATGGTTGGTGAAGAAGGAATGGGAGTTTATTCCAAGTCACAACTTTCAAAATATTATACTTGCTCCTATGATTCAGTCGAAGGTGGACAACCAGCTGCTGCAATGATATTTACCGGTTCAAAGTTTGATTCAGCATCTCTCTCACAGGATACGGAAAATAAGATGAAAATATCACAATACTATGAAGGAAACCATCTGATCATAGCTCTAGTCAATGGAAGTTGCTCTGCAATCTCAAATAGTTATGGATCAATAGGATCAATAGCATATACTCCACTTTCTTCAATAGAATTCAAACATAAGTATCCCGTATTGGTTAAATTAAAATATCCTTCAGTAGATATCGTAGGTAACCTTACTCTCGGTGAAGGAACACACACCTTAGTTTTCGAGAAAGGGAAATCAGAGAAGGGAGTAAAGATTTTAGTCAAAGAAAAGTGATTATTTTTTCTCTATTAGTTTTAATAATCTTTCTCTATCTGTTTGATACATTACGATGTACTTTGAAACGCTGTTCAAATCTCTTATCCCCCTTTCAACAAGCCATTCAAGAACCTTCTTCCGAAGAGATATTTCTGAAAGAACTTTTCTCATGGGAACACCTTCATCGATGGATATCTTGTTTAGAACCCACGAATAACCCTTGTATTCTATTTGATCATCAGCAGGTATCCATCCGAACGCTTTTACTGAATCAACTTCTCCAGTATCTGGATTTATTGATTGAATTTCCATAATCTCTTTCACTCTTCTCATGGACTTTCCGAACTGTTTTGCATGAATCATCACTATGACTATGTCTAACGTTTCTATCAATGACGGGGAAAGTTCAATAGGTGGTGAACGCAATCTTTTAATTACGTCATCTAAACTTGCGGCGTGCATTGTAGAGAATGAAGGGTGACCAGAGGCCATTCCCTGAAACATGACGTATGCCTCCTTACCTCGAACTTCGCCAACAATCAAATAGTCTGGGTTCTGTCGAAAGCTTTCTCTTAGTAGATCAAACATACTTACTTCTCCTATTTTCGTTCCTGTAAAGCTAGGTCTTGCTAATCCTGGAATCCAGTGCTCGTGTGGGAGAGAAATTTCACGTGTGTCCTCTATACTCACAATCTTACTTTCTATTGGTATGAATAAAGATATTGCATTGAGAAAACTTGTTTTACCTGTTGATGTACCTCCACATATCAATATATTCTTTCTAAGCTCTATGGTGTACCAAAGATAAGCCATTAACTCCGATGAGGCTGTTTTTAGCATGATCATATCAACAGGTGTGAAAGGTTCTGAACGGAACTTTCTAATTGTAAATGTCGGACCGCGCGTTGTAACATCACTTGCCAATGTTGCCTGAACTCTGCTCCCATCTGCTAACGTTCCATCGAGCAGAGGTTCTGCATAGCTTATGTATCTATCAGATCTCTCTGCTAGTTTGATTACGAAATCCCTTAACTTTTCCTCATTGTTAAATACTATGTTTGTTTTTAGAGATCCGAACTTCTGATGAATTACATAAAGTGGAACACCGACACCATCTACACCGAAATCCTCGACATAGGGATCGTGCATTATTGGTTCTATTTCATTTAGACCTACGAAATCTCTATAGATATAATACATGATGTTGAGATACTTATTTGGTGGTAAAGTTATGTCGTATGCTTCTAGGAGCATTTGAACCTTTTCTTCTAAAAACTCTAACAGTTTATCCTCGTTTTTAACCTTTGTTAATGGAATGTCTATTACCTCAATCAGACCATTTTTCAGCCGTTCAAGAATTTTTTTATCACTTTCTGTGAGAACTGGTTCAAGGACGTTGTACACATACACCTTTGTTATGGGATCCTTTCTTATCCATGCAAATGCGTATGGATCTATTAATGGATATCTTGGATTTGTACCAGAAATGACTATAAGCTTTTTCTTCGGAAATATTTGAAATTTTGGATACTTTGTCTTTCCCCCCTTTAGATTTAGTGAGAGCAATTTTTTATCTTCCTTCCCTTTTATTCCTCCTCCCTTTTTCATTATTTCAAGAAGTTGACCAGCTCTTGTCTTGCTTTGAAAGGATATTTTAGTCTCATTATTTCTCCTCTTCCGGAGGAGAGAAATAATATTTTTAAACATTAGAACTCACTCTTCGGCTCTTTCTCGATTTTCCGGGCTGAATTATGCCTCTAAATCTGGCGCAAGATGGACAAACATATATTTTTTTGTAAGAACCCATCGATTTTATTTGCTTCTTTAGCACAGGATCTGTAATTCTAAATCCAACATATTTTACGAAAGCCTTATATTTAGGAACCTTCTTATGACAGTATGCACACTCAACATATCTCTCTGATCCTCTTGAGCTTGAATGTTTGTATATTCGCCTGTATGGTGCCTTTCCCATCTTATCGCCTCGTATTAATATTTTGACTATTTTGCTTAAAAAGGTTTTAAAGATTAAATTGATTCATCTTAGAGTAATATTATGAAAAAATTTGAATTTTTGGATATAACTACAGCAGATGTTTGCTTTAAGGCATATGGTAAAACATTAGAGGAGCTTCTTGAGAGCGTAGCTCTTGCAATAAATAAGATTATGTTAAATGGTAAAATAGAACCAATAGAAGAAAGAGAAATAAATGTAAAAGCAAATGATTTGAAATCTCTGATATTTGAATGGATCAATGAGCTCCTATTTTTTATAGATACAGAATCTCTATTTCTATCTAAGTTCAATATAAAGGTCGATGAAAAAAATTTTACCGTTAGTGGAAAAGCATATGGGGAAAGTTTCAATGAAGATAAGCATGAAATACTTACAGAAGTGAAGGCCCCGACCTATCACAAAATGGAAGTTAAGCGAGAGAACGGAATCTGGACAGCGCAAGTTATCGTGGATATTTAATCTAGTAACCTTAGTAAATCATTCAATTCAACATTTGCTTTTATTCCCGTCGGCGAAAAGTGCGTTCTTGAAGCCTTGAAACCATTTTTATTAAGATTTTCTACTATGCTTTCTACTTTGGGTATTTTTTTCTTATAATGTTTTGACACCCATGTCAAATCATAGTAAAAGGGAATATCTAATTCTGATTTTATTATTTCTAACATCCTTGTTTCTAAAGCATAGTCTCTCTTTTTCATATCTTCTAGTACTGACTTGACAAAAAATTCTTGTTGAAGATTTCCCATATAAACATTTCCGACTTCGAAATCATCTATCATAAGATGTTTGAATTCCTTAAGAATTTGATCCGTCTTTGTTGACGATTTTTCAACAATCCCATAAATTCTCATCCAATGTTTTCTGGCATATGAAAGGACTGGTTTAAATGCAAGCTCGTATTTTGCAAGTTCTCGAATAATATAACTTACAAGAATTCTTAGACCAAGCTCATTTTCAAACTGGCATCTCTTACTTTTTAGACTATACCGTCTGTAGCATGTTTTAGGGTATATTCCAAACAAAACAGGAAGGTCCGTAGCCGTTACGCAAAGAAGTGAAAATTTTTCTAACGATCTTGCAGCTGGATCTATGAATTGAAAAGGAGAGCCAAAAGGATCTATATCTATTATATCAAACTTCTCTTTGAGAAGAAGTTTTGACCCATCTATATTCTTAACTTGGATCTTAACCTGATTTCCTTCAACATTCTTTTTTGCAAGTTCAATCGCCTTTTCATTAACGTCATTTATTGTGACATCAGAAAGTTTGGCTTCTTTAGCATACCTTATGCCCCTTATGCCAGTAGCTGTTAAAAGATCACACACCCTCGGAAGTTTTCCTAATTTTTCTTTAAATATCTTGGCGAATGTCTTCACTACGGTAACGGAAATATTTCGATCGAAGGACATTCTTGGATTGTAAAAACCATAAGCTCTTCCATCTTCCGGTAGTTTTACATTAGGGACCATTACTTCAACTTTCCCCTCCTTTACGAGCTTGAATTCCATATTAAGAAGTTATGAATATGAATCTTAAAAACCTTTAACGATAAAATTATGTTGAAGCCGGAGTAGCTCAGTGGTTAGAGCGCTACGCTCATACGTTCGTATGAGCGTTGATCCCCTTGGGAGATGAAAGGACTGAGAAACGTAGAGGTCGGGGGTTCAAGTCCCCCCTCCGGCATATTTAAGAGTTTCTTCCCATATTTTGGAGATGGATAAGACAATTAAAGTGACTGTTAGAGTCAATAAAGAAGCGAAAGAAGCATTGAAAAGATTGAAAGAATTAGGGGAAATTGGATCTTATTCTGAGGGTGTAAGAAGGGCTGTTAGAGAAATGATTTATGAAGTTGCAAAAAAGTATGTTTAAAAGTTTACTAATTTACAAATTCTCCTTATTTTCAAATAACCATAAACCTTGCCAACAGTGCTTCTAACTGGACCTGGTCGTTTGCCCCTTCTGTTAGTCTGAATTCACAATCACCTGTTGCCTCTATCATCTTTGCTTTTTTCTCGTTATCAATATCGAGATTGAAAATCTGTCTATGAATCTCCTTTATGATATCCTCGCCTGCAAGTCCTTGCTCACGGAGGAGTTTTATAAGAACTTCACGAGCCTTTTCGAACTTCTTATCTAATGCAAGTTTCAACATCTTCTTCACTTCGTCTGGATTTGGATTAGATGTAACTTCGTATATCGTCTTCTCTGTTATCTTCTTCCCAAGTGCAGCAGCAGCCTGAAGGATGTTTGTTGCTCTTCTCAAATCACCTTCACTTGTAATGAATATTGCCTTGTAGGCCTTCTCGTCAATATGAAGCTTCTCTTTTTTAGTGATCATTTTGAGATATTTTGTTACAGACTTTTCATCTAAAGGTCTAAACTTGAATATTGCAGTTCTTGATTGGATTGGTGGTATTAGTTTGGAAATATAATTTACACCGAGAATGAAGCGACAAATGTCAGAATACTTTTCCATAGTTCGTCTCAATGCTTGTTGCGCATCTCGTGTGAGTGCATCTGCTTCATCGAGATAAATGACTTTAAAATTATGACCAATTGGCCTTGTTCTGGCAAAATCCTTTACTTTTGTCCTTATCGTATCAATTCCTCGTTCATCACTTGCATTCATCTCAGTAAAATTTGCTTGCCAGTCATCACCGAACAGTGTGCGTGCGATCACAAGTGCTGTGGTTGTTTTACCTGTGCCAGCTGGACCGGCAAAGATGCAATGAGGTAATGATTTCTTTTTTACCAACGCTTCTAATCGACTTATTATTTCTTCTTGACCAGCAATCTCCTTGAATGTTTTTGGTCTATACTTCTCAGTCCATATCTCTTCCATGAGGACACCTTATTTAGTTTTATCTTCAGTATTTAAAATAATTAAAATTTTTTTATTCTTCTTGCTTTTGGTATCATGTTTTTTACAAAACTACCACGTTTTTGACCAATACCTAATACATCATTCTGATACTTTAACAGAACATATCCATCTTCTGTTGAATCTTCATCAACAGTTATGTCAAGGCCTCTTAAAGCTTCATATAATTGTTGGTTATTTAATTCGACAACATTCTTAGTAGCATATCTTCCAAAAATTTGTGCAGCATTTGTTGATAATTTTATTCTTTCATTCTTTTCTATCCTCATAAACATTAATCCAACAGATTCCTCCCTCTTTACTAAATTTTCATCTAATGATTTAGGAGTTATCCATATCTTTTTTCCGGAGATAAAAAATTTGAATTTATTGAAAACAGATGAATCTATGCCAAACCTTTTATCTAAGTATTTTATTATTCCAGATATTTCAATTTCGTTCAACTTCTTAAACATATCTTACACCTTTCTTAATTTTGCAACAAAAAACCCTTCTGTATCGTTATCATGAGGCCATATTCTTAGGGCATTTTCAACCTCTTTGTCATATTTCTTACCTTTCCACTCTCTTATTCCCTTTCTGAATTTCAGAGCTTTTGGTCTAACCTTTTCAACTTTTAGTCCAAAATTTTTTACTGCATAATCTATGACTTCCTCGTTTTCTTCCGGTGCTAATGTGCATGTTGAATAAACAATTACACCACCCTTCTTTGTTGCACTAACTGCAGCACTTATTAGTTGTTTTTGAAGATACGACATTCCCATGATGAATCGTATGCTCCATTTTGATAGAGCTTTCCAATCCTTTCTTATTATACCTTCTGACGAACATGGTGCATCAAGCATGACAGCATCAAACTTATTTTCAAATCTTGAAAATGATCGTCCATCCATTCTTGATATTATTGTGTTCATAACTCCAAGTTTTTCCAAGTTAAATCTCAATACCTTTATTCTTTCAATACTGACATCGTTTGCAATTATAGTTCCATTGTTCTTCATAGTATCAGCAAGTTGAGAGGTTTTTGATCCCGGGGCTGCTGCCATATCTAGTATCTTATCGCTCTCATCTGGATCAAGAAGTATTGGTGGAATCATCGATGCAGCCTCTTGGACATAGTAATAACCCATAAAATGCTCCAATGTGTTTCCGACTTGTTCCCCTTCAGGATAGCTTACCCAGTAACCGGCTTTAGTCCATGGAATTTTTTCTAACTTCCATCCATAGGATGATAACCTTTTTATTACATCATCTACATCAGCTTTTAACTCATTTATCCTTATACTTTTTCTCAATGGTTTCTGACAATACTCTATAAAAATATTCTTCTCCTTACCAAGAATTTTTCCGTACCTTTCCCTGAATAATCTCGGAATCACGTGTTTCATAAGTTTAATTTTACTAGAATGAGTTAAATATTCACTTTTTTAATGCCCACTCTTCTTCTAATCTTTCTTTATCAACTCCTAAAACGATTAGGGAGAGTCTATCTACAGCCATTTCGAAATTGTCTGGTGTAGTACCTTGAACTATTATTGTATTGTTGACGAGCGATACGGATGTCTCTTTAGCTCCTGTATTAGGACCTAAGAAAACGATCTTCGGTTCTTCATTGCATACTGTGACGTTTTTCTTAATTCCTTCTAATATATAGAGCCTTGTTATTCTGAATACCAGGTTGAATCCACCAACTGCAAAGTATTTTTTGTCTTGACTTGATTCATTAAATTCTAAACATATCTTTGGATATTCATCTATCAGAGATTTGATTTCTTTCGTATTGGTTGCATTTATTTCGATTATCTTGAAAAGGTTGTAATCAAATGGATAGGTTTGACCATTTATTGTTATGCTTCTTAAGTCTTTTTGGACGCATAAAGACGAGGATACGAGTAATACAACGATGAGTGAAACAAATAAAAGCTTTAACTTCATGAAGTTATCTTATTGATTAAAATTTTAAAGGTTGATTCAGATGGTCGGTGAAGGCATTTTCGATGGACCTATTCGCCTTTGTCCCTATAAAGATATATGTGGAGCCTTCGATTATAAGCATTGTAGAGAAGGATCATACGAGCGATGTGAAATTTATCAAACCTTTAAAGAAAATGAAATATAAGTAACTTATGATAATATCAATAACAGGAACTCCGGGTGTAGGTAAGACTACTTTATCTAAATTTCTATCTAAAAAGTTAGGGTACAGTGTTATCCATATCACAGATTTTGTTAGAGAAAAAAATCTTTCTTCTGGGTATGACAAATCTTTCAAGGCGATGATAGTTGATGTTAAAAAACTGAATAGAGAAATGAAAAGGTTTCTTAAAAATAAGGACAACCTAATAATTGATGGTCATCTTTCTCATTTTATCCCTTCGGATATTACATTTGTTATCAGGTTGGACCCAAGTTTACTAGCAAGAAGGTTGAAAAGGAGAGGTTATCTCAGAAAAAAGATTTTGGAAAATATAGAAGCAGAATTATTGGATGTAATTTATGCCGAAGCGTTAAACAATTCGAAAAATGTGATTCAAATAAATGCAACAAGTAAAAAACGCGAAAAAATTATCAACCAAATGTTATCTGCCATTAAAGGTAGGTTTAAGGGAGATCAGGTTGATTGGTTGAGTAAGTATAGTGACGTTAGGAAGTTCGAGAGAAGGCTTTTTAAATTTAAAAAAAGTAAATAATCTGTAAAAGGTGTTTTTATGAAGAAGATGCCAGATGAGGTTGCAAAAAGGCTCTTTGAGAATGTTTATGTTTGTATGAGATGTAACGCTAAAATTCGTGCAAGTTCTGCTAAGATAAAAGCAGGTAAAGTAAAATGTAGACGTTGTGGATACAAAAAGTTTAGACTTAAAGCCAAAGAGAAGAAGGGAGGGGCCAAGTAAAGAATTAAAGAAAAAATAAACAAAACAAATTCTTAAATTGCCTCTGCTTTTACGGTTTTCTTTCCGTATGCCTTTGCTGCCTTCACAAGCTCCTCAATAAATGCTTTTACCTTTTTGTCGAGTGCATCGACAGCTTCGTCAGGAAATCTTACGCCTTTACCAACTTTTTTTGCGTATGCCTTTACTTTACTTTTTACAACAACGGGTTCTGCTTTTGCCATATTTAACACCTTTTTAAATTATGGTGGTTTCACTATAAATATTTAAGGTATTTTTTGAATTTAATAAAAGGGCTCCCGTAGTCTAGTCCGGCCAAGGATGCGAGCCTCTCGAGCTCGAAACCCGGGTTCAAATCCCGGCGGGAGCATCGAAAGATTTATATACTTTGCTTCTTCATAAAAAGAGCAGATGGGGATTTGCTATGTCTGACAAAACCATAAAGATAACTATAGATCAAGAGGCTTGTATTAGCTGTGGAATCTGTATGGACGTCTGTGGAAAGGTCTTTGGAGCTGATGAGGAAGGAAAAGTGATAATAACTAAGAAATTTAGAGGAGACTCCCTTGAAGAAGGAGAAGTTGGAGAAGAGCTTAGAACCTGTGTGGAAGATGCTGCAAACGCATGCCCTGCAAGGGCTATAAACATTGAAGGATAATTTTTGTTTTTATTATGTGATTTCTTATTATTTTTATGAGAATTAGAGACGTTATAAGGCAGTTGAGTAGAAGGCTTCCTAGGTTTCCCGATAGAAGAATAAATTATAGAAATTCAAGAATAGCTCCAGTAGTGGTGATTTTTGTAAGGTATAAAGATAAAATATTGATTCTGAAAAGGAGCGAGAAGGTAAGGACGTATAAAGGAAAATGGAATGTTGTTGCAGGTTATTTAGATGAGCTAAAACCAATAAAAGAGAAGGTGTTTGAAGAACTTAGGGAAGAAGTGGGTATAAGTCCTAAAATTATAAATCAAGTTAGCATAAAGAGAGCTTATAAATTTACAGATAGAAAAAGTGGGAGAACGTGGATAGTTGTAACAGTCTTAGTTGAACTTAAAAGAAAACCAAAGATAAAGATCGACTGGGAACATACAGAATATAGATGGGTCAAGCCTGAAGAGGCGTTGAAGTTTGACACTGTACCAAATTTCTCTATAAGTTTGAAAAAAGCAATGGGAGAAACGTATAAAAATTCCTAAATATTATAGGATAATTCGTGATTCTTATGAACCTAGAAGAATGGAGAAAAATGATTGGAAAGGAAAGGATGGAGAAGGATATGTTTTTTAAGACGCATTCAGAGTCTCCAATACCTTTAGAAGAAAGGGTAAAATTCAAGGGATTGTCGTATTATCCTCCAAATCCGAAATATAAGTTTGTTATACCATTACACGAACATAAGGAAAAAATAGAGATTCAGGTAATGGATACTGCAGGACAAATAAGGATATTCAAGAGATGGGGAGAATTTAGATTTGTGATCGACGGTAAGGAGTATAAACTTCAAGTCTACACAAACAACCCATTAGAAGAAGAATTGTTCATTCCCTTCAAGGATACAACAAATGGAAAGGAAACATATAGTGCCGGTAGATATTTAGATCTTTATTATCATCGCGATAGAACACCTGGTGGGAATTGGATTCTAGATTTTAATAAGGCATATAATCCATGGTGTGCATACAATACAAAATATGCATGTCCATTTGTTCCGCCGGAGAATTGGTTAAACATACCAATACCAGCTGGAGAGAAGGATTATAAACGAGGTGATTCGAATGATGCTTGAGCTTAGAGAAGAGTGGCTTAGAAAAGTTATGCCAGATGGACTCCCGTATCCATCTTCAACGTTAGTGAGTGGTCCAGGAGGAACAGGTAAGCCACTTGTTGTCCTCGGATTTGTGGCAAATTGGCTAAGAAAAGGAGGAAAGGTAGTTGGTATACCTCTTCAATATCCTACTATGGATTTTGTTGAAAAAGCTATGAAGAGTTTGTATGGAATGGATATTTCTGAATATGATGTAACTTTTGTTCAATTTGATCCGTCCATAGACGAGTACAAGGAAGAAGAACATCTAAGAGCAAACTTGCTAAAACCTGATGTGTGGGATCATATTGTAGATAATTATGTCGATAAGGATACGATGCTCTTTGGTTCAGCTCTAAATTTACTCCTCTTTTCACCAACCTATAAGGCTGCAATTCTTGATAAAATTGACGAGTTGTTGAAAAGTGGTGACAAAACGTACATGTTCTCTGTGAGCACAAGTGCCTTCTACAATTTGATAGAACGATGGGAAAAATCAGCAGATAATCTCATGTTTACAAGAATGGAAGGATTTGGAAATCTTAAGTTTAGAGTAGAAAAATTGAAGGAAGGAAAATACTTGAAAGATGCGATTGACGTTCCCATACCTAAAGAGGTACTAATGGAAATTAAGGATGTAGCAGAACATACAAGGAAAAGGATAATTCCAACTGTAAGTAAAATATAAACTTTTTATTTTTGTATGGTGAGTTTATTTTATGGTAAAATTCAAGGTAACAGTCAATAAAGATTCATGTATCTCATGCATGGCATGCGCAAGTATATGTGGAGATGTATTTGAAATAGGCGAGGATGGTAAATCTCAAATAGTAGAAAAGTTTAGGACAAATGGCCTTACAGAAGGTATAATTGGTGAAGATTTGGAGAATTGTGTAAATGATGCCATAAACGTTTGTCCTTCACAATCGATAAAAATCGAAAAAATCGAGGATTAATTCTTAAATACTTTCTTTCTTATATTTTTATATGGAGGCTAAAAAAAGAAAGTTCAAGTATAAATGGAAATTTAAGGAAATGGGGCAAATGCCTTTTTCTATTGATCTTGATGATATAACTGTCAAAGAGTCGTATGCTGATACAACACCTGGATGGGAACCCGATCTATCAACCCAATTTACAAGAAACATAAAACTAAACCTACCCATCGCGTCTGCCGCGATGGACACCGTTACCGAAGCTGATATGGCAATTCAGATGGCGCTTCATGGCGGGATCGGCGTTATCCATAAGAACTTGACCTCAGAAGAGGAAGCGAGAGAAGTTGAGAAAGTTAAACGATTTAAGAGCGGTTTCATAACAGAGCCAATAACGGTTTCACCTTTAACTTCTATATACGAAGTAGAAGAACTTAGGAAAACCTATGGATTTGGATCATTCCCTGTTACGGAAGACGGGACTCCACATGGAAAACTTGTTGGTATAATCACAAATAAGGATTATTCTATTGATAAGCATGGAGAACTTCTTGTTAAGGACCGGATGAACACAGATCTTGTGACAGAGAGATGGGGTATTGATCTGGAAAAGGCATACGATGAACTCCTGGAAGCACGAAGAGGAAAACTCCTTCTTGTTTATGATGATGATCACCTTGCTGCAATGGTCACGAGAAAGGACCTTGAACTTCGTAAGGAATTTCCAAGGGCTGTTAAAGATAAGTACGATCGGCTACTCGTTGCTGCGGCCGTCGGTGGACCTGGTAAAGACTTGGATGAACGAGCTGAAAAACTTTATGAAGCAGGCGTGGATGTTTTCGTCATAGATACTTCTCAAGGCTGTTCTTCTGGCGTCGAATATACGATAAAACGATTGAAAAAACTTTACGATGATGTCGATGTTGTTGGTGGTAACGTAAGTAATGGTGAATGTGCACGTAAGATCGAAGAGTGGGGAGCAGATGCAGTTAAGGTAGGGATAGGTCCCGGATCAATATGTATAACTAGAAACGTTACTGGAGTTGGTGGTCGTCAACTAAATGCGATATATGAAGTTTCTAGATCAGTGAAGGAAATACCTATCATAGCAGATGGGGGAGTTAGAAACTATCCACAAATTTTATACGCAATAGGAGCTGGAGCGCATTCTGTTATGAGTGGTTATCTTTTTGCTGGACACGATGAATGTCCAGGATATGTTAGAACCATAAAAACAAAGGACGGTGGAACAAAGAAAGTAAAGCTTTATAGAGGTATGGGTTCACCTGAAGCAATGAAAGAAGCTATAGAAAAGGGAGGTGGTAGTAGATATCTAGATGAAAATATTGTGATTCATGGAGAGGAAAAATATGTTCCTTATAGAGGTTCTGTTTCAAGGACTTTGAAAGAACTTGAATCTTATTTAAAGCATTCTATGAAGGTTTTCTGGGGAGGCGCTAAAAGTATAGAAGATGTTCGAAAAGGGGAGAATGAATTTGAAATAGATCTTGAAAAGATTCTTTCTAAAGGCACAGAAGTTTATTTTGTCGATTGAATAATGCTTTTAAATTTTCAAAATGTTACGTTTAGTGTGATTACTATGATAGAAAGGGTAATTATAAGTGTTTCTAATAAGAAAGGACTAAATAATTTGATAAAGAGTATTTACGAACATAATCCGAATATAGAGATTATTGCAACAAGCGGAACAAAAAGAAAAATTAGCGGAAAGTATAACGTGATAGAAGTAAGTGAGTACACGGGAATGGAAGAAGGACCAGAGGGATTGGTTAAAACGTTACATCCAAAAATTGAGGGAGGAATTCTTTATCATGAGGATATACCAGAACATAGAGAATGGATGAAAAAGAATGATGTAAAGCATATAGATGGTGTAATTGTTAATTTTTACCCATTCGAAGAGGTTGCAAACAAAAAGAAAGACTATGAATCTCTTATTGAAGCCATTGATATAGGAGGGCCAACTATGACAAGAGCTGCTGCAAAGGCTTCATTGAAATACAGAGATATGGAAAGAAAGAAATTTGTATTGATTGATCCGACTCAGTATGATAAATTTATTTCAATGATAGATAATCTTACTAAAGAGTTTGTTACCTCATTGGCTAACGAGACTTTTCATAAGACAACAGGTTATGATTATCAAATTTGGAAGCACTTCAAAGGAGAGAGCATATGATGCAAAGAATCGATGGAATGATTAAATCTTTGAAAAAAGCGAAGAAACTTAGATATGGAGAGAACTGGGATCAAGAGGCATACTTGCTTTTGAAGGATGAATGGTTTGAACAACTACACGGAAAGGATCTTTCATTTAACAACGTTCTTGATATTTATGAAGCATCGTCGCTGTTATATGAGTTTGATGATAATAAAAAATGGCTGAAAAAATATGGAGAAAAACGAGATACTGCTGTAGCAGTATTAAAACACACTAGTCCTTGTGGTTTTTCTCTAGGTGAGAGTGTTGGTGAGGCTTACCAGAAGGCCGTGGAATCGGATCCTGTTTCTGCTTTTGGCGGAATAGTTGCCTCCAATGAAACTATAGATGAAACATTTCTCGATACAAGAAAATATCTCAAAGAAAATGGAAAATATCCGTTTATTGAAGTACTGGTCGCTCCTGATTTTGAAACTAATGTATTAAACAACCTAAGGAATGAGACAAAAAATATGAGAATTGTTAAGATCGATTTAGACTTGTTGGAGAAATCCTTGAAAAATAATAAGCAGGTTGTCTCCATTAGTGATGTTTTTTTAGTTCAAGATTGTGATTACAAGCTTTGGAGTGATGAGCTTCTTGGAAAGAGAAAGATATGGGAAATTCCTACAAAACGTAAACCCACAGAAAAGGAGTCTGTAGATGGAATAATTGCATGGCTTCTTTCGAAAAGAGTTCATTCTAACTCATTTGCTTATGTAAGAGATGGTCAACTTCTTGGGATTTGTGGTGGCCAGCCAAGTAGAGTAGATGCTGCCCGATTTGCTCGAGAGAGGGCGAAAAATAGAGGGCATAACTTGGATGATACAACATCAGCAACAGATTCATTCTTTCCGTTTCCTGATGGTCTTGAAGAGGCGTACTATTCTGGTGCAACTGCGAATGTGAATCCTGGAGGAGGACGGAACGAAGAGATAGTGGTAGAAAGAGCTAATGATCTTGATATGGCGTTAATGTTCACTAGGAAAAGAGTGTTTAGACACGCTTTGTAAAATTTTTAATGAATGAAG
>CAYRXY010000002.1:0-3099 GCA_964428495.1 uncultured archaeon
TCAATATTCCTCATAAAACTTCTTGTCATTAATGTGTTCCAATGAAAAGGTCAGCCTATGCTTGTCTTCTAAATCCTTCTCGAAGAGTTTTAGCATTTCCATATTTTCTTTGCTCAAGAAGATCTCCGAAAGTGTTTCGAAGTTGTAACCGTCTGGGAGCTGTTGTTCTTTGAATTTTAGTACTTCGTGCTCACTTATTTGTGCTAATGGATAATATCCCTCTATTAATCTAACAGAGTATACAATTCCTGGGAAAGTAAATGTGTATCTTGTTGGATAGAATATTAGTTTGTTTTGGTTTATTCCTTCATTGAGGGTTTGAACTAATTTTTCCATTTCCTCTTTACTTATTTTCTCACTTGTGTAATTGTCTGATAAAGAGTAAGTTGTGGTACCAGAGATATTTGTTGTCATACTTTCTACGGTTTTATAGTGTAATTTATTGTCAAGATTCTTCAGAAACTTTACATATTCTGGATCTGAATCTTTGGGTTCTATGAATTTTTTCCAATTTCCTAATAAATAATGTTCAGGATTCATAATTTTAAGCACAGCCTTTAGCATTTCTTCTCTATTTATTTCACTTTCTCCCATAAAAATAGGTACAAGAGTGAAAACTTAAATACCTAAAATTAGAATTTATTGTTCATTGAATTTTCATTCTTCATCATTAAATCCATACTTAATCTTCTGGAATTGTTTTCGTAACTCTATCACATCCTCCTTAACTTTGGCAGGATCTTCCTTATCGAGGATGATGCGCTTTAGAAATTTTGCGATGGAACGCATTTCACTCTCCTTCATTCCGAAGCGAGTCATTTCTTGCACGCCGAGACGGATTCCGGAAGGATCATGGACTTGTTTGATCGTATCCCATGGCAAGAGGTTTTTGTTTGTGATGATATTTGCCTTTTCGAGATTCTCAACTGCTTCTTTTGAACTTACACCAATCTTCTTAACATCCATCACAACTTGGTGCGACTCTGTAAAGCCGAGATGTTCACAAACAACAGGTAAATCTAAAGAATAAGACTCTTCTGCTAATGCCTTTGCGTTCTTTACAATCTGTTTGGCGTAGGCTTCACCATATTTCAAGAATTCGAGAGCAGCCAATGTAAGGGATGGTAGTCGATGAAGGTGGTGGTTACTTGTAACTCCAGGAAAAACCTTTCTCTTCAACGCCTTGAAGTAGTCATTATTATCGGTCGCTATTAATCCACCTTGTGGACCTGGAAAGGTTTTGTGCGTCGAACTGGTTATTATATCTGCCCCTTCTCTTATTGGATCTTGGAATTCACCACCCATGATCAAACCAAGGACATGGGCTGCATCATATATAACAATGGCACCGACCTTCTCTGCTATTGATTTCATCTCTTCAACCGGATGTGGAAATAAGAACAAACTTGCACCGAGTATAAGAACCTTAGGTTTTACTTTGACTATCTCACGGACTGCCTTGTCCACATCAATATTGAAATTCTCATTATCGAAAGGATAATTATAAACCTTCAGGCCAAGTGCACCTGGAGCACCGGCAGGATTATGAGAAATGTGTCCACCAGCTTCTGTTGCTAATGAGAAGATTGCGTCACCTGGTTTCGTGAAAGCGCTCAGCGCAGCATAGTTTGCTATTGTACCTGAAATTGGTCGAACATCTACAAATGGTACAAGAAGAAGTTCTCCTATAAGTTCTTGTGCTATCGATTCTATATCATCGACGTACCTCGTTCCTTGATAATATCGTTTGTAAGGTTCACCTTCTGCATATCTATGAAGAAAGTCACTGAGATAAGCCTGTTCACATGCTTTTGACATCACGTTTTCTGATGCAATGAGATTTATACACTCATTTCTCCACTTGTTCTGTTTTTCTACAACATTTTGGATATACTCCTTAGTTTTGTCCCAAAGCGATGAGTTTTTCGATTTCGTCTGGATCACCTTTTAGATTTAGATAGGTCTCTTTAACTTCCTTTATCTTTCCACATGTCAATTTCCCTTCAGGGCAGTATCCAAGCCTGACACAGTTTGGACCCGCTTTCTCAAAAATTGTCGGTGCAACCTTTTTCACTTCCAGAAGCATTCTATTCGCAAGTTCGCGAATTTCCCACTGTGCACGAAGACAGGTTCTTAACGAGAAGAAATGAAGAAGTTCTCGAGCGTTCATCGTTATCGTTATGTTACTTTTCGATGCGTTAGGATATACAAATCGAGCATCCTCTGGAGGAATCCCTAACTCAGTAAGCCTTTGATATATCTCTGCTACTTTTTTCATCGCTTCATCAAAGATCTTCTTTGCTTCTTCGTGTCGTTGAATGGTAGGTGGCGTGATGTAGTCAAGATCCTTAAACTTAACATAGCGCTGACTTTGCTGTGTGTAAGATGCGATACGATGGCGAACAAGTTGGTGGGTGCATGCCCTGGAAACCCCTTCAACAGCAAAGGTAAACGTTGCGTGCTCGATCACAGAGTGATGACCATATGACACAAGATTCTTTATGACCTTTCTCCCTTTCTCGGGATCATATCCCTTCATCTTAGCAATTGGTCCTTTCTCTGATATAGAAGTGTAGCCAGAAATCGCGACGACCTTTTCAGGATCAGGGGTATATGCAATCAGCTTTACCTTCATTGAGATCACTAAGACTTACCTAATTTTTTTCTTCTAAATTTTAAATAAGAATATGTGAGTTTTTGTGAGTGGTGAAGGAATTTAGACCTCAATAGCTATTTATTAACAAATTTAAATAATCTTTAACTTTATTTTAGCTATGAGAAAATTATGGAAGATTTTGGCTATTGTGGTGATAATTCTCATTCTTGTATTTGTCAGTATTGAAAACAAATGGAAATATAATTATGGGTCTGATTGTCATGAATATATAAGCGGTGGAATGAAAAAAGGTATATGTATAGGTATTGTAAAGGAAGTTAATGAGAGAAATTGTGGCCCTCTAGATCCTAACAAAGTGTCGGAACATTATTATGAAATGAAAAATGGTACATGTTGCAGTTGGAGAAATGGAACAGCATGTTTTGGCATCCCTATTCCTACATATGATGCTATGAAAGCATAGAGGTTTTTAAGTTTTAACA
>CAYRXY010000002.1:3199-152429 GCA_964428495.1 uncultured archaeon
ATCCCTATTCCTACATATGATGCTATGAAAGCATAGAGGTTTTTAAGTTTTAACACCATTTTAATATCAATTTTAAATTTCTCAAAATGAATTTTATTTATGAAGTCCTTCGTCATAGGGATTACCGGAGGAAGCGCATCGGGCAAAACGACGTTGGCACGGATGATCAAGGATCGATTGGGCAACGCTGTTATACTTTCTATGGACATGTATTATCGTTGTATTTACAAAGGTGGTGGAGAGAAAAAGTTGAATAAAATAAATTTTGATTCTCCACGTGCGATAGATTTACAGCTTTTCAGAAGACATTTGAAACTTCTTATGAAAGGGGAATCAGTTAAGGTTCCGATCTACTCCTTTGTTAAGCATAGAAAGATAGGTGAGAAAATTATTCGACCGGCAGAGGTGATCATTGTAGAAGGTTTGTTTGTTCTATATGATAGAACTGTTAGAAATTTCTTAGATCTAAAAATCTTTTTAGATGTTCCTGCTGACATTCGCTTGATTAGAAGGATTAAAAGAGATATAAAGAAAAGAAAGAGTTCCCTAAACTATGTTCTTCATCAATGGGTCAACTTCGTTCGTCCAGGTCACGAGAAGTATGTTGAACCCTACAAGAAATTTGCTGATATAATTGTTGAAGGTTATCCCGAAATAGAAGTGGAAAACATTTTTAAAAAATTGAAAAGGGTTTAACTTTCATTTATCTTCATACTCACCAAAACTCCTCCTATCAAGATTCCAACTGCCCCGATGATCTGGACTAATGTTAAGGTTTCTTTTAGAAGAATATATGCCAAAATTGATGAAAAAATAGAAGAGAATAGAAAGAAAAGTGAAGGCAAAAACGGTCCTGCCAATTTAATAGCTCTATAAAAGAAGTAAACACCTAGAAAGTAAAATAAGCCAGCTCCAAAAACATAACCTATAGAATTAAGTAGTGGTACGAAAAGATTGGAATGATAAAAAATCGGAATGGAGATAAATAATATCAATGATCCTATTCCAACACGATAAAAAATTACAATATCTTTACTGATATCTTTCATTAGAAATTTTGCGAGTACATTTTGAAGCGCCACAACCAATCCGACTCCTATCATAAGAATATCCCCAACATTTGGCATTGTAAATTTACCTTGCGTTATTAACAAAAAAGATCCGATAAGCATAATTATCATTGCTAGAATTTCATGTCTTTTTGGAAATTCTTTTAGCATAATGACCATAAAGGCTGGTATAAAAAGTAATCTTAGATTAACAAGAAATCCAGCATTAATTGCTGTTGTAAATTTTTGACCTAGGATAAACGTGAAAATTGCGGTTGCAGCTAGTATAGAAATTAGAAGAATTGAAGGTTTGCGTTTAATTTTTGAGAATGAAGATGAAAGGAGTGGATAGAAAAGTAGAAAAGAAAAAATCATAACAACAACACTTCGTGAAAAGATGAAAGGCACTGGTTCCAATCCTTCATTAAATCCGATTTTTTGAATAATTATTTGAAGAGCGTAAAACAGAGAAGCTCCGATTGAATAGAGAATAATAAGTTGTTTATTGTTCATAATTAATTTTTAAACTCTTCATTTATTAATTAAATATTACGTACAGCGGGGTGGAGCAGACTGGAGTGCTCGCCGGGCCCATAACCCGGAGGTCGGTGGTTCAAATCCACCCCCCGCTATTTCTTTGACAAAAATATTATAGAATTTAGAAATAGACTTATTTCATCAGGTGATTTATGTTTTTTCTCATTGATGATTTCCTTTATATCTTTTAGAATCATTTCATCCTTTTCTCCCTTTCCATTAATAAACGGAATCGTTCCTGGACCTTCTCTCATTACTCCTCTATTTATCTCTACTTTATTTTTCCCATAGAATTTAGAATAGTACTTAATTTTTTATTCCTTGGTTGGGTCTATACCAAATATTCTTTGAATATCCTCTTCTAGTTCGGATAACATTTTTTCTGCTTCATATTTGCTAACGGGGTCGGCGTTTGAAACAACTTCAACTTTCATTTCGAGAGTTCGTGAAACTCCATCAAGCTCAGCCTCTCCCCACTCTTTAATATCTCGTGAAGAATTAAATGGCTCTATTCGTTTAATATAACCCTTTCCCCTATTTTCATTGATTTTTTCGACCATTGGATATTTTAAAATATCCTCTACATTAAGTCCATCTTCAATTCTTTCAGGATCCATATGTATATCTACTGATGTTGTAAAGTTACCAATCGCTTCAACATCAATCGGAAAAGGCAAAGCCTCAAAATATATCTCTATATCATAATCCCCCTTCTGAATAAAATGTTTTTCTGGTATTTTTTCTTTTATTTTCTTTGCCCATTTGAAGTTATTTCTGGGAGAATTTTTAACTTTCCGAATTTTATAAACGTCTATCACATTATAGACAATAGGAGCATAATACTTCAAAACACCCAGTGGATCATCTACATTCTTCAATCGAGGAAATGAATAAGGTACTAATTCAGAAGAAAATCTTAGCTCACATTTATATTTTTTATCTTTAGTTACATCATAAGCCCTTTTTACCACTTCTTCTATTGGTGGTAATTGAGCATCAACCATTTCGACGGATTTACTCATTTCCTTTACATGACTCAACTTGAAGCACCCAATAAAAATTCAGTGGTAAATCTTAAATACTTAAAAACTCTCACGTAAGATAATAATTGAAGACGCGTACCTGCCACATAGTTTTGTGGAAACGGGTACGCGCAGAATGAGAGTTCTGCGCGGTGGTTGTGATGAAAGAGCAGTTAAAGAAGATTCGAAAATTCGTATGGGAGCTTCCTAAGGGCGTAAAGCCTTGTATGAATGTACCTGCTAGAATATACTTATCAGAAAAACTACTACGGCAAGTGGAGGACGGTGCGATAGAGCAGGTGGCAAATATTGCTTGTTTACCGGGTATCTACAAGCATTCATTGGCAATGCCTGATATGCACTTTGGTTATGGGTTTCCAATCGGTGGTGTTGCTGCACTAGACTATGAAAAAGGTGGTCTATCACCCGGCGGTATCGGTTTTGACATAAACTGTGGCGTCCGTTTGCTTAGAACAAATCTTAGTGTTAAGGATGTTGAACCACATCTCGAACGGTTAGTGGAAGAAATATTTCATAACGTACCAAGCGGTGTAGGTAGTAAGGGAAAGTTAAGGCTTAAACCAAATCAACTTAAGGACGTTTTAGCAGATGGAGTAGATTGGGCGATAAGAAATGGTTATGGTTTTGAAAAGGACTCAGAACACATAGAGGAAGGAGGTCACTTAAAATCTGCAAACCCGGAAAAGGTCTCGGAGAAGGCTTTGAAGCGTGGTGCACCTCAACTTGGTACACTCGGTGCAGGTAACCACTTTCTCGAAGTTCAACGCGTCGCTGAAATCTATGAGCCAGAGATTGCAAAGAAGTTCGGTATAACTCATGTCGGTCAAATTACTGTTATGATTCATACAGGTTCTCGTGGCTTTGGTCATCAGGTCGCTTCTGACTATATTCGAATTTTAGAAACGAAATTTAAAGATGAACTAGCTAAACTTCCAGACAGAGAATTGGTCTACGCTCCAGCTGGAACAAAAGAATGTGAAGATTATTTCCAGGCTATGTCTGCTGCTGCAAACTTTGCATGGACGAACAGACAAATGATTACACATTGGGTACGTGAGGCATTTGTAAAGGCATTGGGAATGAAGATCGGTGACATTGGTCTTGAGTTGGTTTACGATGTTGCTCACAACATCGGAAAGGTTGAGATACATCGTATCGATGGAAAGAAGGTAAAGGTTTATGTTCACAGAAAAGGTGCAACACGTGCGTTTGGCCCTGGATCACCTGATATACCTAGAGATTATCAAGAGGTTGGTCAGCCTGTTCTTGTACCAGGAGATATGGGTACTGCTTCCTATGTACTTGTAGGAACAAAGCAGGCAGAGGAGGAGACGTTCTCTTCCATCTGTCATGGTGCAGGCCGTGTTCTATCAAGACATGCAGCACTCAGAAGGTTTAGAGGGGAAAAGATTAAGAATGATTTGAGGAAGCGTGGTATAATCGTTCGTTCTGCAACTTGGAAGGTCTTGGCAGAGGAAGCACCAGATGTTTACAAGGATATTCACGAGGTCATAAGGGTCAGCGAGGGTGCTGGGATTGCAAGGGCAGTCGCTAAGTTGTTACCAATGGGAGTTGTGAAAGGGTGAAACCACTGTTGATAACGAAAAGATATAGTATAATCAAAAACTATGACATAACGTTTGAAGATTTAAAGCGGGGATTGAGAGATCCAACTTCTTGGAGTTTATTGACTGTAAATCTTTTAACGATCTTACTAGCATTATTTCAGAACTGGAATTTTTTAGTTCTTGTGTGGATTTTTTGGTTTCAGAACATAATAGTAGGATTCTTTAATTTTTTGAGGATACTAACACTCAAAAATGAAAATCTTGGAAAGAGGATAGTATATGCTTTTGGGTTCTTTTTACACTATGGAGGAATCCACCTAGCGTATGCCATATTTTTATTCGTAATTACGTTATTTAACCGTAGTACCGGAATACTCGTAAATGATATTTTATTTGCTTTACTTTCTATAGTTCTCTTTTTCTTTAACCATTTGTTTTCGTTTCTGAAGAATCTAAAAAGGGATAGAAAGGAAGATATAAAAACTCTCATGAAGAGACCATATCTGAGGGTAATTCCTATTCATATTGTGGTTTTATTTGCTTTATTTTTACCATTTTCTGTGTCTATCGTATTTTTACTTCTAAAGACATTTGTAGATTTATTAACACATATATCAGAACATTACGGAACCAGAGCTAAGAATTAAAACTTGAATATAAATTATATTTATGGTATCTCAGGAAAAACCAATTTTCTGGGCAGATCAGATTGCAAAGCAGGCCATCGAGAGGGCAAAGAAGGAAAAAAACATAGTGACGTGTCGTTCTGGGGCATCGCCAAGTGGAGCAAAACATATCGGTAACCTTTTTGATGTTGCCAAGTCATGGTTCGTTCACAAGGCTGTATTGAAGCAGGGCTATCAGTCACGATTTGTTCTGACAAACGATAATCGAGATCCGTTGAGGAAGATTCCTGATAAATTACCAGGTCTGGACGGGAAGATTCATGAACTTACAAAGGAAGAGAAGAAGAAATTAGAAAAGCACCTGGGGTATTCCTATGTTGATGTTCCTGATCCATTTGGCTGTTGTAAATCCTGGGCTGAGCATTTTGGTCGTGTCTGGCTCGATGGTATTTTGGCTTTGGGAATTGAACCGGAAGTTTACGATAATGACTCACTTTATCTTCAGGGAAAATTCGATCCTTACATTCGAATGGTTGTAGAGAACATAGACAAGGTAAGAAAGATTATGTCGAGGTTTCAACGGAAGGTTGATGAGAACTATATACCGATGTTTGTGAAGTGCGAAAAATGTGGAAAGATGACGGCAACGCCAGTTGAGATCGACTTGGAAAATTGGACTGTCAAGTATGAGTGTAGGGATGTTGTTCTTTCCTCTAAATATAAAGTAAAGGGATGTGGCCATAAAGGAGAAACATCATTAGACAACGTGAAGCTTGCTTGGCGATTTGAGTGGCCGGCTCAGTGGGCGATATTCAATACGACTTTCGAGCCGTTTGGAAAGGAGCATTACGAAGGTTCTTGGCAATCGGGGCAGGTTATTGCAAGGGAGATTTACGGTATTGAACCTCCAATTCCCCATGTTTATGAGTTCCTTTTGATAAATGGAAAGAAGATGTCTGCTTCTATTGGTAATATTTACATTACTCAACAGATGCTTGAGATATTGGAGCCGGAAGTCTTTCTGTTCTTCTACACGAAGAAGTCGAAGAAACAGCGTGATCTGGATCTGAAGCATATTAACCGATTAGTCAACGATTTCGATCTTGCTGAGCGAGTTTACTTTGGAGTTGAGAAGGTTAAAAATGAGAAAGAAAAGGTAAACTGGATTAGAATGTACGAGTCAGCTGTCAAGCAGATTTCAGATCATCTGCCGGTAAGAATTCCTTATCGTTTGGCCGGACTGATTGTCAATGTTTATCAAAATAAGTTATGGGATGAAGAATTTGTTGTCGACACGTCGATAGAGTTGATGAAAAGGACAAGTTTGGGAAACATCTACAAAACCATTGAGAGCGAAGATAAAAAACGCATTTACAACCGTCTTCTACTGGTTAAGAATTGGATTGAAAGGTTTGCACCAGAGATGAAAATTACGCTGAACGAAAAAGCACCTAAACTTGTTGTTGAAGATAATGAGATAAAGGCATTGGAAAAGTTTTCCAAGATCTTAGGTGAGGCTGAGAGTGAGGATGAGCTCTATGAGAAGATTTATTCAATCTGTAAAGACTACGAAATGAAACCACAAAGATTCTTCTCATTGCTCTATAAGATTTTGATCGGTAAAGAGCAAGGGCCGCGACTCGCAACATTTGTCTTCACCGTTGGTAAGGAGAAGGTAAAGAAGTTGCTAGATGATGCCCTATCAAGGTAAGTTTAGATAAACCTCCTCATAGAATTGGTAAAGGTCATCGACTCTCTTTGGGTAAAATTTCCTTTTCTTCTCTCGATCTATTAGAATACCTTTCATTCCTACATGATCTGCCCCGTGAACATCTCCGTATACCGAATCGCCTATCATGATCGCTTCTTCTGGTTTTACATTTAGTTTCCCTAAAGCTACTTGAAAGATTTTTGGTTCCGGCTTTATTGATTTAACATCAAAAGATTTTACGACAGCATCAAATTGATCAATAAATCCTATATGTTTCTTTTCAAAGTATTCGTAGGCAGGGTAAATCGAGTTAGTGATTATTGCGATCTTATATTCATCTTCTTTAATTTTTGGAATTATTTCTCTTGCATCTTCATAAATTTCTGAATATTTACCCACTCTTTCCATTATATTTGACAGTTCATCTATTTCTTCCTCTTTCAAGTCGATGTTAATTTCCTTAGAAAGTATTCTTAAATGTTCCCTGTAGTTTTCTATTGGTTTTTTCATGAATATTTTTTCAAACTTTCCCCAATATTCTGATTCAGAACCTCTATAGTCCATTCTTTCCCTTAATTCTGTTAACGGAGAGGGATTCTTGTTTTCATATGCTAATGTTCTCCATAGGTCGAAAAATATCGCCTTTATCACTTTCATACGATAAGGTTCGAAAACGAAATTTTAAATTTGTTATTTCCTAGTAATACTTATGAGCGAGCATAAGTATCCTGAGGTAACAGTTGGTGCATTAATTTTTAATCCCAATAGCAAAGTTCTTCTGATAAAATCTCATAAATGGAAAGGTAAGTATACGATTCCTGGTGGACATATAGAACTTGGAGAGACTATAGAAGACGCATTGATAAGAGAAATAAAAGAAGAGACCGGGCTGGATATTTACGAACCGAAGTTTGTTTGCCTTCAGGAGTTTATCTTCGACGACTCGTTTTGGAAAAAGAAACACTTCATATTCTTGGATTACGTTTGCAGAGCCAATTCTACTGATGTCAAATTGAACGAAGAAGCGGAAGATTGGAAATGGTTTGATCTTAACGAGGCTCTCAACAGTAATGATGTGGAGAATTATACGAAGAAATTGATAAGAGAATACAAGAGTAAGTTCTTGTAGTTATTTTTGTCTTATATGAATCTCTACAACGTCATCATCTTTCAACTCATGGTCTAGTCCAACCTTTTCCCAATTATATTTTGCTGACGGGCCTTTCACCTTTGCAAATGCAAAGAAGTTTAGAAAATCCTCATGTAGGTGCTCACAAACATCCTTTATCGTTGCTCCCTTCTTCAGAACAAGTGCCCTCTCCTTAGGTTTTTTACCTGGTTCTTTTGTGTAGACCCGAATCATATTGAGACGTTGCCATATCATTTCGAAGAGTTCATCTTTTGTTATTTCGTCAGTGGAGATGAAAATATAATTTTTGATCTTTTCTTTTTGTGCCAGCGATTTCAATTCTTTCTTTTGTCTTTCTTTGTCTTCACTTTCACCTAAAAGAAAAATCACAAGTTCAGATGTCTTTGCTATCGATAGTTGTTCTTTCGTCCATGTAGATGGAATTTCAACGAATTGAATCTGAACACCTTCATACTCAAACATACCAAGTTCTGGCTTTGTAGTCGTGAAAAGGTATGGTGCTATCTCTGGGTCTGCATTTGTGAACTTTTTCAAAAATGTCGATTTTCCACTGTTCGGAAAGCCGATTATTGAAACACGGGCGTCTCCTTCCTTTGTTATAGTGTATGAACGTCCTCTTCTTTGACTCTTCTGAGCCTCGAGTTGTCTTTTCAACTTTGCTAACTTTTTCCTTAAGTCGGCCCGTAGGTTCTCTGTTCCTTTGTGGTATGGAGTTAGAGCGATCAGTTCCTCTAGTTTCTTAATCTTTTCCTCTCCTCTTGCATTGTCAAATTCCTCTTTTTTCTTATACCATTCTGCTGGGAGATTCGTTGGCATGAATAATTATTACTTAGAATTTTTTTAAGAATCAGACTTTATTGACTTCGACATGTACAAAGTCCTGACCTGGATATAACGTAAATACGACTTCATACTTTAGGTGATTCTTTGTATTTGGACATTCCATATGGAGCTTTATTATGCCTTCCGGAAGATTGTCTCCATTTGTTACCAGTTCTGTGTAGCCAGTTCCGTACATGGTATTTAAATCATCATTAAACGAGACCTTAAAAGTAGGATGGATCACAGTATTAGTCATTTTATTCTCTATTAAACTTACAATCTTAGTTGATGGATCACTCATGTTAATTTCACCCTGATTCGATGATGAGTAAAGTTTCTTTACTGCAAATGTGATAATATTATTCTCAAGAACGTAGTCATCCGTACCATCGTTATCTGCATCAGCTATATAAGCCTTTACTGAAGGTCCGTAAGATATGATTAGATTCCCCTCCTTCTTTACAGTTCCAGGCTGCATTATATTACTTTTTGGAAATATTTGAAATTCTATATCATCTCGCTCTCCAGATACAACAAGCTTACCGCCAGTTATAGAAAGCTTAATAGTTCTTCTAGCTCCAGGTGCTTCATATACAACTTCTCTCATCATTTTGTCTATAGCTAATAGTGCAGCCTCTCCACTTTTCAATATTGCTGTGTCTTTACTTTTCTCTACAGAGGGTTTCAATGTATTCAGAACTACAAATGTGGAACTTAATATAACAGCTATGATGACAGTAGCGGAGACTATAGAGGATATGCCACGCATAATAATATTATTTGAATCTGTATTTAAATCCTAATAATGTTCTTATCAAGGATCTCCTGCATCTTCTTCGAATGCTCTTCGTCTAGTCTTTTTGCATAAACAGATTTGTATTTCCTTGCTGTTGTAGTTGGTTGAAGACCCTTTACTCCTGGTAACACATCGTACACCGATGAAATGAATTTCGCTGCCTTTTCCTTTCCTTTTACTTCAACAATACCTTTTCGATACAATTCGGATACTGCTTGAGGTACCTCTTCTGTAGCGGTTTTGAAGAATTGATATGAAACGGTCTTTTCTTCTTTTTCCCTTATCCAAACCCTTGACTTATCGCCTATAACTGAATCTCCAGGTTTCAAATATTGAATCCCCACCAATTTATCATAATCTTGAATGATTCTTTCTCTTAGAATTTTTTCATACGTCCTCAATACGTTTTCGATTTCTCTCACGTCATAGAGTAGTGCACCCAGCTCGTCTATGGTTCTTACCCCTGTTATAATATCGAGCTTTTTTTCAAACTCTTCCATGACTAACAATTCGTAGCTAAGGAATTTAAACTTTAGGAATTATTGTCTCTTCACCTACTAGTTCGTACTTTCCTAGAAGATAGTATTTTCCTGTAAGTGCACATAATAATGCATCATATTTATGCTCGTTTACTCTCCATTCTTTTTCTAGACCAAGGATCTTTTCTGTTGCTTGTGGAAACCCCTCTATGACCTTTATTCCCATTTGCTCTATTCTTGCTTGGAGCATCATTCCTCTCTTTGCCAGAGTCTTCATGGCGGGAAACATTGGTGATAGTGGTTTGAATCCACGACTTCTAAGAATCATTTCCGACCTGCGAAAGTATCCAGTCTTTGGAAGCGAAAGTGGAGCATCAATACATACTATATTCGGTTTTGACTCCTTCACTTCTCGGATAATATCTTTATCAGAAAATAGAATTTTGACATCGGTTTTCTCTCTGTCTCCGAATTCCAATTTGCAGAAGCCGGTTGGATTCTTCTCTAATCCCGCTAGATCTACTCCTACCGATATCATAATTATTTGTTTGTTAGTTTACTTAAAGAGCTAGAATTGCTCCAGGCTTTTTAGTAATTTTCTCCTTTCTTCCTCAGCTCGGTTTAGCATACCACCTATTATGAACTCTATTCTCTTCATTCTATTATTTAACGAGTTGATTTCCTTTTGTAATTCAATGAGAGCTGACCATAGTTTTGCTATCTTTATATCGTCTGCGTTCTTGTATGCTCCTCTATACATTTCTGTTTTTTCTAACAGCTCGTTTAGAACATCCTCATCTTTTGGGTTTAGATACTTTTTCCAATCTTTTGTTGTATTAAATAACATATCTTCACCTTAATTACTTCACGGTAGGTAAACTTTAAAAAGTTTAGAACTAAGCTTTAAAAATAAAAAAATCAAAGAAAGAGTATTCGGTGGTTGTATGAAGAAGGGTGACTTTGTACGGATTAACTTTATTGGTAGAATAAAGGATACAGGAGAAATTTTTGATTTGACATATGAGGATATAGCTAAGAAAGAGGGAATATACAACGAGAAGGTTGTTTATCGACCGGTTCCTATTGTTATTGGTGAAGGTTTTGTTAT
This sequence comes from uncultured archaeon, assembly GCA_964428495.1. GTDB lineage: Archaea > Aenigmatarchaeota > Aenigmatarchaeia > GW2011-AR5 > JAHLMP01 > CAYRXY01. The sequence goes on from CAYRXY010000002.1 coordinate 14,089, forward strand.
AAAGGGTCTTGATGATGCTCTTTTGGAGATGAATGTCGGAGAAAAGAAGAAGATTGTCGTAAAACCAGATAAGGGCTTCGGTCAACGGAAACCTGACTTAGTTAAAGTTTTTCCTATGACATTCTTCGAAGAACAGAAAATTAATCCTAAACCCGGAATGGTGGTCGACTTTTCTGGTATGAAAGGTAAAGTCCAGTCCATAGACGGTGGAAGAGTTAGAGTTGATTTTAACAATCCACTTGCTGGTAGAGAGCTTGAATATGAGATGGAAATCGTAGAAAAGATTGAAAAACCTGAAGAGAAGGTTAAGGCGATATTTGAATATTTTGGTATAGATGCAAAGGTTAAGATTGATAAAGACACGGCTGAAGTTGAAGCTTATGTTCCTCTTCAATTGAAATCTAAGATCATATCCCTTGTTCTAAAATACTGTGGTGTGAAGAGATTGAAGCTTATAGAAGTCTATGAACTAAAGAATGAATCACCTTCTTCTAGATAAATCATCTTTTTTCTTTAAGGCAATGGGTTTATAGTAGTATGTTGAATATTTACAGTGTGGGCATTGGCTAGGTATTCTATCCTTTCTAGTTTGCCATACATGACCACAATGCGTACATTTTAGCCACATTTTAATCATCTTCTACTATTACTATTACTCCTACTACTATTTTTATTAAAATAAGTATTTAAAGTTTACGACTGGAAAATAATTATAAGTTCGGTGATAATTTATGGCAATGGGTCGTTCTAGAACAGAAAAAGATGAAGAATTGAGGAAGCTTCTCGAAAAAAGAAAGGCTCAGATTAAGGTAATTGGAGTAGGAGGTGCTGGAAATAATACAATTACACGATTAATGCAAGTAGGAATTGTAGGTGCAGAGACTGTTGCCGTTAATACAGATGCACAAGATTTGTTGTACACGGATGCAGATGTAAAGATCTTGATTGGTAAGGAGCTCACAGGAGGTCTTGGTGCAGGTTCTGATCCAAAAGTTGGAGAGGAAGCAGCAAAGGAATCTAAGAATGAAATAAAGAAATGGCTTCAAGGAAGTGATATGATCTTTGTGACATGTGGTTTAGGAGGTGGTACAGGTACTGGTGCTGCACCAATCGTTGCAGAAATTGCAAAGAAAATGGGAGCTCTTACAGTTGGTATTGTTACATTACCGTTCACAATGGAAGGAAAACAGAGAATGGAAAATGCAAAGTATGGATTGGAAAGGTTAGAATCGACTGTCGATACGTTAATAGTTATACCTAACGATAAGCTTTTGGAAATAGTTCCTGACGTTTCAATATCTACCGCATTCAAGGTGGCAGATGAAATACTTGTAAATTCGGTTAAAGGAATTGCAGAGTTGGTAACAAAGCCTGGACTTGTAAACCTAGACTTTGCGGACATAAGAGCAATTATGGGAAGTGGAGGTTTGGCAATGATTGGTATGGGAGATTCAGATACGGAGAACAGAGCAGTAGAATCTGTAGAGCGTGCACTCAACAATCCATTATTGGATGTTGAGATTGACGATGCCAAGGGAGCATTAATCAACATATCAGGAGGTAAAGACATAACAATAAGAGAATGTCAACAGATTGTTGAAACAGTCTCTTCAAGATTGAACCCTGATGCAAAGATCATCTGGGGAGCACAGATCGACAAGGATCTTGGAGATACAATAAAGACACTATTGATCATAACTGGTGTGAAATCACCTCAGATATTCAGTCCAGAGAAGAAGTTTACAGCTGAAAAGAAAAAGGAGATCGAGAAGACACTAGGTATCGAATTCATCTAAACAAAAGCTTTTTATTTTCTTTTTTAATATTCTAAATATAATGTGATGTTTTATGGCATTGATAAGAAAGCAAGATTTGAAATCTATGGATAAGAAGGAGCTCAAGAAGAAACTTGAAGAACTACAACTTGAGTTATCGAAAGAAAGAGCGATGGCATCCATAGGAACTGCAAAAAGTCCAGGGAAAATAAAAGAAATAAGAAGAACTATAGCTAGACTAAAAACAATTATGGGTGAATGATGGCGATATGGTAGAAATTTGTCCTAAATGCGGTCTTCCTAAGGATCTTTGTATTTGTGATAAGATAGCTAAGGAGCAACAGAGAATAAAGGTTTTTGTGGAAAAGAGAAGATATGGAAAAGCTGTGACTATAGTAAAAGGGATAGATCCTAAGGATGTTGATGTCAAAAAGCTTATAAAATTCTTAAAATCTAAACTTGCTTGCGGTGGAACTTTCAAAAATGATGAGATAGAGCTTCAAGGAGATCATAGAGATAAGGTTAAGCCATTACTTGTAAAGCAGGGATTCTCAGAGGAAATAATAGAGGTTAAGTAATTAGTCAATTTAAACTTCTGTGGATAAAACAAAAGTATGAGAACTCCTAAGAACATTCTTCGTCATGAATTAATTGGTCTTGAGTGTAAAGTTGTGAATGCCAAGAATAAATCTCAGATTGGACTTCACGGAAGGATAGTTGATGAGACGAAAAAAACGATTGTCTTAGAAACCAAAAAAGGAATGAAGAGAGTGTTTAAGGCTGGGAGTATTTTTCATATTAAATTAGGTAGATTATGGGTCGAAATTCTTGGTGATGATATCTTAGCAAGACCAGAAGATAGAATAAAGAAGAAGATCAGAGTGTGGTAGTTACAGATTTAAAAACTTAAATTCTTATAGTAAGTAAAAGATTATATTGCATTTATTGGTGAAAAACATGGCAAAGAAGAAGGTTAAAGATATTGGAATCGATGCGAAGCCTCCTGAAAAGGAGTGTAACGATCCAAATTGCCCCTGGCATGGTCACATTAAAATAAGGGGGCGTATCTTTGAAGGTAAAGTAGTTTCAAAATATTTGAAAACCGTTGCGATTGAATGGGAATACTTTCGAAAGATACCTAAATATGAAAGGTATGAAAGACGTAAGTCAAGAGTTTATGCTCATCTACCACCCTGTATTGATGTAGAGAAGGGAGATTGGGTAAAGATTGGTGAATGTAGACCGATCAGTAAGATCAAACATTTTGTTGTTATTGAAAAAATTGAAAAGAAGTGATGAAATATGAAGCCGATAAGTGCCCGGAGGACAAAGGGAATAACGATTGGAACTGTTTTGAATTGTGCAGATAACACTGGAGCCAAAAAGTTGGAGGTAATAGCCGTTAAAGGATACAAAGGTGTAGCAAGAAGATATCCAAGTGCAGGTATAGGTGACGTTGTTATGTGTTCAGTAAAGAAGGGTACTGAAAAACTTCGAAAGAAAGTTGTATATGTTGTCATAGTAAGACAGAAGAAGGAATATAGGAGAAAGGATGGAGTAAGAATAAAGTTTGAAGATAATGCTGCTGTTTTGGTAAATCCAAAAACGTTGGAGCCTCAAGGAACGGAAATAAGAAGTGCTATAGCTAAGGAAGTTGTAGAGCGATTTAGTCCAATTGGTAAAATTGCAGGTATTGTGGTGTAAAATATGGAAAAGAAATTTTCAAAAAAATGGGTATCATCTAAGGAGCCAAGAAAACAGAGAAAGTATAGATATAATGCTCCTCTTCATATAAGACAAAAGTTAGTATCTGCTCACTTGACTAAGGAGCTTAGAAATGAACTTGGAATAAGATCGCTTCCAGTTAGGAAGAATGATAGAGTTAAGATAATGAGAGGAAAATTTAAGGGAAAAGAAGGAAATGTTACAAAAGTTGATCTTAAGAAGTTAAAAATTTATGTTGATGTTGCTAAGGTAAAGAAGGCGAATGGTCAAGAGATTGAAGTCCCGGTTGACCCCTCAAATGTTATGATTGTTGGTCTTAACAGAGATGATAAGAAGAGATTGAAAAGAATAAAGAAGAAGGGTGAGAAGAAATGACTATATTAAAAAGATTGGCTGCACCAAAGCTTTGGAAAACTCCGAGAAAGAAAAAGAAATTTATAGTATCACCTAGGCCTGGTGCTCACCTGAAGGAGTATTCGATACCTTTGGGTATTATTTTAAGAGATTATCTTAAGGTTGCTGAGACCTTGGGAGAAGCAAAAAAGATCCTTACTAGTAAGATTGTAAAGGTCAACGATCATATCAGGACAGATTATAAATTTTCTGTAGGTTTCATGGATGTTCTCGAGGTTGGTAATAAGGCTTATCGTGTTGTCCCAACATCTCATGGATTAGAGCTCAAAGAAATTAAGGATAAAGACATTAAGCTTTCAAAGGTTCTTAATAAGACAACGGTTAAAGGGGGAAAAATCCAGTTGAACTTACATGAGGGCTGGAATCTACTTTACGATTCTAAGGATATAAAGACAGGTGACGTTCTTGTAATTGATTTAAAGACCAAAAAGATCAAAGATGTTCTTAAATTTGAGGAAGGTTCTCTCGCACTCATTACTGGAGGAAGCAATATAGGTAAGATAGGTAAAATAGAAAAGATAAAGATTATAAGAAGCCCTAGACCGAACATGGTTGTTCTTTCTGTTAATGGAGCTAAAGTTGCTGTACCTTCTCATTATGTTTTTGTCGTAGGTAAGGATAAACCGGTGATTGAATTATGACTGAAAATCCAATGAGAAAGATAAGGATTGAAAAGGTCGTTCTCAATATAGGTTGTAATAGAGAAAAGGATCCTACTGTCGCTGCTGGTATTTTAGAGAAGATTACTGGAGTTAAAACTGTCGTTACGAGAACTCATAGAAGAACAACATTCGGTGTTGCTAAGGATCGACCAATAGGTGCTAGAGTTACTATAAGAAAGAATACAGAAGAATTGCTGAAAAGACTATTCGAGGCCGTTGGTAACAAGATAAAGAAGTCTTCTATAACTGATGGGACATTTTCATTTGGAGTCCCTGAATATATTACCATACCTGGTATTCGTTATGATCCTAATATTCCGATCATGGGTCTTGATGTTTGTGTTACATTGAAGAGGCCAGGATTTAGAGTAAAGAGAAAAGCATTAAAAAGAAAAATAGGAAAGAAACATAAGATAACCAAGGAGGAAACAGTAGAGTTTGTCAGAAGTCTGGGTATTAAAATAGAGGAGGATAAATGATGGTTCGAAGAAAGGAAGTAAAAAGAAAATTTGGAAAAGGGGCGCGTAAGTGCGCTAGATGCGGTTCGTTTAGAGGAGTTATTAGAAGGCATGGCCTATATTATTGTAGAAGATGTTTTCGTGAAGTTGCCGAAGAGTTAGGATTTAAAAAATATGGTAGATAAACATGCAACACGATTTACTTGTTGACGCGTTAACGATTATAAGGAATGCGGAATTTGTTGGAAAGAAGGAGTGTGAAGTACCATCTTCTAATTTAGTTAAGAGCGTCTTAGATGTTATGAAAAAAGAGGGATACATAGAAGATTTTTCTGAAAGAGAAGATGGTAGAAAAATTGTCGTGAAACTTAAGGGAAAAATAAATGATTGTAAGGCGATTCGACCAAGATTTGCTGTTAAGAAGGATGAGTTTGAAAAATTTGAAAAAAGATTTTTACCTGCAAGAAATTTCGGAATTCTCATAGTATCTACTCCGAAAGGAGTTATGACACAACATGAGGCAAGAAAGTTAGGGTCCGGTGGAAGGGTTTTAGCATTTGCTTACTAAGAATTCTAGTTCTGATGTGTGGGTTTTAAAAACTTAAAGGTTTTTATTTATTTTTGATTAAATAAAATGGTATCATAAGTTCAGGTGAAATGGATATGATGAAGAAGATCAGTATTCCAGAAGGAGTTGAAGTTGATATTCAAGGAAAGGTTGTTACTATTAAAGGACCGAAGGGAGAACTTTCGAGAGATTTTGGAAATGTTTTTACTCAAAATATAGACATAAGAAAAGAAAATAACGATGTTACTGTTGAGTCTAAAAGAGAAAGAAGAAAGGACAGAGCATTAGTTGGTACCATAATCGCTCACATAAGAAATATGTTTACTGGTGTAACACAAGGATATAGCTACACTTTAAAAGTTCATTATGTTCACTTTCCTATAAATGTTGAAGCAAAAAAGAATGGAGATGAAATAGAAATAATAGTAAAGAACTTTTTAGGTGAGAAAGTCCCGAGAACTACTAAGGTTAAAGGCGTTAACGTAGAAGTAAAAAAAGATGAAATTATTATAAAGGGTATAAATAAAGAGCTTGTCGGTCAAGCAGCTGCCAGAATAGAACAAATATGTAAAGTAAGAAGACGTGATAGAAGAGTTTTCCATGATGGAATTTACCTAATTAGAAAGGAAGTTGGTATGTGATTGATATGGCAAAGAAAAAATTCAAACGACGGAATTGGCTTTTGGAACGCCTAGGAGAAAAATGGAGGAAACCGAAGGGGAGACAATCTAAGTTGAGGCTCCAAAAGAAAGGGAAAGGAAAATTACCAAAGATTGGTTTTAGAACTCCAAAATCTGAAAGAGGTAAGATAAAGGTTGGAAATAAACTTTTAGAACCAATCAAAATTATGAATGTTAATGATCTAAAAAAGATTGATGCAAATAAACAAATTGGTATTGTTGGTTCAGCTGTTGGAAAAAGGAAGAGAGAGTTAATTAAAGAAGAAGCTAAAAGGCTCGGGGTAAGACTTTTGAATTTGAAAATAAAAAAGAAGAAAGAAGTAAAGGGTGATAATAAATGAAAGAAAAAATATTCATTGAAGATGCAAAGAAGTATGTTCAGGTAAAAGAGTTTATAAAGAATGAGCTCAAAGATGCACTTTGTGGTGATATTGAAATACAGGACACACCCTTAGGAACAAGAGTCGTGATTTATACTCTTACTCCTGGAATTATTATAGGAGCTGGTGGTGAAAGAATCAAGAAGCTTACAAAGGTTTTAGAAAATGATTTTGGATTTAAGAATCCACAAATTGATATAAAGAAGATAGATAAACCGTTTCTAGATCCCAGCATTGTTGCTCGTTACATTGCTTCTGCTCTTGAACGTGGTGCACATTTTAAAAAGATAGCAAATTATTATCTTTCTCGTGTTATGCAGGCAGGTGCTACTGGTTGTGAAATTGTCATTTCTGGAAAGCTTGGAAGCGAAAAATCGAGGACAGAGAGATTTAGTGCTGGCTATGTAGAGAAAAGTGGTCAACATGAGAACGTCCTAAAAGCATATAGAATAGCAGAGACAAAACCAGGTGTTATTGGAATTCGAGTCTATATTATGATTAAACCAAAGGAAGAGTTTAAGAAATTGAAGGAAATCGTTAGTAAGGAAATTGATATGAATTTAGAAGAGAATAAAGAGGGTGATTTTAATGAGGCTTCAAAGGAGAATGGCAGCTGAAATATTGAAATGTGGTGAAAATCGTGTATGGATGGATCCGGCAAGGCTAGATGAAATAAGGCAAGCTATTACTAAGACTGATATTCGTAGATTAATAAAACAGGGTCTTATCAAGAAGCTTCCTGAAGAGGGTGTTAGTCGGGGAAGAGCTAGAAAGATTGCTGTTCAAAAAAAGAAAGGTAGGAGAAAGGGAAGAGGAAGTCGAAAAGGTGTATCAAAGACAGAAAGTAAAGAACAGTGGATTAAACGTATAAGAGCTATAAGGAGATACTTGAAGAAGTTGAGAGAGGATGAAAAGATAACGAAAGAGACCTACAAGGATCTTTACAGAAAGGCAAAGGGTGGATTTTTCAAGTCAAATAATCACGTAAAGATATACTTGCAGCGTAATGAACTTTTTGTTAAGAAAGGTGAGAAATGATGTTTAGGAAACTAAAAAGAAGAATAGAGAAAAAAACGGACTATTATCAAAGGTTGAGGTTGCTGAAATCTGGAAAGGTAAGATTAGTTGTTAGAAGATCTTTGAGAAGTATGCTGATTCAATTGGTAGAATATAAACCTGAAAGTGACAAGATTCTTATGACCGTAACGGCAAAGCACTTGAGAAAATTTGGATGGAAGGGTGGAAACAACATCGCTTCTGCATACTTAACTGGTCTTCTTGCTGGTTTTGAGGCTCTTAAAAAAGGTATCGGAGAAGCAATTCTTGATATTGGACTTCATAGAATAACTCCTCAAAGCAAAATCTTTGCTGTTGTTAAAGGGTGTAATGATGCTGGTCTTTATGTTCCAATTGGAGAAGATGTTATTCCATCTGATGAAAGAGTTTCAGGAAAGCACATCGAGGAGTATGCTAAAAAATTGAAAGATGATAAAGAACGATATGAAAGGCAGTTTTCTCAATATTTGAAGAATGGTCTAAAACCAGAGGAAATTTCATCGCATTTTGAAGAAGTTAAAAATAAAATTATAGATACTTATAAGGATGTTGTTAAAAAGGTGAAAGAAGATGGCAACGAATAGAACCAAGATGCTAGCAGAAAGTATAAATAAACAAATAAAGGCTAAACTTTCAGAATGGGCACCAAAAACGTCATTGGGAAAGAAGGTTTTAGAAGGTAAAATAAAAAGTATAGATGAAATATTTCCTCAAGGTGAAAAAATAAAAGAACCTGAAATTATCGACTATCTTATTCCTAATCTTCAGGTAAGTCTAATCGAAATTGGTGGTACTCCAGGAAAGGGAGGGGGTCAGAGAAGAACACCTACAAAGAGAACTGTAAGGATGCATAGATCTGGAAGAAGATATAAGATATCTGCTATGGCTGTTGTTGGGGATGGTAATGGTCATGTCGGAGTTGGTAGAGGCTCTGCTAAAGATCATAGAGCTGCAGTCGAAAAGGCGATCCAAAATGCAAAGCTAAATATTATTCCTGTAAGGCGTGGATGTGGTTCATGGGAATGTAGTTGTAGTGATCCACATTCTATTGATAAGACAGTAGAAGGGAAAAGTGGTTCTGTAAGAATAGTCTTAATTCCAGCACCAAGAGGTTTAGGTTTATGTTGTTCAGAACCTGTGAAGGAAGTTATGAAAGCAGCTGGTATAAAGGATATTTGGGTAAAGACGTTCGGCGACACGAGAACCAGAGAGAACCTAATTCTCGCAACATTTAATGCTTTTAAAAATTTAAATAAGATGAGAAAGTAAGTGGTTAATATGATGATACCTGTTCGTTGTATTTCATGTGGGCGTCCATTAGCAGGACTTTGGGAAAAATATAAAAGGGAAATTGAAAAAGGTAGAAATCCTAAAGAGGTTCTAGATGAGCTTGGTATTACAAGTTATTGTTGCAGAGCTATGTTCTTAACTCATAGAGATACATTAGAAAAAACAGCAAAATTCAGAGTCTAAAAAACCATCTTTCTCGACTTTTGGAATCTCTCTTCTTTTTTGTCCAGTTTTGATCCTATATTTCTTCTATTAATCAAGAATAGTGGATCCTTTTCTTTGCCTATGTAAATTACATCAGCCTCTCTAAGATATGTACCTTGAGTATCTATAGACTTTATCCTATTTCTATTGGCATAGAGTGGGATTTCCGGTATAGTTGCAAACGCTTTCAAGAAGAGTCTCGGATAAATGAGCCCGTTTTCCTCTCTAAATAATTCTTGATAGAGAATAAGAATATCACCAGGGAGGTCATCAGGAATTGATATATAATCTACTATGTATTTTGATTTTTCTTTATCTTTCTCCCAATCAAGTAAGTCATCTAGTGTTGGTAAAATATTGTCTGGATATTTTTTTCTTTTTCCAGCTCCATACATCTCTTCTATTAAAACAAATTCTGGGAGTTTATCTGTTTTAGAAAATCTTTCATCTAATTTTTCTACCAACCTTCGATAGCTTGCCTTATTTCTGACTTTAGACTCTTTTAGAATAACATTTTTTACATCTTTATATGGTATCTCTATAGATTCAGGATTTTGTTTCTTAAACCCTTCTTGTTCTTCCCCTATGTATACCATACTAAAGGGCATAATTAGTAAATTAAGCGAAAAGCTTAAATAAGTTTTATAATATCTTTTCGATAATCACTAATTATGAAACTTAAGATGTTTCTTCTTGATGCAGACTATATAGAGGATAAAAGAGAGAGCAAGGTAACAATACGACTTTTTGGGAAAACGAAGAATGGAAAAAACGTTGTTGCACTTTGTGATTATCAACCCTATTTCTATGTTTTACCAAGTAATGTTGAGAGGGCAAAGAAAGAAATTCAGAAACTTGCTGGCGATAAGATTGTGAAGATGGAAACTGTTGAAAGAATTTTGGGAAGAGAAAAAAAGAAATTTATTAAGGTATATTGTAAACTTCCACAAGATACACAGAAAATTCGTGATATAGTGAAAAAACTTGAAAAGAGGCGTGGCGGTTCTGGGTCAGTTATCGAGGAATATGAATACTCCATAAACTTTTACAGAAGATTTTTGATTGATAAAAACTTAAGTCTATGGATAGAGGTAGAAGGTGAAAAGATAGAGGAAAAGTACGATGTAGATATTGTGCTAAGATGTAAAGCTCTAAAAAACTTAAAAGAAAGAAACATACCAAAACTTAAGGTTTTAGCATTCGATATTGAGGTTCTTGAGAAAGACGGGAAGAGAAAAGTCTCTATGATTTCTCTTTTTGGGAATGATATAAAAAAAGTCTTAACATATCGAAAGGCTTCTTACCCCAATTGGGTCGAGTGTCTAAAAGATGAAAAAGAAATGATTGAGCGATTTGTAGAGATTGTTAGAGATTATAACCCAGATATAATTGTTACATTTAATGGTGATTCTTTCGACTTCCCAATACTCATAGAACGTGCAGAAGAGTTTAAAGTTTCTATGAACTTAGGAAGGGATGGATCTGAACCTAAATTTTCACGAAGAGCCAGAATGAGTTCTGCTAGAATTGCCGGGAAACCCCATATTGATGCATTCATTTTTATAAACAATATTTTGTCTCCAAGTTTGGATACAGAAGTTCTTACTCTTAATGCGGTGTCAACTGAGTTATTAGATGATCATAAAATAGAGATGCAGTACGAAGAGATGCTTGAAGCTTGGTATAAGAATAGAGATATGAAAAAATTTGCTGAGTATTGCTTAAAGGATTCTGAACTTACATTTCGATTATTGAACCTTTTATTGCCACAAATAGTTGAAATATCTGGGTTTATAGGTCAAACACTATTCGATACGTCTCGTATGACCTATAGTCAAATAGATGAATGGTATCTATCGAGAAAGGTTGTTGAAAGAAATATGATAATTCCCAATCAACCAAAATGGGAAGAGATTCAAAAAAGAAGAATGTTTACATATACAGGTGGATATGTCAAGGAGCCCATCGCAGGAATTCATGAAAATATTTCCGTTATTGATTTTAGGTCTTTGTACCCAAGTATAATAGCGACTTTTAACATTTCACCCGAAATGTTTAATGCTCCATGCAAAGATAAAAAATTCGTTCCGGGTAAGAATTACTGGTTCTGTGGTGATGAGGAAGGATTCATCTCAGGTATTTTAACGTATCTCATAAAAAGGAGAGTAGAAGTCAAGAAAGAACTGAAAAGAGCTACCGGTTCAAGAAGGGAGGCTTTAGATAGGGAGCAACACGTTCTTAAAATTATTGCGAATTCTATGTATGGATACTATGCCTTTCCTGGAAGTAAGTGGTACTGCAAAGAATGTGCAGAGGCAGCAGCTGCTTTTGGAAGACACTTTATTAAATTTGCTATAAATGAAGCAGAAAAATTTGGATTTAAGGTTATATACTCTGACACAGACTCATGCTTTATTAAATCGGGGAATGATACGAAGAAAAAAACAAAAGAGTTCTTGCAATACATAAACAAGAAGCTTCCTGGATTACTTGAAGTTGATTTTCAGGGATTTTACAAGAGAGGTATCTTCATTCCACGCGGTGCAGCACCTGGAACAGCAAAGAAGAGATATGCTCTTTTAGATGAGAATGGAAATCTTCTCATAAGGGGTTTGGAAACTGTTAGACGTGATTGGTGTAATCTTGCTAAGGAGGTTCAGAGAAAAGTTCTTGAATTTGTTCTCAGGGACAACGATGTTGAAAAAGCAGTTAAATATGTGAAAAACGTTATAGATGATCTCAAAAAACACAAAGTACCTTTGAAAGAATTAGTGATTCATGAACAATTGACAAAGCCAATCGAGGAATACAAACAAATTGGTCCTCATGTTGTAGCTGCTAAAAAACTTAAGCAAAGAGGGGAGGATGTTTTTGAAGGAATGATCATACGCTTTGTTATCACTAAGGGAAGTGGTTCCATCTCGAAGAGGGCTGAACCTGTAGATTATGTTACCGTTAATAAAATAGACGAGAGTTATTATATTAAGAATCAGATTGTTCCTGCCGCCCTTCGTGTTCTCCAAGTGCTAGGTATCGAAAAGGAAAGATTTCTTGGAGGAGGACTCAAGAAGTTTCTATCGTAATAATTTTAACCTTTTACTATCAATTTTTTATCATGATTGATTATCACGTGATAGATCTTGAGAAGGCGGTTATCCTTGCTGCAGAAGATGTTCACCGTAGGATTTCTGATCTGTCTAAGTATAGAGAAATGGCAAAGAATAATAGACGTTTGAAGTTGTTCCTTGGTGTCTCTTATATTGTGACGGCTAAATGGTTTGAAAAGAACAAAAAATTTAATTTAGAGGAGAATTTATTGGGAGTCGGTGAGAAATATCTAGGGGTTGTATTAGGTTTAGACGGTTTAAGTGAAATGAAATTCCCAGTGGATAATTCTCAGGATATCGAAACTATTTCAAATGTTTTGTACGATGATTCGTTTATTAAGACGTTAAAATCTAATTCAAGAGAGATTCATGAGATATTAACAAGAGAAATAAATAAACCAAAAATTTATTTTTGATTCGCGAATGCGTTTACGATGGCTTCTGCAACTGATTCTTCTAACCCCTTAGGTCCTTTTATTATTGGTGTGAGTATGACTTTTCCGTCCTGTGTATCTAGGTTGAAGTCGAATACGTAGTTTATTGTTGCTTTCTTTGGATATCCATCTTCGCAATCTACTTTCAATTTCTTATTTTTCCAAGATTCTAAAAACTTGTATGGTTCTATTTCAATATTTTCCAGATCCTCGTATGTAAGTTGTTTGTGTTCTTCCAAGTTTTCAGATTTTAACCAATCTTTTTCGTCCTTCTTTGAATCATATTTCATAATTTTTCCTATCCTCTCTAGGTCATTCTTAGGTCTATCTGTACTTACAAGCGGATGAAATTTTCCTAGCTTATTCTTTTCAATCTCTATGTAACCTATGGGTACTGTTTCTGACATTCTTGAGAACACATATAGTACGTCATAATGTTGATTTTTGCCCATTCTTCTTACAACTACCTTTAAGTCTCCCATCTTTTGTAATGAGTCGAAAATCCTGAAGTCTATTGGGTATGGAGCTATAAAATAGTCATTTCCATCGTATAACTCACGCTCCTGATCTTTCAGCTCTGAGAAGACATCTTTCTTCATAAAAATAAAGAGTTTATAAAATATTAAATGTTTTCTTAATTGGATGGAACTATTTTATAAGCTTTGGGTGAAATCTAAATATTATGAAGAAGATTTTTTTAATCTTAACATTTTTACTGCTCAATACAATAATAGTCAGTGCAGTCACAATTTCAGAGAAAGAGGTTAGAATATCTATTAATGATGATGGTTCATCCGACTGGTACGTTAAATTAGTTTATCCGAATCCTGTCGAAATGTCAAACATTTTTGTATTGGCAGATGTGAGTTTCGTTTCTGTATATGCTAACGATAAGAAACTGGATTGTTCTATAAACACACAGTCATTGGGGACTTCAATAATTTGTAATAATGTTAATTCTTCTGAAATTGAGTATAAGTTCAAGATATATGGACTGGTTGAAAGGAGAAATAATATGTATATCTTTTCATATTCATTCCCAACACCTAACATAGTTAAGAAGTTTGATTTAACAGTTAAACTACCTATCGGTGCTGTTATTGCGGATAAAAACGAGATTTCTCATCTTGGATTAGAACCATTTACTCCATCGGATGGAACCGAAGGAACGGATGGTAGACAGATATTTGTAAAGTGGTTATTTGAAAATCCAGAGCTTGGGAAATCTATAGATGTGAGCGTAATCTATGAAAAGCCATTCATGGCGTTTCCCTTTGTCTCAAATCTAATATTTATAATTGGAGTTTTAGTCGTCGTTGTAACAGGTCTTGGTTTTTACATATATAGGAGAAGTAGCGTTGAGAAAGTTCTTCCAATTTTAGATAAACCAGAGAGAGAAGTTATGAAAATCATTTTAAGAGATAGGAAAAACATAAATCAGAAGAAAATCGTAAAAGAAGTTGGATATTCTAAGGCAAAGGTTTCTAGAATAGTAAAGAGCCTAGAACAAAGAGGGCTTATTACCGTTGAAAGACGTGGAAGAACTAACATAATTAGTTTGAAGAAAAAAATTTAGATCCTCTTTTTTACATATAGAATTCTTTGGATTATCGTTATAAAGGAAAATACGATTACTATTATAAGGGCTTCTCGAATATAATTGAATAAAAGACCTATTAAGATAACTATAAGCCTTTCACTACGTTCCATTATACCGACAGAATAATCGACACCTAAAATTTTTTCTCCCTTTGCCTTCGTATAACTTACTAATGCACCTATTACGATAGCTATTGAGGCTAAAATCCACTCTCCTGATAATATGCCGATACCTATAAGAATGGCACCGTCTGTGAACCGATCACATACGGAATCTAGAAATTCGCCGAATCGAGTAGTCATTCCATGATTCTTCGCCAAGGCTCCATCTAGCATATCTAATAGTCCTGTAATGGAAAGGAGAATTACTCCACAAACTATCTTTCCAGATGCAATTAAATATCCAGTTATAATACTTAAGACACATGCTAGTATTGTAAGATGGTTTGGTTTTATATGTAGCTTATAGATAATTCTGGTAATGGGTTCAACAGAATTTTCTATAGTCCTTTTTACTCTACTAAGCATAACTACACCTTTATATAAAGTCCTTTAAATCATGCTTAAGCTTTTCTAACGAGTCTATATCTATCTTCATAAAATCATCAGCTGGTATAGTTTTTACCCCGGTTTCCCTTTCCATTATTTTTGCTTGTTTGTAGACATCAGCTCGTAGTATCCAAAATGAAAAGTGGGATAAAATCACAAGTTTAGGTTTGTCATTTAAATTGTTGATAAATGATATTGCTCCGTCTAACGTCATGTGCTTTTTCGGCAAAGGCTTTTCTCCATGAGGAGCCAATACGTTCATTATCATTATATCACTTCCTTCGAATGGTTTTTCTTGACCTTCAAAATATGGACCATCCGATGTATAGCCAATTATTCTTGAGCCAGAAATTTTGAAACCAACGGTCGGAACGTAATGATCTGCCTTTGTTGTTTCGACTTTAATTCCATTGGGAAGTTCCACCTTACTTCCAGGGTCAACGATCATAAGACTCTTTACCTTTTTTAGATGATATTTTGATACTACTGGATATCGATCTTCGCTTTGTTCGACACAATGCCTTTCTGCAACTAAAAATGGATCCTTTATGCCATCTAAATATACATTTACATCGTTTGAATGATCTATATGCAGATGAGATAGTAATATACCATGGGGTTCTGGTAGTTTTAATTTTCTGAACCAAACCAAGGATCCTGGCCCCGGATCAATTATGAACCTCAAATCATCTAAGGAGACATAAATTCCGCCTGTAGCTCTAACTTGAGCATATAGAACGCTACGGCCTCCCCCAGTACCTAGAAATACTAAGTAGTTTTTCATCAAACCACCGAGATGTTATATAAATTATATTCATAATTTTAATTAATTATGTCTACCATTGTCATATCTGGGTTATCCGGAACGGGAAAGACAACTATTGCAAGAAAATTAGCAAAGAAATTAGGAATAGATTACTTTTCAGTTACTGATCTTTTTAGGGATATATATCCAAGGGATAAAGAGCTTGAAAGAATAATCAAAATATGGAGGGAGTATAAGATTACTAAAGCGACCCAACTTAAAATAGAAAATTCTCAAATTCAGGTAGCAAAAAGAGGTAATGTCGTCATAGACGGAGAAATAGCAATATACGTCTTAAGGCGCGTGCCTTCATTTAAGATTTGGCTAACAGCAGAAGAATCTATAAGAGTTGAACGGATAGCAAAACGTGATGGATTTGGTATTGAGGAAGCTAGAACGATACTTGCGAAGAAGGAGAGGTATGAATCGGAATTTTTTAGAAAATTTTATGGAATCAAATTAAATATTTTAGATACTTATGCAGATTTCACAATAGATACATCGTTTCTTCCTACAGAGGAAATTATAAATAAGATCATACGTGTTATGCCAAAATAATTTAAATAAGAAGTGAAATAATTCTTTTATGTATCACAAGTTTGATTGGCGACTCACTTCTACTATTATTGGTATTGTCATTCTCATTGCTCTTATAGGTATCTTCTTCTTTAGATCAACACAGAGTAAAACACAAGAGACTTTACCACCAATAACAGGAGGATTTATAGAGGGTTCTACTCCTAAGGATACCGGAGATATTGCTTCAGCTGCTGTGTGTGGTGATGGGTTTTGTGTACCAGAAGTCGAAAATTGTACTTCCTGTCCTTATGATTGTGGCGTTTGTGAATAAAATCTTCTAAAGCGCTGGGGCTGGGATTCGAACCCAGGCAGGCATACGCCAACGGGCTTAGCAAGCCCGCGCCTTAACCGCTCGGCCACCCCAGCACTTAATATTAATGAGAGAATAAATAAAAATACTTTTTCTTTAAACAAACTTTTTAAATTCATGACGCTTAGAAATATTATGGACGAGTTTACTATGTTTCTTGTTATAGGATTGATATTCATAGTTCTAGCATTTGTATTTCTCGGTCCTTGGTCTCATTTTGAAATTACTACAATAAATACTTCTCAAGAAAACCATACAGAAACAACTACAACCTTACCGATTATCACAGTGAATAAGGAAGGGAAGCTGGTCGGGCCTCAGAAGGTCGATGTATGGAGATCGTTTGATCTTGGTAAAATAAATGTAAGTTATGGTTCATACGAGCACGTGACTGGAATTGAACAGAAAAAGATTTATAATGGGGTATTGTTTGGCTCAAGTAAGATTGAAATGAATGTAGATATAGATAAGGAGAATTTATTGGGTGGTTACGTTCAATTCAAGGTTGATGATACAAACGGATATGGACCTCTTATTATAAAGTTTAATGATCTTGTCTTGAATAAATCAAGATTCGCTCCTGGTGTGTATAAGATTATGATCGACAAAGGAATGATAGAAAAATCAAATAAACTAGAGATAGAGGCAGGTTCCTCATCTTGGAAGATATGGGCACCAACGGTCTATGATTTAAGTGGTGTGAAGTTTGTCTACCTAACCCACTACTCAGTTCCTAATACCATCAAGTTTACATTGTATCCTGATGAGTATCATAATTTAGAGGGTAAAACAGGAAGATTAGTTTTAGATCTTTCGGAGCATAAAGGTACACTGAACATTGATTTGAATGGTAAAAATATATTTCGTAACGAGACTAAAACCTATCAAGTTATATCCTTCAATGAAAGCATGCTCCTGCCAGGGGAAAATGAGATTCAATTATATTCAGAAGGAAATAGCTTAATTCAAGGAGATGTTAGACTTATCATATATTATACTACAGAGAGAGAAAATCAATTTGAAAAGACATTTTTTGTTTCATCAGATGATTTTGAGAAACTTAATACAACTCATGGGACAATCGAATTTAATGTCACATCCGTAATTAATGATGGTGGGATGGCAGTAGAAATAGAGGATTCTGATGGAAATCTCCATACAGTTGGTTATGAGCTTACTACTCCAGGAATGCATGTGCTTTATTTCAATAGTACACAGTGTACAGAAGAGTATAACAAACTTTTGATAAAATCTGTTGACAGCGGAACCTTCTGGATTAATGACGTTTCTATAAACATTTAATTTCTTTAAACTTTCAGTATGATAAATTCTTTTTATGAAGATACTCACTTATAATAAGAAAAAGAAACTGATGAAGATAAAAGTTGAGACGGAGGAAGATCTATACGTTCTTGAAAAGATTCTGAAAGCAGGTGATGAAATCGAAGGTAAGACATCAAGAAGTATAGTAATTAGAAGAGGTGATGAAAAGATCAAAGCAGAAAGAAGATCAATCATAGTCAAAATCAAAGTCGAAGGAGCAAAACTCAGTAATGACGGTCGTGAACTTAGAGTTAAAGGAAAAATAATAGAGGGACCAGAAGACGTTGAATTTTCATATCATACATTTGAAATTTTACCTGGTACTGAGGTTAAAATTTGGCACGACTGGAGGAATTATGAAATTGATAAACTTAGAGAGTTGAAAGTGAGAGTTCCAAAGGTTCTCATACTTGTTCTTGATGATGAAGAGTGTGATATAGCCTTATTTGATGGTTCTCTAAAACTTCAAGGATCTATAAAGGGAGTGAGTGGTAGAAAGTCTGAAGATACAGAGGAGCGACGGAAAGTATATTTAGGGAAAGTTTTGAAGTTCATTGGAGATTCGAATTTTGAGAAACTTATTATTGTTGGTCCAGGTTTTACTAAAGATGAATTGGTGAAAATGATAAGGGAGAAAGATAAGAAACTTTTAGATAAGATAATTTTAGATTCTGTTTCTCATGTTGGTGAGCCCGGTATAAATGAAGTTTTCAAGAGAGGAATCATAGAAAGAGTTGTTGAAAATTCTATAATGGTTAAGGAAACGAGGATTGTTGAAAGATTTTTTGAAGCTCTCTCTAAGAACGAAATGGTTGTTTATGGAATAAAGGAAGTCGAGGAGGCTGTTAGTATGAGAGCGGTTGATACGCTTCTTATTTCTGACAAGCTAGTTCATGACAATCAAAGTTTATTAGAAAGTGCCGAAAAGTTTGGTGCTAAAGTAAAAATTATTTCAACTAAACACGACGCAGGTAAACGATTTCTTGGCATTGGAGGAATTGGCGCGTTTTTAAGATTTAGGGTAAAGTAAACATTTAAATATGTGTATTGCAGGGTATATATCATGGAATATGACATTCCTAGATGTGAAGTTTGTGGAACACCATTAATAAAGATCGGTGACTCTTGGGTTTGCATTGTTTGTGAGCCATTTGATGAAGTGTAAAGTCTTTTTTTGTTTCTCCTTTTCTAATGTTAGAGCTTTAAAATGTTATTATTTATTAGTTATTATGATAGTTTCGAATATACCTATTATGAAGCCGTTTCCAGAAGGTAAAGGGGAAATCTACGATTTTGTAGTGGTGAATGAGACGTATGGTGATGGCTTATTTTCTGCTATTGGAATTCCTGTACTTCCAGAAAGTCATTTGAAAGAAAGTCTAATGCGCAGATTATATGGTGATTTTACGTTAAAAAATGTTGGGAGAATTGTTATTTATGAATTCCCTTCTGATATAAAATCAGTAGAAATGAAAAAATTGATTGAAGAAGTGGAAAGCGCTACATTATATAATAATATAGATGTTTTTGTCATAAACCCACCACAACAACACTGGATTATTGATCCAGTAAAAGGTAAGGTTCCAGTAGGGCCTTACGATCCCGATGACGAAAGAAAACGCTTGGAAAAGGTCGTATTAGAACTCGGTTACGAGAAGAAGACATACCCTAATCCGTTTGACATGGGAACAAGATATGTGAAAGATTTGGAATAGTTTAGCTGATATATCAAATACATTCTAAAAATTTATTCACCAAATATCTCCCTAATAACCTTTTTAGCATCGAACTTTTCCAGATCTTCGTAACCTTGCCCTGTTCCTAGAAAGAGAATGGGCTTTCGAATTGCGAACACAGCAGAGATAGCAGCTCCTCCCTTTTCGTATACATCTGCTTTTGTAAGAATTATTGTATCTATTCCCACTGTCTCATCAAATTTTTTAGCTTGCTCTACTACATCGTTTCCAGTAAGTGAATCTAGAACCAGAATCTTTAGATCGGGTTGATTAACTCTACATACTTTCTTAAGCTCATCCATCAAATTTGCATTTGCGTGACTCCTACCTGCTGTATCCGCTAGGACTACTGAATTTGGAACTTTTTTTGCATGTTCTCGTGCATCGTAAATCACAGCAGCTGAATCAGCTCCATACGTATGTTTTATGACTTCACATCCAAGATTCTTTCCATGAATCTCAAGCTGCTCTATGCTTGCGGCCCTAAATGTATCTCCAGCAGCCAAAATAGGAGTGTAGCCTCTCCTTTTTAACCAGTAAGCAACCTTTGCTAAGGTTGTTGTTTTTCCAGTTCCATTGAATCCAAGAAATATTATTATTGGTACTTTTCCTTCGTTATTTGCTTTGTTTATGATATTTTCAATATCAATTTTTGGTACGTCGAAAATATCGATAATAGATTTTTCCAGAGTTTCCATAACAACTTTTTCAATTTCACCACGCTTAATGACCTTTCCTATCAACGCATTCTTTACATCATTACAAATCTTTTCAGTAACATCGAACGCAACATCACATTTAAGTAATGTGAATTTTAGATCGTTAAGAAATTTCTCGATATCTTTTTCTTTCAGCTCTTTTTTTGTAATTTTTTCTAACAAGCCAATCTTTTTCGGTTCTCCGGTTTTTTGTTCTTCACTAACTTTTTTCACTTTTCTTGGCTCTTTTGTTATAATTTTTGGTTTTGCTTCAACTTTTTTCTCTCGTTCTTTACTAAGTTCCTCTTCCGACTTTTCCAATTTTAATTCTTCCTTCTTTTGGATTTCTTCTGTTTTAGCTTCTTCAATGGTTTTCTCTTCCTTTAACTCTTCAGTCGGGACCTCTTTTAGTTCTGTTTCCTTCGTCTTCTCCTCGACTTTTTCCTCTATTTCTTCCTTACTTTTCTTTAGCAAACCTTTGAGTTTTTCTTTGAGGAATTTGAACATAAGTATATTCTTACATTTATTCTTTTAATCTTTATGAAGAAGTTAAAAAGAAAAAGTAAAAAAATGTTTATTTTTTCTTCTTTTTAGATTTCATTTCTCGTACCTCTGGTACAGGAAACATCGGATATCCTATTTTTGCTATATCTACAATGGCATTTGAATTCTTTACTCCGTTCAACACCATAGCAAGGTAGGCTCCGAGATCTGCCATAGTTCTGTAGTAGCCCATTGGCTCCTCTCCACTCCTCCCTTTATCTTCGTACGCCTTACCTATAGTCAAAATGGCTCCCATATGAGAGTACGGATCAACGCCGTATGCAGGGTAAAATCCAGAGTCCATACTTTGTGTTGAAGTTCTAGTTTTGCGTGAGCCAGTACTTCTCTTGCTTTTTGTCGTTTCTTTAGGAGTTTTCTTTGGGCTTTGATTATTTTGGATATATTGGAGTATTTCTTTTTGATTCTTACCGAATTCAACTAAAACATTGTTTATATTTTCTATACTTTTTTCTAATCCTTTGTACATATTTCCCAATTGTTCATATCCTTTTTCCAAATTTTCTATTCTTTCTTCTAAATCGCTATAATCCTTCTCTTCTATTTCGTTTTTTCTCCAATTTAGCCAACGAAACATTTTCACCACCTAAGAGCATTAAACATACATAGGTACTTCATTCTTCTCATTCTTTTTCTTTGAATTCTTCTCTTTAGGGTTGATAATCTCCTTTAGAGTCCTCTGATTATATTTCATAAGCCTTTCCAGAGACTTCATCATTTTTTCATATTTATCAATACTTAGGCCAACTGTCTCCAAAGCAGCCATAAGTGGGTATGAATATCCAGCTATTATTTCTCTTATAGCTTCTGGGTCGTATCCACCAGCAGGAATTATAATTGGTTGTGGTGGCTGATATGGTGGTACTATAGGTTCAATAGGTGTTTCTGGGCTTGGCTCTCCTGGTTCTGTTGGTTGCTTTGGAGGATTTTCAGGCTCTTCAACATCCGGTATACTAGGCTCATAAACCTTTTGCCTTTCCTCCATAGATTCTTTTATTTTTTCGTAAGCCTCATTTATCGTATCTTTATAATCCTCGTAAAAATTTTTCTTAGCATCATACTTTCCATCAATATAGGTGTCTATAGGAAACGTTTCCATCAAAATATCCAAGATTGATACAGGTGTATTTCCAAGGGCTTCGGATATTGCATCTTGATTATTCATTTCATATCCAACATTTTGTTTTTTTTCCATCATTCACCACCAAGTAGTTAAAACTAAATAACTATTATCCACAAGTATTTAAATACTTTTCGGTAGTGAAAGATATATGTCAGAACTATATGATTCTTCTCATCTTGTGAATTTCAGCCTCTAATTCAATTTTTCTTTGAATTAATTTACCTCTTTCCGCCGTGAGTGTTTTCACTCTTTGCTTTTCGTCTTCTGTTGCAGTTCGGCTAGCTATTTTTTGATTCAATACAGCAAGCTCTCTATCGATTTCATTTATAGATTGGAGGACTGCATCCCTTTCGATATTCAAGTCTCTGATAACTCCATATTTCCCTAAGAAGCTCTTCCCACCGAGTTTTTTCATTGAATCTCTAGAAATGAACCTGCTTACGAAGAATAAAACACCTGCAAATATTAAGAATAATACTATATAGCTCGATGTAAACGCCGCGAAGGAGCCATACCACCCGTTTGCAACTATTACTAAGAAAAGCGCTATGATCATCACTTCCTTCAGTTTATTATGTCCTCGAATAAATATTTTGACAACAAAATCTAGAAATATTATAAGGACGATAGCGGGTAGAATTACCAAATTTGTTATATCCTTTAGGAAATTTCCTGTAATCATTTCTGGAGGTATTCTTAGTATTGTCTCAAGTATCGTGTTTGCGATCTGACCATATACCATTTATACCACAATTATCCTTTGTAGCCCCTTATTTAAAAAATTATTTTAACAATGGTAATGAGCTCGTGACCTTATCTATCTTTTCTTCTTTATCGGGTCCTATTACTAAGCAAGTTATTGTTCCTGATGGTACCTCTGTCTTTCCGGCATCTCTAACAAGGTATGCCTTTAATTTTAATTTATCTGCCTTTACCTTGAGTTTTTTTAATTCTTCTAAATTCTTCGCCCTAAGAACAATCTTCTTTTCCCCTTCTAGTTCCCATCTTTTTCTCTTCATCCAAGATGCGTTTTTATATCCAATTATTGATCCATGACAGCATTGAGCAATCAGCTTTCCAGTAGAAAGTTTTAAATCGTCTCGAACAACCAATACCTGCTTATACATAAAATTAATTTGTAATAACTCATTTTAAGCTTTCTAGAATCGGAACTTCGTACTCTACAAAGCATATTGCCACTAAAGACGTTGCATATCTCTTTTTAGGCACAAAGCTCTCCATGTACATCTCTCTTTTTGCAATTTCATATTTATCTTTATCAAATCTAGATTCGAACATCTCGTCTAAGCTACTATTTAGAATATCTTTAGCTTCACCATAAGAACCATGACCCCCGTACTCGGCTACCAGTCCTAGAACTCTTTTCTGAGTCTCTATATTATTTACCCATCCAATCACTAACCCAGAAGTAACTCTTTTGTTATTTTGTGTGTTAGAAACTGCAGCTATTGTTTCAACAACAGCGCCATGCTCCACACCTTTTTTGTCTATTTCAACCGCATCTGGCGGTATTATAGATGAGTAAAAAAGAAAATTATAATTTTCTATTCCAGCATTTCTTAATGCAAGATCAAAAGAACCGGCATGGATCTGAATATCACTTTCGCCGTGCCCAGATGTTATAAAATACTTTTTCGGTTTCCTATTTCCTATTTTAATCTTTTCCATATGTATGACAATCCCCAAAAATATAAAAAATTTAATTTTATAGTCTCTATTGTGATGACATGGATCAATATGATAAAAAAATTCACGAGCTTTCTATGAAGATGCCTCAGGACGATATCTATGGCTATCTTATTGCGAAATGGTGGAAGAAATATGAGAATGATATAGTTACGAGAGATATGAAATATGGATTTACTTCTGTCTACCAATTTCTTCAAGTTTTAGGAAGAACTAATACAAGCATTTGGGTAGACGGAGATATAGACTGGATATTAAAATTTACGACTAAAAAGGTGAAAAGAAGTAATAGAGATAAAATTAAACCGGTAATAACTCCCAGCTCTATAGTATGCAGAGGTGCTATCTTTTATAACGATAAAGATAGAGAAATTTTAAGGGGGATGGATGAAGGCAAGTTTAAGGTTCCAGAAAAAGGTTATTTACTATGTAGTGCACTCTTATATCCTATACCCAGAGTTATAGAGTACAAGAGGATTGATAAGCCTGTAAAGGGGGCTGCTGGACTAGATAAGGTTTGTAGACGCGGAGGCTGTGAATTTAAGAAGTTATTAGAAGACGCTGGTGCAAAAAAGATAAGAGAAACATCAACTGGGTATTTAGCTGATGAAGTGATTGAACTAGTAAATGGGAAATATTCAAAATATTTAAAGGAACTCGATTCAATAGATGTAAACAAACCAAACTTTATGGATACAAAAATCCTTGGTTTATGGGAAGATGAAGAGGAGGAAATGAGAAACTATTTTTAGTTCCTAATAGAAGAATTATTATGTTTCATCAATTAGATAGGAAATATCCAAAGTTTAGGCATATTTTACTAGATAAATTTGTAGGAAGAGTGAATCCAAGCTTAATTAGTATTTTGGCACTGATTTCTGCAATAATTTCGGGAATCTTCTTCTTTTATGGTCGTTTTATTTTTGGTGGAATTTTTGTACTGTTGAATGGGTTTTTTGACATACTTGATGGGGAAATTGCAAAAAGAGAAAAAAAGCAAACTAAGATTGGGGATTTCATAGATCACACGCTTGATAGAGTTTCCGATATATTTATTTTTGGCGGTATCTCAATGAGTGGCTATGTACCTCAGTATTTGGGATTTTTGGCTCTTATATCTATACTCTTTGTTTCTTATCTAGGAACCCAAGCTCAAGCACTCTTAGATAAAAGATATTATGGAGGAATTTTAGGAAGGGCTGATAGGTTGTTTATTCTTTCCCTTTTTTCTATCCTTACACCATATCTTAAAATTATAATGTACTACGGAATTTGGATAATATTTATTCTTTCAATAATTACAGCAATTCAAAGAATAAAATTTATCTATGATAACCTATCTTAGCCAATATATTCTAGGTCTTTTCTCTCTTCACTAATCTTCTGGAGCATCTGTTTGTGAATTTCCTCAGCTTTCTTTATTTTTTCTTCAAGTTCTTTTACCTCCTTTTCAAGGTCGGTTAGATCAACATCAAACCCAAACATATCTATGAGAATTCTCAACATAGAATCTGCAGCTATTGGATCTGCGAGCATGAATGGAAATCCAGGCGTCTCTGCCATCAAAGAAAATGCAGGTATGCCTTTTATCTTAGCAAGACCTACAAGTATTCCGGAAATCCCAACAATAGTTTCAGGTACGTGTGGTTTGAAGTTTATTCCGTATTTTTTTAGTTTCTTAATTAGTTTTTCGTCATTTACTACTCCATATATTTTAGGCTCTTTTTCTATTTTTCCAGTTGCCATCCCACCGAGAGTTACAATTTGCTTCACGCCTAATTGGATGGCAAAATCAAGTATTTTTCCAGAGATTTCATAATATCCATCCGACGTGGTTGACTGAAAGTCTCCGATAAGAACAATGAAGTCATTCGTTTTTCCTTTGATTAAGAAAAACTCTGACTTTAATAAATGTGCCATACTTTTTTCATTAACAACAATTAATGGTAGAAAGTGCGGTGAATACATTTCTGCAATTTTTTTAGCTTTCATTTTATTAACTAAGTAACCAGCAGCAGCTCTACCAACATTTCCGATTCCTGGAAGTCCCTCTATGAGTATTGGATTTTTCAACTTTTTCGGTTTCTCAAAAATATGAATGTAAGTTTCACTCATGATTTTTTTCACCTTTATAATTATTTATCTAACCGGTATATAAAGTTACTTTGGTATCTCAACTTCTGCAAGTTTGTTTATGTATTTTTCCAGTCGCCTTACCTCTCTCTCAATGTTTCTTAGCGCACTTTTTAATTTAGGATCGTTCGTTTTCCTGTACTTATCGAATTCACTCAACGTTTCCTCTACTACCTTCTTAACTTTTATTAATATTGCATCTCTCAATGCATTTAGAAGGTCTCCCTCCAATCGTACATATACTTTTCGATCTCCACTTTTCTTGATTTTTTTAACGACACCAAAAAACTCTAGAAGATCAATCGCTAGGGAAATTGAGGCCAATGAATATTTCGTTTTTTTGGCTAGCTCTTGAAGGGAAATTGGTTTTCCTTCTACCAAAAGAACCGCGATTATCTTTCCATGAACATCGGAATAGCCTATTGTTGATGTTATGTTCGAAAACAGTGAATATAATTTATGTTCCAATTCTGATTTTTTATCAGTCATTTCTAGACACCAGGCACAAATATTTATATTTTTCGTTACATTACTTATAAAATAAAGTTTTAAAGCTTTTTAAAACTTGTAAAATAATGTTGATCTATATGACAGAAGAAAATGAAAGGAAATTCATAATTGAAAAGACTCAGTCTGTCTGCCCTGTTTGTAATAAGGTAATAGAGGCGACTATTTTTGAGAGGGATGGAAAGGTCTGGATAGAAAAAGATTGTCCCGAACATGGTCACTTTGAAGACCTATACTGGGGCTCCTATGAAATGTATGTTAAAGCACGAAAGTGGGCTCATGATGGAAAGGGTATTCTAAATCCTAATACACAGAGTGAATATTGTCCCTTCTCGTGTGGTCTATGTCCGATTCATAAAAGTCATACTGCTCTTTTAAATATTGTAGTCACGAATCGATGTAACTTAAGATGTTGGTATTGCTTCTTCTATGCTGAAAGAGCCGGATACATCTACGAACCAACATTAGAACAGATAAAAGAGATGCTAATAAATGCAAAAAGTGAAAAGCCTGTGAGATGCAATGCCGTTCAACTTACAGGAGGAGAACCTACACTTAGAGATGATCTCTTGGATATTATAAGACTCGCTAAAGAACTTGGATACGATCACGTACAGGTAAATACAAATGGTGTGAAACTTGCTCAAGACCCTGAACTATGTAAAAAGATTAGGGAAGCAGGATCTTCTACCATTTACATGAGCTTTGACGGAGTAACTAAGAGAACTAATCCAAAAAATCATGAGTTTGTTCCTAAGATATTAGAGAATTGTAGAAACGGTGGACCAGGAATTGTGTTAGTCCCTACTGTTATAAAAGGTGTTAATGATTGTGAACTTGGTGATATCTTGAAATTTGCTGCACAAAATATTGACATAGTAAGGGGTGTGGTCTATCAGCCTGTTTCTCTAGTAGGTTCGATGCCTAAGAAGGATATTGAGAAATTTAGAATTACGATTCCAGATTGTATTGAAAGAATAGAAAGACAAACAAACGGTGAGGTCACTAAAGATGATTGGAGACCTATACCCAGTGTCGTTCCTATTACTCATCTTATAGAAGCTTTAACAGGAAAACCTCAATATGAATTGACCTCACACTTTGCATGTGGTATGGCAAGTTACATATTCCTAGGTGATGATGGAAAGATGGTTCCGATAATGAGATTTGTGGACGTAGATGGACTTCTTGAATATATAGATAAGTTAGCTGACGAAGTAAGATATACAAAGCTCTTCAAATCAAGAAAAATTATCAGTGCTCTGAAGAAAGTTGATCAGTTTGTAAATAAGGATAAACAGCCTAAGGGATTTGACTTTACGAAAATGTTGATAAATATAGCAAAAAATAGGGGAAACTACGATGCATTAGGTGAGTTCCATAGAAGAACATTATTCGTAGGTCTTATGCACTTTATGGATAAATATAATTACGACGTTGAGAGGGTAAAGCGTTGTGTTATTCATTATGGAATGCCGGATGGAAGGATCGTTCCGTTCTGTGCCTTTAATGTCTTTCCTGAGATCTACAGAGATGCAGTACAGAAGAGATATGGAATTTCTATTGACGAATGGGAGAGAAAAACTGGAAGGAAGCTTTCAGACGACTTTGTAAAGGATGTGAAGCCTTCTGAAGAGTAATTTTAAATTGATATTCCCCCAAATAAACTCTAACTAGTGATACTTATGATTGACTTTAATACAGTTTTTTTCCTATCATTTTTAGTCGCTTTAGGTATTCTTATCACAATTTATAGAAAAAGAATAAAAGTTGAAGGTCCTATTTTTATTTTTCGAACCCTTGAAGCAAAGCGATTTATAGAGAGAGTGGGGAAGAAGTACGCTAAATTCTGGAATTTTATTGGAACAATAGCAGTCGTTATTGGTGTTATAGTTTCAATTATAACGTCATTTCTTTTAATTAAGAATGCATATCTTATTTCTATTGGTACTGGTGGTCAGGGAGCCGCCCTAATTCTCCCTGCCCCTGTCTCTGGTGCTCATCTCCAGTATGGAATTCTTTGGTTCCCGTTTCAACTTTGGATCATTATAATACCGTTACTTATAATTCCACATGAATTCTTTCATGGGTTCATTTCAGCAGCAAATAAGATTAAAATAAAATCTCTCGGTCTTATTCTATTTCTCTTTATTCCGGGAGCTTTCGTTGAACCAGACGAAAAAAAGCTAAAAACATCTAAGTTGATGACCCAGCTAAGAATATATGCAGCAGGTTCATTCGCAAATCTTCTTGTTGCAGGTATGATACTTCTCATTGTTTCGGCATTTCACCCATATTTTTACAGTCCTTTAGGATTAGGTTATCAAGGGAATTTGAAAGGGTATCCAGCTGCTCAAGTCAATTTAAGTGGTATAATTGAAGAAATCAATGGGGTTAAAATAACTAGCGTCCAGACTATGCGATCTGTTCTGTCAAATATATCACCGAATACAACTATAACGATAAAAACAAGTACCGGAACATTCAATTTGACTACGGTAGCTAATAAGAATCTTACAGGTTCATTTATTGGAATTGCTGGTCCATTTTCTACAGCTTATAAAATAAAATCAGAGTTCGTTATATTCAAACCGATCATAGACGGAATAAATTTGGTATTGAAATGGGGATTTCTATTCAGCATCTTTATAGCCATGGTAAATCTGCTTCCGATGAAACCGCTTGATGGCGGATTAATGTTAGAAGCTATATTGAAAAAATATGTAAAGGATGACGGGAAAATTGTGAATTTTGTATCTATTCTATTTCTCTTCATTTTAGTTTTCAATATAATTGGACCATATGTGATGAGAATCATCTAGAATCTTCTTCTTGCTGGAGGAGCTACGAAAATATAATATTTTTCTTTTCCTTCAAGCTCTCTTAATATGCGTTCCCTAATCACTTTAACAGGATCCGGTAATTCAGCCTTGTTTTTGACTTCTTCAAAGGATAAAAACGGTCGATGTTCTAGTATCTTTTCTACTGATTTCTTTCCTATGCCTGGTAAGAGTTCTAATTGATGAAGCCTTGGAGTAACCGTGCCGGCCTTATTGAAAAATTCTACAAATCTTTGTTCATTCTCCCTTATTAAATTATCCAAAATTTCTTCAAGAACCGTATGTGCAACGTTCGTTAATTGAGATAGTGTTAACCTCCGTCTGATTGATCTGATTTTATCTCTTTTACCTTCTCCTATATATACCCTTTCCTCTTGATGTAATTGAATACCATCCTTAGCTATGAGCTCTAGTAATGAAAAGTAACTTGTTCCGATAACTTGAGCTATGGGTATCGAGTGTCTAGATCCAGGATATCCATTTGGTAAAAAATCTAATATAATTGCATATTCCTCTCTCATAACTATCACCTGATATTAGTTATATTCAAAGTAAGTAATAAAAAGCTGTTACTTCGTGTACTTATTCACAATCTCGATTATTTTTTCTGCTTCAGGTTTCTTTATTTCCTTTCCAAGAAGGAGCATTACTTCATCAAGAATTGTAGGGAGGATGTTTATAGTAAGTACAATCTGCTTGTGGTTTAAAAACCCTAAACCTTCCAATTCTTCTCTAAGTTTTTCTGCCTTTGACGCAGGCAACATTGGAACCTTTGTAAAGTAGTCATGAAGGATCTTTTGTTCATATTTAAGATCCTTTTTTACCTTAGCCCTTTCCAGGAGTATCTTTTTCGCCTCAATCATAGGGATTGCTTCTTCCTCCAAAACTTTCATAAAATTCACCTTTTCATTAATTTTAGATGTTCAGGCCTTACTATTATTTTCTTTTTCGCCTTTAAATCAGTTACCTCGATTATATAGGACTTTCCTCTAATACCGAGTATCTTTCCTGTCTTTCCTTGAAACTTATGATGAGGTATGGAAGTTTGTGAAAATAAATCTATATGAACCATATCTCCTACTTTAAACTTCTGTAGAAACTTATTCGGAGTGAGAACATCCTTTCTATCTAGTTTAAGCTTCTTTCTAGATTTTTCTCTTGGACCATGGGATTTTTTTACCATTTAATCACCCAGCTTTAGAGATGGTACTAATTTTTCTAGTTTTTCTTTATCCTTTTTAATCATTTCCTTAAAGGTTTTTTCATTCTTTTCTAAAGATTTTATTCTTACATCAAGTTCTTCTTTTTTCTCCCCAAGTTCTTTCTTTAGTTCACTAGAGCTCTTTTTGACTATTAATGGACCGACGATTTTGTATGCTTCCTTCTTGCTTTCAATTTGCTTCAAGGCCTCTTCGATTTCAGTTTTTTCTAAGCTGAGCTTTTGTTTCTGGAGTATAATTGTCTCTAATTGTTGATTCTCAAATTGAAATCTAACAAGTAATTCTTCTATCTCCTTTTTATTATCCATCATATATCCTACCTCGCAATAAATTCCTTAGTTCCTTCTCTTTCCTTTTTTCTTACAATTCTTGAACCACAAAATGGGCACTGAACCTTGTCTTGAAGTTCAAATTCCTTTCCACAATTAACACAGACGTATACAACCATTTTATTTCACCTTAAACTCATAAGCATGAGATGAAAATTTAGTTCCACATTTTTTACATTGCCATATACCAGCAGCTACCCTTACAACGGCTACACGAGAGCAAACCGGACATCTATATCGCTTGCTGCTCGAAGCCTTTGCCTTTTTCCATCTTTCTCGTGGAGTCTTTCCATATCTAGATACCATAGAAAATCATTATGCCCAGAATATTTAAATAATTTAGAAAGTCCAAGAATTGGAAGAATTTAGTATTAAAGGCTTGTGAGTATGCGGGGGACGGGATTCGAACCCGCGTACCCACTGAGGGACCGGCCCCTCAAGCCGGCACCTTTGACCGCTCGGCCACCCCCGCATCATTTAACTAATTAATCAAAAATAGCTTAAATTTCTTGAGATTTTTAAATCATCCATAATAATAACTATATATGGGGAAGATTATCGGTTCTATAAAAAAGAGTAAATTTTTACAACATGAAACAAAGAGGTACGCACTTAGAAAATTTTTACTCATTCTTTTAATTGTGGTGGGATATTTTGTCTTTGTTTCGTTAAAGTTTGGAATTGAGAATGGACTCTGGGTAACGATACTTACATGGTCATTTTTCGTATTTTGTACACCAATAGCAGACGCTGGTTTTCTTTTTGACTTTCCAATTAGACTTACTACTGGTATAAGAATGTTCCATTCTGAAATCGGCGTTTGGATGTTTGCTGTTATTCTCAACATATTTACCTTAAAGTTCAATCCAGAAATATATCAAAAAACAATAGTATTAAAACTATTTCACTATATCATCGTTCATCCATTTCCATACTGGTTAATCACAGTATTATCGGCAATCGGAACTTATCTATCCATTTATTTTGGTGACGAATTAATAGACGTAGCAAGACATAGAAATCGATCAAAGTACTTTAGGCACAGAGGAAAACATGAATTTGTTATATTTCTCTTCTTAATAGTTCTAACAATAATTTTGTACAATTTCTTGCTTGAAAGGCTGGGAATTAACATTATTCACTGGGTATAAATAACAATATGGGTCTACAAAATGAAAATAAAAACTAGTCCAAATGTTTATGAACCAAGAGAAGATACATATCTTCTTTTGGATGTTGTAAAAAGATTAAAGGCAAATAAAGCGCTGGAAATTGGTATTGGAACGGGAATCATTTCTCTTTATTTGGCAAGAAATTGTAGAGAAGTCCATGGAGTAGATATAAATCCAGAAGTTATTAATCTTGCTAAGCAAAATGCAAAGATTAATGGAATAAGGAACGTTAAATTTTGGATTAGTGATTTATTTTCTAATGTAAAAGATACGTACGATCTTATTATTTTCAATCCACCGTATATTCCAGGCAAGGCAAAGAAAGAAATAGAAAAAAGTTGGGCAGGTGGTAAAAACGGAAGGGAGATTATTGAAAACTTTCTTAGAAATGTGAGAAATTATCTTCAACCAAATGGAAAATTTTTTATATTAGTTTCATCTTTTAACAATCCTGAATACCTGATCGAGAAATATAGTTTAAAAATAGTAAAAAATACCAGTCTATTTTTTGAAAAACTCTTTGTGTTAGAAGGCTATAAATAGATTTAAGAAGTCCCGATAAGTCATAATTATGAAAATTTTTCTTGGTCCAGCAGGAATACCGTTAGCTTGCAATGGAAATGTCTTAGATGGCATTAAGATGGTAAAGGACTTAGGTCTAAATGCTATGGAAATTGAATTCGTTCATGGTGTTAGAATGAGTTTAGACTTAGCAAAGGGTGTGGAAAAGCTTTCTTCTAAACTTGGTATAAAACTTTCTGTCCATGCACCTTATTTTATAAATCTATGTAATCCGGAAAAGGTTCAAGCATCTATCTCGAGAATTCTTCAATCAGTTGAAAGAGCTCATTACATGAATGCCTGTGTTGTTGTTTTTCATCCAGGCTACTATGGAAATAGTTCAAGAGATAAATGTAAAGAGTTTGTAATATCAGCGTGTGAGGAAATGTACAAGAAAATGAAAAAGAATGGCTGGGATGACGTCTACTTAGGAATGGAAACAACAGGAAAGGTTTCACAATTTGGGACTATAGATGAGTTAATTGATATTTCGAGAAAAATTAATGGATGTATACCAGTTATAGATTTTGCTCATATTTATGCGAGGAGTGGTGGCAGAATAAATTATGCTGGAATATTCGATAAACTTTCAAGCCTAAAGCTTAAACACATTCACTCTCACTTCTCTGGTATTGAATATGGATTAAAGGGAGAGAGGCGACATTTACCAATCTCTCAAGCAGGTCCAGATTTCGAAAAACTTGCTAAAGAAATTCTCAAAAGGAAATTGAATATAACAATCATAAGTGAGTCCCCGCTTCTAGAAAAGGATTCTCTTGTTATGAAAAAAATCTTTGAAAATCTGGGATACCAATTTTAGAATACAAGCCTCATGAATATTACTAGAAACATAAACAGTATTGAAATTATTACAACATGTTCCGGTTTTAACTTTACAAGTGTTTTCTCTTCCTCAAAGTATCTAACTAACCCTGCAGTAGACATTGGAAGATAGGACTTTTTTTCTGCCATAAGTAACTTTTATCAGAGTAAATTTTTAAGCTTTAGAAATCATCTAAAGACTCTTTCTAAGTATTTCACATAATTCTTCTATTTTACTTTCATACTCTTTGTCCGGTATTTCGGCATTATCGATTAGATTATTTATCATTTTTTCAACTCTTTCTAATAAATTCCATCGATTTTCTAGTTTAATATCACGACGTTCGGCCCACATAACAAAATCAGAATGAGATTTGAACTTTTCTATCGCTTCCCTTTCTTTTCCAGGACTCGTTTTATAGATAAATATGTTATATCCATGTCTATACTCATCATCACTTAGCTCGTAACCTAAAACCTCACCGAATTTTCTTGCAAAGTCCTTATCTATACTCTTCGAAAAAGCAACTAAAATTTCTCCTTTTGCATATTGTGGTTCGTATCTCATAAATTATTTTCTACATCGTAAGTTTTTAAGATGGCTTTAACCTTTTTATTCTTAAATCCAAAAATTAACTATAATTTAAAGGTGCAAGTAAATGTTGGATAAGCTAGGAAAAATGCTTCCTGCAATAGAAGAACCGAAATATGCTCTAAAATTTAGGACAAGACTGATGTGGATTGGAATCATTCTTATACTATTCTTAGTGATGGGACAAATACCTCTTTATGGCGTTGCTCCGGAGACTTATGAAAGATTTAAGTACATGCAGCTAGTTCTTGCAAGTAAAATGGGGACGTTGATGACGCTAGGTATCAGCCCAATTGTTATGGCATCTATTATACTTCAATTGTTAGTTGGAGCAAAGATATTACCTTTAGATCTTACAAAGCCTGAAGATAGAATAAAGTTTCAAGATATGCAAAAGATTGTAACAGTGCTCTTCTGCATCTTTGAGGGAACAGTATATGTACTTTTTGGGGTTATAAAACCTGGAAGTCCAGACATATTTACTATATTACTTTTGATTGCTCAACTCTCGTTCGGAGGATTCTTGGTTCTCTTAATGGACGAAGTGATTCATAAGTGGGGCGTTGGATCTGGAATCTCATTATTTATTGCCGCTGGTGTTTCACAGACAATTTTCGTTAGAGCTCTTAATCCATTCACAATGGGAGCTGAACTTCCTGCAGGTGCAGTTCCAAGATTTATTACAGCTTTAGGTATTGGAGAGATAGGTACAGCCATAGATGCAATAATTCCAGTCATCGCAACGGTGATTGTATTTCTTATCGTAGTTTATGTTCAAGGCATAAAGGTCGAGATTCCTCTTGCATTTGGTTCTCTGAGCGGATTTGGAAGAAGGTGGCCATTAAAGTTCATCTATACATCAAACATTCCCGTAATATTAACTGCCGCCCTACTTGCAAACTTCCATCTATTCGGAACGATGATTCATAATCCTTGGATAGCTCAGTATGATTCATCAGGAAACGTAATAGGTGGGCTTTTATACTATCTATCTATGCCAAGAGGGCTAATCCTTTCCATAATCCACGGAACTATTACTACTGGTATGATTCTCCAAGCTATTGGATATGTTCTCTTTATGGCAATAGGTGCTACGTTATTCTCTATTTTATGGATATATACCTCGGGAATGGATCCAAGATCTGTCGCCGAGCAAATAAAATCTATTGGATTTCAAATACCTGGATTTAGAAGAGATCCAAGAATCATAGAGCAGGTTCTCGCAAGATATATACCGCCATTAGCACTTATGGGTGGTTTATTTGTTGGTTTATTGGCAGCTTTTGCTGACTTTACTGGAGCCCTAGGTACCGGTACTGGTATACTTTTGACTGTTATGATTATCTATAACTTCTACGAGGAAATCTCAAGAAGATATGTAGAAGAGATGCATCCTGAATTGAGAAAGTTCTTTGGAAGGTAAGAAATCTTAAAATTTATAGCCCAAAAACAATTTAATTTTAAAAACATTTGTTCGAATAAATTATTCTTAGACGAAAAGTTCCCACTATCCCGGTGTAGCTCAACGGCAGAGCGGCCGGCTGTAGACCGGCAGGTTGCAGGTTCAAATCCTGCCGCCGGGACTGAATTTTGTTCAGTCCCCTACCGGTATATAAAAGGAAGATCCCGTAGGGGTTTATTCATGTACGGAAATAATGAAAAAAGCTAATAATTGATCTAAATTTTATTTTTATTAATAGAAATAAAAGAATATGCAAAAGAAAACTCATATAGCATTTGGTGTATTCATTGGGTCAATTATGTTTTACTTTGGGATTCCATTACCATATGTGATACTAGTTGGATTTATGGCTTTCTTTCCTGATATAGATTGGTTAATGGACAAAATATGGCTCAATAAAAATGGAATAGTTAAACGAATTTGGTTGAAGGTATTTAAAACAAAGTCTATACATCGAACTTTTCTTCATAACATATGGTGCATGATTTTTCTTATGGTAGTTCTTGGATATTTCTCTTCCTGGGATTTGTACACTATTATTTCAGTATTTTTCGGGTATATTTCTCATTTAATTATGGACTCATTAACGGTTTCTGGTGTATATTGGTTATGGCCTTATGGATTTTCTTCTAGAAAATTTTTTATAAATGGTAAATTTGTTACAGGTAGAGCAATAGAGAAAATTCTATTTAGTATCTTTATAATTCTAGGTGGTCTCTTCTTTGGTTTGAGTTTTATGAAAACAATAAGCTTTAAGGATGTACTTGAGTCTCTTATTACAATAGTTATGCTTTCACTTTTTGGAATCGCTTTAATGAAAAAAATTGTAAGATCATTGGAAAAAGTAACTTCTAAAATTTTTAAATAGCCAAGAAAATAGTTAATTATGCCGGAATGTCCATATTGTGGGAAATGGTTTAGAAGTAATAAGGCACTCAAACAACATATTACAAAGGCACACACGGTAAAGACTGGTATGGGAACTAGGATGTTAGCTATAGGAACTGTTGAACCATTTGGAGCTATGGAAAGAAGGGCAAAAAGAAGAAAGAGAAGGGGATTATTTTAAAATTAAGGATGTGAGAGCTTATGAGTGATAAAAAACAGAAATCAATTAAGACTGCCTTAGTCGTAGCAGGAATTTATTTTGCTATTGCCTTTATGATGGGTTTGGTTGAACAAAATTTTATTGAGGGGCTGATAATCGGAATAGTTGGAGGGTTAATTTTTGGAAGCATTACGTTTCTTATTTCTAGATCCGTCATAAAAAATAAAGTTAATTTTAAGTGGTGGCAATGGATTTTATATTTTATTGGGTGGATAACAGGTATTTTTAACCTGACTTTTTGGTTAATTATGTATGTAGCCCACCTAATATATGACTATGAAGAACCGTTTTTCAATAAAAAATTCCATCAGAGAGTATATAAGTGGGGGCTTGTAATGAGTATTGTATTAATTCTAATCATAGTATTATCGTTGTTTATTTGATTAAAAATTGAAGAGCTAAATAAACTATGTGAACTTATTCAAAGGCTTTAAAATATGTATGGATAATCTGAAAAAAGCATCATATTCTGAATAGCTTCAAGTTGCTTTTCTTCAACTTCCCTTTTCAAATTTTCTAGCTTTTCGTATGGGAACACCTTAAATCCTTTCATGTGCTGATGATAGTATCCTATCTTAACTCCATTTATTTCCTTGTATCCAACTACTATCCAGTCACCTTTTTTCTTCTTTAGTGCAAGCTCTATTGCACCATAGATCGGTATGAAAATGTCCCTTATCCCAGACTTCGCTAATGCTCTCCACTCCTTCTCTGTAAGCAGTGTATTGGCAGCGTCCTTATAGAAATCTGGGACAAATTTTTCACTGAAGAAAAATTCATAATTCTTTATTGGCTTTTCCTTTCTCATGATTAAAATTTTGGGATTAAACTTAAAAATCAAATAGAAGCGAAATAGTGTCCAGATTCTCTTTGTTCTCTATCTTTTACAGATCCGGGCTTATTTGGTTTCAGTCTTCTTGTTTCCTCGTCACGTCTAAATGTTATATTTACCTCTTTTAAGAACTCGTTCAAACCTTCCTGTAAGGAATACATCTTTGCACATCCCCACTTACCGCCCTCACCGCTGAATAACATACACCTATCGGCGATTGAGCTTATGAAAAGAATATCATGATCAATTATAACAAATGTTCTTTCCAGATTTCTAATTAATTTTATTAACATTACTCTTTGATCTACATCGAGGTACGCAGATGGTTCGTCAAGTAAATATATATCTGCACCCCTTCCTAGGCACAGAGCTATCGCTACTCTTTGTAGTTCACCACCAGATAACTTGTTTACAGACTTCTGCAAAATAGTTCCCAACTTTAATTTAGATATTATTGGCTTGAAATCATCACTGAAAGGATCTTTTACCGTAGCAAGAAGATCATATACTCTTCCATCAAAGTTTACCGAAGAAATATATTGAGGTTTATATGATATTTTTAGCTTCCCATCAATTTTACCATCTACCTTTTCTATTCCCGCGAGTATCTTAGCAAAGGTTGTCTTACCAAGGGCATTCCCACCTATTATTCCAAGTATTTCATTTTTGTAGATTTCACCAGGCTCCACAGTAAGAGTGAATGATGAATATTCCTTACTAAGTTTACTAAACTTAATCAAGACTTCATTGCCTTTCTCCCTTTGGATCGTTTCTGTAAAGGTAATAGGCTCTCGTATTTTTACGTTTTCCTCTCTTAAATATCCTTCTAAGAATGCGTTTATACCATTCTTTACTCCATAAAGACCTGAAACTATTCCAAATGCTCCAGGGACTCCATAAAATATATGAATCCAATCCGCTAGATAATCAAGCATTGCTAGATCATGTTCCACAATCATTATGGACTTTCCAAGTGATTGCTCTCTTATAAACTTTGCAACCTTCATTCTCTCTTTTATATCAAGGAAGCTCGAGGGTTCATCTATATAGTATATATCAGCGTCCTGTGAAAATGCATGAGCTATGGCAATTTTTTGTAGCTCACCACCAGATAAACTTTTAAGATCTTTTGATAGGTCTATATTCAGCTTTTTTGCTATGTCTTTATCAATATTTAACTCATCAATACTAGAAAACTGCTCCGGTATCAGATCGACTTTTTGTGGTTTGTAAACAGTTCTAACTTCACTCTTACTTAATTTTTCTAAGTATTGTTGTATTTCTGTTCCCCTGTAATATCGAATTATCTCTTTCCAGTCAACTTCTTCATAGAAATTTCCAAGATTTGGCCTAACTGCGCCAGCAAGTATCTTTAACGCAGTGGTTTTTCCAATTCCGTTTGCACCCAATAACCCTACAATACCTTTCTTTGGTATAGGTAATCTAAACAGTCTAAATGAGTTTGGTCCAAACTGTACAATAGGTTTCTCATCCAATTCTTCAGGAAGATTGACAATTTTTATCGCGTTAAAATCACATCTTTTTACACAAATCCCACAACCTATACACAGATTTTCATCAATAACAGGAAATCCATCTTCTCCTTTTATTATACATTTTTTTTCAGATCTATTTATCGGACAAACATTCATACAAACATATTTACACTTCTTGAACTCACATAGATCTTTACCAACAATTGCAACTCGAGTCATAAACTTTAAATTAAGACTAAAATACAAAAAGCTTTTGAACAATAGTTATCTTATGTTCAAAACTAAGCGGGAACTTTGTAGAATGATATCATCCAAATATAAAGATATGGGAGAGAAATTACTCAAATCGTACCAACCCTTTTTGGACAATGAGCCCTTTCCTCGTAATTCTGCGGATGATATGGATGACATATTTTATAGATCTATAGAGTATGAAGAAAAATCAAAGTATTATGAATCATTAGCTAAGTCTAGAATTAAGATCATCTTTATCTCTAAGAGAAAATTAAACGATATTCTAAAGAATTTGGAGTAGATATTGAAATGGCTCTATTTCTTTTCCTCAATTACGATTCTATAACCTAGTGGTAACTTATGTTTAGCTCTGTTCAAGGCCTCCTTAGCTGCATTCACAAACTCCTTGTTTACACGAACCTCAAAAATCTTTTGTCCCCTTCTGACTTGTGCTGCTGTCCCTATAGGTACCCCAAAACTATGTCGCATTCCTTGCTGAAATCGATCAGCACCTGCACCTGTTGCTAATCTATTTTCACGAAGGACATGATGAGGATAAACTCTTAATTTTATAAAGAATTCCTTTGTTGCCTTTTCTACAGTTTTAACTACGGCCATTCTAGCTGCCTCTAATGCATTATGCCTAATTTGTAAGGTCTGATCAGAAACTAAGTATAAAGTGACGTCATAATCCTTCTTCGTACCCATTTCAAATTGACTAATTCGACTACCAGGTACTCCCTTTACATAGCCCTTTCTAGGATTTCGTTTAGACTGCCTAGTATAAGGACGACGAAGTTTTCGGTAGCACCTCCCTGGCCTCAACTTTGCCATTAAATCACCTGCTTAATACTTCTAATTTTATTAAATTCATCTTTT
This sequence comes from uncultured archaeon, assembly GCA_964428495.1. GTDB lineage: Archaea > Aenigmatarchaeota > Aenigmatarchaeia > GW2011-AR5 > JAHLMP01 > CAYRXY01. The sequence goes on from CAYRXY010000002.1 coordinate 54,019, forward strand.
AAATCTTTTAAATTTGATTTAGAAATCAATCTTCCTCTTCTAAAACTTCCAATGACTCAAAACATCCATATTTCCTTGCAATGGATTCTATTTTGTCACTTATTTTCTCTATCTCTTGATCTAGCTTTTTAGTTCTTTTTGTTTTTAACCTAATAAGATATGATGGTGCTGCTATGTACTTTACCTCTAAGCCTAGCTTTTCAATATCTTCTAGAAGTCTTTTTATTTTGTTTACACCGTCACCATCATAACTCTTAAGATTTAATTTGAATTTTACAACTATCTCCTTTTCTTTTACCATTTTCTTTGATATTTCACCGATTTGTTCTATCCACTTATCTGTGAGCACTCTTTTCAAAAGTTCTGGATTTCTTATACTCAGCTCAAAAACCTTTGTAATAGAACCGAATTCCTCCTTGAGCATATTCTTTATTTCTTCAAACTTCTTAGCTTGTCTCATTTTCTTTGCTATCATCTCTAATGCTTTCTCTGCCCCTTTTTCCCTTTTGTATTCTTTTAATTTATGCTTTCTCTGCTCTCGTTTAACCCTCTTTATTGAAAGATTTATTACATTTTCATCTGCAAAAACTACTTTAGTCACTACGATTTGCCCCTCCTTCAAATGGTTCTTAATATCTTTAATCCAACCACTCGCAACCTCACTTATATGGATCATACCTTCACGATCGTAATCTTCTATGTATGCAAAAGCAGAATGAGGATTAACCTTAGTTATCTTACATACGACTAATTCCCCCTTGGATGGTGTTTTTTTCATCTCTTAACCGCCTTTCAATGGTTTGAGAACTGTAGTTTTTATTATGGCCTTTCCTCCACTAGGCACAGCTAACTCCTCTCCACAAACTAAACATTTAATCCTAGTACTAGCTTTGGAGAATATTATTTGTTCGTTCTTGCACTTTTTACATCTAACCTTCAAAAATATTCCTGGCATAGATAAAGATTTACAAATGAAGTTTAAAAAACTTATTGCTACGCGTTTTATCTGATTGAGATTTATATTTAAACTTTTAAATTTAATCAAACAAAAAGATAAACTATATTCATGAGGGATTAAGATGATAAAGAAGAAATGGTATGACGTTTATGCTCCAAAGATATTTGGCGGAATAAGAATAGGTGAAATCCTCGTCACCGATCCTAAAACATTGACCGAAAGGGCTGTTGAAGTATTGTTAAGTGATATAATTCAAGATCCATCTAAGTTCTACATAAAACTCAAATTTAAGGGAGATAAACTAGAGAATGAAAAGCTTTACACTAAGTTTGTGGGTCATGAATGTCTTAGAGATTACATTTCCCATATTGTAAGGCGTGGCGTAACGCGGGTAGATAATAATGTAATCGTCACAACAAAGGATGAAAAAAAGCTAAGAGTCAAAGGAATCTTAATCACTTCAAGAAGGGTCAATGTATCCACAAAAAGTAAAATAATTAAGGCTATGGACAAAGTTATTATAGAATATGCAGGAAAGACAAATTTTGATGACTTTGTCAAGGACATGGTATTCGGTGTCATAGCTGGAAAGATCAAGAAAGCATGTAAGAAAATTTACCCTGTTTCTAAGGTTGAGATAAGGAAAAGCCATGTACTAAATAAATGATTTTGTCTATATATCATCGACTCAATACTGAATATCGATTTGTTTCAAAATATCCTTTAATTCCTTCAATGACTTTATCTGAAAGTCAGGTTCTCCTTCTTTTCTGATGTTAAGAAGAATCGTTTTAATTCCGATTTCCTTCGCTGGTTTCAGATCTTTTTCCCATGAGTTACCAATAACAACTACTTCATTCGATTTGAGATCAAGTTTTTTCATAGAGAATTCATAGAATCGCTTACTAGGCTTCATAATTTTAGTTTCATCTGGTGTAATCAGAAATTTAAAGTACTTTTTCCAATCACCTAGGACTGCATCTAGTTTCTTTTTTAAAATATTTTCGAATTCCTCACTCGTAACAACTAGTATATATCTATTTGATAAGTCTTCCAAAACTTCCTTTGCGTATGGCATTGCTTCCATTTCAAGAAGCACGATATACCAAAACAACTCAAGAGACTGTTTAATTATTAATTCAATATTCTCAACGTTAAAATATTCCAATACTTTTCTTAAAAGATATTCTCTTTTTCTCTTTTCTGGATCCCATCGAGCTTGTGAATTCATGATCTCATTCTTAAGTTCATTCCATTTATCCTCTATTAATTTTCTATCGAGTTTTATTCGGTCTTCTAAAAATTTGAATAATTCATCGTATGCACGCTTTTTGTTTATTCTATATAGAGTTCCATCTGCATCGAAAAACACTGCCCTTATCATTTCAATCGCTTCCTTATGATACTTTCAAATTTAGAATAAAATAAGGTATTGTCAGGAACGTTTTCTCTTACGATCGTATGAGGCCCGATAATAGAATCTCTACCTATGAGAATACCTGGCATTATACTAACATTGATGCCAATTCTCACATCTGATCCAACGATTGTTCCGAGAGATTTCACTTTCGTATCAACGCCTTTGTTCTTAACGACAACCTTAATATAATTTCGATCAAGACGCACGTTCGCTGTAACGATTCCCGCACCAATTCTAGTATTTTTACCGATAACCGAGTCACCAACAAATCCGCTATGAATATGAACACCTTCTTGTAGAACGCTTCTGGCTATTTCAGAATGTGCTCCAACTATACAATTATTCTCTATATCTGTGTAGTCTCGTATCAGTGCGTGATCACCAATTATGCAGTTGTCACCAATCCAAACGGGACCTTTTATAACTGCATGATTCATTATCTTTGTGTTCTTTCCGATGTGAACAGGACCTTTTATTACAGCACTGTCTGAAATCTCAACGCTTTCATCTATTTCTCGACCTTTTATCTCAAGCAATTTCAATCTTGTAATATCCAAAATATGCCATGGATATTTCAAAGTTGGCAAATCTCTATCTGTTATAATAACTCTGACATCTTTCTCCTTCATGTAAAGTTTTAGAGCATCTTCATAATCATACATATGTTTTTCAACACGATCATAATATTCAAAGAACTCTTTGGGTAACAAATAAATACCAGCAACTTTAATGTTAGATGGCTCTTCTCCCTGCGTTGGCTTTTCAACAAGATCGACTGCACGATCACCATCTAATTTTAATATACCATATAACCATGGCATATCTGTCTTTTTACCTAAAAGAACCACTGGAGATCCACCATCAACCTGTCTATTCAGTAAATCTTCTATTAATTCATGGGTAAAGAAATGTTCTGGATTTAAGACGAAGAATTGTTCTTCAAGTAGTTCTTTTGCTTGATAAAGAGCATTTCCCATGCCTAATGGTTCTTTTTGAATTACATAGTTTATTCTAGCATCTCCAATTTTGTTACCTATAATTTTTTCGACATCTCTTTCTGATCCCTGAACAACAATAATTTGATCTATACCCGCTTTAATGAGGTTCTCTATCGTATGCTGTATAATAGGCTTCCCAGTTATCCTTACCAACGACTTGTGCATATCATTTAACGGCCAAAATCTTGATGAAGCACCAGCTGCAAGTATTACAGCCTGCATTTTTACCACTATTAGAATATAACATTTGGGTATTTAAAGATTGCAACGACACATCATGTAAATTATTTTTTTGGAAACGAAATGGCCTGATAATTTAAGATTTAAATATTTTTGTCTTTTACTATCTATATCGAATCGATATATGAGGTGATGAAATGAATAAGAAATTTACAAGAATGTTTTTGCTTAGGATTCTTGCCTTTATGATTGTATTAAACGCAATAACATATGCTTATATTCTTAATTCTACTGTTTTACAAATTCAAGAAATTAAATATGATCCATATCCCGCAGAAGCAGGTAAATATATGAATTTGTGGATAAAGGTTGAGAACATAGGGACAGAAGAGGCTAGTGATGTGACGTGTGTTCTTTTGCCTGAGTACCCATTTTCTTTAGATCCGAATGAAAATGCAACTAGGCATATTGGAAAATTATCAGGAACAGAAGATGCAATTCTTCAATACAAACTTAGAGTCGATTCCAATGCCGTAAAAGGATGGAATGAAATGAAAATAAAGTGTCAAGCTGGGAATTCAAACGTTTGGATAACACATAAATTCGAAATCTATGTAGAGTCGAAAATTCCAAAATTTGAGATAGGATCCGTAGTATCAGAACCGACAAAACTATTTCCTGATTCGGAAGATAATAAAGTCTCCGTAGAAATTCAAAATATAGGCACAGGTAATGCAAAACTTGTGACAGTAAAACTTATAGCACCTGAAGGTATTACACCAACTGAAAGCTATTCCAATATAGCAAATCTAGGAACCATAGAGGAGGGTGAAAGTAAAACAGCTGATTTCTATCTAGATATTGACAAGAATGTAAAACCGGGAATACATAAGGCAATGCTTACTGTAAAATATAAAGTTGAGAACAACAACAGAGAAGAATATAAGAATCAAACCTTAGCTGTTGATATTGTCGTAAAACCTTTACCTTTATTTGAAATTAAAGAAATAACTACGAATCCTGAGAAGCTATCACAGGGAGATAATGCAGAGCTAATACTAAAAATAGAAAATACTGGCTATGAAGAAGCAAAGAGTACCTCTGTCAGAATTTATAAACAAAGTGACCAACCACTTGATTTTGACGAAAAATATGACTACATTGGAAATCTTAAACCAAATCAAACTGGTGAAGCTATATTTAGATTTAGTATTGATGATAATGCAAACCTTAAAACATATTTCTTGACAGCAGAGATAAGATACCTCACTGATGACGAAGTAAAAATCGTGGAAAAACAAATTCCAATCAAGGTCGAAATAGAAAGAGAAGATCCTAAGCTATTTAGCTTGGGAATAATTCTCATAATTCTCCTCATAACATTGGGTGCGTACTATGGCTGGAAAAAGGTTAAAAAATAACTTGAAACAGATTGTACCTAGAGGTTTTTTAGAATCCTACATTCTATCGCTTTTGATAGAATCTCCATTACATGGCTATGAAATTATGAATAAAATTAAAGAGAAGACCAAATTTTGGAAACCATCTCCCGGAACAATTTATCCAGCCTTGCATTCTTTGATGAAAAGAGGGTTAGTAAGGGTTATTCAGGAGGGGCGAAGAAAAAAATACATATTAACAAAGAAAGGATTGAAAATCGCTAGAGAGGTTAAGGACTTCAAGATAGTAATAAGGGAAAAAATGATTGTAATACTCAGAGAAGTTCTAGAGATAGATAAAAAGGAGCTCGAGAGGTTCTTTAGGGATGCTGAAAAAAGGTGTAATAATCCATTTAATTTTTATGTTCAGAAAATGTTTACGGTACTATTTAAAATCTCTGACAACCCAGTAAAATCTTTGAAGGCAGTCGAAATCCTAAAAGAGGCAAATGAAAAATTAAGAAAAATAGAAAAAATGAAGGTGTGAAAGATGAACATTCTGAAAAATCTTGCAAAAATTCAGTATAAGTATTCGTCTTTAATTTTCATAGTAAGTGTAATTTTTACAATAGCAATAGGGTTAGGTATTCAGAACATTCATTTACAAACAGATCTAAGTAAAGAATTGCCCCAAGACTTAGATGTAATAAAACTTCAAAATATGGTTTCTGATAAATTTGAGGAATCAGATACTGTAATGATTCTTATAAGATTGAATAAGAGCTGTGAAATAGAAAATTCGCCTATAGATATAAGAGATCCTAGAGTAATTAAAATGATTGTTAATCTCGAGAATGAAATAAAAAAAGAATCTTCTGTTACTTCAATTCAGTCTGTTGCCTCATTTTTCATATCTCCTGAAAATGTTCCAAACAATATAGAATTAATAAAGAAGATTTTTGTAAATATGCCTAACAGTAAGATGTTTTTTAACAAGGACTATTCTGCTACTATAATGTTAATTTCAGCAGACTTTGGAAAAAGTGAGGAAAAAATTGACAATTTTATCTCAAAAATTGAGAGAGATATAAAAAGTGTCGAAAAACCAGCTTGTGTTGATGTAAGTATTACTGGGAATCCTTCCATAAGGGCTGTTCTGATGGAAATCCTTCAACATGATATGGTTTATACTATGGCTATTGCTGCAATCATAATTTTACTTTTACTTATAGTACTGAAAAAATCTTTTACAAAGGGTCTACTTATTTTTACTCCATTAATGCTAGGTCTTACTTGGACTCTTGGATTGATGGGCTGGCTCAACATTCCTCTATCTGTAGCAACTGTCGGAATCGGGGCAATGATCTTGGGTTTAGGAACAGAATATGGAATTTTCCTTGTAGAGAGATATGGGGAAGAAAGAAAGAAGGGTAAAAATCAGAAGAGAGCATTGATCACAGCTCTACCATCTGTTGGTTCAGGAATTATAGGTTCTGGAACTACAACGATTGTTGGCTTTCTTGCACTTTTACTTGCGTCAATGCCTATGATACATCACCTGGGAGAGACTCTTGCTTTGGGAATTTTTTGCATTTTATTTGCAACTATAGTTATATCTCCTTCGGTCATACTTATTGAAGAGAGATTTATCAAAAACATAGAAAAGATTGAACTAAAAATTCTTAGAGGGGGTATGAAATATGAAAAAACTAATTGAAAGATATGCAGATTTTGTAGCTAAGAAACCTCATGTGATTTTAATAATCGTTGTTATACTTACTCTAATTTCTTTTGTTGGAATGAGTCTTGTGAAAACAGAGGGTATGTCATACAAAGATATGCTCCCTGAAAATGTGGAAGAAATAGATGCGATTAATTATATCGCTGATGAATTTGGAACTTCTGGAGAATCTGCAATAATTATATTAAGAACAAATCCAAACTATGTAGGTTCAAATGAAATTAGAGATATTCGTGATCCAAGGGTTGTAGAATACTCAGATATTTTAGAGCAGAAAATAAGAGGAATGGAGGATGTAGTTTCTGTAACTGGTTTTTCTGATATTCTCAAGACCATGAATTCTGGACATCTCCCAAAAACAAAAGCAAAAATTATTGAACTTATGAATAAAAAAATTGTTATAAACCAATCTTCTTTTAATCTCCCAGAAGTTCTTTCTCAATTTTCTGAAGGATTAGAAGGTATAGAGGAAGGTATGAAAGGAGAAGAACAAATTATAGAAGGTTTAACATATGGTCTAAACGGATCCTCTATAGCACTGAAGCAAATTCAATATACTCTTTTAGCAATAGCGGAAGGTATGAATCAGGAAGAAAACCTAACTCAAATAAATCAGACTATCTCTCTAATTGACCAAATAGAATTCTTGGTGAATCAATCAAATGCAACGAATATGAGTATGATAATTGGCTCTTTGGAAGGGCTAAAAAATGGTATGAATGAAATGATTGCACAGGCGAGTGAGGCACAAGAAGGAATGCTCCACTTATCTATGTCACTAAATGGGATGGCTAATGCTATTGGAGAAGTTTCCTCCGGTCTTGAAAAAATGAAGAACACAAGTCTGATATTAGGTAATCTTACTTCTAATTTAAGAGATGGCATTTCTGAAATGAGTTCCGGTCTAGATGAAATTAACAAGTATATAGAATTGTATGAAGGTAAACAGAAGAAGGAAAAGCCAATAAGTTTAAATCAATTTAAGTATTACGTCAGTAAGGACTACACTACAACCATTATAAGAATAAATCTAGGAGAAATGAATGATGAAAAGAGAAAAAATTTTGTGGAAGAGCTAAAGTATATAATTGATGAAACGGAAAAACCAGCGGGATTAAATGTTGGAATAACTGGAGGCCCTGTAGTGTCTCTAGAACTAAGAAAGCAAATTATGCCAACTATGCAGAAAACCTCGATGTTTTCTTTGATAGGGATTTTCATAATTGTATCCCTGCTTTTCCTTTCCATTAGGCGTGGTATAATTTCTCTCCTTGCGATAGGATTTGGAATAATCTGGGTCTATGGAACTTTGGGAATTCTCGGATTACCTATAAGTTCTACAATGTCTGGTGGTATATCTATGATCATGGGAATAGGAATAGACTTCGGTATTCAAGTCGTAAACAGATTTAGACAAGAAAGAAAAAAGAATAAAGTAGAGAAAGCAATTAAGATAACACTTTCAAATGTATTTACGCCTATGCTTATAACTACCTTAGCAGCTTTGATAGGTTTCAGAGCCATGTCTTTAGGACAGCTAACATTACTATCTGATTTGGGAAACATGATGTCCTTAGGCGTGCTATTTTGCTTTATTGCTGCAGTTACTGTGATACCTGCTATATTAGTTATTAGTGAAAAACTTCAATATAGAAGAAAAAGATTTAGAAAGTGACCCAATCTTTTTTAATTGTTCCTATAATAAAATTTATCCATGCAATTGGCAGCGTTGTTTTCAGGTGGAAAGGATTCGACCTATGCCACGTACTTGGCGTCGAAAGAACACAAAATAAGATATCTAGTCAGTCTTATCAGTGAGAATCCGGAAAGCTACATGTTTCACACTCAAAACATCGAACTGACGAAGGTGCAGGCAGAAGCAATGGGCTTACCAATTATTACAAGATTGACAAAAGGAGAAAAGGAAAAGGAGTTAGAGGACTTGAGGGAAGTTTTAAAAAACATAAAAGATGAAGTCGATGGTATTGTTTGTGGGGCAATTGAAAGTGAATACCAGAGAACTAGAATAGCAAAAATATGTGAGGAACTAAATTTAGATTGTGTAGCACCTCTCTGGAAGAGTGATCCAGTAGAGATTCTTCGTGGAATGCTTAAGTCTGATTTTAAAATAATGATCGTTGCTGTTGGCGCTGTAGGTCTATCTAAGGATTGGTTAGGTAGGATAATTGATGAAAAATGCCTGAAGGATCTGATAGAGCTAAACAGGAAATATAAAATACACATTGCGGGGGAGGGTGGCGAATTTGAAACGTTTGTCCTCGATTGTCCCCTATTCAGGAAGCGAATCGAAATAACAGACTACGATATCTCATGGGATGAAAAAACACAATCTGGTGAATTGATAATAAAGAAGGTAAAAACAATTAAAAAATCCTAACATTTCTCTATCATTTTTGATATATTTTCTGATAAACGAATTATGTTTGTCTTTCCATAAGGTTCCTTTACAATTACACCTTTCTTTCTCAATTTTTCGACGATTCTAAATATTTTTACCTTATCAAATCCAGTTCGTTTCATCAAAGAAGCCTGAGTTATTTTTCCACTCTCTATAATTTCTTTAACAACTTTACCTTCATCTTTATCAAGAAAAGAAATTATAATTTCATCTATTTTTATTCTTTTCTCAGTTACTGGTCTTAGGAGGTAATAAATCAAAGTTCCTATAAAAAAGCCGATGGAAGAAAGGAATGGAACGAATATGTAAAGTGGGATTGCACATCCACAAATGCTCCCACTTTCTATCTGAATTTGAATATATAAAGAGCTAACGGCTACTATCAGTACAAATATAGAGATTATGAGCATCGCGACTACGATCTTTTTTTCAAACTCCACCATAGTTTCAAGTTTTGAAACCTAAATATTTAAAAATTCAGTCATCAAATCTAAGAAGAATGCCCTCTATTTCAACTATCCCATCTTTTTTTAATTTCTTAAGTTTTCCTTTATATTCCACTATCATTCTTCTACTAACAGAATTCATAGTCCAAGTGTTTGATTTCTTCTTGTAGGCTTTAATTGCTTTTTTTATTCCATTTATTACATATCTCTTTATCATTTCTTTCTCGATTTTAGTAGAGCATCTAAGATAATCCCGAATACGCTCCAAGTCACTCTTAAAGAATGATCCATATTCAATACTCTCAAGTTCTCTCTGAATTTCCTCGAGAGACATAAATAAGTTAAAACCCTAAACTTTTAAATCATATTTCACTTGAACAATAATTATGAGTAAAAAGCTTAAAGCAAAGATATTTTTGAAAGATGACAAGATCCTTGCTGTAGACGAGGCTAGCATTCAAGTATTTTATAGGAGCCACTATGGAATTTTAAAGGGAAGTTTAGAGCTGGATCCAGTTGAAGCTCTTTACCTAGTGAATATGAGAAAGATACCGTGTTTAGAGGATGGAAAACTGCTCACATTCAAAGATCTTCTCTACAAATTTTCAAATAGAGAAAAACTATTTGTAAGGTATAATGTATTTAGGGATTGGAGAGAACGTGGATTATATATTCAACTTCCGAATCAGATAGAGTTGAAACACTTCGGCGATTCTCCTGTTGTAAATTATCCATCAAAGGAGATAAACTTTCCAATTTTAAAAACAAAATTATTTTTTGACCCAGATAATATGATATCGTTTATATTCGATCTACCTGCTGCCCGTAAATTATTTGAAGATTATTGGATAGGTCAACTTGGCGTATATAAGCAACACACAAGAGATAAGATACTTAAATTAGATATTTTTGAGACATTATTTCTAGCTAGGCTTGGATATGAAGTTAATAACATGAAGACAAAAAGAAAGATAGGTTTTGATTCCCTAATCAAATTGGCAAAAAAGAAGGATCCATCGATTACAGCACTTTACGATGTCTATGAGGATTGGAGAATGAGAGGTTATGTCGTGAAGACTGGTTTTAAGTTTGGGTCTCACTTCAGAATTTATTTTCCCGGTGCTTCGCCGATAAAATCTAAGTCCAAGTGGATACACTCAAAACATGTTCTTCAGGTATTCCCGAAGGATAAGAAACTAAAAATGAATGAATGGGCAAGATCGGTTAGAGTTGCTCATGGAGTTCGGAAGACATTCATAATGGCAATACCTAAAATGAGTGAATCTGATTATGAAAAAATCAAGCCCGATTTTGTTGCGTATCATAGAAAAAGAGATGATGTAGAAAAGCCGAATAAAGATAATCCAAGATTCATAATGGTTGCAATTTCTGAAGATGATGAAATTGATGGAAAAAAATCAGCATCATTTTTAAGAATTGCTAATGAACTCGGGTTAAGCCTAATAATCGCAATTTCTGATCGAGAAACTGCTGTAACCTATTATATGGCAAAGCTGATAAACCTACCGGGCTCTAGAAATAAATACTATGAAATTGAATGGTTTCAACCTTAGAAACATTTTAATTCTTAAATAAATTATTACTCTTTATGGTAAGTGTTGATAAAGCAGTAATTGCGAGGCTAGAAAAAGGTGGAAAGCACTTTGAAATTCTTGTCGATCCAGAGCTTGCATACGCATTTAGAGAAGGAAAGAGTGTAAGCTTTAACGAGATGCTCGCTGTTGATGAAGTTTTTAAGGACGCTAGAAAAGGTTTACCTATCAGCAGGCAAGATCTGTTGGACACCTTCAAGACTGAAGATATAAATGAAATAGCAAAAATTATTCTAAAAGAAGGTGATATACAGCTTACTACAGAGTTTAGAAGGAAAAAATTAGAAGAGAAAAAGAGGCAAATTGCTGAGTTTATATCTAAGAATTCCGTTGATCCACAAACAAAAAATCCACATCCTCCAGAAAGAATAATGAATGCCATGGAACAGGCAAAAGTACATATAGATGTTTTCAAAAGTATTGAAGAACAGATAGATGATGTAGTAAAAGCGATAAGAGGTATACTTCCGATATCATTTGAAAAGATTAGGATAGAAGTAAAAATACCTTCTCAATATTCTGGAAGGGCATATGGAATAATAAAGTCAATTGGAGTAGAACCTAAATGGCAATCAGATGGTTCATTATATGCTATTTTGGAAATTCCTGCTGGCCTTAGAGAAAGCTTATATACTAAAATAAACAATATTACACATGGAGATTGTGTTATAGAAGAGAAAAAATAGTTACATTTTGTTACGGGTGTGATTATGGATACTGAAACTGAAAGGATACCTGATGAAAAAGTACAAGAATACGAAGAACAGGCAAAGAAAAGAAGGCTTGTCCTCCCCGGTGATGAACTAGGTTATGGGATTGCAGGAAGTGGTACATACATAGAGCATGGTAAGATTATTTCTAAGGTAATTGGATTGGCCGAAGTAAAAAATGATCATCACTTTGTCATTCCATTAAATGGAGTCTATACACCAAAGAGAGGAGACGGTGTAATAGGAATAATCAAAGAGGTTGGATTTTCAAAATGGACTGTCGATATAAATTCTCCATATAGCGCAGTTCTATCTCTGAGTGAAGGTGTAAATGAGTTCGTAGATTTAACAAAAACCGATTTAACAAAGTATTATGATCTAAATGATATAATATTCGCAAAGGTTCAAACCGTTACGAAGTCTAGAATGGTTGTACTAACAATGAAGGATAGAAGATGTAGAAAGCTTTTCGGTGGTAGAATAATAAAAATAACACCAACCAAGGTCCCAAGAGTGATTGGAAAGAATGGAAGTATGGTTGAATTGATAAAGAAAAAGACAAAATGTCAAATCGTAGTTGGTCAAAACGGGCTGGTATGGATTAGAGGCGAATATCGACATTTAGCTGCAGAAGCTATTAAGAAGATTGAAGCGTATGCTCATATTGTTGGTTTAACAAATAAGATTGATGAGTTTTTAACAAAAAAACTAGAGGAAACGGGAATTTCAGAAGAAATTAAAGGTGAAAAAAATGAAGAATGAAGAGATATTATTAATAAAAGATGGTAAAAGATTGGATGGTCGTCTTCCAAACGAGATGAGACCTGTTACAGTAAAGGCTGGAATATTAAGGAATGCTGATGGATCTGCGTTGTTTGCATTTGGAAAGACAATAGTAGTTGCTGGAGTTTATGGACCAAAGCCTGTCCATCCAAGGCATCTAGAAGATCCAGAAAGAGCAATATTAAGAACTATTTATTCAATGGCGCCCTTCTCAACAGAAGAAAGAATAAGGCCGGGTCCATCAAGAAGGTCAACTGAAATTTCTATGGTTGTCAGGAAGGCTTTGGAACCTGTTCTATTTTTGGAGGAGTTTCCAAAAACAATGATAGATGTTTATATTGAGATACTTCAAGCCGATGCATCTACGCGGTGTGCTGCAATAAACGCTGCATCTGTTGCACTTGCGGATGCCGGAATTCCGATGAGGGATTTGATCTCTAGCGTTTCAGTTGGAAAGATAAATGGCCAGATCGTCGTCGATATTGCAGGAAAGGAGGATGAATTTGGTGATGTTGACTTTCCAATCGCATATTATCCAAGAAGGAAACAGATTACGCTAATGCAAATGGATGGTATCATAACAAAAGATGAGATAAAGGAGGCTGTACAACTTGCAATAAAAGGATGTGAAAAAATTTACGAAAAACAAAAAGAGTCATTAAGGAAAGAGTATACAGAACTTGAACCAAATTTATAGGGTGATTTGATGGCATGGAAAGAAAATTTTGATTGGATTGGAAAAAATTATGGTAATCTCGTGAAAGAGTATAAAGATAAATGGATTGCTGTTTTAGATAAGAAAGTGATAGGAGTTGCAGATAGTTTAGAAAAGTTGAAAAAGATGGTTAAGAACAAGAGTAAAGATCGTTTAGAAGAGATTGCATTTGAATTTATAACAGATAAAAAATTTCCAGATTTTGATAGCGGGTGAAAAATATGATAGTTGAAAAAGAAATTATTCGAGAAATAATTGAAAGGGGAAGCAGGTTGGATGGAAGAGGCTTTCACCAGTTTAGAGATATGAAGATAGAGACCGGTGTAATTCCAAAGGCAGAGGGTTCCGCGAGGGTTGAAATTGGAGATACAAAGGTTATGGTCGGCGTTAAATTAGAACCGGGTGAACCTTTTCCAGATTCTCCTAACGAAGGGATACTCATGGTTTCATGTGAATTGGTTCCACTTGCATCTCCTGAATTCGAACCAGGCCCACCCGGTGAAGAAGCAATAGAGATAGCTCGTGTTGTTGACCGGGCTATTCGTGAATCAAACGCAATAGATTTAGAAAAGCTCGTGATAAAGGAAGGTAAAGTATGGAAGGTTATGATAGATATAGTTGTTCTTGATGATGGTGGAAACTTAATAGACGCAGCAAGCTTAGGTGCAATAAGTGCATTGTTGGATACAAAAATTCCAGCGTACACGGTTGAAGGGGATGAAATCAAAATCGATAGAACCGTAAAGGAAACTCCATTACCACTAAAACGAAAGCCAATTTGTGTGACTGTGGTAAAAATAGGAAACAAATTACTTCTTGATCCGAATCGTTCGGAGGAAGAAGCAATGGATGCAAGATTAACGCTAGGTGTTTTTGAAGAAGATGAAGAAATAAAGTTTTGTGCTATGCAGAAGGGGGGAAATGGCGGTATAACTTATGAGGAGTTTGAAAGGATTTTAGATCTCGTAACAGAGAAGGCAAAAAAACTACTGAAACACGTAAAATAATTTTACTTTAAATTTTAGAGATCGACATAAGAATTATGCGTGCATTTCTTGTTATTGGTAATAAAGTTGTGACTAGACCATTTAGCTTAAATGACCTTCCTGGTGCCGGTAGAATGGATATTCTTTGTCGTTGCGTTTCTCAGTCATTATTGATCTCACATGGTATACGAAAAGATTCTGAAATTTATTTAATGTTATTAGGTGAACCGGAACCATCAAAAGTAGTAAGAATCGTTGGGAGCGAAGTTAAAAATCTTGCTCCTGATGAAAGGAACGCTGCTGGATTAATTAGAAAAGCACTTAGTATGATCGTCGGAAGTGAATGGAAAAGGAGTAGTCCTGGTATTTATGTAGTAAAGAAAGATCTTGGATCTCTACTCAATGAGTTATCTAAAAAGTATGAGATTGTTTATTTAAGAGAAGATGGAAAAGATATTAGGAAAGTGATAAAGAAACTAAAAGATCCACTTTTCGTTCTTGGTGATCATTTAGGTTTAAAAAAAGCAGATGAAGAAATCGTACTAGAATATACTAATCTTATTGTTAACGTTTCTTCACTATCCCTTCAAGCAGATCAGTGTATAACAATAGTGAATTATGAATTGGACAGAATAGGCAATAACTTTTAAATCTCAATAACCAAAATCTATTAAGATGCGCCGGTAGTCCAGTTGGTTAAGACACGGCCCTGCCACGGCCGTGACCCGGGTTCGAATCCCGGCCGGCGCATTTTTATTATTTCTCACAAATAATATAGTATGGAACGACCTTCAAAGGATGGATACTATTTAAACATTGCAAAGATAGTTGGTCGGCGTTCTACTTGTCTTCGTAGAAAATTTGGTGCTGTAATCGTAGTGGATGACGCGATCGTTTCTACTGGATACAACGGACCTGCTCGTGGTGTTGTAAATTGTGAAGAAGTTGGCTGTGCAAAGGATCTGGCAAATATACCCTCTTATCAGGGATATGATGTCTGTCCGGCAGTTCACGCAGAGGAAAACGCTGTAATAAACGCAGCGCGTTTAGGAGCCAAGGTACTGGGTGGCACGCTATATATAGTAGGTCAGTCACCAGACGGTAAGCCTGTGCCTTCACATCCATGTGATCGATGTAAGCGCGTTCTGATCAATGCTGGTATCGAGAGGGTAGTGACTGAGAATGAAAATGGGGACATAATTGTATTCAACGTCAAAGACTGGATAAGATACGACACGGACAAATATAAGAAGTTGGTAGAAGACTTGAAAAAATCTAAACAAGGATAGGTTATTCCTAAAAAGAATTTATTAAATTGTTTCTAATTTTTAGTATGGTAAAATCAAAGTCACAAATGCTAAAAATAATAGGTATGAGGAAAAAGATTGCAAAAGAGAGGATTCAAATTCTCTTTGAGGAAGCGGAGAAAGCCGCAAAAAAAGATAGATTCGAGCTTGCTGATCGATACGTCGAACTTGCAAGAAAGATTGGGATGAGATACAACGTCCGAATACCACGTGAACTTAAAAGACGTTTCTGTAAGTATTGTTATACCTATCTATATCCTGGAAAAACTGCAGAGGTAAAAATAGATTCTAAAAAAAAGGTCGTAAAGGTAAAATGTCTAAAATGCGGAAAGGTAATGAACTTTCCATATGTAAAAAGAAGGTGAGAAAATGAATAAGAATATAGCGATAATAGGAGATGTAAAGACGGATCTTGGAAAAAAAGGAAATACAGTAGATATTCAGTATTTTTCAAAAAATTATCTTGGGGATATTTATAGTATATTTCTCCCTATTAAGTATCCAGAAAAAGTTCAAAGCCTTCTTGTTGCTATAAATCTCGCGGACTTTGTTATCCTTAAAATTGATAAGATTGATTGGATGTTGGGAGAAGAAATAGTTGCATGTGAACTTCTTGGAAAGAAGGGTATCATCTTTACTGAAGAATGGATATACTCTGAGGTAAAAAGATTCATAGAAGGAACATCATTATCTAAATGGCCGTTAGTTAAAAGCGATGAAGAAATGTGGGAATATCTGAGAGAGTGGAAACCTAAGGAAAGAGATGGTAAAGAAATATGGATAGATCAATCCTTTAAGGTGAAGAGTGTCGGTACGGTCGTACTTGGTGTTCTAAAGGCTGGTAGTATCTCAGTTCATGATAGGTATAAAATATTTCCAGCTGAAAAAGAGATCGAAATAAAAAGCATTCAGATGCAAGACAAAGATCAGAAAAATGCATGCTGTAATGCGAGGGTTGGTTTGTCGTTGAAAGGAATTGAACCTGAGGAAATCCCAAGAGGAAGTATAATCGGTGATTCAAAGCTGGTAGAATCCATAGAGAGTTGGGAAAAATTAAAATTTTACAAGGGAGATGAGAAGAAAATAACACATATCTTTCATGGTATTTCATTCGTGGGATACCAAAATGGAAAAATAGTAAAAGCTATACCAAAATCAAAAACAAACAATAGATTCCTACTAATTGAAAACACCGATAAAGAGCATCTAAGGATTGCCGGCTACGGTGAATTTTAGGTTCATAGAGGGTGAAGAAATCTATTATCTGCTCTGAATCAATCATTTTCTCCAGTTCATATATGACTGCATTAAAATATTTTCTAAACCCTCTCTTCGATTATTTCCAATCTTCTTCGTTAAGATCCTCAAAGTGATCAAAGTTTTAAAAGAATTATAAGGAGAATTATAAAAATGGAAACCATAAAATTTGATGACTTTGCAAAAATCGACCTCCGAATTGCAAGAATTGTTAGCGCAGAGAAGATCGAAGGGGCTGATAAACTGTTAAAACTTATCGTGAGTCTCGGAGAAGAGGAAAGGCAAATAGTGGCCGGGATTGCACAGCACTATTCTCCAGAAGAGCTTGTAGGAAAAAAGATTGTTCTTGTTGCAAATCTTGAACCGAAGAAGCTCCGTGGAGTCGAGTCACAAGGAATGCTTCTTGCAGCCGTGAAAGGAAATGATGAGGAGATCGCACTGCTTATACCTGATAAAGACATAGGAGAAGGAACAAAGGTGAGTTGATTGGATCGAGAGGAAGCATTACAACTTGTAAATAAACTTGGCGACAAGATGAAGAAGCATTCCCTAGCAGTAGAGGCGATCATGAGAGAGTTGGCAGAATATCTTAGTGAAAATAAGGAACTATGGGGTCTTGTAGGTCTTCTTCATGACATAGACTATGAAGAGACGAAAAATAATCCAGAGAAACACGGTCTAATTGCTGCTGATCGATTGATAGGTAAATTACCAGATAAAGCTATATATGCAATAAAGGCACACAATTCAAGAAACGGATTTGAACCGAAGAGTAAACTTGATTATGCACTTATTGCGAGCGATGCAGTCTCTGGACTGATTATAGCATGTGCACTCATACTTCCTACCAAGAAGTTAGAGGATGTAACTATGGATTTTGTTATGAAAAAGTTTAAGCAGAAGGACTTCGCAAGAGGTGCAAGCAGAGAGAGAATTTTGTACTGCGAAAAAATCGGGTTGACAAAAGAGAAACTCTTCGAGTTGGCTCTAAAAGGTCTTCAGAGAATAAATAACGAGCTAGGATTATGAAAATGGGGAAAAGTTAAATTTTTAATACTTTCAATTTAAATTATTCTCTTATTATAAAGTTTATGGTGGTGTAATGGTTTCGATAAAGGAAGTCCCATGTCAAAAGTTGATTGAAGTATTGGCGGAGGAATTGAAAAAAGAAAAAATAATTGAATATCCTGAATGGGCAAGATATGTTAAAACGGGCTCCTTCAAAGAGAGGCCACCGGAGCAGGAAAATTGGTGGTACTTGCGAGCTGCAAGCACTTTAAGGCGCATTGCTCTAGATGGACCAGTAGGTGTTCAACGATTAAGAACTTACTATGGCGGTAGAAAAAATCTTGGTCATCAACCATCTCATTTCAAAAGGGCTGGTGGGAAAATCATAAGAAACATACTGCAACAGCTCGAAGAGGCTGGTTTAATAGAGCAGAAAAAAGAAGGAAGGAAAGGGAGAATTCTAACCCCAACCGGTCAGAAGTTCATCGATAAAGTAATAAAGAAGGTGATAAAGCAATGATAGATCCCAATATGGTAAATCCACAGCAACTAGAAGAGGAGCTAAAGGTTATAAGGAAGACGCTTGCAAAAATATTGGATAAGAAAGCTATGGAAAGGCTCGCAAATGTAAGACTTGTGAAACCTGAGCTTGCTGTTCAATTAGAATTGTATTTATATCAACTTTATCAAACAGGTCAGCTTGATCATGTCACAGATGAGCAGATGAAATCGATTTTACAACAGCTTAACAAAAAACCTGAATTTAAAATAAGGTGGAAATGATGGCATCTCGAAAACCTGCGGGTAAAAAGTTGAAGTTGGTAGCTGCTCAGACAAAAAGAGCTCCAAGATGGGCAGATATAAAAAAGTTTGGATTGAAGAGAGCTAGAACAAGGAGAATTAGATCAGACACAAAACATTGGAGAAAAGGAAGAATAAAGGTGTAGGTGGTTGAATGGAAGAAAAGAAAAACCAAAAAGATAAGGTGCAAAATACTGATAAGAAAGTTGAAAAATCAAAATCTAAGGTTAAGAGAGAGAAGAAGGAGTTCCAATTACCTGCAAATGCAAAGGTATTTACAGCACCTCTTAGAAAGGCTTTCAAGAAAACAAGAAAGAAAAGAGTTCCTTATGCTATCAAAATTCTAAAGGAATTTGTAAGAAGGCATATGAAGGTAAAGGAAGGAGAAGTAAAGATAGGTACTCACTTGAATGAAAAGATGTGGGAAAGAGGTATAGAAAAACCACCAAGGCGTGTAAGGATTTATGTTGTAAAAGTTGATAATGAATATCGAGCAGAACTTCTTGGATTTGAATATAAAGAATTCAAACCGATAAAAGTTGAAGAGAAAGGACTGACCGATAAATTGATGTCAAGATTAGGTCCTAAGGCGTTGAAGAAACAGGAAGAAGAAAAAATGATAGAAGGAAAGAAGGAAAAGAAAATCAAGGATGAAAAAAAGGTCGAAAATGAAAAGAATGAAGAAAAAGGCGTTGAGAATGTCAAACCATCTTCTAACTGATTTTTTAGGCGACCCAAACCTTGGTTTGTTCGGTTTTGCCACGGATAAGTATTGCTTATTGGGAGAAGGATTAAAGCATTATAATGAAATAGAAGATGTTCTAGGGGTAAAAGTAATAAAAACTAGAATTCTGGGAACAAATCTCGTAGGGATTTTTTCTGCTGGAAATTCTAAAGGGGTAGTTGTTCCTTCATTGGCATACGATTATGAAATTGAAAATCTGAGAAAGGAACTAAATGTGTTGGTCTTGGAATCTGAATACACGGCTCTGGGAAATCTTATACTCGTGAACGATAATGGCTGTGTTTTATCGCCTCTTCTAAAGAAACATAAGGAAGAATTAGAAAAATTCTTCGGTGTGAAATGTCGAGTAATGAAGATTACTAAATTGAATGTTGTCGGTTCAGCTGCTATAGCAAATCGTCATGGTTGTTTAGTTCATCCCAATACTACTGATGAAGAAGGTGAAATTATCAAAAAAATATTAAAGGTTAAAAACGTTGATGTAGGAACTGCAAACTTCGGTTCTCCGTTCATTGGTGCAGGAATAATTGCAAATTCAAAGGGATTTTTAACGTCATACCACACCACAGGTCCAGAAATGGCAAGAATAGATGAGGTTTTATTCAAGTAATTTTACTATTTATAGATTCCTCTACTTATTAGAAATGTGATAAATATGTCTGAGAAATTAGAGGAATTATACATAAGATACGAAGAAGTGAAGAACTCGTTAAACTCATTACTTGCTGAGAGGAATGTTTTAGATAACGAATTGACAGAGCTCAATCTAACACTAAATGTTCTTGATGAATTTAAAAATCTAAAGAAGGGTAGTGAGATCCTTTCACCAATAGGTTCTGGGATCTTTGTAAAATCAAGTGTAGTTGATAATGAAGAACTAATTGTGAATGTTGGTGCGAAAGTTTTGAAGAATATGGAACTCAAAGAAGCAAAAGATTTCATAGACAGAAGAATAAAATCTGTAGAAAAGGTTATGAAAGAAATGGATCAAAAGATTGCAGAGCTAGCACAATCATTACAAATAATCGAACAAAAATTACAAGAAGTATATAAGACCGGAAAATCTTAATTATTGTTTGTTCTCTTCTTTTGTCTCTTCCTTTTTGGAAAGAATCTCCTCTAATGGTTTTTCTCCTCTCTTAATAACCTTACAGCTTACCTGAACAATAGTCTTATCTATGGTATTTCCTCTGACTGTTTTTCTCTTTCTAAGACCTTTTATTTTTACAAGCTCCTTTCTTCTTCTTTTTCTTCCCTGAAATCCTACAGACTCTTTAAGTAGTAATCTCTTCTTGACTGCTCCCTCCAAGTCCGGACGCATCGGAAAGCCATCCTTATCTGTTCCACCGGTGATCTTGAATACATAACCATTAAGCCCTATAATTTCTCCATTAAATCTATCACCAATTTTCAACTCTATTAAATCCGAGCAGTCAGATTGGTCGCGCTCTACCTGAAAGCTTTTTCCCTTATCTGAGATAACAAACTTAAATACTCCCATAATAACCACTTTGATATTATCCTATTTTTAGTTTAAATGTTTTTATTTTTTTAATTTTACCTCATTCTTTTATATTCCTAAGAAAAATCTATAATTATGAAACCTAATATAGGAAAGGGAGATAAAGGAGAAACTGAGGTATTTGGCAAAAAAATCAAGAAATCTTCTGAACTAGCTGAACTTATTGGAAAGGTAGATCACCTAAACAGTCTCATTGGTTTTGCAAGAAGCTTGAATGCCCATAAAGATATAGACAAAATACTCGAAAGCGTACAGACTGATCTGTTTCTAATAGGTTCAGAACTTGCGGGTGCTAGGAATGACTTTAGTAGAGAAAAAACCGACAATCTGAAGAAAACCAT
Organism: uncultured archaeon; assembly: GCA_964428495.1. Classification (GTDB taxonomy): domain Archaea; phylum Aenigmatarchaeota; class Aenigmatarchaeia; order GW2011-AR5; family JAHLMP01; genus CAYRXY01. Next base: position 75,348 of record CAYRXY010000002.1, read on the forward strand.
CGAAGAATTGGAAATGGGGCTTAAGCCACTTCATCATTTCATATATCCATCAGGATCTAAATCTTCAACTATATTTCAAGTTTGTCGTTCCTTTTGTCGAATAGTCGAACAAACCACATTTAGGGTATCCGAGAAAGAGAAAATTAACCCAAACATACTTTCATATCTAAACAGACTATCTGATCTATTATTTACCATTGCACGATTGGAGAATAAAAGAGATGGATTTGAGGAAAAGGAATGGAGTTAAATATAAATTTTTCGTTTCTTTAATGATGTGTTTCTAAAACAAAAATTTGATTTTATATTTTGAAAAAATTACAATGATGTAAACAAATACTTAAAAACTTCTAAGACTAAATATTAGTTTATCTCTCTAATTTTAGGTTGATATGATGATTAAAAAAATCAAAAAGCGTGACGGTACCATTGTTTCTTTTGATAGGAAAAAGATTTCTGAGGCCATATGGAAAGCTGCTCGCTCTGTTGGTGGCAAGGATAAAGCAACTTCCGAAAAGCTTGCAGAGCAAGTTGTTGAACTTCTAGAAAAATCACTAAAGGAAGGTGAAATACCTACAGTAGAACAGGTTCAAGATATAGTAGAAAAGATATTGGTAGAGAACGGACACTACCAAACCGCAAAAGCATATATTACTTACAGAAAGGAAAAAGAAAGAATTAGAAAAGAAAAAATTGCTCTTCTCGGTAAGTTTTATGATGAAAAGGTGGCAAAGAGGTTTTCCATAAATGCCATTAAGCTTATGGTTAATCGATATCTCCTAAAGAATGAGAAGAGAGAAATCATAGAGGGCCCGAAGCAACTATTTCAGAGAGTTGCGATGCTTATCGTAATACCTGATATTCTCTATAATAAAGATGTATATGATAAGGAAGGTAAGCAGGAGATAAAACCAAAAGAGGAATTCAATCCAGAAGAATGGGAAGGAAAACTTGGATTTGAAATAGATGGTGAATTCATAAGCTGGAATAAATATCATTTAGAGAGGATGAAGTACTTATATGATGAACTTAATGAAAAGGGTTATATGAAAATTACTTGGTCTGACCTTCTAGAGCTTCTGAAGAATAATGAATTTCAGGATTATTCGAAAAACTTTTTGAGATACTTTAACCTTATGATAGATAAAAAGTTTATTCCCAATTCTCCTACCCTTTTCAATGCAGGTGCACCGCTAGGTCAACTATCTGCTTGTTTTGTTATCGATATGGATGATGATATGGAGAATATAATGGATGCTGCAAAACATGCCGCTATGATATTTAAATCAGGTGGAGGAATTGGAATCAATTATTCCAAGTTGAGACCAGAGGGGGATGTTGTTGCATCTACAGGGGGTGTAGCATCTGGACCTGTAAGCTTTATGAGGATAATTGATGTTGTAACTGACGTTGTAAAACAGGGGGGAAAGAGACGTGGGGCAAATATGGGAATATTAGAGAGCTGGCACCCAGATATATACACATTTATTCATGCAAAAGGTAAGGAGGGTGTTTTAGAAAACTTTAACATTTCTGTTATGGTCGATGATAAATTTTGGGAAGCCTACAAAGAAAAGAAGCCATATCATCTTATCAATCCTAGAAACGATGAGATAGTCGGTGAAACAGATTCAGAGAAATTATTAAATGAAATTGCATACATGGCATGGAAAACTGCAGATCCTGGTGTACTCTTTTTAGATAATATAAATGCAAGGAATGTTCAAAGAGAAAAGCGTGGATTTATAAGAGCAACCAACCCTTGTGGTGAACAGCCACTATATCCATACGAATCATGCAACCTTGGATCTATAAATCTTTATGCATTTGTTAAGTTTGATGATAAAGCAGATCCTTATTTCGATTGGGATGAGTTTAGAGAAGCGACCAAGATTGCATACAGATTTTTAGATAATGTGATTGATGTTAACAAGTATCCGATTCCTCAAATAGAAAAGGCTTCAAAAGCTGTAAGAAGAGTTGGATTAGGGTTTATGGGTCTTGCCGATACTTTGTATGCAATGGGGATTCCTTATAGTTCTGAAGAAGGATTTGACTTTACAAGAAAGGTAAGCGAATGGTTAACATATTATTCAATGGAAGAATCTGTAGAAAGAGGTAAAGAAAGGGGTCTTTTCGACCTTTATGAGCTTTCATCATACTCTAAGGGGGAAATGCCTATTGAGGGGGTTTACCATAAGGAACTCTGGACTTTAGATTGGGAAAAACTTCAGAAAGATATAATGAAGTATGGAATAAGAAATGTGGAGGTAACATCTATTGCACCTACTGGTTCTATATCCATGTTCTTTGATGTTTCCTCTGGTATTGAGCCACAATTTGCTCTTGTTTATGAGAAAAGAGTTGTTGCGGGTCAATTTTTCTACACGGATCTGGAATTTGAGAGACAATTAAAGACTCATGGATTATATAATGATGAAATACTGAAGAAAGTCTCTGATAATGGAGGTAGTGTTCAAGGAATAGAAGAAATACCTGAAAAGTTGAGAAGAATATTCGTCACATCACTTGATATTCCTTGGTGGGATCATATAAGAGCTGAAGCGGTTTCTCAACTATGGATAACAACATCTATTAGTAAAACGATAAACATGCCTGAATGGGTCACAGAAGACGACGTTAAAAAGGCGTACATGGTTGCACATGCCATGGGCTGTAAAGGAGTGACTATTTACAGAGAGAAAAGTAAATCAAAACAGGTCATATACCTACCGGGTGAAATATCCAAGAAGAGAATAAAAGAAACGTTAAAACTTATTAAAAACAAAACGCCTGAACTAATAAAAGAACTTGGAATTGAAATGCCAGAATGGTATAAGAATATAGAGAATGGTGAAAAGATATTTTCTAAGGTCATGGAGGAGGAAGACGTAGAAAAATGTCCTGTATGTGGGAGCACCAACCTCGTACACCAAGGAGGATGTATAACATGTCTTGACTGTGGCTGGTCTGAGTGTGTTATAGCTTAAAAAGATCCTATCAAACTATAGATTCCCTTCAATATCATAAAAATTCCTATGTATGTAAATGGAGACCAAAAATGACCGTGCATTTCTAAGACAATTATTACTCCCGTCAATGTATCTAAGATGCTAAAGATTACTCCTGACATATAACTCCAAGAAACTCCCATGGTCCATAGTCCTTTTATTATGAATATTGCTGCAAGATAAGATGAAAGAAAGACCCTAAAAATGATGCATATACCTCCAATTAGATCTAAAATACCTAGAATGACGAGTCCTATAGATCTAATATATATCACCTGAGAAATAAACTAAAAAAAGAAAAATTTATATTAGTTATACGTTTCTTCTTTCTTTTGTTCTAATTCTCTCTTTTGCAATTTCCATCGCTGCATCTCTTGGTTTCACATTCAACTCCTTTGCCTTTTCTAATGCTAATTTTGTATTCTTCTTGACCTTCTCTTCGATTAGTTCAAATGCTTTCTTCTCGTCATAGCCCATGTATTCTGCATAACTAGATATTACACCACCTGCATTCGCTACAAAGTCTGGTATGATAAGAATACCTTTCTTGTGCAGCTGCTCTTCTATGTGTTCCTTCATTGGAATGTTTGCTGCTTCAACAATCAACTTTGCCTTTATCTTATCTACATTCGATTCATTTATTACGTCAGAGAGTGCCGCAGGTATGAGAACATCAACGTCAAGACCAAATATATCATCTATAACTTTTCCATCCTTGTAGTTTACAACACTTCTTGTCTCTTGTTTGACCTTGATTAGTTCCTCAACGTCAAGTCCATTCTCATTGTAAATAACTCCTTTACTGTCTGATACTGCAACGATCTTTGCTCCCTTCTCTGCAAGGAACTTTGCTGTGAAACTACCCACATTACCAAATCCTTGAACGCCTACTTTGACATCAGAGACACTCAAACCAAGAAACTCAATTCCAACCATTGTTGAATGAAAGGCTCCAAAACCGGTTGAACCAAGTTCGTGTGGTAAGCCACCAAGGTCTTTTGGCTTTCCTGTACAGGAGTCTAAGTTTCTATTTCCCTCAACGAACCATCTCATTTCCTCTTCTCCTGTATTTACATCTGGAGCTGCTATGTACATCTCCGGTGCAATTCTCCTTAGTGCTCGTCCAAATGCTCTCATCAGTTCTTTCTTTCTCTCCTTGTTCATAATGTCCTCCCTGCTTGCAGCGATTCCTGACTTTGCTCCTCCAAACGGTATGTCTGCCATTGCATTCTTCCATGTCATAGTTCTCGCGAGCCTAAAGACCTCTTCTATACTTACTGTAGGCGTCATTCGAATTCCTCCTTTTCCCGGGCCAAGTGTTGTATTATCTATTACCGTAAATCCATACAACCCTGTCTTTGGATCGTAAATCTCTATTATCTTTTCAGGACCAAATTTATCTCTTTTGATCGTCATGGCATATAATATAGTTGTAAACATATTTATACGTTGAACTCTTTCATATTAAGTTCTCTAATAATTTCATAGAAATTTTGAATGTTGGAAACCTTTACCAAATGCGAAGCACATTTGCAGTCTGAAGAACCAAATCCCGGAACATAATTGAAGTCCTGTATCATGATTGTAGCTATCCTGCATTCCATATCCTTATCTGAGGTTAAGTAGAAAACCTTCTGAATTGATGAAAAACTATTGGAAAGAAGATAGTCGATATGCCAAAATTTTTTCTTTCGTTTCCTAAAGTGTCTTTTTATTCGATTCTCTAAACTATTTTGAGCGGAACCCACATACGCATAAAAGCCCTTACTAAATTTAATTACTCCTAGACATCCGACTTTCAATTTCACATTTCTAGAAACTTTTATTAATAAAACATATACTCCTTTCATACCTACCAATATCTTTTTAAATACCAATCACTAATAATATTCTGGTTGACGACCAAAGCGGGCGGGGTACGCCGGTTCCCATTCCGAACACCGAAGCTAAGCCGCCCAGCGATCTCGTGAGTACTGCGCCATCTGGCGTGGAAAAGCGAGGACGTCGTCAACCGCTTTTCATCCATTCGTTCTCCCATTTTTTGATTTCATCTTCTGAAAGTATTTTTATTTTCGGTTTCTTTTTTTCTCCATACTTTGGTCTAAGAAGAAATCCATATACAACACCAGTGCCTAGCCCTGCAAGATGACCTAGATGAGCAACATTATCAGAACCGAAAATACCGATGAAATCTAATAATGCCCATATAACTAACGCAACCAACATAGGCATTGGAATTCCCATTACCCATACCACCAGTCTTGGTCTAAGAATTCCAAGAGTTCCGAGAATACCGAATATAGCTCCAGATGCACCGATTATCGATGAATAAAACAATAATCCAACAAGTCCAGATGCAATTCCTGACGCAAAATAAATCATTAGAAATCTCTTGCTTCCTATTACACTTTCTAGAATAATTCCAAAGAGTAGTAATGCAAACATATTGTAAAATATATGGCTCAGCGAATTCAAGCTGTGAACGAACATATAAGTAATTAAGCTCCAAGGAGCATTCAAGATATTCTTAGAGGAAAGTGCTAAATAATTTATAGTTTGGGGAAATACCAGCTCTAAAACATAGACAAAAATGCATAATAAAAAGATAGATATAGTCGCTCTATATTTCATTTCTTTTTTTTCACCTTCTTTTCCTGAATTAAAAAACTGCCAATATCGTAAATCAGATCAACAAAACCGCAAATTAGCTTAGCAAAATCATTGTCCCAGTTTATTTCATACTTATACTTCTTACCCATATACTTTATTTTGAAGGATTCAGAATAAATAAAAAACTTTTAATTTGTAGAGAATTATTATTTAAACTATCGTTTGCCTCGGTGGTGTAGTCCGGTCTAGCATACAGCCCTGTCGAGGCTGTGACCCGGGTTCAAATCCCGGCCGAGGCGTGACCGAAAACATTTAGTTTCCAAACACATTTTGGGCCCGTAGCTCAGTCTGGACAACACAGCATTTCGATACAACCTTTTTGAAAGGTTGTGTTGGGATAATAGAGCGCCGGCCTTTTAAGCCGAGTGTCGCGGGTTCGAATCCCGTCGGGCCCATCAAATTCTTAAAATTATTTAAGCTTTGCTACGCAATCTAATCAACAGGTGTAATTTATGGAGTTAGTGTTGGATGACGGATGTCGAATATATAAGTCATATCCTGAAGATTGGAAAAAAATAAAGGAAAGAATAATTGAAATTGATGAAAAAGCCTTTGAGAAACGATATAGAGATACTGAAAAAAGTATGGAAAGAATATTCACGGATTCTGAAAATCTGAACTTGATAGCATATGCTCGAGATAAACTATGCGGATATTCTATTGGAGGGAGTATGAAAAAATTTAAAGACAGAAGTAAAAAACCGTGGATATATCCATCCTTAGAAGGAATAGACGATTCCGATGTATTCTATATATACGGGACTGGTATTGATCCTAAATTTCAGGGGAATGGAATAGGTACAAAACTAAAGAAGGTCCAAATAGATCTTGTAAAAAGCATGGGGTACAAGGCTATGACTTCTCATGCCCTGAACGATATCATAAAACACATAGAGGGGAAATTTGGTTTTAAAGAGAAAGGTTATATAGAAAAAGAAGGAACTTATATGGTGCTAATATTTAATGATGAGAATGATAACAAATAAAGACTTTGAGATCATTAGAGAAGAAATCAAAAAGCTAAAAAAAAGGAAACCGAAGATAATGATACAAATTCCTGAAGGACTTAAATCGGAGGCTACAGAACTTATAGATACATTATCTGAATTTTGCGAACCAATACTCGAACTAGATCCATGTTACGGTGCATGCGATATCAGATGTGAAGAGGCAAAGATAATGAAGTGTGATGCTATTTTACATATCGGGCATATTAAATTCTACAGAGATATTGACTGTGATATTCCGATAATATATTATCCACTAAATATTGATGTTGAAATTCCAGAAGAGGAGCTAGAAAAAATACCGTTCAAAAGGGTTGGACTTATTTCCACGGTTCAACACATATCTAGTCTTGAAAAAATAAAAAATGCTCTCGAGAATAAGAACAAGAAAGTCATAATAGGTGGTGAAATTTTGGGTTGTTGGACTGCTAACGTAAAAAGAATTGAAAAAAATGTTGATTGTTTTCTACTAGTTTCGAGTGGTAGATTTCATGCACTAGGAATAAAAACAGAAAAACCTGTCTATATCTTTGATCCAGAGAGAGGTATCGTAGAGGAAATTGATAAAAGTGAAGAAATAAGCCGCTTGAAAGTATTGTATGCAAGACTGGATAAATTAAAGAATTCAAAGAAGATTGGACTGATAGTATCAAGAAAACCAGGTCAGTTTTACAACGATTGGAAAAAAATAAAGGAAAAATTAGAGAATATGGGTAAAAAGGTTTATGTTCTGATGATGGATTATATTACAAATGATAAATTAATGGGTCTAGACGTGGACGTTCTAATTAATACGGCGTGTCCTCGCTTGTTTGATGATCACCTTGATAAACCATTAATAAACCTAGAAGATTTGCTAAAATTTATTTCTTCTAAGTAGTACCGAAATCTTTAAACACTATCATATCTCTATATAATTTAGGTTGTAGGAGGGAATATCCAGGGTTTATTACTTACCTTTTTAGGTAAGTGTAGTACCGAAGTTCCTTCGGGATACTTTGGTACTTAGGGCTTTGGATCCTAGTTCCTACAGCCGGTTCTAAAACATTTAAATTTTCTCTTGAAGAAATGAGTTTTATGTTCGGTAATTTTATTCATAAAGCTAAAGAGTTTATTCGCCAGTGTAGAAGAGTATTGATGGTCGCAACAAAGCCAGACTTAGAAGAATTTAAAACCTCTGTAAAAATAACTGGTCTCGGCTTTTTAGTCATAGGAATCATAGGATTTATAATATCCATGATATTTTTTATAATTCAAAACCATATAGGTCAAGTATAAGGTGGGTAGATGATAGTAGCAGTTAGAACTACAACAGGTCGAGAAGCAGCTGTTGTCGAATCATTAGTAATAAGGGTAAAATCAAGATTGATGAAAGAACCTGATGCGGCTGACGAAGTTAAAATAAAGGTTGGTGCATTCAAAGGAAAAGAAGGAATTGTTAAGGAAATAGATAGTGATACCGAAGAGCTTAAGATAGAGGTCAAGGATTCTGGTCAAATGATAACATTAGAGAAAAAGGATGTAGAGGTCGTTAAAAAGGCTAAACAACCTATAAAGGCAATACTTCAAACAGAGGATCTCAGAGGATATATATTCATCGAGGCTGATGATGAAGATAAAATACTAGAGCTAGTTAAAGGTGCTCCACATATCAGGGGGCTGGTAGGTAAGGAGGTAAGTATTGATCAGCTCGAAAGATTCATAGTACCAGAAAAACAAACAATAAAGATAGAACCTGGAGATATCATAGAAGTAATTTCCGGACCATTTAAAGGAGAAAGAGCTAAGGTTCAGAGAATTGATGAAGTAAAGCAAGAACTGTCAATAGAGCTTTTAGAAGCCGCGATACCTATAGCAGTAACAATACCTATGGCCGCAGTTAGATTATATGAAAAGAAAAAGGAAAATTCATAAACTAAAGATACTCGTTCCTGATTGCTTTTTTATTTCTTTTTCTCCCATCTTGTAAGATATTTTTGCTTTAGGAAGTTTGAATGTTCCTCCTTCAATTCCAACTACTGGAATAATCTGATAGCTAAGAATTCTATCATCACCTGGCTTCATCTTTCTTATTCTCCATGTAAGAATCGTTGCAAAATCTGTTTTCTTGATTTTTGGTTTAATTCCAGTCATAGTTTTTATCTTAAATACCATTGGAACCTCGTCTTCTACTTTAATATAATTAGCGTCCTTATTTGTATTGTTCCTTACTTCTATTGATACTGTATATGCTTCTATATTCTTGAATTTATGAGATCTTACAATTCTCTTATAAATCTGAACGGTTTTCACCTTGAACGCCACAAAGTAAAGAGCTCCTATTACTATAATAATTACTACAATGAGAGGTAGATAGTTTACCTGAAGGATTATCTCATAACTATCTCCAGGCTTTAATGATGGAATTACCCATTTTGCTGTTCCATCCTCTATAGTTGGTTGTTCTCCTTTAATCATATGGAAAAACTTTGTGTTAGTACTTCCCAAATTATATGTTACCTCTTCTGGCTTCGATTCTGTGTTTCCATAGTTTACAACAAATATCTTTATGGTTTCTCCAATGAATGCTGGTTCAGTTTTTATGGATTTCTCTAGAACATGAACTGATGCTATATCAAAGTATTGAACTTTCTTGTTAATGAGCGTATTATTATAGTAAACTTCTGCCTCAACAAAGTACTTACCTGCTTTTAGAAAAGATGGGAATTCTATTTCTCTAGTTATGATTTTTGTTTCATCTGGTTGGATCTGGTCTACGGTTTCGTTTAGCTTCATAAGTTTTAACGTCTTTGAACCAACATAACCCTTTACTAATAGATTACTCACTGTTGTAGTACCGACATTCTTTACATAGATGCTTACATTGCCTATTCCTTTTGGTTTTAGGGAGCCCTTAACATAAATTTTATCTATTCCAACTGCAAGTTCTTTTGTGACTGTTACGAAAATTCTTTTCTCTTTTATCTCTCCTGTATTAAACGACTCTACTTTAAGAGTTACTTGATATACACCGCCCTCTGTGGTCAAGAAAGGTGATAAATACATATGAACTGTTTTAGGTTGATTCGAATACACTCTTCCAATATCTTCTACACTCATCCATGTCTGTAGACCATTGATGTGATATACAAATCTGTCTGTTTCATTCGTTGAAACGGTTATATTAACTACAGCTGAACTACCTGCCCTTACGGTAAGTTTTGTGGAATTAACATCTAGCTCGAATGCATGTGAAAGAGACGTAATGACTAGCAACATTACTGCTATTACAATGAATTTCTTTATTCCCTTCATTTCAATCAATTTTAATTATTTTTAATCTTCTATTTAAAACTTAAAGCGAGAAATGTTATAACATGAAAAAAGTGCTAGGAATTGATGAAGCTGGTCGGGGTCCTGTAATAGGTCCAATGGTCATATGTGGATTTCTGATAGATGAAGATAAGATATCATTATTGAAAAGACTTGGTGTTAAAGATTCTAAGCTCCTCAGCCCAGAAAAAAGAGAGCAACTGGAAAAAAGATTGAAAGATATCGCTGAAGATTATATCATAATTACGCTTTCGGCAAAAGAAATAGATGATCTTCGAGAAAGAAGTAATCTGAACAAAGTCGAAATAGAAAAGATGCAAAAAATCATTAATCTTCTAAACCCAGACAAGGTGATTATTGATTCCCCGGAAAGGAACACACAAAAATTCACAGAGAAAATACGTAACGGACTGATAAACAAAAACCTCGAAATCGTTGCTGAAAACTTTGCAGATAGAAAATATCTGCCTGTTTCTGCCGCATCTATTCTCGCCAAAGTAATGCGTGATAGATTGATAGAAGATATAAAGAGGAAGCATGGAATAGAATTTGGTAATGGTTATCCATCCAACGAACTTACGCAGAAGTTTTTGAAAGATTGGTTTAAAAAATATAAGACATTTCCTGAATTTGTAAGAAAAAGCTGGATAACCGTAGAAAACATTAAAAAAGATGGAGAACAAAGAAAATTAATACATTTTATTGAGGAGGATGAAAAATGAAGTTGGTATTGTTGGGTCCACCTGGATCCGGAAAGGGAACGTACAGTAGTAGATTGGCAAAGGAATTGGGCATACCTCACATATCTACCGGGGATCTTCTAAGAGAAGAGGTAAACAAAGGCTCAGAGCTTGGAAAGAAGGCAAAGGAGTACATGGATAAAGGAGAACTTGTTCCAAATGAAATAGTTTTAGAGATATTGAAGCAAAGGCTACAGCAACCTGATTGTGAAAAGGGGTTTATTTTAGATGGATTTCCAAGAAATCTTGAACAGGCAAAAATACTTGATGAAATAACAGAAATAGACAAAGTAATTTATCTTGATGTACCAGATGAAATAATAATAGAGAGACTATCTAACAGAAGAATCTGTAAGAAATGCGGTACAATATACAATCTTAAAACTATGCCACCAAAGGTCCCAGAAAAATGTGATATGTGTGGTGGAGAATTATATCAGAGGGACGATGATAAGCCCGAAGTAGTTAAGAATAGATTAGTAGTTTACAGAGAAAACACAACACCTTTGATAAATTATTACAAGGAAAAAGGAATTCTAGTGGAATTCAAGATAGAGCATGAGATACCAGTTGAGGAGGGAATAAAGAAAATTAGAGAATTGATAAAGTAAAACTTATATCTTTTTTACTTGTTTTCTTAATTCTTCAACATCTTTGAGAATTCTCTCTACAGCACTTTTCAAAGCCTTCTTTGGATCAGTTGCGTTCACGAGCAATTTCGGTTTAGAAAGATATGGATGCTCCTTCGAAAATCCGGCAAATTTAATCCCTTTTATACTCCATAGGTACTCATTTAGAAGATTTGCAAGTGTTAAGCTGTCCATCTCCACAACTAAGCTATTCTTCGTTTCCTTTATTATTTTATTCGTCATTCACATCACTCTTAATCATATAGTGTCAAAATATATTTATAAATTACTCTTCTCCCAAGGTCGTAACAATAGGCTTATCAAATATCAGAATAGTATGCTCAAATTGACTAACTTTAGATCCCTCCACTTCGGATAAAACAGGGTATGCGTATATACCGTTTCTCATCTTTAGTTCTCTAAGTGCAAGCCTAAATCTAACATCACTCATTTTGAGACCGTTTATAATCCATCTCTTTGCAAAAGGAAGTCCTAACCGTTCCTTTCCAAACTGAGTTATCTTTCTTGCATCCATATTTCGAGTTGCAACTGGATGAAAAACTGAAAAAATCAATTCTTGATCTGTATCATTTACTAAACCAGAGCCATTCGTCACGAAAGGCTCTATGGCAATGGCTTGACCTTCTGATAAAGTATAGGAAGAATTGTTAGGAAAATTTAAAATTTGCGGCTCTGAATGTAAGTCAAATCTTTCCAGTCCATGACCAGTAAGATTTTTTATTATCTTAAATCCAGATTCTTCAGCTATTTTTCCAACAAGATTACCAATTTCGCTAATCTTTAAACCAGGCCTCAAGATCTCTATTGCCTTTTTCAGAACCGTTTTATTTATCTCCATCATTTTCTTCTCTTCCTCTGTAGGTGTTCCTATATAATAGGTTCTTGCTGTGTCCCCTATGTATCCATTTACATGAACACCAACATCTATCTTTACCATATCTCCCTCCTTCAGTTCTGTCTCATCATTCCAATCTGGCGTATAGTGTGCAGCAACATGATTTATAGAAATATTTACCGGAAATGCAATTTCAGCGCCCCTTCTTAGAATTTCGCCTTCAACCCAATCAGCTATCTCAACCAATTTAGTACCTGGTTTCATTATGTTTTTACATCCATCTCTTACGTAGGCAGCAATCTTCCCAGCTTTCTTATAGCTTTCGAGAATTTCCTTATCCATACTCATTTAATTTCAGAGAAAAGAATTTAAATGGTGACTTATCCTTTCAACAAATTTAAGTATGACACAGAACTATTAATTATGCCTAAAAAGAGAAAGAAAACGAGAAAGAAAAAATCTAAGAAAAGGAAATCTCAGGGACCGAAGAGAATGGCAGAAAAGGAGATAAAGCTCTTAGAGCAAGGATATGTACCAAAGAAGACAAAGATCGGATCTGGATTTAAAGGAAAAAACAAGATTATCGTAGCAGAGGATTAAAACCATCCCCATTTCTTTTTCTTGTTAGCCACTTGTTTCTTGTTTATTTTCTCTATTTTCTTTATGGCTAGTTTCACTTCCTCCACAGCCTTTTTGTTATTTCCTACTCCAGATGAGTTTCCAACTCCTATAATCAGGATCTTGTCATTTTTCTTGGTTTTCTTTATGAAGTACTTTACAAGTTCCATCACTCTTGGTAGAGAATTAAATATTTCTCTTTTCATAGGTATTATTGCCTCTCCTGTTCCTACCTTAACACCTATTGCATCTACAGAAATTCCTTTTGGCAACAAAATATTTTCAATGATTTCTTTTTGAACATCACCACCCATAGCGAATCCGGATCCGAACGCAACACTACCGGTTTTTTCTCCCTCTAATTTGCCCATAGCATCAATGGTTATCACTCTAGAAATCTTATACTTCCTAATTAATTTCTTAACTGCTTCGTCTATTCGGCCTAGCTCTGGACCTGGTCCACTCGCCTTAACAACAAAAACATCTCGGTCAAGAATCTTTGTTTTTCCGTATACAACACCTTCAGATATTGGTTTAGGTTTATCGATCAATGAAGCTGCAACTAACGGACCTATAGAATCTCCAACTGGCCATCCATTTAGGAATGCTTTCGTACCGTTAAATTCTGCCTGTGCAAGTCTTTCAATTATAGGAAGTTGCATTTGAAGGAGAATTGCAGCCTGAAGATTGTTAAATTTTTTAGCAGTTTCTACATAGTGTCGAACAGTTTTAGCTATATGGTGAACACCTATTGCAGCTCTAAGTCCGTAATTTATTTCCTGTTTTTCAACTTGACTTTTTTCTGGTGCAATCTCATTTACAAAATCCTTAAATTTGGTTTCAACCATTCTAACGAGATTATCTAGTTTCTTAACTATTCCAAATGGATCTAATGAGGATGGTTCAATAGCAAAAAAATCTTGAAATAGAGCGATTCTCCCTTCTAAATTCTTAGATTTTTTTCCAACCTTTCTAACAATCATCCTTCTGGCATTAACCGAAAGCATTTCCAGACGTTGTGCAGATTGCTCTAGCTTCATAATTAGTTGCGAGAGCATTATCTTAGAGTAAAAGAACATTAGCACGAAGAATACAATGAACCATATAATATTTAATATTGTATCTCCATTCATATGAACACCGTATTGTTAATTTTTATAAGGTTAGATTTAAATATATCTTATTGATTGAAATGACCAATTTAAAGGTTTCAATTGGTGCATTTATTGCTTTGATAATTGCCACATTAGGTATGCTCAGCGGTTCTCTAGAACGTTTTGGTATTCCAGTTGGGGATTATTTCGAAGACTTAAGAGATAAATTTTCAGGAATTTTTGAGGGAGAATTTCAAGAAGGCTCACTTAAAATTGATCTTACAGGAGATATTGATAGCTTTAAAATAAGTCCTACTGGAACAATCAATATAACAATCGAATCAAAATATTCAAACTTGTCAATAAATGACATAGTCTTCAATGTGACCAATTCCTCATTGAGAATAGTAAACTTTCAAGGCTCTCTCTTATATTCAAATAATACGATACTGTTAGATGGAAAGTTTGGATCTCTTAAGGTTGGTTCAATAAGTAGCACTGGGGTTGATAAATCCTTGAAAGTAGTATCATCAATAGAAAATGTAAGTATAGAAGATCTAAGAATTTCTTCTCTGAGTCTAAAAGACGTTAGCGGTGACCTAGAAGCAGGTAATATGAGCATAAAGGTCTCAAACGAAAACATTAGAATAGGTTCATTAGATGGAAAAGTGAAGATAAGTAATAAAGACGAAATAATTGGAACCTGTTCGGAAATAAGAGTAGGAAATAGATTAATAAAGTGATTATATGAAAACTACTAGTTTGAAAAAAATATATATCATAGCAGGCTTAGCTACTGTTTTACTTTACGTGGTGGGTATTTTCACTGGTTTCTTCCTTTATAAGTCCACTATGGGTGAAACAAGACAGGAGTTAGAAGAACTAAAGAGAGATGTAGAAAATCTGCAGTTGGAAAACATGTATTTAACAGCAAATCAGGGAAATATAAGTTGTAAGTTTATAGCAACTGCAATGAAAAATTTAGAGGACGAACTTTCATATTTTTGGAAAAGATTGCCACAAAAACTAGAGATTTATGAAAAGTACAATAAGGAAGATCCGGAATATATAAAATTGAAAAAAGATTATATGCTTCTATCTATAAGAGCTTGGATGCTTTCCTTGGCAATAAAGGAAAAATGCAGTAAAGATGTCATACCCATACTATATTTCTATTCTAAAGATTGTGACAAATGCATAGATCAGGGATATGTTCTCGATAACATAAGAAAGGATCCGAGGGTTATGGTTTATACAATAGACTACAATCTTGATGAACCTATTATAAATATCATAAAAGAGGCCTATAGTGTTCACGAAGTTCCGTCTCTTATTATAGATAATCAATTGATTTCTGGATTTATCAACCAGATCGAGCTTGAAGGAAAATATCTGAAGTGATTATTTCTTTCGTTTTTCAAATGTCTTCCCTATAAAGCTACTTATCTTCCATAAAAATTTGAAGTGTCGATAAGTTATGTAAAGACCTATTCCCAGACCAACAAAAAATGTAATTGTCTGCTGGTTTACTTCTATATTAAAACCAAAAAATTTTATGAAGAAGGGAAATAAAGCTGAAATTATTCCTGTGATTATTAATCCTTTGATGAATTTGAATAACTCATTTATTATAAGAACAAAGAGGACAAAAACTATAATCACCATCAAGAAAGATCCCAAACCGAGTCCAAACATTCTTACCTCCTTAGTATAATATTTCTAAAGATACTATAAGTCATTATTCCTCCCAGAAATAAGTAGGCAAGACCTCTGAAAATGTAATCAATATGCCCTGGACTGTGGTTAACAAGCTTGATTAATCTTTTAGCTATTACTCTTTTAGGCCACCTATAATTTATGTCCATGTAGTTTAGAAGATAGTAATAGGAATATTTTAGCCTCCTAATTGCCCATTCGGTGAGAATACTCATTTCTAAGTATTTTGTTCTAAGCTTAGTTCTCCCATTCTTTATCTCTTTTAAACATCCATCTACATTCGTACATCTTATTTCCGTCAAGCCATGCCCCATCATTGGAAGCCAATGCGCATCACTTCCTGCCGTTTTTGGTTTGTGATATAATTCAGCGAGTTTATTTGCTCTAAGATTAGCAGTTCTATCAACATTTATTGCGTTGAACACCTCTATAGCATCACAGTACTTTGCAGAGTCACCTATTCCTTTCCTTCTAAAGTCATATGGATGTGCTGCAATAGCAATTCCACCCTGATCATGTATCTTTTCTATTGTTTCTATGACGGAGAGTCCAGGCTTTATTCTTTCTTGAATTCCTAGAGCAAGTATGTGTCCCTTTTCTGATGTAACCTCCTCACCTGGTATGAAGATTATTCCATACTTTTTTGCGTATTTTTTGGCATCTCTATGACCCCTTATTGTATCGTGATCTGTTAGAGCAAGGATTCCTATTCCAAGTTTCTTTGCATGGGCCATTATCTCCTTCAGTGTATTAAATCCTTCAGCCTTTATCGTCGAACCAGTTGAATAGATAGAATGGCAGTGGAGTTCTGCGAGCATTTAAGCACCTCAAATTTAAAATTAGATTGTCGTGATATTATTTAAATCATTCGATTCAAAAGTATTTTAGTGATGTAAAATGGAGATTTACCAAATAAGTTTTATTTTATTTCAAACATTTATGATACCTGTAATATTCTTCTCATTGATATTCTACTTTGTCTCTATAGGAAGTCTCTTCATAAAGAATCCAAAGTTTAGATTCAAACTAAAAAAATTCAAGTGGCCATTTGTAACAATTCAAATACCTGTATACAACGATCCCGTAGCTGCAAGATGTATAGAGACATGTATGAAACTTGACTATCCAAAAAATAGGTATGAAGTGATTGTAGCAGATGACAGTACTGATGAAAAAACGAGAGAAATACTGGATAAGTATGCTAAAAAGTATCCTATAAAATTGATAAGAAGGGGCAATAGGAAAGGTTTCAAGGCAGGTGCATTAAACAATGCTTTGAAATATTCTAAGGGAGAAATCGTTACAGTTTTTGATGCAGATTTTGTGCCTCCTAAGAATTTCTTAAAAGAAGTTGTAAAACCATTTTTAGTGGATGAAAGAATTGCAATTGTCCAAACAAGAATGGGTTTCTTGAATTACGATCAAAATATAATAACAAGATTTGCAGCATCCCTTCTTGCCGCTTATCATCATTGTTGGTTACCTTTGTTTAACAAAGTAAATTCTGTTTTCTTCTGCGGAACTCACGGAGCTATAAGAAGATCTGTATTGGAAGAGGTGGGAGGATGGAATGAAGAAAATCTTACAGAGGACGCTGATTTAAGTGTTAAGATATTAGATAAAGGCTACAAGAACATTTATCTTTCTGATATGAAAGTTCCAGGCGAAGTCCCGTTTACACTTAGCGGATTCATAAAACAACAGTCTCGATGGGTATACGGACAAACTCAGACATTTATGGGAAATTGGAAAAGAATTCTATTTAGCAAAACATTAAAATTATCGCAAAAACTATCTATATTTTTCGTAACGTTCGGAGGAATAACGGCACCATTTGTCATAGGCATGACATTCTTTGGCCAAGTTGCACTTTTCACGGCACCACCTAAACCCGTAGGATTTATTGATATGTTAAATTTTGTAAAGAATTTTATTATAACCATGGGTTTCTTATTTATGATTTGGGTTGCAGTATTTTTGAAAAAAGGAGTTATAAGTACTAAAAAAATGAAGGTATGGAAGCTTATGCTCTCATCTATTCCACTAGGACTTTATCTTGCATTCTTCAACATGATTGCATTCTTTAAGGGTATTTTTGGTGTTCCAATGATATGGCATTTAACACCAAAGTGGGGCAGCATAAGCATCTTAGAGAAGTTTAAGAGTCTATTCTACTGGAGATAATCAATAATTTCTCAGACAAATTCTATAATATCCATTATCGTAGATTTCCGTATAATTTCCGCACGAACCTTTTGTAAGGATTGTGGTAATGTTCCATTTCTCAGCAATAGAAAGATTATTATTTTCTGAAAAATTTATTGCATCTATCAATTGTTGTTCATTTGCATATTCAACATAAAGATCTGCAAGTACTGGTTTACCGGCTATAAATGTTGTAGCATGTCCAAGAAGTGGATCTTCTAAAACACCATTAGGCATATTTCTCAATTCCTTGATTGCTGTTAGACATTCCGAATTGATATATCCATCTACACACGGAGTGATATATCCACCGAGTCGATAGATGAGAATAGAAAAGTTTAAAATAATTAATAAAATTAAGAGTAGTTGAACCTTTTTATTGTCAAAGAGTGTGGCAACGAGAAAACCACCTAATATTGATACTATAATGTTAACACGAAATGTTATAGTGAATAGAGAGATTAAACCGATAATGATAAATAAGGAAAGGTATCGTGTTTTTCTGAAAAAAAGACCCGCTATGGAGGATAGAATTAAGACTGGGGCTAGAAGAAAATACTCATCATAAATGTATTGATATCCCCAATGAAGAAGCCAACCCCATTTCTGAGGAAGGGCTTCTGTGAGTTTTCCATAATTTTCCAAGATTGGTGAGTAAAGAATAATCAATATAGAAAGTGCTATCAAGATTATAATAAATCCTCTTTCCAATTCTCTCCAAAACTCCTTAGAATCCTTTATGTCCTTTAATTTTATTACACCATAAATTATTGGAAATGCAATAATGGAGAATGCATGTACAATAGTTGATGCACCTAATAAAATGCCAACTATAAACTCTCGGTATTTTATTTTAGAGAATGCAAAACCTAGAGAAAATGTAAGAAGTGCTAGAGAGAGAACATGAAGCAAATGTGCTGACATCAATGTAAATATGAATGTAGTAGCCACTAGAAACAATACAAAAATTATTAATCGAAGTCCCTTTAACCCAAGAGTTTTACCTAAAAATATCATACCTAATACGAAAGAAATGTTAATAAAGGTCTCGAACAACCAATTCCCGATCGAACCATAATCTAATCCCATCAACCATAAAAATAATGACTTAGCTGCAAAGTATCCAGGAAGATAGGTCATCGGTCTTCCCATATAGCTTAACTCATCATATTTAGGAATCTCATCACTATAGAAGGTTTCTCTTACCTGCCTTTCATAATATACATTCCAAAGTGTATTCTGAGTTTGGTATATAAGCTTAGGTATATTAGTTACCACCAAAGTTATAATTAATAGTATGATCAATACCTTAATTTCATCACGCATATCATCACCAATACAATTCCTATCAAAAAGCTTGGAATGAATAACTGAATATTAAAGAGAGAAATGATTAATGGAATCAAAACTAAAAATGCGAGCGTAATAGCAAATAGTTCTACCGAACCATAAAACAAATCCTTCTTAATAAATAAAAGTAAGAGTGCTAAAAATATAATAAGACCAATAGGGATCTTCCATTCTAGCCGTTCAGATGTTACATTCACCGTTCGAGTTACTTCTTCTCCATCAAACACGACTTTAACAGAATGCTTTCCATCATTTAGAAATCTTATAGGATAAGTAATTGTTTTTTCTTGAAATGGCTTCATTTTAACAGGAATTTCTGCAAGCATTGAATTGTCTAAAAATATTTTGATTCTGTAAACTCTTCCATGACATCTACCGTTAAATACTGTTATGTTTAGTGGATACTTACCATACTTTTCTACATCTATTGGAATCTTAATATCAAGATAATTCTCAACGTTATGCGGGCAATTCAAATTTCTTTCATAGTTTACAAAGAAGGATACAGACTTATTATCTACTTTTATAGTGATCTTAGAATCCGATGAAATATTTAGACATATTACTTTCTTGTTAGTTTTTTCTATTAGCTCATTATTAAGAAAAATGTATACTTCCTTATCTAGAGGATAACTGTATGAAAAACATGTTGTCCCATTCGTTAAATAATCCCATTCTAAGAGTTTTAACTCATAAATCGTTGGATTATAAAAACCCCTTAGTCCAGCATGTTGAATATGAGGAGCTATAATCCATACTATGAATAACAAAGAGAGTAAAATTATTGTGTATTCCAACGTGTTCTTCATAATCAATCCTCAAGAATTAAAAGCTTAAATTAGTAGCTCATGTCACATCTAAGCTGTATTTTATATCTTTAAGGAAATAGTATTCTAAAGAATTCTCGCCGATCTTAGAAATATCAATGTTTCCTCTCATCAGAAAGTGTTCCCTTCCATCGCCAGCTCTCTTTTCGTATTTTTGAAGAACGGCCAAAACCACAATGAGCACAAATCCCCGTATGGATGTTAAAAGAATGATGTCCACATCTTCTACATCGTATATGTGTTATTTTATTTCGCTTACCTAAAGCCTTTGAAGTCGTAGGCATAACTCATCAAACCTCTTCAATTTTACAAAAAACATTCAAAATTTTTTACTGTGGAGCAACGTAAAGTACATTATCGCCTCTGACTAATACAGTTCCAAGTTTTATCTTTTCCGTTTCCGTTATCTGTTCTGCATCTTCTAACCACATGTTCAAGTGTAGATCCATTGCTTGTAAAATTCCTGATATTTCCATTTTGTTTTTTAGTCGAATCAAAACTCTTTTACCTTTTGCGTTGTTCAACACATCTATTGGTCTATCCAATCTCAACACCTCTTCAAAAATTTAAAATTTTAAATTAATTTATCTTTTAATTATCTTATTCGAAAAGTATTTAAATCAATTAAGAAATAATTGAGTTGTTGATTATTGGTGATTGAATGGTTCAATGGCACTTGAGATCAAAGAGAAAACCTACGGGGGGTATGTTAAAGAAAAATAGAAAGAAAAAGAAGATAGATAGAGGTAGAGACTTTCTACCTGCAACTATAGGAGAAAGGAAATTAAAGAAAGTTAGAGTTAGAGGAGGTGGTGTGAAGCTCGTTCTCTTGAGTGATCAGTATGCTAATGTAGTTGTAGATGATAAACCTAAGAAAGTAAAAATTCTAGAAGTCGTTAAAAATCCTGCAAACTCACAATTTGAAAGACATAACATAATAACAAAAGGTGCGATAATAAAGACTGAGCTTGGAGATGCTAGAGTTACATCAAGACCAGGACAGAATGGTATAATAAACGCTGTTCTTATAGAGAAAAAATCATAAAATATATGTAAGAATTAGTAGCAGAACTAGGATTGCCGATCCTGTTATAATAACTTTTAATGAGTTTATTCCAAATTTCGTAAATCCAATTAGAACTATAGCTACTATAAAACTCATTGTAAGAACAGAAAATATAGAATTCTCTGGAATCGAAAAACCTATCATGAGAATGAGAGCAACATCACGCCATATTACCTGAAGTGTAGATATGGTATTCGTTACTATAATATAAACTATATGAAGAAGTATAGCTAGCACTTCATTTACCATAATATTTTTTTCCTAGGAATTATTAAAACTTTTTAAGATTTACCAAAGGAATGAGTAACATGGTGCTACAAGATCCGATAGCCGATAAATATATAGAAATGATAGAAAAAGGAGATATTTACCCTGAGTTTTTAAGAACAGTAACAGATTCATATGGAAGAGAAAAAACTATAGAAACTCTTAAAAAGGGTATACCTATAGCGATTGAAGAACTAGAGAACATTTTGAAGGAAAACAAAAACTTCTCTGAAAGAGAAATGTATGAGCAGTATCTTAAAGAATATAGAAAACTCTTAGAAGAAATAAACTCTGAAAAAAGTGAAATCACGTATCGAGGAATAAAAATCTAAGAAACGAAGCTTGAATTATGGAAGGAAAGGAATATTATAGAAAGATCTTTCTTAGGAAGAGAGACGAAATCCCTAAGGAAGAAAAGAAAATGCTTGACAATCAAATCTTTTATAACGTAACAAAACTAGATGGAGTTATACGATCAGAGACTGTTGCAAGTTATGTCTCTAAGGACAATGAGGTAGATACACACAAGCTGATAAAATATTTTTTGAATGATGGTAAGAAGGTTCTCGTTCCTTACATTGAAGGAAAAAATATGTTTTTTTCGGAGGTATCCTGTTTGAAAGATTTAGAATTGGGTCATTTCAACATTCTTGAACCAAAAAACAAAAAACCGTCGAACATTTATGAGTCTGATATGATCATCGTACCTGGTATAGTTTTTGACGATGATGGATATCGAATTGGCTACGGTGGTGGTTACTTCGATCGCGTTCTGTCAAGATTTAAAAAATCAAAGATTGGGGTTGCATACGAAATCCAGATTCTTGAAGAGGTACCAAGAGAAGATCACGATGTTCCGGTTGACATAATCGTGACAGAGAAAAGAGTTATAAAGTGTGGGTACTCCTGACTTAATTTTTTCCTAATAAGTAAAACGCAATAACAGCCACAAAACTAACGAATGATCCATAAATGAAAACCATTGTTGGATTTATCTGCCATAGAAACCCTGCTATCAGACCGGATGGTAAAGCCATCAGACCTGTTACCGTGTGAAACGTTCCCAGAGCCGTAGCCCTAAGATATCCTGAGGATAAATCCGAAACATAAGCCCGCTGGTTACCATCTACTATGGCGTAAACGATACCATAGAGTGCAAATAAAATAACAAATGCTAATAAAGAGTTGAAAAACACAAAACCAAGAGAAGTAATAGAAAACAGTGCATATCCAAATATAAGAACCTTTTTTCTTCCAATTCTATCGGACAGCCTACCGAACGGAATAGCAAATGAAGCGTAGAAAATGTTAAATAGTATATACAGAGCAATTGGCACAGCTATAGACAATCTTCCAGAAAAGATTTCCTGAGCACGAAGAATAAAGAACATGTAACTAAAATTTGAAAGAGAGAACAGACCAGAAATTAAAATAAAATATTTAACAGATTTAGGAAGATTTTTTAAACTAATTTTCAAGTTTATCTTCCTTGGTCTTTCCCTTCTTTCCTTAACAAAATACAAGGGAATCAGGGATAGAAACGATAAAATTGCTGCTAGAAGTATAATCGATTTGAAACTGAACGCAAAATACCAAAATAGAAGAAACACTATAACAGATCCGACAATTGCACCAAGAGTATCCATTGCTCTATGAATCCCGAAACCACGACCTCTCTCCATTGGCATTGAATCTGCAATAATTGCATCCCTCGGTGCAGATCTTATTCCCTTGCCTATTCTCTCCAAACTGGAAAATAATAAAACATGCTGCCATATCTTCGAGAATGCTAAAAATAACTTGAAAACCGCAGAAGTGAGATACCCAGAAGATACAAAAATCTTACGTTTTCCATATCTATCTGACCAGTAACCTGCAAAAACCTTCAGAATACTTGATATACTATCTCTCAAACCGCCAATAAGACCAACTATTAGTCCAGAGCCACCAAGAGCTGTAATAAACATCGGTAAGATCGGCATTATCATTTCACTACTCAAGTCGTTGAGAAAACTGACTAGACCGAGAAGAATTATGTTTTTACTACCATTTTTTGATGCCATATTAATAATTGTTGTAGGCTCTTATTTTAATGTTTTAGTCAATCGGTTCTGTTAACTGTTGTTGGTGAGATGAAAAAATAAAAAATTTGAACTTATGAGTTTGCTTTATCTGAAATAAATCTTGCCAACAAGTTCGTAGTTGCTAAGTTTTTTATGTTTTTCTTGCACAATCTAGTATGGAGAAGAAAGTTTAATATTTCGCATGTTAATCAGATTTATGAAGTTTCAGAACTATTTTCGGTAAATTGGTGTTATATTCAATTTGCCCCCTCGCTAAAAAATGTTATTGTTGGGAAGTGCTCGCTTTAAAACAAACATTAAAATAATAGATTTAATACTAAATTTATGATGAAGATGGAAACTAAAACTGGAAACAAGTTATAGTTTTAATTGGTGGTATTTTGGTAGGCATTGTTACAGGCATTATAATAACTGCACACTATTTTGGAAAGATGGAAAGAGCTTTCCCTGAATTTATTTTCGGTGGAGCTGCCATACTATGAAGATTTTATAAACTAGAAAAATATCAATTGATTATGATAAATTATAAACAATTATATGAAAGAGTTGGTTCTGTAATTGGTTGGGATTTTAGTAAAATTACGAAGAGAACAAAAGTTGTAGGTAAAAAATGGGACTATATCAAAGTTGTCAAAAAATACATCAACAAAGAAACAATTTTATTAGATATAGGAACTGGAGGAGGAGAATTATTATTAAAAATTGTTCCCTTTGTTAAAAAAGCATATGGTATTGATCATTCTAGAAGTATGATAAAAACAGCAAGGAAAAATTTAGCAAAATCTAGAATATCAAATGTAGAATTTAAACTTGCTGACGCAAAAAGAATGCCTTTTTCTAAAGAATATTTTAACGTTGTAATTTGTAGACATTCGGATTTTTATCCTAAAGAAGTGTTTAGAATTTTAAAACCAAATGGCATATTTATAACCCAACAAGTTGGAGAGAAAGATAAAGAAAATATAAAGAAGATTTTTAGAAGAGGTCAACATTTCGGAAAAAGAGTTGGTACTTTAATGAAAAGATACCTTCAAGAACTTAAAAAAGCAGGATTTAAGATTTTAAAGAAAAGCACATATAATGCTTTAGAATATTATGCTAATATGGAAGATTTAATATTTTTACTTAAAAATACACTGATTATCCCGGATTTTAATATTAAAAAAGATCAAAAATTTTTGGAAGAAATTGAAAGAAGATATAAAACAAAAAAAGGAATAAAAACCAACTCTTTCAGGTTTTTAATAATATGCAAAAAGCCACCCTGCAACTCTCCTCACCGCTTAAAAAAGAAAAGTTATTAAATAAAATCAATTTTAAGTGATATTATGGAAAAGGGAGCAAATTTTAACTGGCTAAAAAGAATTGCTAAAAATGAAAGAAGTAAGCAATGAGTTCAAAAAATTGAAAAGTGGCATAAACTTACTTTTGAAAAAGGAAAATTTTTGAAAAGTAAAAAGTTGTTTTCTGTTGATTTGGGAGAATACAAGGTTTGGTTTAGAAGATGTAATGCTTATTCTTCAGTTGATATTTATACAGAAATCTTTAAAGAAAACGATCACTTCTTAATTTCTGAATTTTCTGGAAAAGATGCAAATTTAGTAATTGATCTTGGAGCAAATGAAGGTTATTACACATTAAAACTTAAACAAAACAATCCTAAATGCAAAGTTATAGCTGTTGAACCTAACCCCTTAGCATTTGAAATTTTAGAAAAAAATATCAAGTCAAACAAACTATCGAATGTAATTTTAGTAAATAAAGCTGTTTGTAGTAAAAATGGAAAAATAACTTTTGAAATAGTTGAAAATGTTAGTGCTATTGGTGGAAAAGATTTAGGAATTATGAGCAGGTCTTGGCTTAAGAAAGAAATGGTAAAGAAAGTTAAAGTGGATTGTATAACTTTAAATAAACTTTTGCAAAATTACAAAATTGATAGAGTTGATATATTAAAGCTTGATGTCGAGGGAATGGAGCTTGAGATTTTAAAGAGTAGCAAAAATTTGTTAAATAAAATTCATAAAATTGTAGTGGAGTGGCATGGTAGAAAAATAAGAGATAATCTAAAGAAATTCCTGAAAGAAAATAAATTTAAACTTGTTTTTGAAGAAAAAAGAGAATGTGGTGATTTGTATTTTATTAATAAAAAGTTTTAATTCGTGATTCACTCCACCCAAATCCCGCAAAGCAGGGTTTCACATATCTCCAGAGCGTTATACCGACAATAGAATTGGTTTAACCAATAAGGGAAATGTCGAGCATTTCAATATCTGTCAGTGCTTCTCCCTATCGACCTTATCGTTTTCTTTCTCATAGTGACATGTCAAAAATAAAAAGTTCTTATCACTATTCATTTTCATGTATGATGTCATTGTTATTCACTACAGTGAGATCGGTTTGAAAGGAAAGAATCGAGATTTTTTCGAGCAGGCTTTGATGAAGAACCTGAGAAAGTTGCTAGGAGAGAATGTAAAAAAAGTTTATAGAAGATACGGAAGAATAGTATCTGAGCTTTCAGAAAAATTCGATGCAGAAAAAGTAAAAAATACATTATCACTTACACCGGGCGTCTCTAATTTTGCATTTGCCAAAAAAGTGGTACTTGACACCGAAAAAATCAAAAAAGCATCAATTGAATTATTAAAACAGAAAAAATTTGAGACATTCAAAATTGAAGCAAGTAGATCAAACAAAAAATTTTCATTAACTTCGCGACAAATAAACGAAATCGTTGGCGAAACAGTTGTTGAAGGACTTGGAAAGGGGGTAGATCTAAAGAATCCAGACTTAACGGTCTACATTGAAATCTGTGAAAAAGAAGCGTTTACTTATACAGAAAAATACCATGGTATTGGAGGATTACCTGTTGGTACAAGTGGTAAGGTCATCGCATCACTTTCTGGTGGTATTGACAGCCCTATTGCATCATTCTTGATGATGAAGCGTGGTTGCAACATTGTCTTTGTTCATATCTTCAATAAAACAATGGCCGGAAGGTCTGTATTGAAGAAAATATACAAGATTGTTGATCGATTGTCAAAAATTCAATTAGGAGCAAAACTTTACATCGTACCGTTCGAAAAGATTCAAAAAGAGATCATCGCTAAAGTACCTGCAAAGTACAGAATGATAGTTTACCGGAGGTTTATGATGAAGATTCTCAATGAAATTGCAAAAAAGGAAGGAGCAAAAGCAATTGTTACTGGAGATAATTTAGGTCAGGTTGCATCGCAAACGTTGGAAAATCTCACCTGCATCTACGAGGCAGCCGACCTGCCTGTGTTGGCACCACTTATAGGAATGAACAAGGGAGAGACGATCGCGATAGCAAAGAAAATCGGTACTTATGAATACTCTATAATACCTTATCCCGATTGTTGTAGTTTCATAATAGCAAAACATCCTGAGACTAAAGCAAGACTAAAGGACGTCTTGGAAATGGAAAAGAAAATAGAAAATCCTTCTAAACTGACTAAAGAGTCGGTAGAGAAAAGTGAAGTAAAGAATTTTTAAAAGGAGTTTAAATACGTTTCACATATCTTTTAATATATTCGTCTACTCTAGATTTTAGAATTCTATATCTTTCTGGTGTTCTTGCCCTTTTTGATCCTTCGGAGTTCAATAAATAATTTCTATCTCTAATTTCATCAAAACAGATTTTTACATCTTTAGGAAATTGATCTCTAGTAAAATCAACCTCTCTTCCATCTGGAAGCATATTCCAGTAATGATGATAATGCCTACAATAGAGTAGTTTACCTCCAAAGTAGTCTTGTACAACCATTGTAGTAACAGCGCATTGCCCGAGAGATGGTCTTTCGGGACTCCATTCATCCTGTAACGGCGGATAACATGTTTCCTTTGACCAAGAATTTTTCAACGCTTCTTCAAGTAACTTAAAATCAACCTCCATAAAATAAATAATGACCAATTTTTTTATTTTTACCTTTTTGACCTAAAATAGTCATAGGCAGCGGCTATCGTAAAAATCGCTTGAAGTAGAATAAAAATTAAATTACCAAGATGTAAACTGTAAATTTCCAAAAATATACCACCGAAAATATAAAGAATGTCTTCAAAGATTCTCTTTTTTGTCACAACACCAGCAGTTATTAAGACAAGACCTATTATTCCAGAAAATTCAAAAATATTTAACATACTTTATTGTATCTATTTTTTAATTTATAACCTTACATAATCTTTTCTATGATTGATGTTCATTGTCATCTAGAACAGCCGGACTATGATAAGGACCGTGATGAGGTTATCAAAAACTGCAAACAGGAATTGAAAGCTGTAGTAACGTGTGCGGCACATCCAAAGAATTTTGATCCGACGATGAGTTTAGTTGAGAAGTATAAGAGTTTCGTCTTCGCTACAGTAAGTATCCATCCGATTTATATTAAGGAGATAAGTGAGAAGGAAAAAGATAGATGGATCGATAAAGTAATCGAAAATAAGGACAAGATCGTTGGTATCGGTGAAATTGGTCTTGATTACTACTGGATTAAGGAAAAGGAATGGCAAGAAAGACAAAAAGGACTGTTCAAGGAATTAATCAATCTGGCAGTAAAGCTGAAAAAACCGATTGTTATTCATGCGAGAGAAGCATACGAAGATGTAATAAAGATTCTGGAAGATCACGTTCCACATTATCCTGTTGACTTGCACATGTTCGGAGAAAACAAACTTGCTTTCCACGTTCTGGAAAACGGTTGGTTCATCTCTATGAACACAATTGTCCTCAGAAGTAAAAAGCACAAAAAGGTAGTTCGTGACATACCTTTAGAAAAATTGATGCTAGAAACCGATTCACCGTGGCTCGGATTTGGAAAACGAAATACACCACTATCAATAAAACAAGTTGCTGAGAAGATTGCTGAAGTAAAGAAGCTTGGTTTCGAGGAGGTTTGGAGAAAATGTGGAGAGAATGCAATAGAATTCTTCAGATTACCTTTAAACATTTAGTTTGTATCTCAAGAATCCTCCATAACCACCAAGTAGCTTAAATTGTTGACCTTCCCTTGTGTCCGTCGATATGGCTTCGAATCTTGTTCCGTAATTTTTACATTCCTCTTCTAAACTTTCTACGTTCGGTTCATCTTCACTGACTAATAAAACCTCCACTGCCCCTTGCCTCAATGCTTTTAATGTTTGTTCCTTTCCGTAAACCACTTGTCCCCCTTTTTGTAATTCTGAAAAGAACTCTTTTAGAAGATTTTTTTCTTTAGTTACACTAGCTTCTTTTATATACTCTTGACCCCTCTCGATGGTCTCATGAAGACCGGGCTCACCAGTATAACTTGTATCAACAACTCCAATAATCTTCTTCTTAATAGAATCAAAAAGGAAATTGCCTTTTAGAAATTCTTCTTTTATTGGACCTGGACCCGAGACCAAAATTCCTATTATATCTTTATTACCAAAAGTCTTGTTTGCAACTTCACCAACACGCTTAAACCAATCATGTTTAAGACCTTCACGAATTCGTGAAAATCTTGCAGCAGACTGACCACCTGCTCTTGTCTTACCAGGAACTATCGACTCTAAATGAGCGGCCGTTTCTATCTTTTTACCTTTTAGCAATGCTATATCAGCTTCATTTTTATCTAGGCAAAGAATCCCATAAATTTCCTTTTCTTTCATCATTTCCTCTAATGGCTCCAGACGGAATACCTGATCGCACCAGTATAGCTTAACTGTAACTGGCTCCGGAGGTTCTATTGCCCATATTTCAATATCACTTTCACCCTCCCTCTCAGATACGTTTCCACAGAATACAGCAAGACCATTAGGAGGAGTTTGACGATAAAGCTGTAGATGTCTAATAATTCTTTCTAATGCACCTGTAACATTCTTTCTTACTTGCTTTGACTTTATATTTTCAGCAGTAGATTGTTCCTGCCTTATTTGATCAATAGCATCATGAATAGAATAACCACTAGGTATGTAGAAGCTAACAAGCTCCGTATGACGACCACGAATACTTTTCAAGTGTTTTACAATCTTCTTCAATTTTTGGTATGGATCCATTTGGACCACCTTAGGAAAATTTAGAAACAGAATAATTTAAAACTAATCAACTTTCACTCTCAGTTCGTCTTTTTCAATAACAACTTCTTTAATGTTCATCGTCTTTTGAATGATGCCTTTGATTCTCTCTACATCTTTTGGTTCCGGATAGAAGACTTTAACCCTTGCTAACTCTGCATTCATTGCCATTCTACTTGCAACTTTATACTCTCGTAACTTTGAAATGATTTCCTTTGCAAGTTCACCAAGTCGTAGAGCGTCTTCATCTTTTAGAATTGGTTCCGGCCATTTCGACAGATGGACTGACTCGTGCCCATCATAGCGACGGAAGTAAGATTGATAAATTTCTTCAGTGATGAACGAGAGAAACGGTGCAAAAAGTTTGATAACGGATAGAAAGACTGTATACAAGGTATAGAGGATATGTTCTGGTTTTTCATTGTATAAATCACGCTTGATCATCTCCAAATAATTATCGCACAGATCATGCCAGAAAAAGTCTTTTGTTAGTTTTAATGCCCTAGAATATTCATACTTCTCAAATGCTTCTGTTGCCTCTTCAATTACGTTGGAGAGTTTTGTTAAGATCCATCGATCCGCTATTGAAAACTCTTCCTCTGTTAATGTCTTCGGCTCATAATCTTTCAGATGTGTATATGCGAATCTAAAAGCATTCCATAACTTATTCAACAATTTCTTTGCTGTTGTCAAATCCTTCTCTTGGAATGGAAGATCCTCACCTAGTTTTGATGTACCAGCCCAGTAACGGAAAACATCAGCACCATATTTTTCCAAAACATCTTTCAATATTATTACATTTCCCTTTGACTTAGACATCTTCTTTCCTTTGGGATCCAAACCATGCCCGGATATCATAATTTCTTTCCAAGGAATTGATCTAGTATGTAGCCATGACTTAACGATAGTATAGAAGATCCATGTTCGTATAATGTCGTGAGCATTTGGTCTTAACGACATAGGATAAAGCTTCTTGAACATCTCATCATCTTTTTTCCATCTTGCATTTATTAGTGGTGTCAAGGACGATGTCATCCAGGTGTCAAAGACGTCCGTCTCAGGTCTTGCTTTTTCACCATTAGGACATATCTTCTCTTTTTTCGTAGGATCAACCGGCAATTCATTCTCGTCTGGAACGATCACCTCATCACCACAGTACCAGACAGGAATCGGAATTCCGTAATATCTCTGACGAGAGATACACCAGTCCCACTTAAGATTTTTAACCCAATCTTCATATCGTGCCCTGTAAAACTCTGGAAACCACTTTACCTTTCTTCCAACCTCAATCAACTCATCCTTCTTATCAAGAATTTTAATGAACCATTGCTTTGTAGGAATAAATTCAACGGGAGTACCACAACGCCAACAAACCCCGACATTCTGCTTAAGTTTTTCTTGTTTTTCGATTCTTCCTTCCTGTTTCAGATCCTCTATAATCTTTTTTCGTGCCTCCTCAATCTTCATTCCCTTATATCTTCCAGTAAGCTCGTTCATTAGTCCATCTTTCGTTATAGAGATCTTCATTGGAAGTTTATGTTTTTTCCACCATTCAACATCCGTGCGATCACCAAACGTAGAAACCATAACGATTCCAGTGCCAAACTCTGGATCAACTTCTTCATCAGCCATAATCTCGACTTCTTGATCGAATATTGGAACTTTAGCTTTCTTTCCTATCAGATGTCTATATCGTTCATCATTAGGATTCACGAATATCGCAACACAAGAAGCCAAAAGCTCAGGTCTCGTGGTCGCAATTGTGATTGACTCACCATCAATAAGGTCAAACTTTACATAGTTCAGAGTTGTTTCTCTTTCCGCTGTTTCCACTTCCGCTTGTGCTAACGCTGTTTCATGATAAGGACACCAGATTGTTGGTTCCTCTTTTCGATAGACTTCACCGGCCTTATATAATTCTAAGAAAGAACGCTGTGCTTGCTTCTGACAATAATCATTTATCGTCTTGTACTCATATTGTGACTCTGCAGAGAAACCGAGCATCTTGAATATTTCCTTGTATTCTTTAGCAAGTTCCGTAGACACATCTTTACACATCTTAATGAATTTATCCTTATCAATCGTATGTTTTGAAACACCAAACTTTTTCTCAACGTACTTTTCCGTCGGTAGTCCGTTATCATCAAAGCAGAACTGAAGGAAAACGTTGAAACCACACATTCTTTTGAAATGTGCAATGAAATCAAATTGAGCATAACTCATCCCATGACCAATATGCATAATTCCCGACGTGTAGATCGGTGGATTATCTATTGAGAAAACCGACTTATCACTTTTTGGATCAAATTTAAATATTCCTTTACTCCACCAAAACTCTCTCCACTTCTTTTCACCAGTATGAGGATCGTAGTGTTTTGGTAAATCCGAAGCTTTTTCAACTTTATTTTCTACCATAGTTGAAATTTATGAAAGAAAGAATTTAAATTATGTTCATTTTCTATACACTCTTCTCAACTCTGCTTCTCGATCCCTTCTAACATCGATAAATCTTTTCTTCCATTCCGAATCTTTAGACAGAAGTGCAAGTGTAGCAATTTCGTGTCTATACTTTGTATCATTCGAGTATTTCTCAAGAAAGTCTTCAAAAGTAGGTTCATCATAATGATCTCTTCCACATATTGTCATCCATGCATAGAACGCCTCAGCTCTAAGCAGCCAGTCATCCATAATTTTCAGAAAATTTCAAAATATTTAAAATTAATTCATATTCTCCTAATCATGGCTATTGCATTTTATCCTGGAAGCTTTGATCCACCAACTATAGGTCATACCTATGTTATAGATACAATTTCAAAATTATTTGATGAAGTAATTGTAGTCGTTGCAACAAATCCTGAAAAGCGAAAAAGGTGCATATTCTCGCAAAATGAAAGAAAGGAAATTTGGGAAGAAATTGCAAAAGAATATAGAAATGTTAAGGTTGATATATTGCCTGAAGATAAGTATTTGGCTCACTATGTTAAAGAAAAAAGGAATAACGACGTTATAATTGTTAGAGGATTGAGAAATGACCGAGACTTCTCTGAGGAATATAACATTAAGGAGTTCAACAGAAAAGAGTCCGATGCTGAAACTATTTTTGTGATTCCACCGAAGGAATTATCTGATGTCAGTTCTAGTTTCGTTAAGGGATTTGTAGGTTACGAAGGATGGGAAGATGTAATCGAGAGCTATTTACCAAGGGCGAGCTTCAAGAAGATGATAGAAAAATATAGAAAGACTAAAGAAAAATGGAATAGATTGTGGGAAGAAATTAACGCTAAGAATGATCCAGAAAAATATTACAATATGATTCTTGAACATTATTGGGAACCACATAGAAAGTATCATAGCCTTGTTCATATTGGCCAGTGTCTAGATGAATTTGAAATTGAAGAAAAGAAGGTAGGGCTTGCAAGAGTGCCAGAAGCTGTAGAATTTGCAATATGGTTTCATGATATCATCTATGGTCCAAAATCAAAAACGAATGAAGAAAACAGTGCAAAGATCGCAAGAAAGGTATGTGAAAATGTTGGAATATCACAAGATTTTACCAAAAATGTTGAGAAATTAATTCTCTATACCAAACATAAAAAAATTCCTTCTAAAGACGATATTGATGCAAGATTAATAATGGATGTGGATTTATCAAAGCTTGGTGCTTCACCGTCTATTTTTAGAAATTATACTAAAAAAATCAGAGAGGAATATTCACACATGAGTGATGAGGAATTTAGAAAAATGATTGAAGATGGCGTTGGAAAGTTTCTAGAAAGAGACTCAATTTACCTAACAGACTATTTCAAAGAAAAATATGAGGAGCGAGCAAGGAAAAATTTAGAAAAACTTATTTCCTAATCAACTCTACCAACACTTTCTCAACCTTTACTGGATCATAAAGAATTGGGCCTTCATCCAACAAAAGATCACGACCGACAAATTTTTCACCACTAACACCTTCAAATGGAACAATTTGGAGTAAGTGTGGATTTTCCTCTTTGAATTTTTTAATTCTCCCCTCATCCGGGTCTTGATTGTTGAACAAAACATAATCAAGTTCACAGCCGATATATCTTTCCATCTCTCCTGCAAATTTCTCCACGTCAAATCCCTGCGTTTCACCGAGCTTCGTCATCGCAGGACAGATAAATATTTTCACAGCTTTACTCTCCTGTATAGTCTCCTTAATCCCCTTAGGTAAGAAACATGGAACCAACGAGGAATAAAGATCACCGGGACCAATTATGATAACATCAGCCTCTTTGATTGCAACAATAACAGGAGGATAGGTATTACCTTCAGGTCTGAGAAAGACCTCTGAAATTTTTAAATTCGCATCATGATTCTTTGGTACATCGATTTCGTCTTCACCAACAGCTTCTTCACCATTTTCTAGCTTCACTATAAGTTGAACTTGATCAGTTGTAGCCGGCAAGCAACGACCTTTAACCCTCATAAAGTCATGAACAATTTCCAAAGCCTTCTCATAATCCTTTGTTACATATTCTAGACCTGCGATAAAAACATTTGCAAAGCTATGTCCTTTATGACCTCCAGGAAATTCTTCATGCCCAAATCTAAACTTCCACAATTTCTTTTTCCAATCCTCTGCCTCCGATAAAGCAAGAATGTGTCGACGGATATCGCCGGGTGGTAGAACATTAAAGTCGCGACGAAGTTGACCAGTTGAACCACCATTATCGACCATGGATGTAACAGAACTAATGGAGAACTCATCATATTTTTTCAACGGCTCCAAAACAACCTCTGGTAGACCGCTCCCACCTCCAAAGCAAAGAATCTTAATCATAATATCAACCTTTCAAAAATCCAAACGCCTCCAATACTTCTTTAATCTCCTCTTCTTTTATATCTCCCTCTCTGATCATCTTGAAGTTCTCAATGTCGTAAACCGTACTGGGTGGATTGTATGGAAGATCACCAGTATTTATGATAAGATCAATCCGCTTTGAAAATAGCTTCTTTACTCGTTCAAATTCGTAGTTTTCCTTCTCAGCACTTATGTTCGCCGATGTTGCTATAAGGGCAAGTCGCAACTTTCTTAAAATCCTTTTCATCAGTGGATGGGACGTAACGCGAAAAGAGAAGTTCTTGTTAACTGCTATAGTCAAAGGTCGTGGATAGAAAACCTGGACCAATCGCTCAGCGGCAGGAGGTATTGTCGCGTACTTTCTTGCTACTGTAATACTTGAAACTATCGTTGGTAAAATCTTTTGTTTAGATCTTCTCTTGATTTTGTAAATTTTCTTTCTAACATCTTCAAAGTCATAGATCCCACCAAGACCATAACAGGTTTCTGTTGGAAATGCAATAATACCATGATTTCTCAGCGTTTCCATAACCCCTTCAACTATACCTTTATCTCCTACAGACATGATTCTTGCAACCATAAGATCACCGAGGATAAAAAAATTCTTTGTTTTTCAATTTTTTATATCTTTTATGGATAATTCATATATGATTCTTAGAATGCGTAAAGTAATAATCAACGTTTCTATTATATATTTCCTTCTTTTAACAGGCTACAAATTGTTTTCTTTGTATTATCCACTTTATCTTAACCTGAAAGGTATTTCGCTCCTTGGCGTTGGGATTAACTACTTCTTTCTTTATTTCTCTCTCGGTATATTTTCCTTACTTTTTTCGTTTATAAGACAAGTAAAACCAAAGAGAATGATAATAGTTGCTATCAGTGGTTATGCAATATATTCCTTGGGAATGATATTCGTTTCATCAATGACACAATTTTTGATATTTCAAGTTCTTCTTGGATTTTTTGCAGGTATGTTCTACGTTTTTGCTAGAATTACGATCTTAGAGGAAACGAAGGCAAGAGCAAGTGAATATGGATACTTTTACATTGCTCCCATCATTTCTTCTTTAATCGCCCCAATTGTTGGTGGTATTCTAATATACTTCTTTGGGTTTTTCGCAGCATTTGTTGCATCGATTGTGATTTATTTAACAGGAATTATATTCACCACAATCAACATGAATGAATTTTCAATATTTGAAAGAAAGAGAAGATTTGAAATCAAAGATTGGTCATCAATCCTATTTTTCTTCTCGATACTTTTGGTTGTTGGAATGTACCGTGCCTTCTTCGTTTTATTCCTAAAAGGTATTGGTATGAACCAAGATAATATCATTTTATTCATCTTAATTGTGAACGCTATTCTTTTCACCCCTTTAATTATTTCAAGAAAGTTATTTGACAAATATTCAACACGAGAATATATCTCCATAGCAACAATAATTTATGCGTTTGTTACAGCAGTGATAACTTTTAGTAGTAATGTCATAATAATTTTTTTCCTTTCTCTCATTCAATCGTTCCTCTTCATTTTCCTGGCATCCCAAAAAAGTGGCTGGTTGTCTAGAATGAGTATATATAAAAAGGAAATCGCTATCATTGATACATGTATAGAGTCCTTTGGAGTAGCAGTTGGTGCATTAATATCAGGATATCTAATTTCATCCATTTCATTTCAGTACACTTTTCTAATATTTTCAATCTTTCTAATAATTTCAACTCTAATTTTCTATTCTAGAAGTCATTTTACCACAACGCTCTTTGCCAGATTACGTGGCTTATCTGGATTAAGGCCACGATAAACACTAGTGTAGTAAGCAAGAAGCTGTAACGGAACTACGGTAACAATTGGATAAAATATTTCATCAACATCAGGAATCTTCAAATGAACGTCAAATATTTTGTTATATTTATCAGAAACACCAATTATGAACGCTCCTCGAGACTTTGCTTCCAAAGCATTGTTTAATGTTTCATAGTATGTATAGTCGTTTGGACATATTACAACAACTGGCGTTCCCTCCTCTATTAAACTTAACGTACCATGCTTAAGTTCACCAGCAGGCATTCCTTCTGCATGAATATAAGAAAGTTCCTTGAGCTTCAACGATCCTTCACCCGCAATTGCAAAGTCAATGCCTCTTGCAATGAAATAAGCATCATTTCTATCCCTTATCTTCTGTGCAAGAGACTTTATTGTCTCCAAATTTTCTTCGATCGTTTCTCTTATTCTCTCAGCGATCTGAACAAGCTTTTTCTTTCCTTCTTCTACTCTATCTATTAGTGCATAAGCAAGAAGATACATAACGGCAAGCTGTGATGTAAAAGATTTTGTAGCAGCAACTCCAATTTCAGGACCACAATTCAGATAGAAAACTCGATCTGCGATTCGAGACAACGTTGATCCAGGAACATTTGTTATTGCAATGATTTTTGCTCCTTTAGCCTTCGCTTTCTCTACACCCTCCAAAACATCAGCAGTCTCGCCTGACTGGGATACAGCTATGACAACCGTATCTTCATCAACAGAATCAATGAAGTATTGGAACTCGGATGCCATAATAACTTCGCTGAATTTTTTAGCAATTTTTGAAAAAAGATAACGACCAATAATCGCGGCATATCTAGACGTTCCAACCGCAGCAAATATTGTGTGCTTTGCTCGAAGGATATCTAAAGCTGCTTTCAGAAGCTCTCTCTCATCCTGGTTAATCGATCGAAGAATAGCATCGGGTTGTTCCAATATCTCCTTTATCGTGTAATGTTGATGCTTCATTTCTTCGTTTACCTCATCCCAAATAATTTCTGTTATTTCTTTAGATTTTTCCAATCCCGTTTTTGCGTCAATGATTTTCATTTCCATTCAAAATCACCATTTCATTATCATCCAAAAATATTACTCTCTTTGTATGTTTTAGAAAAGCTCTTATATCGCTTGCAACAAAATACTCGTTATCACCAACGCCGACGACAAGGGGTGAACCTTTTTTAATGGAAACTAAACCAGGGAATTTCCTATGAGTTGCAACTATTGCATTTCTTCCTTCTAACTTCAGAAATGCTTTTCTAACAGCTTCTGGAAAGTCGTTCCCTTCTTCTATATATTCTTCAATAAGATGACATACAACTTCTGTGTCCGTTTCAGAAGAGAATCTATGACCTTTCATTTCTAGTTCTTTCTTCAACTCCTGAAAATTTTCAATAATACCGTTGTGAACAACAGCAATACTTTTATCTTCATTGAAGTGGGGGTGTGCATTCTCTTTTGTCACAGAACCTGCTGTTGCCCAACGTGTATGCGCAATACCAACATTTGATTCAAATGGAATTTCAATTCTTTCCAGTTTCTCTATATCACCGACATTTTTTACGTGAAAAATATCAGAACCTGTATGAATAGCCAAACCCCATGAATCATAACCACGATATGTAAGCTTCTTCAAACCTTCATGAAGAAGTTGACTTGCATCTTTATGTCCAATGTAACCTATTATGCCGCACATGATAGATTTTTTATATTTTGTAGTCTATTTAAACTATTATTAAAAAATTTATATTATCATTATAAAAAATTTTATAGTGAAAAATATGACGAAATGGATTATAGAAAAAACTGATGGAGGTATAATCGGTCTACCAACAAAAGAAGTTAAACCACAACATCTAAGGCATATATCACAAACCGCGTGGAGAATCCTCCAGGAACTTTCAAGGGAACCCAATTATCCAAAGGCTCTCGCAAGAAAATTAAGACTCCATGAACAAAAAATATATTACCATATAAGAAATCTAAAAAAGGCAGGTCTAATAAGAGTTGTAAGGCAAGAAAACATTGGTGGGATAATAGCAAATTACTACGGGCTCGACAAACCTGCATTTACTATAAAACTTCAAGAGCCAAAACCAATAAGAA
This sequence comes from uncultured archaeon, assembly GCA_964428495.1. Classification (GTDB taxonomy): domain Archaea; phylum Aenigmatarchaeota; class Aenigmatarchaeia; order GW2011-AR5; family JAHLMP01; genus CAYRXY01. The sequence continues at coordinate 113,598 of CAYRXY010000002.1, forward strand.
ATCTAAAGACCATGAAAAAAGAGCATGAAAATTTTCTTAGACCATTTGTAGAAGATGGTCAATTTAATGCATTATTTGTCGTCGGTTCTACTGAACCTCACGGTACTCACAGGGCAAAAGCTGAAGATGCAACACATGGTATAGCTATGGCACTTCTTTTTGGAAGTTTTCTTAACATTGTAAACGATTATCATGTTAAATGGGATACAGAAATAACAAAAGGAGATCTAAATAGAAATATAATTCTAATTGGTGGTCCTGCAATCAACAGTGTAGTTTCTAAAATAAACAATAAACTCCCTATAAGATTCGTAAAGAAAGGTGAAGTTTATTATTCAATCTACTCAACAATTTCAAAGAAGCATTATACATCTGAAAATATAGGCGTAATCGTGAAAGCTAAAAACCCATTCAATAAAGATAAATACGTATTAGTGATTGCCGGGAGAAGATATTCTGGAACTAGAGCAGCCGTAATTTCACTGATAAAGAATCTAGATGAAATAGCAAACGGAAATAGACATAATCCTAATGTTCATGCCAAGGTTGTTGATGGTATTGATCTCGATTCAGATGGACAAGTAGATTCGATCGATATAAAGGAATAAGATATATTTTAGAGAATAGAAATATTTTTATAGTCGTTACCATAAAGTAGTTATATGGTAAAAAATATAGATAATGAAGACAAGAGAAGACCGAGGATTCTCGATGTTAAATGGAACAAACCTAACTATGACGATATTGATAGAGTATATCTTAAAGTAGTAAATTATATGATGAAAAATTATTTCGAAGCTAAGCGTATGTGGGAAAAACCGGGCTATTTTCTTGAAGTCACACTTGAATCAATAGAAGAGATGTTAAAAGAATCTATAATAATTGGAATGGACGGTATTGATGAAATGATAAACATAGAGGGACCGGGAAGGGATTATGCACTTTTACTTGCCGAGAAACTATCTGAAAAACTTGATAAAGTAGTTAAAGAATATAAAAGTGTTCGGATGTTAAACTCTTTTAAAAATGAAAACAAATATCTTTTTAATTAAGTGATAAAGATGGTAAAGAAGCTAAAACCAGAAGGTATTGAAACAACAAAGTTAAGTTATGAGAAAAAGAAAACCAAACAACAAAAACCAAAAAAGAAGAGGAAAACAGAGATCGAAAAATTGAGAAAGAAAAATTTGAAATTAGCTCAGAAATTTACCAAAGAAGTTGTAGATAAATTTAAGAAAATAATAAAATCCGTCATAATATTCGGTTCCACATCTCGAGGGGATTTGAATAAAGATTCTGATATAGATCTGTTAGTTATCTATGATGATACAGCTGCTAGATTTACTCCTGAAATGAAGGAAGCATTTGATAATAAACTTCAAGAAATTGGAAAGTCCATCTCAAAAAAAATTTCCGTTCAGCCCGCATGGTCATTAACAGAATTTTGGGATATGGCAAGAATAGGGCATCCGTTACTTTATACAATAGTAAGAGATGGTTGGGCATTATACGATGATGGGTTCTTCATACCTGTTAGAAAGCTTTTAGAAGCAGGAAAAATACCTCATACAATAGAAGCTATCGAATTGTTGATGGGAAGTGCTCCGAAGAAGATCGAGAGAGTAAAGAACGTGAAGCTGTATATGATTGCAGAAGATCTTTATTATGCTATGCTAAATTCTTCACAAGCCGTTCTTATGTTTCTTGGAAAGGAATCCCCAACTCCTAAGAACGTAGTAAAGGATGTAAAAGAATATCTAGTGGATGCAAGGCTTCTCCCTAAGAAATATCTAAAATGGTTAGAACAGGTTATAAAGTTCAGAAAGGATGTAGAACATAAAAAGCTTAAGAAAATTTCTGGGCAAAAGCTTGACAAATTTATCGAAAAAGCTGAGGAGTATGTCAAAAGAATGAATGCACTACTTATGGCCATTGAAAGAAGAAAAAAAGAGGATATGATAAAGAAAAATTATGAAGTAATGCTAAAAGGAACGATTGCAACATTAAAATCTTTGGGTAAACTTCCGGAAAATCCTAAGGACTTACCCAAGGCAATTAAGAAATATTTAATAGGTCATGACAATATCAGTCCGATGTACGAGAATGTTTTCAGAAAGATTATAACAATGAGAAAAATGATAGACACAGATGAGATTGATAAAATACCTCAAAGAGATATTGAAATGATGAGAGAATATGTAAGAAGATTTATCAGAGAATTATCAAAACTCGTAGAAGAAAAGAAGGTGAGAAAATGAATCTCTGGAAATTAGTTGAAAGGGCGGATAGATTAGTTGCGGAAGAAGGTTGGAAACCAGTTGAGGATATTCTGTTTGGTGAAAGTATTAGAATATATAAGAAAGGTAAAGAAAGGATGCTATTTGATATATACGGGCAAAAGGAAATTATAACATATACAGTAAATTAGAACCAACTACCTAGAATGAATCCTAGTAGTACGAAAAACATAGAGATCTTTATCCATTTTTGTGATCTTTTAACTTCTTTACACACTAATGAATATATTGAAAAAACTGTTGCTGGAATTATACCTATGAGATACCAGTAACTCACTATTTTAGTGAAAAGTGGATAGAAAAGTGATAAAACCGCTATCAAAAGAATTACATCAGCTATAATTTTACTTCTCCTTCGTCCAATTATTATTGGTAGCGTTTTTATTCCTGAAACCTGATCGCCCTTTATGTCCTCTATGTCCTTTAGTATTTCTCTAGCAAGAGTGCCAAAAAATGCTATGAATATGAATATGGAAATTGGTCCAGTGAGTAAGAGTGAAAAGCTGTTATGAATGAGAGTTGATGCTATAAATGGGATCACAGAAAGAAATGCCACTGTAACATTTTTAACAAATGGTATTTTTTTCAACAAACCTGGATACAAGGTAAATACAACGAGACTTAACAATGCAATTATAAAGAAGTTTAAACTTACAAGAAATGAAATTCCGAGACCTGTTATAGATAGTAATATATAATAAACAAGAGATTTCTTCTTTGATATCTTACCGGAAGGTATTGGTCTTTCGGGTTTGTTTATCCTGTCTGTTTCAAAGTCAAAATAGTCATTTATCACATTACCAGCACCAGTAAAGAGAAAGCCTGCTACTAGAGCTAAAATCACTAGGAAATCAAATGGAGATTTGATTATCAATAAACCAGCTATAATTCCAAAGACTGTCAGTAGACAGACATTTATCCGTAAGATGTCAAAATATTCCTTCATAATTATCATATATGAAATTACGTCAATTTATAAAAATCTTTTAGAAAGTTTTAAAACTATTTTTTATTTTTTAGTAAATATGGAAGATTTTTCATCAATATTTAAAAACTCAGTAGCAGTAATATGGGATTTAGATAAAACATTGATAAGCAAAAATGTCAGTGAAGGAATTGGTGAAAAGATTCTAATAGATCAGCTTATGAAGCTAAGGCTGAATAATTTTGTTTATGGAATTAGAAAATACAAAGAACTTAAATCTAAAGAAAGAAATGGATGTGAAATAGAAGGTCTTAAAAATTTCTTTGAAATAATAGGAGATAGAAAACTAATGAAGAAAAATAAGTACTACAAGTATGCAAGAAGAGTTGTAGAGAATCTAGAAATACCTGGGGCGAGAAACGTAATAAATAAGATGAAGAATGATTATGATCTTGAAATGCTTTTGGCAACAACAAGCGACGAGTTGTCAGCAAAAGCTGCATCAGAATATTTTGGAATGAACAAATATGCGGCTAATCCGATAATATTTGGAAATGAATATGTAAAAGACATCTCTCTAAAAATGTATGATAGCGATACAAAGTTTGAGACAGTTAAATATATGATAGAAGATGAAGGTATAAGCCTTAAAGATTGTATTGTGATTGGTGATAGCGAAAAAGATCATAAATTAATGAAAAATTCAGAATTTAGTTTTGGAAGTCCTCTTTCTGACAATAAAACAAAAAATCTGGTGGATTATTGGATAAATGATTATCGAGAGTTCATGAAGTACTTTTAAATTTAATATCGTTCTAAATAAAATAATCATTAAAGGTGAATATATGAAAGATGGTAAAATATTCAGAAAAATAAAGAAAAAATTAAATAGTGGAAAGAGGCTTCATTTCACATTGATTGATCCTGACCCAAAAAAGGTTACAGTAGAGGATGTTAAATGGAAGGCTAAACAAGCAGAAAAATTTGGAACAGATGCTATTATGATTGGGGGTTCCACTGGAATAACAAGAAAATATTTAGATAAAATTGTTAAAACGGTGAAATCTTGCTCATCTCTTCCTACTATTTTATTTCCAAATGGAGTTGATGGAGTATCAAAATATGCCGACGCAATCTTCTTCATGAGTTTACTAAATTCAAGAGATCCATTTTGGATATCCTATGTACAGGCTATGGGCTCGGTAGACATAAAGAAGGCTGGATTAGAGGTTATACCGATGGGATATCTTGTTGTAGAACCCGGGATGAAGGTCGGTAAGGTTGGTAAGGTAAAATTAATAAAAAGAAATGATATAAAAGATGTGATGGGATTTGCACTCGCTGCAGAATATATGGGTATGTCATTAGTTTACTTGGAGGCAGGATCTGGAGCACATCAACCTGTTCCAACTAAAATGGTCAGAAAGGTCAAAGAGACTATATCGGTTCCTCTTGTAGTAGGCGGAGGAATTAGAGAACCCGAACAAGCACTAGAAAGGATTAAGGCAGGTGCAGATATTATTGTAACCGGGACAATAACAGAGCAAAATTTTGAGAGAATGAAAGAAATAATTCATATAATAAAATCATTTAGATAATTTCGACTTCTTTCAATATACTCCTTGCCTTTTCTTCATCTATTTCAACCTCATTAAGGATTGTGTATCTATCCCTTATATTACGGGCCATGACTAAGGCTTTAACAAGTATTTCTTCGGATATTCCTATCTCCTTAGAATTCGTTGGAAGTCCTACTCTTTTGAACATATCTCTAAGATTTCGCCAGTCTTTTCCTTGTAAATAACTCATAATTATAGCACCAAGTGCACACTGCTCCCCATGAAGAGCTCCTGCATGATGCGCATCTAATGCATGAGAGAAATTGTGTTCCGAACCAGAGCATGGACGAGATGACCCATAGATATTCATTGCAAATCCGGAAGAGATTAGAGACCAAAGTAGAATTTCAAGACCATGATAGGTCTTTGATTTTATTTCATCTATGTGAAGTTGAATGGCTCTCACAGGGAGCATTGCAAGCTCTCCGATCACGGCGTTATATTTCTCTTTACCTGCCCGGTCAGCGATCTTCCAATCTTCAACAGAAACTATGTTTGATAAAATATCGCCTGCACCAGCTGCTAGCCAGCGATATGGAGCCTTCCTAATTACCTCTAAGTCAGTAACTATAGCATAAGGTTCCTTTGCTATGAGAGATATCTTAATACCGTTAGAGCTTAAAGAAGCTCTTGATGAAACAACTCCATCATGACTTAAAATAGTAGGAAATGCTATCCATGGTTTACCTATAGAGTAAGCAGAATACTTTGTAATATCAATTGTTCGACCCCCACCAATCCCTATAAGAAAATCTCTATCTTTCAGCTGCGAAGAAAAATCTTTAAGCGCGTTCTCTTCTATAGTATCAGGTTGATCGATAAGTTTAATGTCGAACGTATCAGAAAGAATTTCAATGATTTCTCCTGCTATGAGATCTTTGACTCTACCTCCACAGATTATCGCTCCTTTCTTTCCTATATTCAAATCCAAAATGAAATCCGTAATCTTATTTTTCACATTTACATCTACTAAAATTTTGTAAGGGAATGTAACAATCATTTTTTTTCGCCTATATGAAAAACAAAATATTTCCATAAAATACTGTTAAAAACAACGCTATTGGAAACACTATTCCGAATCGCACTCCGTCTTTTATTTTCACTTTTCCTCCCTTCCTTTTTAATCTTTCTACATCCTGTTTCGTCAATCCTTCCCATACTTTCGAACTTGCGAGAACATCACCGGGTCTTAGCTCAGAGACTGGTATAGTTCTAATAAATGCTTCCTCCTCTACAATCTTTCCAAATTTTACGAATATGGAAAAGAAAAATACAATCGATATAATAGAAATTAAAAACATCCAATGAAAGAATTCGACATAATAAAACATGAAGGATAATAGTATAAAGGTGAAAACTGGTAGAATAAGGATCTTTTTCCAATCTCTTTTAAATTCTCTAATAAATCTTTTGATAACTTTCTCGTTTCTTAAACCAGCAAAAAGCCCATAAATAACCACCCAGAATAGACCAACGATAAAAATATTTACAAAAAATGAGAAGGAGAACAATGGTATCGAAGGGAAGAATGGAACTAAATAACCAATAGATGCCATGATAGCTGCATCCCCATCTCCCCATTGACCCATTCTATAAAATACCCAACCTATTGAAAGAAACATGGTACCAACGATTACACTTAGAAATAATGGATACATATTTCCAATCGAAAGTGCATAGATAAACCATATGAAGAGGCCAAAACCAGTCATAAGAGCGGGTATCTCCTCTGGTATTTCTGTCGTCTTTAAGTCCCAAAGGCCTGCTATCAGAGATCCAAAAAGTGCGATGAAAAATGTTAAGTCTATCGGTTGCATCATATCATAATTTCCTAAGAATAGATTTTAATCTTTTTATTGGACTAAAAAGTTAAATATAAGTAAAAGGGATTTTTATGTTCACACCCAATCATATAGGAATCATCCCAGATGGTAATAGAAGATTTGGTCGAAAATATGGGTTAACTCTTGTTCAAGCCTACGAGAGAGGTATCAACAAACTTAGAGATGTTTGCGGATGGAGTAAAGAACTTGGTATTAAAACTCTGACTGTTTGGGGGTTTTCAACAGAGAATTTTGGAAGGAGTATAATAGAAAAACAGATTTTCTTTCGATTATTAAATGAAAAAATAAAAAACATAATAAATTCCGATGAGTTTAGAAAGGAAAATTTGGGGATTAGAATAATAGGAAAATTAGATATGTTTCCTAATTATTTAAGAGAATCTTTTAGAAAGTTGGAATCTGTATTTAGTGAAGGAGAAGTTTCTCTAAATATCGCACTTGGATATGGTGGTAGGCAAGAGCTTGTTGATGCTTTTAATAAAATGATAAAAAATGGGATTAAAAAGATAGATCAGAATTTAGTAAAAAATTTCCTGTATCTAAATGAAGAGCCTGATCTAATAATAAGAACTTCCGGAGAGAAGAGAACGAGCGGCTTCTTACCTTGGCAAAGTGCATACTCTGAATTCGTTTTCTTAAAGCCATTGTGGCCGGAACTTTCTAAGAGAGACTTTCTGAGTGCAATCAGAGAATTTCAACGAAGACAAAGAAGATTTGGCAGGTAACGAAACCTTTAAATTGAGGCTTATTGAATTATAAATTTATGAAAGGCATTACTCCAGTAATTGCAATTATCCTACTCTTGATGATAACAATATCGTTAGTAGGGTTCACGTTCGTCTGGTTCCAGCGAATAACATCATCTGCTATGAATAGCACACAACAAAATTTACAGAACCAACAAAAACAAATAGGAACAATATTATCTATCGATAACATTGATAAGACAAATGGAAAAGTTTATGTAAGAAATTCTGGATCGTTTACTGTAGATACTGACAGCATTGCAGTTTATGTCAATGACACTGAAATGATAACTTGTACTTGGAGTGGCACTAGTATAGAACCTGGTAAAGTAGCAAGTTGTACAAATTCAACAATTAAGAGTTGTGGCACTGTAAAGGTAACTTCTGGTGGCAGTACAGATATGAAAAGCTGTTGAATTTTTTGTTTTTAAATTTTCTGGTTATGTTAACGCAATTAAGAGAAGTTTATCCGAAGGGTTGAATTTGGGTGAAGGCGAGGAGTTATAGCACCGCAAGCCGAAACCTCGGGGTCTACATGCTCATCGAGAATTAATTTACTTTATTTATTGGATTTCCTTCTAGAAAAGATTTTATGTTATTTAGTGTCATTTCTCTAACTCTCTGTTGAGCTTCTTTTGTCATCCATCCATAATCTGGAGTGAGATAAACATTGTCCAGTTTTCTGAATTTATCTCTCCATTCTTCATCCTGGAGTTCATCAAACCAAACAAAAATCTTTCTTTCTTTACAAAGTTCATATAGAGCTTCTAAATCAACTAATTCCATCCTGGCAGAATTAAGTAAAACTGCCCCCTGTTTCATTAATTTCAGATTTGTTTTATTCAAAATATTTTTAGTTTTATCAGTTAAATTACAATGTAAACTTACAACATCACTTTGTCTTAATAAATCATTTAATTCAACAAATTGATAAGAAACATCTTTTTTGTTTTTGGAATAATAAATAATATTCATTCCAAATCCTTGAGCAATTTCTGCAACTCTGCTTCCTATTCTTCCTAAGCCAATTATTCCCAAAGTTTTACCTTTCAATTCCCAGCCCAAGAACTTCTCAAAACCCCAGTTTCCTTGTTTAACAAAATTCATTGCATCATGGGTTTGTCTGGAGATATTAAGTAATGAAGAAATTGTTAATTCAGCTACTGCTTCAGTAGCGTAGCCGGGAATATTAGTTAAAGTGATCCCTTTTCTGTTAAGGATTTGAATATTAAAGTGAGAAACATCGGTATGCATTGCTCCGATATATTTCAGTTTCGAATTTCCAAATAAAGAATCATCGTAAAAATCAAAAAGACGTGTAATCAAAGCATCCGCACCTTCTAAATCTGATAATTTCAAAGCTTTTAGATATTCTCCTTCAGCAAAAACAACTTTTACTGATTCTGCAAACTGTTTTAGTTTATCAACAAATTCTTTTTCAAGAGGTTTTGATCTCAAATCATATAAAACAATTTTTTTAAATTTCATCATAATAGTAGTTTAGAACGATCATATTTAATTCTTTCTGAAAAAAGATGAGCGGATGGGATCATTTATCCTATGTTAGACATGGGTAAAAGACCGAGTGAACGAACGTGAACAGGGGCCATGAAGCAGAGACGTAAACTCGATAATTTTGTTTTTCCATTTAATCATCAATAAGTTAACATAACCCGTTTTTCTAAATCTTTAAATATCAAGGTTTGAATATTTATCTTTAGGTGTAAACCATGAAAGGTATATCACCTTTAATTGCATCAGTGCTGTTGATTGCATTCACAGTAAGTATAGCAACCATCATTCTAGGGTGGTTCTCAGGTTTCGTAAAGACAACAACAGAAAACGTTTCATCCAGTACAGAACAAACAATGGGCTGTAGTGTAGCAGGAATAAGTATAGAGCATATTTATTTAAATGTCAGTGGTTCAAACGCAAGTGTTGTTGTTAAAAATACGGGATATAAAGACTTTTCTAATGTATCAGCCTTGATAGTTTCAAAAAGTGGTGCAACTTGTAGTGGATCAATAAATTCACTTAAGAAGGGAATGGTTGGGACTCTATCGTTTAATTGTGCTAGTATAACATCTTGTGATGTGTTTGATAGAGCAATAGTGACAACAGAATGTGGAGGAGTTTCAGACACAGTGACAAGTTCAAGCTATTGTTCTGTAGCAAGTTAAAGGATATATTTATTTTTTATTTATTTTTATAACAAAATTTATGAGGTCCTATCTAAAGGTATTAGTTCTCTCCTTGTTTATTACTCTACTATCAACTATTTCATTTGGAATTATCATGACAATCGAAGCAATAAAAGATTCGTTCATAAGTGAGGGTAAAGGATGTATAAGTGATCCAGAATTTAGACCAGATAAAAATTATGGCTGGGATCCATACATTCTCATTACAAAACCCACTGAAAACAGAGTATGTAGCGAATATAGAGGAATTATAAGCTTCGGGGTAATAAATATATCACCAAGCAAAATTCAAAATGTCACACTAGTTCTAACACAAACAAAAAAATTACCTTGGAGTTGTAAATTTTATAGATTAAAATTGAGAAGCTTTCAAATATATCCATACAATTGGAGTGAAAATGATATAACTTGGGATTTACAGCCACCCATAGGTAATTTTATAGGAAAATGTCTTTGGTCTCCTAATTGTTGTACAGGAAATTATGAAACACCGCGTTATATAGATTTTGATATCACGGATTGGGTCATCAATCAAACAAAAAATAAATATCCTATTGATTTCTTTCTTGTTACAGATAGCTGGACTAGCAGTGACTGGAATGTAATAGAAATAGCATCAAAGGATCATCCAAACCCCTACTACCACCCCAAACTCATCATCGAATATGAAGAAAATGAAACGACTACAACCAGCACAACATTGACAACGTCGACGACGAGTACGTTACCGACCACGACTGTGTCCACGACGTCAACCGCGCCTACGACAACTACAACCACAACAACTATCGAAACGACGACCACGATTCCGCAGATCAGAAAGCCGGTCTTCATAACAGATTCAGATTTCTGGAATATATTATCTGCATCTCCCTACTCGTTTCCTCTTCTTGTAAAAGATGATACATGGTCGAATAGCGAAATCGAAAAATTTATCGAAAGATATAGCCCAACAGAAATCCTTTGCATAAACACAGACTATGAGAACTGCATTCACATTTCAAGAGATCAACTAAAATCCTTAATACCTACACAGGGAACGGTCATCGTAGATGGTGATAGGAAAAGAGCGATCCTTGGATCGTACATAGCGAAACTTCTCAACTATTCTCTTGTCGAGATTCTTGACGTGAATGGCAACGACTTTTACGGCAACGTGATATGCACATTCAACTTCAGTTCATGTTCAAAAATACTTGACAGTGAAGAAAAATTGGAAGACTTCATTTTCAACTTAACGAAAGGAAAAGAGATGAACACAATTATTCTGACAAACGTCAAGAAAAACGAATCAGCGCTGGCGTCAAAGATAGGTGGTTTACCGATCGTTCTTGACATCAAAGAAAACTACACTGATTTGACGATAGATGATGTAAACAGGAAGAATAAAATTTTTGATGCTGTTGAAATAGTCAACAGGACAATCCAGAAAATGAAAGATAACGGAATGATCAGTGAAGACTATCTTATGAACAACTCGTTTTTCTTAATCCTCGTTGGCATGCCCTTTGCATTTGTGAAGGATCCGTACCCAGAATTGTTCCATAACATGGATGGTTCTGTCCTCGTGACGGACAATCTCTATGGAGACTGTGACAAGGATGGTTATCTTGACCTTGCCGTCGGAAGATTCTGCTGCTCTCCTTCCCAGATTTCAGTCCAGATAGAGAACAGAAGATTCTGGAATCCAAAAGAGAAAAGAGCGCTGGTTTTGGCAGAGTACAGAAAACCACCCGGCAAAATCTCTTTCGACGGAATGAGTGACGGAATGATAACAGAAGGTACATTAGGATCTGCTGGATTCAACATTACAAGGCTTGTTGAATGGCGGGCACCAAACTTCACAGACACCGAACTCAGTAACCTTACGCTTCCCGATCCTACAAACATGGGAATAGACGATTGGATAAAATACGGAGAGATCCTCATGAAGGTTATAGAGGAATGGAAGTACAAACTTTATGAGTATAATCTTCTAGATTTACTTCTCCTCAGAAAACCGGAAAAACTACCTGCACTAAACAGAATAAACTTTTTCAAGTACAAAAATTTCTCTTCACTAATCTTCTATTTTGGGATGGGTGATGAAGATGCATGGTATCTTCCAGGTGATAATTATGATCCTTATCCAAAGGAAAATAACATCACACCAAACGAATTCGACTGGACAGGACCGAAGATGCTCATAGATGAACACACGCTGGCAGGTCAGCCAACGTCAAGGTTTGTCCACTGCAACAACCTTGTTTATCTTGGCCCGACAGGTATTGTTCATGACACGATTTCATCAATCACCTACAGAAGATTTTTGGAGCCGTTGGCAAAAGGAAAGCCAATTGGTGAAGCACTGAGAGAAATGAAAAGATTTTCTCTGAACTACACAAATCAATCTCGCCCGTTCCTGGTCAGTTTAATATTTTATTTTAATCACAAAGCGACCCTGAAGGATATGTATCAACTTATGCTATATGGTGACCCTCGTCTTTCCATCGATCCGGTAAACTTCCACGTGGAAACTTACCGTGCCGAACAGAACGGAAACGAGATGAAGATAAAAGTTAGCATGAATCCCAAGTGGAGAATAGAACAAAGCGAAAACTTCTTAGATGTTAATGTAGAAAATGCAGACAATTTTATTTTTGATTTAGGAAGGCCGTTAGTCCCTGTATTAGAAAGGGAAATCATTCTTCCAAGTAGAGCAGACTATCATGTAGATGTACAGATTCATAAATTAAATGAATCTTATGTGAATCCTCTCATACTTGAGCCGGATCAATTCTCTTATAATCAATCTTTGAACTATACGATCTTTCCGGAAGAAAATTACTGGATTGATGAGAGAGAACTCTTGGATGGAAGAAAAGAAATACGCATAATATTTTCTCCGGTAAAATACATTCACAACAGCTCGATAAAGGTTGAGATCTACAATGCCACATTTGAAATTTCCTATCAGTCTCCTTTGGAAATTCTCGATCTTTCCGCTGATCAAGACTCGATAGAGATAGAACTAAAATCCAACGGCTTAACTAAACTACTGGTTCAGATTGTAGGTGAAGATAAAACAGAATTGATAAGAAGAGATGTTGAAATACATGGAACTCAGAAAGTCTCTATACCTTACCATTTTGATTCTGGAAAATATATCATAAGGGTTTCAACGATAAGAGGAAACCTAAGGGCAGGGCCGAAAGAGATTTCTTTAAGTGTTGGGCAACAAACTACAGAGACGACAACTTCTACAACTATGATATCTTTACTTGAATCTGGAAAGAAGAAGATTGGTCTTGAAAAAAGCACTTGGATAAAAAGAAACTTCGAAGAAGTAAAACACTTCTCGTCTCCCAGCGGTGAAACATTCATATTCAGATCATTTGACAAGATGATTATTATAAATAAAACATTCGAAAATATTAGTTTTCAATATCTAACTCCTGATTTTTCATTAATATTCTCGAAGAATTCAAAAGAGAAAAAATATTTCTACTTTACAAATAAAGGAAGTTTAATCATATCAGAATCTCATGGTATAAAAAAAGAAGTAAGATATGGAGGTATTAGTAATGAAGAATTTGAAAAAGTCATTCGGATGATTAAAAACATTATGATCTCTCTAAAATTAACGTACATTCAATCTCTCGAATATGAAACCTAAATACTAAAAAGGATATATTACTTTATAGAAATAGATTTTAAGAAGAAAATTAAATAGATTAATACGTATACCATTTGGTTGGGGGAGAAATAGTTAAAATCTTTTTCGGTTGGGGGACCGGAAAAGATTTGCTTCTATAAGCATTAGTTGTAATTAGAGTTTAGTGTCGCCTATATAAAAAGATTTCGATACGGCGATACATAGATTGAGGTGTAAAAATGAGCGATGTTTGGTTTTCCGATCAAGTAAAAGAAACGAAACAACAAACAAACACAAACTCCAATAACGAGATAGATGAATTTGGTTCGTACTCAGCAAGAATAGCAGTTATAGGAATTGGAGGAGCTGGTTGTAATACCATTTCAAGACTCACAGAGAAAGGTATTGAAGGTGCAATAACTATAGCTGTAAACACAGATGCAAAACATTTACAAATAACTAAAGCTCATAAAAAGGTTTTGATTGGGAAGGAATTGACAAGAGGATTAGGAGCAGGTGGATATCCAGAAATTGGAAGAAAGGCAGCTGAAGAATCGAAGGCGGAATTAAAAAAGATTCTTGAAGGAATGGACATGGTATTCATAACGGCAGGCGAAGGAGGTGGTACAGGTACTGGTGCTGCACCTGTAATCGCAAGAATTGCCAAGGAGCAGGGAGCTATTGTAATTGGTGTTGTAACACTTCCATTCAAGATTGAAGGAGCTAGAATTTCAAAGGCAGAAGACGGATTAATGAAACTTAGACAGAACTGCGATACCGTAATCGTAATAGAAAATCAAAAACTTTTGAAATTAGCCGGTGATCTACCACTAAAGGAAGCATTTTCAGTTGCAGACGATCTCATAGCAACAATGATAAAGGGAATAACTGAAACCATATCACAACCATCTCTCGTAAACCTAGACTACGCCGACGTAAAAGCTGTTATGCAAACGGGAGGAGTTGCAACGATAGGTGTAGGTGAATCTAGCACAGAAAACAGAGCACAAGAAGCAGTTATGAAGGCTTTGAACCATCCATTATTAGAAGTTGATTACAAAGGAGCTAAGGGTGCATTAATTCAAGTAATAGGAGGTGAAAACCTCAAACTCGATGAGGTCAACGAGATATGTGAAGCTGTTGTACAGCACTTAGATCCAGAGGCTCAGGTAATCTGGGGGGCCAGAGTCAATCCTAACTTTGGAAACAAAGTGCAGGTAATAACTATCATAACAGGCGTAAAGTCCCCATATATTTTAGGGCCATTGGATAAAAGTGAACTAAGGTCTACAAAGTCAGGGTATAATAGCCTAGGAATTGAAGTTATAAAGTAATTTTATTTCCTTCTTTTTCTTCTTTCTCTCTTCTTTACTCATTTAAGAATTCTATTATGAATCTATAAAGTATGAAAAACTTGCTACAGTTTCCACCTAAATTATCAATAATAAGTTTACAGAACCTGATTTTGATAAAAATATAAAGTTTTTATAAATAGAAATCTCATGAAAGTCCTTGTTGGATCGGAAAATCCAGTGAAGATAAATGCAGTAAAAAAAGCATTTTCTAAGTATTTCGATGGAGTAGAGGTTATCGGTATAAAAGTTAAATCAGGTGTTCCAGATCAGCCTATAAATGAAGAGACATTTGATGGAGCAAAAAATCGAGCATTAGAGTTGAAGAAAATTAATGAAGAGAAAAATCTTGGTGCAAAATTCTTTGTTGGAATAGAAGGAGGTATAATGAAGATCTATTCACGATGGTTTTCGTTTGGTGCAATGTGTATAGTAGGTGAAAACGGGGGAATGGGATTCGGTACGTCGCCTTTATTCGAGCTTCCGGAAGATATAATCAGTGAGCTTTTAAACAGAGTTGAACTTGGAAAGGTAATGGATAAAATAACTGGTGAAAAAGATGTCAAAAGAAAGGGCGGGGCGATCGAATTTTTCACTAAGGGTGTGATGGATAGAACGGAACTCTACGTCCATGGTCTCGTAACAGCGTTAATACCATTCATAAATGAAAAGATGTTTTTCAAAGAAGATTGAAATATTTAAAAAATTCATTTAATATTCTCTCCAGACATATCCACACTTTGTACATTTAAAGAACTGTGTCGGAGGCTCATCTGCCGATCTGGTTTGCTGAACCCACCACCAAGCCTTATTGTGTCCACACTTCGGACATATTTTTTCAGTCACTGGTAAATTCGTCTCATCCTTTTCTATTACTAAAACCTTTTCATGTTTTACTTTTTCTTCAAGCTTCAAAGACTTTGGCGCCTTACTTCGAGTGTACCCACATTTTGGGCATTTTAGATATACCTGTTTTCCTTTTTTTACAGGAACCATTATAGAGCCACATTTTGGACAAAACTCCATCATTTTTACCTACCTAAAAGGCTGTAAACATAGAATATGAGGCAAAAGTATTTAAAATTTATTTTTGAGGCTTAGCCTAACCACAGAATAGAAAAGTTTAAATACCAATTAATACATTCAAACCAAGTCTGGGCCAGCCTAATAGTGGAACAGCGAAAAGAACTTTTCCTTTTATTTGAGAATAGTAAACTGGGCATGGATCATTTATAGGATTGTTATCGCCCCTTATAATATAGGTATTATTCTCTATTTTAACAATTCGATGAATGATATCCTCTCTTGGAAGATATGTACAATTTGCTCTATATATTATAATATCTCCAACCTTGAGATCCGTAGGTTCAACGGCAACAACAAGATCTCCTCTGTGTAATCTAGGGACCATAGAGTTCGATGCAACAGAAACTATAGGAACAGATGTTCCCATTACAATCCCAAGCCCATGATAAATGACTAAGGCCAGAATAAACGCACCGATAATTTCTAGAACATCTTTTGTAAGACTTTTCTTCATTATTTTAAATTATTCATCTCTACTTAAATGGGTTTCGTGTATTTATTTCTATCTTTCTTCAACTCTCTTTCTTGGAGCTTTCTAATTCTGTAGATTTGGCTTTTGACTCTAGGATTTAATAATCTTCCATTAATAGGTGGTCCTACACTCGCCAAACTACCTGCTCGTGACGTATCTTCATCAGATGTTCTCATTCCTTTCTACAATCAATTAGAAATCATCTGAAACTGTTCCACATTCTGGACATACTATTTCGTCGTTTACCATGTAACTAACTTATAATGGTAAAATTTACTCTTTAGAGTAGTTAATCCAGAATGGATTACCATCACCAACCCAACCATATATTCTAGAAATAGTTATAGAGCTATTTTTACGGCCGTTTAACAAATTTTCAAGCAATTTAAAATTTCTGGAAATTATAGAATCTCTAACTTTGTAGTTGTTTATATCATAATTGTAAATATCGACCCGAACCGTAAGATTGCATTCATCATTTATTTTTTCCAAATATTTTAGAGCATCATCGTCTTTTATGACCTCTGATAACCTTTTTAGATCTTCTATTTTAGAAAATCGGTAGACGTCCCAACCTGTGACAGCATCCATAATTTTTATTTATTCTCCGCTTTAAAATTCATGCCCTTCCCTTGGACTCACCAGAAAGTCCCGTCGCTATAATATGTGCAAGTCTTATAGGCTCTGGAATGTTAGCTCTTGTGGAAGAAAGAGATATGATTTCCTCTGCCTCTTTTTTAGAGATACCAGCCTTTTGGAAATAAATATGACCAAAACTATAAATTCTTCCCGCATTCTCTACAATTTTCTTTCGCTTTTCAAAATCATCAAATATCCTCATAGCTTTTAGAAATCTCTTTACGCCAGGTTTCTTTCTTATTATAACAATTACCGGAAGACCTGTTTCCTCGTTAAGGACCTTTATGTCGATAAGGTTAAATCCTGCGAATGATATTCCATCGGTCATTATTACTCTTAACTGTTCTTTATGTCTTGATTTATTTACTACATTTACGATCTTATTCGTCACATCAAGCCCATCATATCTAACATTAACTGTGAGGAGGCCATCAAGCCATTTACCACCGCGAACAATTGCACCAACAAGTCTGACCCATTTGACTCTACCCCTTATGAAAGAAGCATCATCCCATCCAATTATCCGAATCTCATCTTTGAACATGAATAGGTTATATGAAAACAAAAAGAAAAATTTAAACAAGCTTTTTAAATCTTTCCATAGTTATAACTTTATAGTGAGTATTGGTGATTTTATGAGCTTTTACGAAAGAGCTGCATTTGTTTTGAGCTTGATTGTCCTTGTTATTATACTAGCTAAATTAGTGGACATGTGGGCAGTTTCAGTTTCTATATTACTGGTAATGCTTGCAATGATCCTCTACAAGCTTCATTTTGAAGAAAAAATAAACGAAATTGAAGAGAGAGAAAAAGAGAAAAAAGGTATATTGAATAAGATAGCTCAGACTGTTGAAAGAATGATTGGAATGATAGGCACGATAAGAGATGATATAAGAAACGAGAACTTCGATATTGACAAGAAATTATCATCGCAGAAGGAAGAAATTGAGAAGAAGATGAAGAAAAATTATTACGAGTTAGCGGACAAAATAATTGACTTAGAAAATAAGACGAATAAAATGAAAAAGACTTTGGGTGCTTACATATCTTATCTTGAAGAATTGTTAAAAAGAGAAGAAGAAGTTTACGAGGAGTTCTCTGAGTGAAAAAATAAATAGTTTAAAACTTTATTAAGTACTATTTTAAATTATTTACAACGGTGTATAACATGAAAATTGAAGAAGCGATTGAAGAACTGAAGAAAGAAAAGAGAAATTTCGATCAAACTGTAGATCTCATAATTACATTAAGGAATATCGATCTTAAGAAACCTGAAAATAGAATAACCAAGGAGATTGCTCTACCTCATGGAAGGGGTAAGGATGCTAAAATCGGTATATTTTCAGATAAAATTGGTATTAAGAAGGAAGAAATTGAGAAAATGGGAAAAAATAAAAAAGATGCAAAGAAGCTAGCCAAAAGTTATGATTTCTTTTTAGCAACTGCAGATTTAATGCCCCTTATAGGTAAATTACTCGGTAGGTTCTTAGCTCCTAAGGGAAAGATGCCACAGCCAATACCCCCAACATTCACAAAAGAACAAATTGACAAAATTGTTGAAAGAAAGAAAAAGTCAATACTCATACGAGTTAAATCATCGCCTCAAATTCAGGTTCCCGTCGGAAAGCAATCAATGGATACAAAAGATCTAAAGGAAAATATTGAACATGTGATAAAAGAGGTTGTATCCTTATTACCGAAGAGTAGAGCTCAAGTAAGAGATGTTTATTTAAAACTTACAATGAGTAAACCAATAAAGATAAAGTGGTAAAAATGCTGAAAAGATCTGAAAAACCTAAAGTCGTGGACGAACTTGCAACCTTAATAGAAAAATACCCTGTAGTAGGTGTTATTGATATTTACATGCTTCCTGCTAAACAAATGCAAAAAATCAAACAAGATTTAAGAGATCGGATAAAGGTCAGGGTTGCCAAAAAAAGTATGATTAAAAGAGCATTAGAAAAGGTTAAAGAGAAGAAGAAAGGTGTAGAAAAATTGTTGGATAAGATTGAGGGACAGCCGGCCCTAATTTTAACGGACATGAATCCGTTCAAGCTGTTCAAAATTTTAGAAAAAAATAAGGCACCAAGAGCTGCAAAACCTGGTGACAAAGCAACCAAGGATATTATAATAAAGGCTGGACCAACAGATATACAAGCTGGTCCTGCCATAAGTGCATTTCAAAAGGTTGGTCTAAAAACAAAGGTAGAAGATGCGAAGATTTCAATAATTGATGAAAAAGTCGTATGTAAAGAAGATGAGGTAATAACACCAGAAGTGGCGAGTGTTTTGAACATGTTAAGAATAGAACCACTGGAAGTTGGATTTAATTTGATTTCTGTATGGGAAGAAGGTATTGTATACGATAAGACTGTTCTAGCAGTAGATGAGAAAGAATATGAACTAAAGCTTATCGAGGCAGTAAACCAGATGAGAAACTTCTCATTAAATGTAGGTTACATAGTTAAAGAGACGGCTGAGCCAGCAATTATCAAGGCATGGCAAGAAATGAAATCACTAGGTATTGAGGCAGGTATCTACGAGAAGGACGTTATTAAGGATTTACTTTCAAAGGCAAGTGCTGAAGCAAAAGCACTAGAAGGAGTGACGAATAAGTGATTATATTAATTTTATTTTAATCAATAACTATTCTCTTCTTATGGTTGGAAAAGTTTCCTATGAGAAGTTAAACAAAATTGTATTCAAAAGATTAGGGAAAAAGGACAGAGATATAATAGTTGGACCAAAGGTTGGAGAAGATTCAGCATCTATAAAAATAGGTAAAAAATTTCTTGTTGTCAGTTCTGATCCAATTATATTTGCTGAGGATAGGATTGGGGCATTGGGAATACATATCGCAGCAAATGATGTTGCAGCATCTGGAGCAGTTCCAAGATGGATGAGCGTTGTTTTATTTTTACCAGACAATCCAAAGGTTCTTGATAAAATAACAAAACAGCTTCATAGAGAAGCTAAGAGATTGGGAATATCTATAATTGGCGGACATTCAGAATATGCACCCGAGATCAGAAGACCTTTCATCTCTCTGACCTGCTTTGGAATTACAAACAGGTTTATTCCAACATCGGGTGCAAAACCTGGTGATAAAATTATTCTGACAAAGGGCGCCGCAATAGAAGCTACAGGAATCATAGCTACGGAT
Source organism: uncultured archaeon (assembly GCA_964428495.1). Taxonomy (GTDB): domain Archaea; phylum Aenigmatarchaeota; class Aenigmatarchaeia; order GW2011-AR5; family JAHLMP01; genus CAYRXY01. The sequence continues at coordinate 133,576 of CAYRXY010000002.1, forward strand.
TTCGAAAAGGAATTAATAGGTAGAGTTCCGAGATATCTGATAAAAAGGGCCAAGAAAAGATTAAATCAAATAAGTGTAGTAAAGGAAGCTTTAGTTATTTCTAAATATGCGAATGCTATGCATGACCCAACAGAAGGTGGCATAATAGATGGACTGTTGGAAGTTGCTATTGCCTCCAGAAAAAAGTTGATTATTGATAAAAGTAAAATCAAGATTCATGAAGATACAAAAGCTGTTTCTGAAGCAGTTAATGTAAATCCTCTTAAAATTTTCAGTTCTGGAGCGTTGATCGCCACGATTCCAAGAGACAAAGCAAACAAAGCGTTGAAAATTTTAAAGAAGAATAATATAGATGCATGGATAATAGGTGAGGTCAAGAATTCTAAAAAAGCTATGGTCATCTTAGGTAACGAGAAGATCGAAAAACCCGTGAGAGACGAATTATACGATTTATGGGTGTAGTCAGTTGTTATAAATCTTAGAGCTCTAATCATTTTATTATGCAGTATGTCCAGAACAGATGGATAAAGGAAAATACAATTGAGTACAGAGAGTATCAAGATAAGATCTCAGAGGCCGCGAGTAAACAGAACACGCTAGTCGTTTTACCGACGGCTATGGGCAAGACCATCATAGCGTTGCTTATTGTAACAAAAGTTCTCGACCGAGACATGAACAAAAAAATCATGTTTCTTGCACCAACCAGACCATTAGTCGAGCAGCATAAGAAAACGTTTGAGAAATTTCTTAAACTTGGTCTCAATCTTGCTGTTATTACGGGAAAAATCAAACCGAAGGATCGCGGTAAGTTGTACCAATTCACTGACATAGTTTTTGCAACGCCCCAGACTGTGAAGAATGATATCAAAAAGCATGTATTTAGTTTCAAGGACTTTTCACTTCTCATCATCGACGAAGCTCAACACTGTGTTGGTGATTATGCATACACTTACATAGCAAGAAGGTTCAAGCAGGAAGCAGAGGGTATCATCGTTGGTCTCACTGCATCACCTGGTAGAAGCGAGAAGATACGCGAGATTAAACGACACCTGGGAATAGAACATGTTGAAATTCGAAGCGAGAAAGATAAAGATGTAAAACCATACATCCAAGATGTAGATTTCGTCTGGGTGGGCGTTCGTTTGCCAAAGGAAATAGAAGATGTAAAGGATAAATTAGAGAAGATGAGAGATGAGAGAATTGAGGAGTTGAATAAGTGGGGAATGATAAACAAAACAAAGATGACGAAGAGTGAAATATTTCGCCTTCAGTCGGATGTCTCGCGGAAGGTTCATGAAAATGGATTTTACTATTCTGTACTATCAAAGATCAGTGAAATCTTAAAGTTAGAACATGCATTGGAGCTATTAGAAACACAGAGTTTTGACGCGCTCAGAGATTATTTGTTGGAGATAAAAACGAAGGGAAAGACGAAAGCGGACAAGCGTTTAGCATCTGACGAACGAATAGAAGAGATCATAAAGACACTAGAAAATCCGATAGAACATCCAAAGATTCTTGCATTAAAAAAGATTGTTGAAAAGGAGTTGAAAGATCCAAACAGAAGAATCATTATATTTGCCCAATATCGCTCTACCGTGAGGAAGATTAAAGAAGAATTGGAAAAGGTTAGCGGTTGTCATCCTACAATTCTGGTCGGACAGGCAGGCAGAGACGGTCTAAAGCAGAAGGAGCAAGTTGAAATAATAAGAAGATATGAAGATGGGGAATTTAACACGCTAATCACAACATCCATAGGTGAAGAAGGAATTCATCTCGGCTCTGCTACCACGGCGATATTCTATGAAGCTGTCCCAAGCGAGGTTCGAGCAATTCAGCGCCGTGGTCGAGTAGGAAGAGAACAGCCAGGTAAGGTTTATGTTTTGATAACACGGAATACTCGAGATGAGGCATACTACTGGGCAGCGCTTAACAAGGAAAAGAAAATGAAGAAGATACTTTACAGAATGAAGGATCAATTGGATTTGGAGAAGTTTGCTAGAAATAAATAATCATTACTCTGATGACACAATTTTCCCACCAGCTGCTTCGATCTTCTCCTTTGCCTTTGCACTGAAGTTGCTTATTTTGACTACAAACGGCTTGGTAATTTCGCCTTTACCTAGAAGCTTAGTGTAGCCCATAGCATCTAGATCAATTTCTTTACCGGTTGTAATTTTTTCTAAATCTCCAACGTTAATGATTTTGATTCTCCTTCTCATCTTCACCTTCTTCAAAGAAGTGAAACCGTGCTTACCAAAGTGATCTGGCTCGTATTTAACAATGTACGTCCACTTGTGCTTATGAGCACCGGAGTATCCTTTTCCTCCTTTTGATCCTTTACCTCGATGCTTCTTCTTGCTTCCATAACCATGTGTCTTACTACCACGCATCTTTACGTCTTTCTTTCTTTTTCGTACGACCATAACACCCACCAGGTTAATGTTTTATTTCTATGTTCAAGCTTTAAATTGTTTTCTTAAGGTAAAAGTCTTTCTGGATCTCTCGGCAATAAGGCTGCTTCACGGACGTTCTCGAGACCAAGAATCTTCATCGTTAATCTTTCTATACCGATTGCCAAACCACCATGAGGAGGCATTCCATATTTGAAAAAGTTAAGATGATAAAACTGCTTTGGATCAAGTCCTTTTTCTTTAATATTTTTTACTCGCTCTTCGTACCTATGCTCACGGAGTCCACCGGTCGTAATTTCTATCCCACGATAAAGTAGATCAAACGACCATGCCTTACTTGGATCTTCCGCCTTTCTAAGAACGTAGAATGGTTTAGCAGAAAATGGAAACTCTGTCACAAAGACGAACTCACTGTTCCATTTTTCTTTGGCATACTCACATATTATTTTTTCTCCTTGTGGCGACAGATCGTCTCCTGTTTCTACACCTTTCTTTTCAAGGATTTTGTTTATTTCCTCTAACGTAAGTCTCGGTATCTTTTTAGGTACCTCGATTTTTGCGTTAAAGAAAGAGAGAATATCAGGAACTCTTTTCTTCAATTCTTTAAAGAGGTGTCGAATCATTTCTTCCTCGAAACTTATTATTCCCTCCATGTTATCCGTTACCATTTCTAGATCAAAAGACGCATACTCGCAAAGATGCCTTGGTGTATGATGTGGCTCTGCTCGATAAACAAATCCTAAATCGTAGATACGATCATAACCAGATGCAAGAACCGATTCCTTGTAGAGTTGTGGCGATTGAACAAGGTAAGCATTTTTGTCAAAGTATTTGACCAAAAAGTAGTCGGCACCGCCCTCGGTAGGAACGTTTGTCAATCTTGACGTGAAAACGCGAACAAATCCATTCTTCCACATAAATTCTTCTAAAATATGGACAATTTCACTCTGAAAGAGAAATATCTTAAATTGTCTTTCCTGCCGCAAGTCGATAAACCGCCAATCAAGCCGTTTCTTTAGAGTCGATTCAATCTTACCTGACAAATCTAATGGAAGTGGGACATCGGCCTTACTGATAATTTCTATATCAGTTGGAAAAATTTCGAATCCATTGCGCGCCTCTTTATTTAGCTTCACTTCGCCACTAACAGAAATGAATGATTCTAATGTGACTTCTTTCAGCTTTTTGATTATTTCAGGGTCTTTCGTTGTAACCTGCACCCGTCCGTAACGGTCTCGAAGAACAAGAAACGCAATTTTTCCCAATACTCGAATCCGTTCAACCCATCCAGCAAGTTTCACTGTTGTTCCTTCTTCTTTTGGCACTTGGTTCGAGTAGTGAATCCTAATCATAAGATTTAATTTGTAGAGAAGAATTTAAAAAATGAAAGATTTATTTCTATCCAACTATCATTAGTTTTGTTGATCGAACATTATATTTATCTTCCAAATCAGCTGGAGTTAGATCATTTTCTATAATTCCAAGAAATAAGGAAGAAAACGCTTCGGGATCGACTATCTTTCTTTCTTCTCCATTTATTTTAACATATGGCACATCCTCGAAGAACTCCTTAACCAGTTTATAGTTATTCACTGGGACCTTATCTGGTCCTATAATCTCTTGAACTTTGTCCCTTAAAATACCAAACTTATAGACTCGTATCTCATACCATTCTCTATCCTTTTCACATCCACAACTAACTTCCACCTTCCTACCAGGTATTCTGTATGAGAATGTCATCCCGCCTTTACCTTCAAATATTACGTCCTTATCCACTTTGATATTAATACCGGCACACCTAGCCTTTTCAATTAGGTCCTTTAGCTCTTTTAACTGTTTTTCACCTTCATGAGAAATAGGTTCAGAATATCTCTTTAGAACGTCAACATTCATAACTAGTCCGTGTCTGCCAACATTTATATATAAAGAAAATGAGAAACTAGAAGAAAGAGAAAGAAGTAATCACTTCCATATAATCTCTACTTCATCTGTTCTTTGATATGGATTTATGTCTATGCTTTCTAGATTAGGGAAACTCTTCAGCTTTTTTGCAATCAACAGTCCCAACCAAGCAATCATAGCTCCATTGTCTCCAGCAAAATCTTTTGGTACTGTATAGAATCTTCCACCTCGATCTTCAACCATAGTTTTTAACATCTTTCTTAATCGCTTATTTGCAGCAACACCACCAGTGAGAAGAACTTCATTCTTGTTAGTATGAGCTAATGCACGTTCTGTAACCTCGGTAATCATTGCAAACATAGTTTCCTGTAATGAGTAGCATATATCCTCTATTGGAACTCTCTGCTTAAACTTTCTTATCGCATCTGTTACTATACCAGAAAAGCTCAGGTCCATTCCCTTGACTACATAAGGGAGTTCAACATACTTACCCTTTTTAGCAAGTTCTTCAATCTTCGGACCGCCTGGCATTTCAAGACCACACTCCCGAGCAAAGGTATCTAATGCATTACCAAGCGCTTTATCCAGCGTTTCGCCAAACACACGATAGCGACCAGAAACAAAACCAATAATCTGTGTGTTACCACCAGATGTGTAAACTGTTATTGGATCCCTTGCACCAGTCTTTAGAAGACCTATTTCAATGTGAGATATACAATGATTTACACCGATTAAAGGTTTTTTGTTTTTCTTTGCAATACTCTTTGAAAATTTCATAGTCTCAACCAGGCAAGGTGGTAGGCCCGGACCCTGACTAAATGATATAACATCGACATCGGAGATAGAAATTTTAGCTTTTTTTAATGCTAAATCTAGAATTTTTTCACTAACAGAACGATGATGCTCTGCTGCTTCAGATGGATTTATTCCCCAGCCCTTCTTTGGTTTATACATATCTCTAACATTTGCTAATACATTACCATTTTCATCAACTATTCCTATTCCGAACGTATGGGCAGTACCTTCAATTCCAAGTACGATCATGATTAAAATTCTTTCTTGAAATTTAAGAAAATTTTCAAAAACTATTTATGGAAGTTTGAATAAATAATTATATATGATAGACTACATTTCTCATATTTCAAAACGAATCCAAAATGCCATGGAAGATATCCTTGGAGATCGGGAGGTCTATCCAATTGAAAACGCCAACGAAAAGGAGTTTCCAATAGTTCCAGAAAGTTACAAGAGGGAAGAGTTGTAGAAATTTCAATTTTCTTTTCTTATTTGACTCCATCCACATCTTCCACAATACGTTCTATTCTTGTATTCTGCTAAGAACGTTCCATCTCCACATCGTGGACATGTTTTTCTTAATCTTACTACCTTTCCGTTCTCTATCTTATACAGCTTCCAAATTTGAACATTTCTATGCTTAGATTTGGATCTCGCCTTTCTTCTCTCCTTTTGAGATCTTTTTTCTTTCTTTTCAGCTCTACCTTTCTTTGCCATCATTCACCACCTTCTTTAGATTCACCCGTAGACGAGGTATTCGTTTCAGAGCTATTTGATTCTGCTTGTTCTTCATTACTTGCTTCGCCTTCTGATTTCTTTTCAGCTTCCTTTGACAAGTCTTTAACCTTAGGCTCATTCCATACAAATATTTTTGCCTCAGATTTTGCAATTCCTCTCTTAGAAAATACATTTCTCACATCAACATGCTCTGGAGATACTTTCTTCATTGTAAATATCTCCTTTTGAATGGACGCCTTTGTAGGAGTTGATCCTCCCTCATGGTCTATTTCTACAATAAGCTCTACTCTTTTCATAAACGGGTTCTCTTTTTCGGTTTTTATTTCAATCTTCATTTTATATCACCTTAAACCTTAACGGCATATTTACCAGGTTCTGTTATTTCAAGCTTTTTAGCAATTTCACTTTCTGTATCAAATATGACTATCATACCTTGCCAATTTCTCGTTCCATCTATTCCACATTTGGGACATTTCTTTCCTTCAAACAATCTCTTACATTTTCTACAAGCCAATAACATAAACATCACGCAATTAATAACTTATGTAAGTTTTTATTTTAAAGTTTAAAAATTTCACTTTCTAGCAAGAAAGAGGTATAAAAACGAGGCATTGAAGGAAAAAAATGAAATTAATAATGCTCCTGCTATTGGTGCTAGAGATGTAAGAATTATAACTAACGCTTTTAGAACACTATATTCTGAACCGACAACTTTCCTATTAATCACTCTCGTAAATTCAATATGATAACCTGCGTAATATACTGCGTACTAAGATCCAAAAAGATTGCAGGAATGTAAAAGGATATCTGTCCTGTTTTTAGAAGTGCTAATAAAACATAGGAAATTATGTAAGAAAAGGTTCCAACGGCCATCATTTTCTTTACACCAACATAATGAGTGAGAGAAAGCATAATGATTGAAAATACTGGAATGATCACATAGTACAAAAATAAAAATATCCCAATCTGTGAAATCGAATAACCAAGAACAAAAATATATACCGGAATAAAGATTTTGATAAGAGATCTGCAAAACTTCTCAGAGAAACTGAAATATAGAATTCATCTAACTCCTTATTATGAAAATAATGTAATAAAATACCAGATATTTTGCCATAACTAATTTTTGAATAAAAGCCGAATAAAAGCTTAATTTAACTTTTAAAATCTAAAATATAAACAATTATGTTATTAAAAGGGTCGGTGGTCTAGTGGCTTCAGTTTTGCCATAAATGACGCCGCCCTTACAAGGCGGAGGTCGGCGGTTCAAATCCGCCCCGACCCATGCTCCCGTAGTCTAGTCCGGTCAAGGATTCCGGCCTTTCGAGGCAGAACCACCAGCGGGTTCCTGCGCCTCCTGCAGCCAGGAGGACTGAAGAAAGCCGGAGACCCGGGTTCAAATCCCGGCGGGAGCATTTTAAAGTTTTCTCATCTCAATTTTTCTTTATGAACACAAAAGAGTATTTGGAGAATGTTGTTAAGAAAGTCTATAAAGAGATGGATAAGAACTGTCTCTATTTTCCAATAATACAATCAGAAGTATATACCGAACTCGCTCTTGAAGGTAAAAGCATCGTGGAGAGTAGGGAACTTTTTGACGAGAAACTGCTCTATGAAATTTTAAAAAAGATGTCGAGAAAATACCCAATTAAACTTTTTTCCGAGATATTGAGCAAAAACGAAAAAATCACAATTTCTCCAATAATAGAAAAAAAGATAAGATATAAAGAGTCTCTGGGAATGGCATTAGAAGATTTGGAGATTCTTGACAACATCGAAGAAGAAATAAAGATAGATCCACTCTGTTTCTCATGCGAAAGAGGTTATATCTTCGTTATTAAAAACTGGGGGAAAAATCCGGTTGTGATAAAATCATATCAAAGCGAGAATGAAGCAGAAATATCGAAAATTACCGACAAGATCGGTGTCGGACCACATATATACAGGACAGGAAAGGTTTGGATGATAGAAGAATTTGTTGATGGAAAATGTATAGCTTACTGCGACGAAGATGTCATTGGTAAGGCCCTCGGACAGATCTTTGGAAAGTTACATAGAGAAGGGATTCTGTACAACGACGGTCCGATAAGACATACAATATTGAATAATGAAAGAACCAAACTCATAGATTATGGTATATCGACCTTTGGGACGAATTTTGATAAGGACATAAAACATATACTCGATTACTTTCATATAGAAGATCTCAGAGATGCTAAGAAAGAATTCATAAAATCATACAAAAATAGTTTTTCTTAGCTTACTGTGTATAATTCAATCCATTTTCTTCGTTTTTATCTGCTGGTTTCACCTTCTTCCTTTTTTGCATCAGCTTCTCATAAACCTCGGTCATCTTCTCTGTGAGCGATGGCCCGATCTCTTTAAGTGCTTTCTCAAAGTCCTTCTTCTCAACTTTCTGTGCATTTCTTCTTATCGCGTTCATAGCTGCCTCTCTGCATAGAGCCTCCAAATCAGCACCAGAAAATTTCTTTGTCTTCTTTGCAAGATCATCCAAGTCCACATCGTCAGCAAGAGGCATTCTCTTTGTATGAATCTTCAAGATTTCTTTTCTTGCCTTTTCATCCGGTGCTGGTATGAGTATCTGTTTGTCAAATCTTCCTGGCCTAAGAAGTGCTGAATCCAACATGTCTGGTCTGTTTGTTGCCGCAAGCACAAAGACGTCCTTAAGTTCTTCGAGCCCAGACATCAATGTTAGAAGTTGAGAGACCAACCGCTCGGAAACTTCATGAAATCCACGACCTCTTGCAGGCGCTAAAGCATCTATCTCGTCAAAGAATATTATCGATGGTGAAACCTGCTTTGCTCTATGGAATATTTCACGGAGCTTGCGCTCACTTTCACCAACCCATTTAGATAGAAGCTCTGGACCATTCACTGAAATGAAGTTAGCATTGGACTCACTGGCCACGGCTTTTGCCAAGAGTGTTTTACCACAACCAGGCGGTCCATAAAGCAGAATACCACGAGGTGGTCTAATTCCAAACTTTTTGAACTTCTCTGGATACTTCAAAGGCCATTCAATAGATTCTTTAAGCCCTTTCTTAACTTTCTCCAGCCCACCTATGTCACTCCACTTGACGTTTGGTACTTCGATCAAGACCTCACGCATCGCGCTTGGCTCAACCATCTTGAGTGCATAGTCAAAGTCCTTCCTCGTGACTACCAATTGTTTTAAAATTTCTTCCGATAGTGGTTCATCTTCCTTCAGATCAATTTTTTCCAGAACTCTTCTCAATGCATGCATTGCAGCCTCCTTACAGAGCGTTGCTAGATCGGCACCGACGTATCCATATGTTACTTTTGCTAACTTATCGAGATCAACATCCTTTGCCAAAGGCATACCACGAGTATGAATCTGTAATATCTCCTTTCTACCTTCTTTATTCGGTACACCAATCTCTATTTCACGGTCAAAACGGCCTCCACGTCTCAATGCTGGATCAACTGCATTTGGTCTATTCGTCGCACCGATGACGATTATCTTACCACGTCCTTTTAGTCCGTCCATCAAAGTCAAGAGCTGAGAAACAACACGACGTTCGACTTCACCGTGAACCTCTTCCCTCTTCGGCGCAATCGCATCTATCTCATCGATAAAAATTATACTAGGAGCATTTTTCTCTGCACCTTCAAATATTTTACGGAGATTTTCCTCAGATTGGCCGTACCATTTAGACATGATTTCCGGACCGTTAATAGAGTAAAAATTCGCACCACTCTCGTTAGCAACAGCCTTTGCCAACAAGGTCTTACCCGTTCCCGGCGGACCGTAGAGTAAAACACCTTTAGGTGGATCGATTCCCAATCGCTCGAACAACTCAGGATGCTTTAACGGAAGTTCTACCATTTCTCTAATCTTTCTTATTTCTTCTTTCAATCCCCCAATATCCTCATACGTAACCTCAGGAATTTTTTGCTCTTCTATCGGTTTTGTCGGCCTCTCCAAAACTTCTATTTCAGTTCTCTCCGTTATCCTAACTATTCCCTTCGGCTTTGTATTTACTACTATAAACTTCTCTTCACCAAAGCTCGTGAAAAGCATATCTTCAAAATTCATTCCAAATACCTCTTCAAACAGGTTCGGCTCTCTTCTTCTCCTTACAACAGGATTTGGTACTATAATATCCCCTACCTTAACAGGTCTCATCAACAAGTTCTGTTGGAATGGATTTCCTTGAACATGAATTATTATATTTTTTCTCGCGGGTGCTATCGCAACATATTCTGCCTCCTCCACATCAGCTTTTCTGACCTTTACATATTCCCCTATGCTTGTACCACAGTTTCTCCTAACGAGTCCGTCCATTCGGATTACGTCGAGACCTATATCAGCAGGATAAGCACGAACTGCTATAGCCCCCGTTGAGCGACTACCTTCTATCTCTACGATGTCACCCTCGTGAATGCCGAGCTTTTTCATTATCCTTGTGTCAATCCTTACGATTCCACGGCCATAGTCCCCTCTTTCTGTCAACTCACCAACACGTAGTTTCACTTCCGGTTTATTATCTTTTTTCTTAATCATGCAACCCACCTAACATCTTCATTAATTTTCTCTTCTCAATCATCATATTTATTATTTCATAGTCTATTTTTTCTTCCCATTGTCTCAAATAATTTAAAACGTCCTGCAGGTGTTTTAGGGTCACTAAGAGCACCGAATCTGCTATTTTTGCATAGGGCACTTGATCCAAAATACCCTGTCGGTGATAGCAATACTTTTTGTCGTGGCTTGGAACGGTCTGTTTCCATCCGTACAATCCACGGAAAAACTTGTTTATCTCGTATCGTGACTTAAACTTTTTTGTCTTAATATCGAACGTCACTATGGCAACTCTTTCGTATTTTCTGACTCTTACTCTCATGATGATCACTTAGGGTTATCGTTCCCCCTAATTAGGGTTATTATTAACCCTAAAAGTATTTAAAGGTTTCGGTGTACTTTCCAGTTTGTCATGAGACTACTTAACTTATAAAATTCCGTCTAAACATCAAAAATTATGCAGCGACTTTCCACTAAATCCCCTTTAGACAAGATTCTAGATGGAGGTATCGAGCACGCAGCCGTAACGAACGTTTATGGAGAGGCTGGTTCTGGAAAATCAAACCTTGCGCTACTATGCACCATTTCAGTGATAGAACAAGGGAAGAAAGTGATATTTATCGACACTGAGGGTGGTTTCTCCTTTGATCGATTTGATCAACTCACAAATGGAAGGTCTCATGAGTACTTGAGTAAGGTTATCCTTCTGGAACCGAAAAATTGGGAGGAACAATGCAAGCGAATAGATGAATTAGAAAAGCTCGTAACGAATGATGTTGGTCTAATCGTCATCGATTCAATCGTAACATTATACAGACTCGTCTTGAACGATGAAAACTACCCACAGGTTAATCGTGAATTATCTAGCCAATATGCCAAACTCTCATCTATTGCGCGGGAGAAGAATATACCGGTATTGGTCACAAATCAAGTTTATTCAATAAGCGGTAAGTTAGAACTCATCTCTAGAACAATCGGTAAGTATTGGGCAAAGGCACTTATAAAATTAGAAAAATTGGACAGACCAAATCATCGCTTAGCGACAATAGTGAAGCACCGTTCAATTCCAGAAGGGAAGAGCATAGAGTTTGAAATAACAAGAAATGGCTTCAAGGAAGTGGGAAGACTTTCAATCTTTTAGAACACTTGGAATCTTTAAATATTTTCCTATTATAGTTGTTTAACATGGCAAAGTTTATGTACAGGGGTAAGACCCTGGAAGAATTACAGAATATGAACATCAATGAGTTTATGGAGTTAGTCCCAGCTAGGGAAAGAAGAAGCTTAAAAAGAGGACTAACAGAAAGACAAAAGAAATTACTCGAAAAAATCAGAAAGTATAAGGATAAAAAGCCTATTAAGACTCACGATCGTGACATGATAATCTTACCTGAAATGGTTGGAGCTAAGATTAGTATTCATAGTGGAAAAGAGTTTGTTATAGTTGAAATAAAGCCGGAAATGATCGGTCATAGATTGGGTGAATTTGCACTGACTCGAAAGAGGGTTCAACACTCTTCACCTGGTTTTGGTGCAACCCGAAGCTCTAAATTCGTACCAATTAAGTGATTCCTATGCCATATACATTTAAGCCAAAAAAACCCCACGCAAAAGCTTGGACCTGGTTAAATACATCTCTAAAGGATGCTAAGGTTATTTGTAAAGTCATAAGAAAGAAAAAACTTTCTCAGATAAAGAGACTTTTAAATGATTTAATCTCCAAGAAGAGAAGCCTCGATGGGAGATACTACACAAAGACTGTAAAGGGAATTAAAAAGCTTCTAGAAAGTTGTGAAAAAAATGCAGAAAACCTTGGCTTGGATAAAGATAACCTCTTTGTTTACGCATCTGCTCACAAAGGTCCAAGTATATGGAGATCTAGGAGAAAAGCGGATTTTGGAAATACACTAAAATCAACGAACGTTGAAATAATCCTTGTTGAGAAAGGTAAAGGTACCAAAAACAAAGTAACTAAGAAGGTTGAGAAGAAGAAAGCTGAGAAGTAAATTTCTTCTGATTTATGAAAATTTCTCCAAACTCCTCTGGTTGTTCACAAGACACATAACCTTCATTGGATAAGTGCAATAGAGGTACAAACTTTCTAGTTATATTTTCTCTCGTCCACTCACCAACGAGCTGCGAGAACGTTTCTATGTTTTTGGTCTCTATTTCCATTAAAATTTTCTCCATTCTCTTCCTTATATCTTCTGTCTCTTCAGTCAGGAGAACTTCAACTGCCTTTCTGACAGCAAGCTTCTTAACACGCTTCCTTTCTTCAAAATCCATGACCTTCTTCAGTGCTGTCACCAGCTCGGTGACAGTAATTTTTTTCTTAGGTCTTCTGATAATTGGCATTTCCAGCAACGGAACATTTGGATTTATATCTGGAACCTTCTCCTCTTTCTGTTTTGGTTCCGCCCTCGTAAATTCACACTTCATTCTCAAAAGAATTGCGGCAACCAAAATAAAGCGAGCTGGAATTCTAAAGTCAAATTCCTTCATCGTTCTAAGGTACTTGAAAAAAGCATCAACAAGTTTAACTATATCGATATCCCACGGATCTAATTTTTCCTCTTCAATTATTTTCATTATGACTTCTTCCCAATCGCTACTAAGTACAATTGTCTTAACGATCTCCTGTTCGTTAAATTCACTCATTTCTTTCACCGGGCATCTTTATAGAAAAGACCTTTGAAACTCCATCTTCCATCGTCACTCCGTAGACGTTATCTGCCTCTTTTATTGTAATATCATTATGAGAAACGACTATGAACTGTGTATATTTAGAATATTTCTTTATGAATTCAACAATTTTTTTAGTGTTAACTTTATCAAGTGCTGCTTCAACTTCATCTAAAATATAGAATGGTGCAGATTGATATTTTTGTATTGCAAATAGAAATGCTAATGCTGTGAGAGATTTTTCTCCACCTGACATAGAGTCTATATTTACAATTTTCTTACCCTTAGCTGTTGCTTCTATTAAAAGGCCGGATTCAATATTTCCCTCTTCTTCCAAACGAAGTTTTGCTTCACCTCCCATTAGATCACGAAATACCTCAGCAAAATTTTTAGAAATCTCCTCTAACGTTTTCATAAATTTATCATATCTTTTTTCTTCTATTTCTCTTATTGAATCGATAACTGCATCTCTCTCTTTCTTTAGCCTTTCCAGCTTATCCCTTAGTATTTTGTATTCCACCTCTACTCTTTTGTAGTCATCTTCTGCCCTCATATTGATTGGCCCTAATCTCTCTAGTTCTGTACTGAGTTCTTTCAACTTCTTTCTTAATTCCTCTTTGCTTCCTTGATATGTTGGTTTGGCACCGATTGTTTTAAGTTCAAGCTTAAGATTTTCGATTTCTGCATCCAGCTTTGCTTTCTTTACTTTAAGTTCTCCAATTTTACTTTGCAATCTAAACCTTTCGTTCTGAGTTTTTCCAACTTCAGATCTTATCTTATCAATTTTTTTCTCGATCTCATCTCTTCCCTTCTTCAGATCCTTAAGTTTTTCTTCTTCTTCTTTCTCTTCTTCTTTAAGTTTCTCTATTTCTTTTTGAAATTCTTCTATTTCCTTTTGAAGCTTTTCATTCTCCTTCTTGATAGAGAACTCAAAGCTCTTCTTTTCATAATATCCACCAATTATTGCACCACTGCTCTCCAGTATTTCCCCTTCTAAGGTCACGATTCTTGAATCCTTACTGACATCGAGAGACTTTGCAACTTTCAAGTCCTTAGTTATTATATTACCTACGAGAGCATATTCAACTGCAGGTCTAACCTTATTATCAAACTTTACAAGATCCAACGCATAACCAATTGCGTTTTCTATGTTCTTCGATTTGACCTTACGAGGTTTCAAAGAATCCAACGGCAAAAACCTTGCACGTCCAAGTTTATTCTCTTTCAAGTATTTTATACAATTTATCGCATCTTTTTCTGTTTCAACTATTATGTCATTTGCATGAGAACCAAGTGCAACTTTTATAGCTATTTCATATTTTTCTGGGACCTCTATAACACTAGAAACTGTTCCGATAACTCCCGGCATGTTCAAAAGTGAACGTGCAACCTTAGAGTATTGCTGTTGAAGAATTCTATTATTCATTTCTATTTTGTCCTTCCTTCGAATTATTTCCATGTTAATTTGATCTATCTTTCTGGTTATCTCAAAACTCTTCGATCTTTCAATCATTTCATCATTAATTTTCTTAAATTCATTTTCTAGATCATCTAATTCTTTTTCTTCGCCCTTATGTTTTTCTTGAAAGTCTTGAAATTTTTTCATTTCTTCTTCAATTCTTTTTTCTATTTCTTCTAAGTCCTTGTTAAGATCCTCCAACTCAATATTGATCAAAGAAGCTCTTACCTTCTTTATTCCATCATTAAGCTTCTGACTTTTTTCAACACTCTCAATATCCTTTTTTAATCTCTCAAGTAATCGTTGTTTTTCAACAAATACAATTTCAAGCTCTCTTATGTGCCTTTCAACCTTTTCAAGTTCTATTTCTGCCTTTCTTTTCTTTTCATCAAATTCAGCAATACCGGATATTTGGTCTATTATCTCTCTTCTCCCTATAGCTGACATCTCGATTATCCTAGTAACATCACCCTGCATGATTATGTTATAGCCATGAGGTGAGAGGTTCAAGTTAGAAAGAACATCCAATATCTTTGATCGAGTTACGACCTTTCCGTTGAGTTTAAATATGGAAAGGCCCTTTTCATTCACCTTTCTCGTAATTTTTATTTCGTCTTCCCCAGGTATTTTGTGATCTTTATTATCTAAATATAATGAAACTTGACAAAATTTTGAAGATTTCCTTGTTTTAGAGCCATGAAATATTAAATTTTGTAATCGCTCAGCTCTTATCTGTTTTGCAGAAGAAATACCAAGAGTGAACATTATAGCCTCCGTCAAATTTGATTTTCCAGAACCGTTTGGGCCCACTATCACATTAAACCCTGATGGAAAATCTATTGCAACTCTATCTGCAAATGATTTAAATCCCTGAAGTACAAGACGGTTAATTCTAGTCATGATTATAAAATTAGAATAAGAAAAATAAATAGAAAATGGTATTTACTCTATTATATCAAACAAAATTCCAAGAACTCCACAGCACTTCTCTTCATTCTCAGTATAGTATTTTCTTATTCTTTGTCCTACAGAAAGTCCAGAATGCCCTGTCATCTATGGGGAATAAACTCAAATAGATCCTTAAAACTTCTGAATCTAAGAAGACCCTTTACTAAAACGCTAATTTTACTTTTCCATCAATTCTCTCAAAAATTATAATATCATCGACATCAATCTTTCTTCTTTCCTTCCTTTATCCACTCGAATGGCTCCTCAGAAAGGTGCATATGATGAATCATGGAGAATGATTAATTGAAATCCTCTTAAATAAAAGCATTCATATTGGAAGTGATTCTCCTAATCCGTAAACAACTGTATATAATTGTTTCCTTATCGAATAAAATTCTGACTTCTTTATCTTTCTAGGATAACTCGCCAAAAACATAGGAACTGATTCTTTATTCTTTCCATATGATGGTTGGATATAATTAAACTTATTTAGTTTGAACCCTAATTTTTCATAAAAATTTATCCTTTTAATTGTGATCTTGTTTTCCGGTCTTTCCACTTCTAAGATTATTTTTTGTTTATTTCTCAGTAACTGTGTCATTATTTCTCTTCCAATCCCTTGTCCTCTAAGATCTTCTCTTACTGCTAGATGTTCGACAAACAAAAAATCATCCAGTTTCCAATATGTTAGAATTCCAACCACAGTATTACCTTTAATCGCCACAAAGAAATTATATCTTTTATTTTTCATCACTTCCTTTTGCATTTCTAAGGATCTCCTCTCATCAAACGAAAAAGATGATTCATAAATTTTCCATGCTTTCCTAAACTCCTGCGAATCTACGTTTTTAATTTTTACGAGTTTCATAAATTAATTTTAAAGTTTTTTGTAAAAAAGCTACTGGTAAAAGTACAATTCAAGAATGTAGAAGAGAATGTTGTGGATAGTTTTACATCACTTCAAGAAACTTGCAACATTCTTTAGACCAAACTTCAAGAAAATCCTTGCAAGTTTTAGATAGTTTCCATGAACAATTTCGACTAAATTCTCACCCTGCAAAAGCTCTGCAAGGTTATTCAACTGCTCATCATTTAGCTTTTCAACAGCCTCACGGATCTTTTCGACTTTTCGTAGAGACTCGCCACGCTCTTTCCACCATATTTTGTTATATTCTTCCAGAACCGAAGCAGAGAAGTCATTCTTGTCAAATGCCTTCTTAATTACCTCCGCTGCTAATCGTCCAGCAGTCATTGCTTCATACATTCCACCACCGTGAATTGGATTAACTTGATGTGCCGCATCTCCAACAACAACAAGACCATTCATTACCATGTTTTTCAAAAAGCCACCAACAGGTATGGATCCAGCATTAACCTCTATAATACTTCCTTTTTTCAAGTCTGGTCGAGTCTCTATAAACTTGTCTAAGTAATATCTCGCTGTTTTTACATCGTCACCACGGATACCAACACCAACATTCGCTCTACACTCACCCTTTGGAAATATCCAAACATAGCCTCGAGGAGCAACATCATTTCCAAAATACAGCTCAATTTTGTGTGGGTCCTGTAAATCTATATTATACATTTCGTACTGAATTCCAGAGTCTACAAGCGTTGGAACACATGCTGTGTTAAGTCCAGCCTTTCTCGCTACCGTTGACTCGACGCCATCAGCTACAACAACTACTTTCGCTCTTACCTCAAAATCTTCACCAAGAAAGTTCACCTTAACGCCTTTTACAAATCCATCTTCTTTCATCACATCAAAAACTTTTGCCTTTGCGAAAATCTTTGCACCTGCATTAGCTGCTTCTCCTGCGAGCCACTTGTCCGACTGCTTCCTTTCCAAAATATAACCTTCCTGACCTTCTATCACGACTTTCTTTCCGTTAGGAGCATAAACCCAAGCACCGTCCATATGTTGAGCAATAACGTATTCAGGAAACTTTATCCCAAGCCGCTTTTCCCCGTTTCGAGAGAATCCTTCACCACATCTCTTCGGTGACCCGATCTCCTGATTTCTATCAAAAACAACCACATTCAGACCTTGTTCAGCCAGCTTACGGGCAGCAAAACTACCTGCAGGACCTGCCCCAACAACTATTACATCATAATCATTTTCCGGTTTCATCTTCATCACCCTTTTTCAATGTAATCGCCCCGACTGGGCAGAACTTTACGCAAAAATCACAACCTATGCACTTTTCCTTTATCCAGACTGGGCCTTCCTCGGACGGCTCTAATGCCAGCTTCGGACAGACCGAGACACAGCCAAAGCACTTTACACATTTTTCACGATCTATAGTAAGTTCCATAGTATTTCATTACAATAGAAGAAATAAAAAGGTTAAATTAAATGAAATTTTTATATTAACTTTATGGTAAAAGAAATTGAGAAATGGTGGGACGAATCGTCTAAATATTTTCAGAAAGATGCAAAAATACCCACCCACTCAGCACATTGGGGAGTACATGCTCCATATGAAAAAGAATTAAAATTACTTGGCAATGTTAAAGGTAAAAAAATTCTAGAAATTGGTTGTGGTGGTGGACAAAGCTCAATTGCTTTAGCAAAACAAGGGGCTATTTGTACTGGGATAGATTTATCAAAAGAGCAACTAAAATTTGCTGAAGAATTAGCTAAAAAAGAAAAAGTGAAAGTAAAGTTCGTTAAAGGTAATTTTCAAAATTTAACAAAATATTTCAAACCAAATAGCTTTGATATTGCTATTTCTGCATGGGCCTTTCAATATTCTCCAAACTTGAGAAAGCTATTTAGAGAGGTTTATAAAGTCCTTAAGAAAAATGGATTGTTTGTATTTAGTATGCCACACCCCTTTCATGACATTATAAATGTGGACGAATTCAAGAAGACTGGTTATATAAAGTTTGAACGGAGCTATTTTGATACAGGAAGATATGAAGAAATAGAAATATGGCCAGATGGAAGCAAACATAAGTTTGTTGGATTTCATGTAAAAGTAAGTGATATCTATAATGCACTGGTCGATGCTGGCTTTTTTGTTGAAAAGATTATAGAACCTTTTTCCCTTAAAGATAGCTC
The DNA here is from genome assembly GCA_964428495.1 of uncultured archaeon. Taxonomy (GTDB): domain Archaea; phylum Aenigmatarchaeota; class Aenigmatarchaeia; order GW2011-AR5; family JAHLMP01; genus CAYRXY01. The sequence continues at coordinate 152,145 of CAYRXY010000002.1, forward strand.
TCTTGAAGAGTATTATCCTAAAAAACTCTCTAAATTAATTGGACCAACGATTATATTCAAAGCAATAAAAAGGTAACGGTTCCTAACAATTAGCGAAAAAAATCGCACTCTTGACTTTTTAAAATATTTTAATTTTTCATTATTGATTTTCCTTTTTTCGCTAACGGTTTGTATTTATCAACACATTTAAACCCCTTCAAAAATATCATAAACATGCAAATAATACAGAAGGGTGCAGAAGCTGTAATATATCTTGATGAAAAAAGAAACGTTGTTGTTAAAGAG
>CAYRXY010000002.1:152529-166456 GCA_964428495.1 uncultured archaeon
GGGTGCAGAAGCTGTAATATATCTTGATGAAAAAAGAAACGTTGTTGTTAAAGAGCGGATTAGAAAACGATACAGAATTCGTGAGCTGGACGAACATATTCGAAAACAAAGGACAAAAAGAGAGGCAAAAATAATGCAAGATGCCCGCCGTATTGGTGTTCTCGTCCCTCAGATTTTGAAGGTAGATGACTTTAAGATTGTTATGGAGTATATTGATGGAGAAAAACTCAAAGATGTTCTCAATAGAGCAGGGGGGGAAAAGAGAAAGTTCATTTGTGAGACCATTGGAAAATACATTGGCAAACTTCATTCATACGACATTATTCACGGTGATCTAACAACCTCGAATTTTCTGATTCACGACAATAAAATTTATCTAATTGACTTCGGTCTAAGCTTTTACTCAGGGCGCATCGAAGATAAGGCAACCGACCTAAGACTTCTCTACGAAGTTCTGAAATCGACACATTTTAAAATATTAAAAGATATATGGAAAATAATCTTGAATGCCTACAAGAGAGCTTACCCTAAGGGAGGAGAAGTTATTAAAAGACTTGAAAAGATAAAAGAAAGAGTGAGATATTATGGTAAAAAAAGAAAAACCAGAATGGGTTGACTACACAAAGGATGAAGTTGAAAAGATAGTCATTAAGCTTGCAAAGGAAGGAAAATCTCAGGCAGAAATTGGGATGATTCTTAGAGACCAGTATGGTATACCTAATGTGAGAATATTTGGGGCCACAATAAAAGAAATTCTTGCTAAGAATAACTTGTTAAAAGAAATTCCTGAAGATTTATTTAATCTTCTTAGAAAGGTCGTTCGTATGCATGAGCATTTAGATGAACATCATGGTGATAAAAAGAGTAAACACATGCTTCAATTGACAGAGTCAAAGATTAGAAAACTTGCAAAATACTACATAAAGAAAAGGGAGCTACCAGAGGGTTGGAAATATAACCCTCAGAAGGCTAAACTCATAGTAAAGGGATCAAGGTAAATTTTAATATTTCTCTACAAAATTTTATTAATGCTCGAAAACATCGACAAAGCTATTGAAAAACTAAAATCATTTGACAAGATTCTGATTGTTTCACACTATGATGCCGATGGTCTTAGCTCAGCCACAATAATGAGAGAGGCCCTGAAGAGAGAGGGGATAGATTTTGAAATAATGATAGCTAAAGAAATAGAGAACAATGTAATAGAGAAAATAAAAAGTAAAAGCCTTCCAGTACTTTTCACAGATATCGGTTCATCACCTCTTGTTGAAGAAATCGAACAACCTATTATAGTAATAGATCATCATGAACCATTGAACACAAAGAAGGAAAATATAATAGAAATAAATCCTGAGATGAATGGGATTTCCGATTATTCTGGAAGTTGTATAGTATATTTTTTCTCAAAAAAACTGAATAGGTCTAATGAAAATTTATCAGATATAGCTCTTGTTGGACTTGCAGGAGATTACTCTATAGGGCCAGAAGGTATAACTAACCACCCGAAAGAAATACTGGATGATGCTATAAAAAATGGTTTGATAAAAGTTGAAAAAGGGATTAGAATATTTGGGCATTCGTCCAGACCACTTCACAAGGCGTTAGAGTATTCTTTCGATCCTTACATACCAAATATCAGTGGTAATGAATCGGCTGTTATCCAATTTCTTTCCGAATTAAGAATCGAAATAAAAGATGAAAATCGATTTAGAAGATTTGTAGATTTAGAAAAGGATGAAAAAGAGAAATTAGCAAGCGCGATAATACTTGAAAGGCTGGCCAATGGAGTTGAAAAACCGACAGAAATATTCGGAATAAATTACTTTCTTACACGCTCTATATATGAGTTAAATGAGTTTGCTACTATTGTCAATGCCTTTGGTAGACTAGAGAGATATGAGGAAGGTATGAACTTCTGTTTAAATCCAGATGAAAAGAAAGGAGAGCAAATCTTAAAGGAATATAGAACACTCTTAGGTAAGTATCTACGATGGGCAAAAGATAACCTTCAGAAGAAAGAAGGAATTGTATTTATTCACGCTAAAAATAATATTCATCCAAATTTTATAGCTCCTGTAGTAAGCGTATTCTCTACACTTGTTGATGAAAAGATTTCTGTGGGCACTGCCTATGATGGAGATTTAATAAAGGTTTCCGTGAGAAATAAAACAAATTCCGAAGTCCATAAAATTCTAAGTAATGTAGCATCACAAGTAGGTGGAGTTGGTGGCGGGCATAAGGAAGCATGTGGTGCAAAGATTCCGAGAGGAAATGAAGAAAGATTTTTAAGTCTTTTAGAACAATCATTAAAGAATGTAATCAATAAAAAGGTTTGATAACTATATAAATTAATCATTCAAACTTAATTGAGGTGAAACCAAAATGGTGGATGAAAAAAAGGCCTATGAGATTGTTGAATTATCTAGACAGACCGGCAAGATAAAAAAGGGGATAAATGAAGCGACAAAAGCGATTGAAAGGGGACTAGCAAAGCTTGTAGTTGCAGCAACTGATGTAGACCCGAAGGAAATCATAATGCACTTAAAACCTTTGTGTGAAGAAAAGGGAATACCCTATGTAGAAGTAAGTAGCAAGAAAGACTTAGGTAAGGCATGTGGAATTGATGTAGCATGCTCTGCTGCAGCAATAGTAGACTTCGGTCAAGCAGAATCTAAAGCAAGAGAGGTAGTAAAGGAGTAAATGAGGTGATTTAGTGGACGCAACGCCGGCAGAAGTAATAGAAATATTAGGAAGAAGTGAAGTAAGAGGTATAAACCAAGTTAGATGTAAGGTTCTTGAAGGTCATGATAAAGGTAAGATACTTATTCGTAATGTTATGGGACCTGTTAGAATTGGTGATATTTTAATGCTTCGCGAAACTGAAATGGAAACGCCTGGTTCATTTGGAAGAAAGAAGTGATGAAAGATGCCAAGATGTAGCTTTTGTGGTAAACAAATTCCACCTGGAACTGGAAAGATGTTCGTAAGGGCAAATGGAAAAATATATTGGTTTTGTAGTAGTAAATGTGAAAAAAATTTTATGCTCAAAAGAAATCCCAAGAAAATCAAATGGGTGAGAAAGAATGGCTGAAAAGAAAAAAGAAAGAAGGGTAATTAGATTATTTGGTACAGATTTAAACCCTGAATTACCTGTTAGAAGAGCTTTGAGAAGTATAAAAGGAGTTGGTCAAATGCTCGCTAATGCTATCTGTGTAAATGCTAAGATTGATCCAAATAAAAAGATGGAAGAACTTTCTGAAGATGAGTTAAAAAGAATCGAAGAAATTATAAAAAATGCAGAATTTCCCGATTGGATGAAAAATAGAAGAAAAGATCCCGTAACTGGTGAGAATACCCATATTATTAGTGGTGATATAGATCTTAAATTAAGAGAAGATCTTTCAGTATTAAAGAAAATGAGAGCTTATCGTGGAATTAGACATGAACTTGGCTTACCTGTAAGAGGTCAGAGAACAGGTGGTAAAGGATTCAGGAAGGGAAAAACGATGGGAGTTCAAAGGAAGAAGAATAAGAAGTGATGAATATGGGAGATCCAAGAAGAAGACGAAAGAAAACATATGAAAAGCCGAGGAGGCCGTTTGATAGATTAGATGAAGAAAGGAAAATAATGAGGGAATTTGGGCTTAGAAGAAAGAGGGAACTATGGAAAGCTGAAACGATTCTGAGAGAGTTTAGAAGAAGGGCGAGGGAACTTGCATCCAAGATAGGTGCAGGTGAGGAGTACAAAAAAGAAGAGGAAAAATTATTGACAAGATTGAATCGGCTCGGTCTTTCTGTAAGTAATCTTGATGATGTTCTAAGGCTTACAGTAGAGGACATTCTTTCACGAAGGATGCAAACAATAATATTCAAGAAAGGTCTTGTGAATACTCCAAAGCAGGCAAGGCAGTTTATTGTTCATGGTCACATTTTGATTAATGGTAGAAGAATTCAATCTCCGAGCTTTTTAGTTCCAAAGGAGCTTGAAGACAAGATTAGTTTGAGTGCAAAGATTAAAGAAAAAATGATAAAAAATGAAATAGAGAAACAAAAAGAAGAGGCTCCAAACGAATCTAAAGAAGGTGGTGAATGATGGCAAAGAAAGAAAGATGGGGTGTGGTATACATATATTCATCTATAAATAATACTATCATTCATCTAACAGACTTATCTGGGGCAGAGACGATTGTAAGAGTATCTGGAGGAATGATGACAGATAAGGATCATTTAAAAGGAAAACCATATCCAGCTATGAAAGCTGCCAAGAAGATTGCAGAAGCGGCGATTGAAGCTGGAATCACAGGTGTTCACATAAAGGTTCGCGGCCCTGGAGGAAACAAATCATTTTTACCTGGTCAAGGTGCACAACCTGCAATACGAGCATTGGCAAGGGCAGGTTTGAAGATAGGTAATATTGAGGATGTTACACCAATACCGACGGATAGATGTAGAAAGAAGGGAGGTAGAAGGGGTAGAAGAGTATAAGCTTTATTTTAATTCAATGACAAATAAATAAAGTGATCAAAAAATGAAAATTGAAGTTTTAAATAAAACCGATCAGAAGATGGAATTCATTTTAAGGGATACTAATCCTACTATAGCTAATGCTCTTAGAAGAGTTATGATGAGTGAAGTTCCTACAATGGCGATAGAAATTGTTAAGATTCATAAAAATTCTTCTGGATTGTTCAATGAGGTCTTAGCTCATAGATTGGGACTCATACCACTAAAATTCCCAGTAAAGCATTACAACCTAAAAAAGGGATGTAAATGTGGTGGTAAGGGTTGTCCTCTTTGTCAGGTAAAGGTAAAGTTTGATTCAAATAAGAAGAAGCCAGATAAAGAGGGTAAAATAATTGTTTATGCTGAAGATCTTGAATTTGATGATGATAAAGTAAAACCTGTAGATCCAAATATACCGATAGTTGTTCTGCTTGAAGGTCAGGAATTAAAATTCGAGGCAATAGCTCAGCTAGGTATAGGAAAGGAACACGCTAAGTGGCAGGCAGCCACCGTTGGTTATTCTTATCTACCTGAAATTAAAGTAGATCACAAAAAATGTGATAATTGTGGTGAATGCGTAAAGGCGTGTCCAAAGAATGTCTTTGAGATGAAGGATGGAAAGTTAAGAATAAAGGATTCTTCTCTATGTACATTATGCATGCGTTGTGTTGAGATATGTGATAAAGGTGCAATAACCGTTAAAGGAGATGATACAGCATTTAGATTTAAGGTAGAAAGTATTTCTGGTCTAACGACTACGGAAATTCTAGAAAGAGCTCTTGACATCATAGAGAAAAAAGCTAAAAAATTCAAGAAAGATTTGAAGTTATAAGAAATTCTTGAAAAACTTAATTACAGCCTTTGATGCTTTCTCAAACTCTTCAGGCTCGTTAAGACCATGCTCACCATTTTCTATTGTAACGAGTTTAGCACCGAGCATCTTACTGTACTTTACGGAATCATTATATGGAACGTAAGTGTCAGCATCTCCATGAATAAAGAGCATAGGAATTTTTACATTAAGAAGTCTTTCCCATGGCTTGAGTTTTTTAACTTCTTTGATGAGTGAGTTTCCTATCTCGAATCCTCTCTTCCCAATTTCAATGTATCCATCTCTTTCTAATTTTTCCATAGCTCTTTTTCCAAAGTATTTCTTAGGCCATGGTAATGTTGGTTTTAGTAACGAATCATAATCTATTATAGAATTCCAAAAAACGATAGCCCTGATATTATCCGAATGTTCACCTACGAATAACGCTACAGGACCTCCTGCAAAACTTGCTGCTAAAATTCCGAACTCATCAAATCCTATTTTCTTTAAGAATTCCATCACAGATTCTAGGTCACGTACCTCGCCAGTGACAGTCAGGTCGAAGGATGACCCTTCGCTTTCACCATGTCCACGAAAATCAAAACGGAACGTGGCAAAGCCCTCTTTAACAAGCAAATCAGAAAGTTTTTTGAAAACGTTTCCAGACTCGTTTTTGTCTACTGTTATACCATGACAAAGAACAATACATTTGTTTGTTTCTTTTTCTGGGTATGAAAGAATACCAGAAAGTTTTAATCCATCACCATTTTTGAAGAAGAATTTCTCTTCCATAAGGAATTATTTCTATTTACCTTTAAAATCCTTACTAACAAATTATTTAAGTACGCAGGGGTGCCCGAGCCTGGTCAAAGGGGCAGGACTTAAGATCCTGTGCCTTAGTGGCTGCGAGGGTTCAAATCCCTCCCCCTGCATCTAGAAATTAAAGAACAGATACCTGAAAAATTTATGTAACATAAATCAAAATAGAAATAAGTCAGAACGTAAGAAAATTATTAAAACATTATTATGTAAAATTAAGAAGTATAAAACCATTAGATAGGTGGGTGTGATGCCACGAACAGGACCCATGAATTCACTATTAGGAAATGTTATAGAAGGATTTCAACGAAGAAAAGAAAGATACTATAAGAATTTAGCTGAGAAACTCAGTAGACCAACAAGAAAAAGAATTGAGGTAAATTTGAGGAAACTCGATAAGCTCTGTAAAGACGGGGAAGTGATGGTCGTGCCTGGCGTCGTGCTGGGTAGTGGTAAGATAAACAAACCAGTAACGGTTTATGCATGGAAATTTTCAGCAAGTGCTAAGCAGAAGATTGAGGAAGCAGGCGGCAAAGCATTGTCAATAGAAGAATTGTTAAATACCAAAGAAAAGCCAAGAATAATCGGATAAATAGCTTAAAAAACTTCACAATCAATAAAATTCCTTATTGGTGATATAGAATGATGATAATTGATGCTGAAAACGCGAGGCTTGGAAGATTAGCGAGCTTTGTAGCTAAGAAACTCCTACAAGGAGAAAAAATAGAAATAATTAATGCTGAAAAAACTATCATAACCGGAAATCCTGACAGTACTGTTGAAAAATATCTTAGATTAAGACGAAAGGGATCTCCACAACATGGTCCTTTCTTCCCTAGAAGACCTGACCTCATTGTTAGGAGAACTATACGTGGTATGCTTCCGTATAAGAAACCAAAAGGAAGGAATGCGTACAAGAATCTTAAAGTACATATTGGTGTGCCTGATGGGTTAGAGGGGGAAATAGTTAAATTTGCTGAAAAACAAAAACCTATTAGGTGTAGATACATTACAATATTTGAGCTAGCTAAGAGGATTGGTTGGAATGGCTAAAGCAAAAAAGAAGAAAGTAATACATACCGTAGGAAAAAGAAAGAAAGCTGTTGCTAGGGCAACACTTAGAGAAGGTAAAGGTAGAATTCTCATTAATGGTATTCCTTTAGATATATACGAGCCGAGGTATGCTAGACTGAAAATTCAGGAGGGAATAGTTCTCGCTGGTGATACTGCAAAAAAAGTTGATATAGATGTTAACGTTTCTGGTGGTGGAATCTTTGGCCAAGCTGATGCTATAAGGGTTGCGATTTCTCAGGCCTTAGTAAAATACAACAAAAAACTTAGAGACATTTTCATGAATTATGATAGAAATCTATTAGTTTCGGATCCAAGAAGAACAGAGCCTCATAAACCAAGCCGTAGCTCTGCAGGTCCTAGAAGGAAGAAACAACAGAGTAAGAGGTAAATGCTTAAATTTAGGCTAGAATAAAGGATATTTATGGTAGGAGATTCAAAGGTTTTGATAAAAACCATTATAATTGTGCTAATTCTAATAGCAATCCTCTATGCGATTGGCCTAAGTTTCTCACAAAGGTGCATCCAATATGAGGACTGTAAAGCATGTTGGAAGATAACAGATTCGGTTGAACAAAATAATGTAATAGCAGATGTAATTGGAAATTGTCTTTGTCCAAAGGCTATGGATAAAGACTACTCTAACTCAGAACTAAATGAAATAATAGAATCTAATTATAGAGCTATCACAGGCCTTTCCGCAAATGTAAGAGATATATGCGAGGGAAGAGCTCCTTTAATAAAATTCAACCAAACCGAGTGACCGAAAGCTTTAAATATAAGTTTTTACTAAATGATAGTTACAAGGTGGTATAAATGGTATTGAAAGGACGAGAAATAGATAAGAACCAACTAATAGGTGCTGAATTGATTGCAAAATGTTATGAAACAGGTATTTTTAGTGAAACAGAAGCAAAGAAATTAATGAAGAGGAACATTGAATATGCTGGTGTACAAGTTCCTGAGGCTGTTGCGGCAGAAGGTCCAGAAGCATTAAAAGAATACGCAAGAAATATGCAGCCAAAAAAGGTACCAAAGAAACTATTTTACGTATTTAACATCTAAGTTTTTCTTTTTCCAAATTTTTAAATTTTCATTCTTCTTAATTATTTATTCGGCTCTACGCCTCGGTAGCTCAACGGTAGAGCGGCTGCCTTGTAAGCAGCAGGTTGGGGGTTCAAGTCCCTCCCGAGGCTTTCTATGTTACTTACCTGTCCAGTATGTAAAAAGAAGTCCTTGAATCAGACAGCGACATCTATTAGTATAGATTATTTTGGAGAAGTCATTATACTTACTCAGAAATGTAGTAATTGTGGATATAAACATGTAGATGTATTTCCTGCCGAAATAAAGGAGCCATCTGAATACTTGTTAGAAGTCAAGACAAAGGATGATTTGTATGCAAAGGTGGTAAGAAGTTCCAGTGGTGAAGTGAGGATACCTGAACTTGGATTAGAAATGACTCCTGGTCCAGCTGCTCAAGGATTCATAACAAATGTAGAGGGTATCCTAATGCGTTTTGAAAATATTTTAGAGGGCCGACTTGTTACAGAGAGTGATGAAAAAAAGAGAAATAAAATAAAGTCTATTCTTAAAAAAATCAAAATGACTAGAGATCTAAAAATTCCATTTACTATTATATTAAAAGATAAGTATGGAAATTCTGCTATAGCATCTAAAAATGCAAGGAAAAGAAAACTTAACAATTCACATAATAAATGAAATCGCTTGTAAGTTCATCACGAACTGTTGGACAGTTTTCTGAACCAAGATAAATCTTGTAGATGGAATGATTCAAATCGTTACATGATTGTGTTGTTTGTATTGATATGATCTTTTCTTCTCCTGTGCTCACATCCTCATTCGTATCAAATGTATACATTTTATGCGAGCTTGTTTCTACAGAAACCGATTTAAAATTAAGCTTAACTTCTCCATTATTGATAACTGTTATATTTAACGTGTGAATATTACCAAAAGAGCAATCTGAATTACAATCAAACGTTGCATTCACTATGTAAAAGTCTGCAAATGAACACTGAAGTTTCTGCTCACTTTGATTTTTTACTGTTTGACTAGCGTTTGTGGTCAAAGACTTTATGAAACTCCCAACTAAGAAGGTAGCTGTTATAGTTATGACTATTAGGAGCACTGCGCTTATGAGTGGTGAAATACCTTTCATGAATAAATATATGCTTGCTACTAATTTTAAATTATGTTTTATAGGGAAAGCTTTGAAGTTAAATTGAAGAAAGATTTCGATTTCAAGGATATTACAGATATGGTTAGAGAAATTGTAAAAAAATCAAAAATTATAGAAGGTCTTTGCAACATATTCATAACAGGAACGACTGCCGGAATAATTGTAAATGAAAATGATTTGATGCTAGTTCAAGATATAAAGAGATTCTTCAAAGAATCAATAGATGAAACTAGGCTTTACCATCATCCATCGAATGCGCATTCACATTTGAGAGCTATGTTGACTGACAAGGAAGTTACAATACCTGTTTCCGATGGTGACTTGGTGTTAGGAACGTGGCAATCAATAATGATATTGAACTTTGATATAAGAGAAAGAAAGAGAAAAATTATCGTTACTGTAATTGGGGATTAAAATCCAAGCAAAGCAATTCTTAGAATTGTTCCGACTATTATAGCTGTTGTTATCATGATTATCGTTGATTTTAACATATCTTTTAGACCAAATTCCTTAAGTAAAACTGTAAATGTTGCGACGCATGGAAAGTAGACTGTCAGTATAGTTACTGCAATAACTAGTTGATATGGACTAAGATGAAGTGGGATAAGCATACCAACCGCAAGATCCTTTCTTAAGAATCCTGCAAGAAGTGCTATAGCAGCGTCCTTTGGAAGTCCAAACAATCCTTGAACTATTGGGGCAAGCAGATTTCCAAGCCAATCAATAAAACCAACAGCATACAAAATGTTTACCACTGCAACACCGAAAAATAACCAAGGAATTGCATCCTGTAAGAACCATCTTATTCTCATCCATGTTTTCTTTATTATGGCATAGAAACTCGGTACCCTATATGGCGGTATTTCAAGAAATATTTCTTCACTTTCCCCTTTAATAAACCTATTAAGTAATAAGCCCATAGCCACGTAGACAATTGCTAGAGTTAGAAACACTATTGAAATGTAAAATGCACCATAAGATCCTAGAATACCAAATACCATTGCAGTTTGAGCCATACATGGAACTGCAATTGCCATGAGTGTAGCAGAGATGAATCTCTGCCTTCTCGACTCCATTATTCTTGTTGATAATGCACCTGGAACGTTACAACCAAGACCGAGAAGAACAGTAACAACGCTCTGACCATGCATTCCCAATTTATGAAAAACATTGTCTAAGAGCGTTGCAAGTCTTGGTAAATATCCAGAATCCTCTAAGATTGATAGAACGAAGTAGAAAGCTATAATGTATGGAAGTACGCCAGCAAATGGAACGTAGAGTCCGGTTGTTAGCATTCCTAGAGATTCCATAAAGTCTATATCACCTCCTACCAGTTTTCCCACAAGAATATCGTGAATCAGGCCAGGACCTAGGGACGAGCTTACTGAGAGAACCAGAGGTTTGTACATTTGGAATAATGGATTAAAAACATAATTTATCAAACTTTCTCCAATCAATCGAACTAAGTAAAATGAAAACAAAATAACTCCAAGTGCTATAGGGAGTCCTGTGACAGGTCTTATAGTCATCTCTTCTATTATCTCTCTTATCGTATGTTTCTTGTATTCTATTTTTTGAAGTTGTTTTACTATCTTACCGATCTTGCACCATTTTTCTTTTTCACTCAACTTTTTAACCTTTCTGGGTTTTATCACCCTAATTTTATTTACCAGTTTCTTTATACCTTCACCACTTAGCCCGACAGTAGGAATAACAGGAACCCCAAGAATTTTTTCTAACTTCTCAACGTTAATATGAATTCCTTTATGTGCCGTTTCGTCCCACATGTTTAGTGCTACAACCATCGGTTTTCCTAACTCGAGGAGTTCTAATGTCAGATATAGATTTCTCTCTAAATTCGTTGCATCAACCACATTTATTATTATATTTCCATCCTTGACAATTTTAGCGGCAACCTCCTCCGCCTTGTTCGTTGGTGTAAGTGAATAAGTACCAGGAGCATCAATAATTTCATATCTCTCATTTCCTATTTTCATTCTTCCTTTATAGTAATCTACGGTTGTTCCAGGATAATTCGATGCTATAACATTTGCACCTGTAAGTCTGGAGAATATGACACTTTTACCAACATTCGGATTTCCCATCAGTATAATTTTTTTCATCAGGCCACCTCTACAAAAATCCTTTGAGCCATTCCACGTCCTATAGTAACCTTTGTTCGAGAGACCTCAACTGTCACAGGTCCACCAATTGGTTGAATACTAACAACCCTGAGAGGATGGCCCTCGCGAATCCCTATAATTCTGACCTTCCTTTGAAACATAGGTCCACCTCTCAATTCCACCACCTTTCCTGTTTCACCGGATTTCAAATCAAGAAGAGAAATGATCTTTCCCATAAGGGAACACCAATAGTATTTTTTATATCGGTTTTATAGTATTAATCCGTTTTGGTCCAAAATTCGTTTTATATTGTTTTGATAAAACAATACTTATTAGGTGGAATTATGGTACTTGAAAAGATGAAAAATGGACTCAGAAGAGTGATAGAAAAGATTACAAGCTCAGGTTCCATAAACAAACAGGTAATAGATGAAATTGTAAAAGATTTGCAAAGAACCCTATTAGAATCTGATGTTGATGTAGAGTTAGTTTTTGAATTAAGCGAACGAATAAGAAAAAGGGCACTAGAAGAAAAACCCAAACCCGGTCTTACGGCAAAAGAACATGTAGTTCAAGTTCTTTATGATGAATTAGTTAAAATTCTGGGAGAAGGTAGAGAAGAAATAAAACCTGGAAAAATACTCTTGATTGGTTTGTTTGGATCTGGAAAAACAAGCACAGCAGCTAAACTTGCGCACTTCTATCAAAAAAAAGGATTTAAAGTTGCATTAATTGGTTGTGATACATTCCGTCCCGCTGCACAAGATCAGATAGAGCAACTAGCTAAGTCAATAAATGTACCTTATTACATAAACAAGAATGAAAAGGATTCATCTAAAGTAGCTATGGAAGGTTTAGAGAAATTCAAGAGCTATGATGTATTGATATTTGACTCCTCTGGTAGAGATGCATTAGACGAAGATCTTGCAGATGAATTGAAAAAATTAAAAGATGTCATAAATCCTGATGAGACATTACTTGTTATTCCTGCAGATATTGGCCAAGCCGTTGGAGAGCAGGCAAGAGAGTTTAATGGCCTGGTGAAAATAACTGGAATCATCGTAACAAAACTCGATGCTACAGCAAAGGGTGGTGGTGCATTAACATCTGCAAAAATATCGAATGCCCCCGTTATATTTATAACAACTGGTGAAAAGGTAGATGACTTAGAAATATATGATCCGAAGAGATTTGTAGCCAGACTTATAGGATTCGGGGATTTAGAATCCTTACTTGAAAAGGTTAAGGAAGTGGCAAAGCCTGAAGTAGCCGAAAAAATTATCAAGGAGAATTTTGATCTAAATGATTTTGTTGAACAAATCGAATCCGTTCAAAAGGTCGGTACAATGGATAAAATTTTAGATATGTTAGGTTTATCTATTCCTTTATCAAAAAAGATTTCTCCCGAAGCATTGAATGTACAAGAAGAAAAAATGAAGAAGTGGAAACACATAGTAAATTCGATGACTCCTGAAGAGAGGGGAAACCCAGAAATAATCAATTCTTCGAGAGTAAGGAGAATCACAAAGGGTTCTGGGACCTCAGAAGAGGATGTAAGAGAACTTTTAGCAAGTTATAAGAAAACGAGAAAAATGATGAAAATTTTGAAGCCTGGAAAAATGAAAGATCCTCGTCAGCTAACAAGACTTCTTAAAGGAAGAAAATTATTTTGAAGATAAAACTCTGTCTAAGCATGCCTTGTATTCTGGTGTAAGTTCCCATTGACATCTTCCTTCTATACATCTACATGAGGTGTATTTTAGACACGAATATTCCGGCCTGTACATACAGGTGCTAACAACATTTGATACGGAGATCTTAGGACCGCATACTTCTCCCGAGCAACCGCCCGTAGCGCAGTCACTATCTACATGACACTCAACAGATGTTTCAAGGTTCTTAATCATATATGCAAATAGAAGAATCGATATAAAGAGTATTGCAAGTATCAGATCGTTATTTCTCTTCTTAACCCTTTTTACCATAAAATTTAATTGTATGGAATATAAATAATTATGAATTTTAGATTTTTGCTCATTGTTTTGTTAAGTTTTACACTGGTTGCCAACAACTCTTTATAACATAACAGATGAGGAATTCAAGTATTATTCTGAAACTGATCACTTTTCGATCTTCTCCATTACAGCAGAAAAGGAGACTGCAGAATCTGAAAAAATAACAGAGGTAAATGAAACGACTACTACTATTATTAATGAAAACAAAAAGAAGGGTTTAGATTGGTGGTAGCTCTTAATCGTAATAATAATTGTTGTTGGAATGGTAGTCTGGTTCTTCAGATGGTTTTATTATATATAGAATAAAAAAATGTCTTAGTGGAACGTATGTTTACAGGTAAAATTTATGACAAATGGATGGAGAAGACACAAAAAGAAAAAT
>CAYRXY010000003.1:0-97771 GCA_964428495.1 uncultured archaeon
TTCCTAGCCATTTGGCAGACCCGCTGTCGAAATGTGATTTACTCGAGCACGAAGAATTCTGGGATCTTGTTGAGCAGGATAAAAATCTATCGTGCTTTATAAGAGAAAAGTATTTTGAAAGACTGATTATTTAGAGTGATAGAGAACTAAAATTCAAGATCATCGCCTACAATCTTCATACACATCCTTGCTCGAGTAACAATTTCAGAAGCCCTATTAATTTGTGAAAGTGTTGGTCTTAAAGGATCAGCAGGATCAGGCAATTCATATGGCGAATCAAAGAGATATTCCGGATAACGACTAACAGCGTTTTTAAGCACTTCCTGGGCCCACATGTACTTATCTCGATCAATATCACAATCTTCGAGGCTCATAATTAACTTTATCTATAGAATCTTTATAAACTCCTTTATCACTTCAACTCCATTTACCAAATTCTTTATCGAAATATATTCGTTTGCCTTGTGTGCTTGATAAGGAGAGCCAAAGCCCGTTGCTATTACATTTTTACCTTTGAACAAAGAAAGCCCAACAGCACCTTTAATTCTATCTATCCTCGGTTCAACACCAACCTTTTGCATAGATTTTTTCAGTTTGCCCATCAAATCTTTTTTCTTCAGAAGATATGGATCTTGAGAATCTAAAATTTCAATCTTGAAATTCTTTGTCACAGACTTGATGATACTTTTGACATCTCTCAATATTTTTCTTCCATCCTTTCCAGGAGGATATCTTATGTCTATATCAAATTCACAATAATCTGCTACCATATTTACCTTTTCTCCACCTTTTATTTTCCCTATGTTTACGGTTACCGAGCTAAATCCTTTTCCATTAAAACGTCTCTTGAGTTCTCTTATGATCTTTACAGATTGTTCTATTGCGTTCACACCGAGCCATGGAGCAGCTCCATGTGCCTCCTTCCCATAGACTTTAATTCGAAGATGAAGAAGCCCCTTCTGAGCTACAACAATACCGAAGTTTCCAGAGTCTACAATCACTACGTTCTTGGACTTCGGAATACCTTTTTTAATTAGGGCCCTCATTCCATATTTACTACCCGTTTCCTCGTCAGCAACAAACAATATTTCAATGTCTCTATTAGGAACAAAAGACTCTTCTATAAGCTCTCTTATGGCTTCGAGAATAACTGCAACGTTTCCCTTACAATCGCTTGCACCACGTCCGTAGATCCGTCCGTTTTTTACAACACCTTCAAAGGGGTCTACTGACCAACCCTTGCCAGCAGGTACTGTATCTAGATGGGCGATAAGACAAAGACCTGGTACTCGCTCTTCTCCTCGAAATATTCCTAAAACATTGGGTCTGTTTTTTGTAAATTCGTGTATCTTTACATCAAGCCCTATATGTTTCATTCCGTCCACGACGATTTTTGCTACCTTACTTTCGTCACCAGGTGGATTCTCTGACCTCGCTTGAATTAGTCTTTGAAGAATATTAATAACACTATCCTTGTTAACCATGTAGTTTACTTATCTACACTTGTTTAAATTGGTTGCATGAAAATAAACCTTTAAATATTATAATTTACTATTATTAAGTAACTACATATAGGGTGAGAATATGGACAATTTGGATTATAAAAAACTTGCCGAAGAATTGGGAACAAAGGAAGGATGTATTAAAGTTTATAAAGACGCGATGAAGAAGGGTAATAGAGATCTAGCAATTTCTGTTGCATATATATTTACAGATCTCTATTATGACGGTGGATCTATTAATGACGAACTTCCAGGAATAGAAGAATTGTACAAAAATATCCTTTCAGATCTTCTAAGCAGTAAGGAATTGATCCACGAGAAAGAATTCTTTGGTGTAACTGCTATGCTCTTAGAGATTGCTGAGAGGACTGATATTTACGAGAAGGTCGATACAAAAGAAATTAGAAAATATTTGAAGAATGTCTTTGAAGATTCCGTAAAGGATTTAAAAAGACTTGTAGAAGATGGAGATTACTATAATGCTTTAAAAGAGATGGACGTCCCAGAGACTTATGTGAACCATTTTGGAACTTCTAAGGATAAGAGGAAATGGGAAGAAACAAAGTTAGAAATATTTAGAAGTATTGGAAAATAATACCAAAAATATTTAATTTTTTAACTACTAATTAATAGTGATTTATATGAAGATAAAAGAAGTATACAAAACAATAAAGGAAGAAGGATGGGATAATGCTTATTTGAAATATACCGAAGGTATACCTGAGAAAAAAAGGATCATTTTGGATGCAATAGTATCTGGAATTGAAATTCTTCCATCAATCTATGGATTAGAAAGAACACTGGGAGAGATAGCAAAAGATAGAGCAGCTGAATACTTAGTAGACCTATCTTCAGAAGGTAGAATAAGTGAATCATATAAAGAAGAAGCAAAGGCTATTTTTGCAGCAACATTAACGGGCTATACGTCTCTTTTTACTCTAATCCCTACACTAGCTTCATCAGCATTCGAGCTTGGTAGAGCAACCTACAGAGTATTCAACGAGAAGGTTAGAAGAAAGTAGTAATATTTAAATTTTCTCTCTAATTTTTTTTCATGAAGCCTGTTAAAGACCTGGAAATGAAGAAAGAAATGATGATTAAGGAACTTGTAGAGCAGATGTACGAAGGTGGTGGATTTTCTGCAAAATGGATAAAAGAGGCGAGAGACGTCTTCAAAGAAATGTTAGAGAATAAAGAATGTGTAAAATTTTTATCGTTCCCTGCTTGTATAATCGCGACAGGTCTACGTGGTGTGATTAAAGACATAGTAAAAAACAAGATGATTGATGCTATTATAACTACCTGTGGAACGCTAGATCATGACTTGGCAAGAATCTGGAAGGATTATTATCATGGTACGTTTAGTGCAGATGATATCGAACTTCATAAAAAGGGTGTTAATCGTCTTGGTAACATTTTCGTACCTAATGAATCCTATGGTTTAATTCTCGAAAAGAAACTACAACCTATTTTTGAGAAGATTTATAATAGTGGTAAGAAAGATGTTTCTTCTCGGGAATTGATATGGGCAGTTGGTGAAGCGATTGCTGACGAGCCGAACGCCGAAAGCTCTATCATTTACTGGGCATGGAAAAATAAGATCCCAATCTTTGTTCCAGGAATTACAGATGGCTCTTTCGGTTCGCAACTATGGATGTTCTGGCAAGATCATAAGGATTTCATTATAAACACTCTCAAGGATGAACAAGAGTTGTCAGATATTGTTTTCACAGCAAAGAGAACTGGTGCTTTAATGATCGGTGGTGGTATTTCTAAACACCATACAATCTGGTGGAATCAATTCAAGGATGGTCTGGACTATGCGATTTACATTACCACTGCTGTAGAATGGGATGGCTCATTGTCTGGAGCGAGGATCCGTGAAGCGATTAGCTGGGGTAAGGTTAACGAGAGAGCAAGGAGAATCTTTATCCCGGGAGATGCCACGTTGATATTACCGTTAATTATGGGAAGTTTGTAAAGGTTTTTCGATACTTCCTTCAATATAACTATAAATTTTTATATATTTACATTTATCAATATATCAATATGAAAGAATTACTAAAGATATTCAAGGCATTAAGTGATGAAACAAGACTGAAAATAGTTGAATCTCTTCTTAAGGGAGAAAAATGTGTCTGTGAAATTGTTCCGATTACAGGGAGAGCTCAATCAACGGTTTCAATTCAGTTGGCAAAGCTTGAAAATTTAGGAATTATTGAATCAAGAAGGGAAGGAAGAAAGGTATTTTATAGACTAACGAACAATAAAGTTAGGGAAATATTGAGAATAGTAAATAATAAAACTAGAGAGAAGATAAAAAGATCTAAATATAGGAGGTGAACATTATGTTAAGGGATTTGGAATGTAAATGTCAGATTATTAAGAACTTCACACCATCTTGGTTTGCAAGTGTTATGGGAACGGGAATACTGGCCATAACGAGCTTATTTTACTCTCAATATATTCCTTTTCTGAAAAATCTAGCCCATATCTTGTTTTACTTTAATGTTATTCTATTTTTTGCTTTATTAGTTCCATGGATCCTTAGATGGATACTCTTCAGAAAGGATGCACTAAAGGATTTGGAGCATCCAATAATTTCAAATTTTTATCCCACAATGTCTGTGGGTATGCTTGTTTTGGCGGCAGATTTTATTGTAATCGGTAAAAACTTTGGAATAGCAGAAATATTTTGGTTTATAGGAGCATTTCTCACGATATTTTTTAGTATTCTAACACCATATATAATGTTCAAAGGTAAACACGTTAAAATTGATCACATAAATCCGGCATGGTTTATTCCACCAGTCGGGCTGATTGTGATTCCTATTGCAGGAAGTTTAATCATTCCACACTTTTCAGGAATTACACAAGAGTTTATTATATTTCTTAACTATTTTGGATGGGGATCTGGTTTTTTCATCTACCTCGCTCTATTGGCTATAGCAATGTATCGTTTTATCCTTCATCATCCTTTACCAAACACCCTTTCTCCAACCATATGGATAAACCTTGGACCCATTGGGGCTGGAACTGTTGCATTGGTCAACCTCATCAAAAACTCGCCCTTCATAACTATGCATGAACCTTTCTTTATATTTGGATTTCTATTCTGGGGGTTTGGTATATGGTGGATTATAATGGCTATTGCGATGACCCTTCATTACATAAAAAGATTAAAACTTCCCTATGCAATGTCTTGGTGGGCTTTTACATTTCCTCTTGGGGCATATGTAGCTGCAAGCCATACAATATCCTCAATATTTAAAATTCAACTAATAGATTACATTGGTTTTGCTTTATACTGGCTTTTAGTTATTTTCTGGCTGATCACTTTTGTAAAAACTTTTATACGTGCATATCATGGAACACTGTTTAAGAATTGATGAATAGGAATTCGGCATCACTTTGCTCAGTTGTTTAACGTATCTCAAAATCCTAGCAGAATTAATTCAGTATCTTAAAAAGATTAATAGGCATGACATTTACATCTAAAACCTTAAAAACTCTCCTACTAAAATCATTAAACATGGTAGACATTGTTAAAGTCCTTAAAGAAATGAAGCCAGAAATCGATGTATTGATAGAGAAATATATACCGAGAAGGTTTGATGAATCAACAATTGAATTCATTGCTGGAAAACCACGGTACAAATATCATGTTGAGTCATTGCAAAAAGCCATAGCAGATCCCATATGGGAATTCTTGGATCGTGGAGGTAAAAGATGGAGACCAGCATTGTTCCTTCTGATTGTCGAAGCGCTGGGTGGTGATAGAGAAAAGTTAAAGGACTTCTGTATAGTTCCTGAGCTTGTTCACAATGGAACGCTTCTTATAGACGACGTTGAAGACAATTCGGACTTTCGAAGAGGTAAACCATGTTCTCATAAGATCTTTGGTATGGACATCGCTCTAAACGCAAGTAACGCCTTATACTACCTCCCACTAATCGTTTTCATCAAGAAACAAAACGAACTCGAAGCAGAAACACTTGTTGAAGCTTACGAAACCTATGTACAAGAGATGATTCGTATTTCTTTTGGTCAAGCAATGGACATTGCATGGCATCGTGGTATTGCTGGGGCTGATGAGATTGATGAAGGAGAATACTTACAGATGTGTGCTTACAAAACTGGGACGTTGGCAAGGATGGCTGCAAAGCTTGCTGCCGTTCTTTGTGGAGCTAAAAAGGAAGAAGTAGAAAAAATAGGAAAGTTTGCTGAAACGATTGGGGTCGCATTCCAGATTCAAGACGATATACTTAATCTTATCGGAGAGGAAAAATATGGAAAGGAAATTGGTGGTGATATCAGTGAAGGTAAGAGAACATTAATGGTGATTCATACTCTACAAAATGCAAGTGAAGAGGATAAAAGACGGCTAATAGAAATCTTAAACATGCATACTAAGGATCAGGCATTGATCAACGAAGCAATTGACATCATGAAGAGATATGGTGCAATTGGGTATGCAAAGAAACGAGCGAAAGAAATAATGGAAGAAGCTTGGCAAGATGTTGAGCCAATTCTCAAAGAAGGTGAAGCAAAAGAGAAACTACGAGCATTTGCAGAGTTTTTGATTAATAGGGAATACTGAAAATCATTAGCAGCACGCAACAAACCCTTCTCTATTCATTGATTTTAGTTTTTCTACCTAATGATTATGGACCGGCTGGGATTTGAACCCAGGATCTCCGCCTTGCAAGGGCGGCGTCTTTCCGCTCGACTACCGGCCCACTAGATATAAGTGTATTTGAAGGAAAAGGTTATTAAATTTTCTTGATGGGGCCGCCGAGATTTGAACTCGGGTCGCCGGCTATTTCTGAAGGGACAGACACTTATCATTTTCTACTTTGACAAAATGATCGTTGTGAGCTTACAAGGGAAGGGTTGAAGGAAGGGAAACCGTAGGTGTCCCTTCTCCCGAAGCCGGAATCCTAGACCAAACTAGACTACGGCCCCTTATTTTTATAGAAATTATTCAATCTTTAAATTTTCTGATTATGAATATATCTCCTTTTTCATCAAATGCTCCTAGTCCTACTGTGTCTAGGGCTTCGATAACCTTTTTGTCTTTGAAAATATTCTTTACATTAAATACTCCTGAATCACATGCAAGTACTATTATTACGTTTCCTTTTGGATTTACCTGACGTTTTACCTGATCTCTATCACACATGGGAGCAAACAAAAATTCATCTACGACATTGAACCCATTATCTGCTAAATTCTTTTTCAGCTCTTCAAGCCCTATCTTTCCACCAGTTCCACAAAGCCTTGCACATTCATTACAAGAAATTATTGAAATTTTGTCATCTTCTTTTAACTGTGATTTTATCACTCCAAATGGCTTCATTTCAGTTACAATCATAATTTACTTTTTTTCAGGTTTCTTATAAAGTTTTTTGACTTCTATATCTAAGACTCCATTCTTGAATGTGTAACTTAGAGTTTCATTGTCTATTTCCTTTTCTAGTTTAATTACATCCTTGTAATTTTTCCCTCCGTCTATGTAGATAGTATTTTTTTCTGCTTTGACCACCGGTTCTTGATTTAGATATGGGAGCTGGAATGTAAATGCATATTTTTCATCATCTTCATATGAATCAAAATTGAAATTTCTATTCTTTTCTGTACCACCATATGCCTGAAGCTTTACTACACCAAATGGATCCATTGAAAAGATTCTATAATTTGGGATTCCACCAAAATACTCTTCGAATGCTTTCTCAAGCTCACTTGTATCACCTAATACCATGGCCTTTTCTATTTTGTCAATTAATTCCATTAGCTTTCTTATTTCATCGAATGAATCATACTCCATTTTTCTCACAAGCCCTGGCCGGGATTTGAACCCGGGGCCTCTACCTTACCAAGGTAGCGCTCCACCAACTGAGCTACCAGGGCATAATCTGAATATAGATGATAAAAATTTATTAGAATTTGTATTATTTCTCAACAGCTAATTTAATATCCTCCTTAAGGATCGTGAGACGATTAGCATGCCTAGCCAAACGAATGGCTGAAATAGCTATAGACTCTGCCCTTTCATTTATATAATCTCTCAGTTCTTCAACTGCATTATGAGAAATTCTTTTTATTCCTGCCTTCTTTGCTATCTTCTCGAAAGCGTATAATGGAAGCCCCATACTTTTCTTATTTTTCTACCTCTATAAAAGATTATTTTCTTCTATCAAAAAATATATTTTATTAAATATTTTTTTAATAATAGAAATCTTTAAATATCATCATCACGAATGATATTAATGCAATTTTGGTGAAAAATCTTCACTAAATAGAAGTAAAAATGAGTTGTTTATTATGGCACGAAAAAAATCTTCAAAAAAGACGAAATCAATGAAAAAAACCTCTATAGTTAAAGAGGATACTCAAACTCAAAAGCCTGTATTCAGATGTCCCGAATGTGGTTCTACTGAATTTTATGAAGATCCTGTTAAAGGAGAACTCGTTTGTGCAAAATGCGGTACCGTTATTGAAGAAGGTATCATAGATCGAACGCAAGACTGGAGAGCTTTTGATCATGATCAACAATCAAGAAGATCAAGAACAGGGGCACCACTAACATCAAAGAGACATGATAAAGGATTAACAACAGAAATAGGTAAAGGTGTAACGGAATTATTTAAGGTTCCTGTGAAGAAAAGGGGTCAATTCTTCCGATTGAGAAAATGGCAAAAAAGATTAATGACTTCAAAAGATAGAAACTTATCATTTGCATTAGGTGAACTGGAAAGATTAGTATCGTTTCTAGGTTTGCCAAAGACCTTACATGAAGAAGCAGCTGAGCTATATGAGAAAGCATTAACCAAAGGATTAGTACGCGGTCGTTCCATCGAGTCAATCATAGCTGCAATAGTTTATGCTCTTGCTAGGGAATATAAGAGTCCAAGGACTCTCGCTGAAATCTCTCAAGCATCTGGGATTTCAAAAAGAGAACTTGGAAGAACTTACAGATACATTTCAAGAAAACTCGGTATAAGAATACTACCAGCTACTGCTGAATCTTACATACCAAGATTTTCATCCATGCTCAAGCTCAAAGACAAAACCGAAGTAAGAGCAATAAAGATATTGAAAGAAGCTATGAAAAAGGATGTAATTTCTGGAAAAGGTCCATGTGGTTGTGCAGCAGCTGCAATTTACATCGCAAGTGTTCTAGAGGGTGAAAGAAAGACACAAAGAGAAATTGCTGACACGGTTGGCGTAACAGAGGTAACGATCAGAAATCGTTACAAAGAAATTGCTCAGGCATTGGAAATTGAAGAGGAAGTTGAAAGAAAAGCAAAGGAACTTGAAGAACAGGAAAGCAAGGCAAAGAGAAAGAAGAAAAAGTAGAACTAAAAAGATTTTTCTTTATAATTATTTATTATGATAGAGAAAGTAATAAAATGACTATTTCATAAAATTAAGTAAATTTTCTTTTTTCTTCACCTTCCTCAGTGCTTCGATGTCTCTTTTCAAGACATCCCTCATTTCTGGATTGTAAACTACAACAGCCGGGTGATATAACGGTAAGACAAAACGTACAAAGTCATGATTTATCTCATAGATTCTTCCGTGGATACGACTTATCTTGTCTTCGGGGATTCCAAACTTTTCAAATAACCATTTCATTGAATGTCTGCCTAGCGTGACAATAATTTTTGGCTTTATTATTTCAATTTGCTTTTCCAAATAAGGTGAACATGCTTTGATCTCTTCGGGTAATGGATCCCTGTTGCCAGGAGGTCTACATTTCACGACATTTGTTATGTAAACTTCACTCCTTTTAAGACCAATATCTTCAAGAAGTTCATCTAAAACCTTTCCCGCGGTCCCAACAAACGGTCTGCCTTTTAGATCTTCAAATCGGCCAGGAGCTTCACCAATAAACATTATATCTGCTTTTTGATTTCCCTCTCCAGAAACGGGGTTTGTCCTCGTTTTCCAAAGAGGGCATCTCCGACAATTTCTGATCTCTTCTTCTATCTTTGATAGTTCCATGCAAATTATTTGGTTTTTTAGTTTAAGAAATTTAAGTTATACTCATTGTTAAAAAATTAATAGAATAACAATGTAGAAAACGGATATACCAGACCCTATGAATATAAATATAAGAGAAAGATTATTAAAAGAACTGGAAGGAAAAGAAAAATATTACCTGTTTGTCACACCTCTTCATAGACCAAGATTTAGAAGAAGGTTTTAACCTGACCTAAGAAAAGATTTTCTGTGGTTCCTTTTTCCTCTTATCTCTTTAACAATCTTACCGTCCCCCAACTTTATAATTCTATCCGCCCGCTTTGCTAAGTCAAGGTCATGAGTTACTATAACAAGAGTTGTGCCTTTCTTCTTATTAATCTTTTCTAACAGTTCAATGATCATTTTTCCTGTTTTTGAATCAAGATTTCCGGTAGGTTCATCTGCCAAAATAATCTTCGGGTCGTTTGCCAAAGCCCTTGCAATGGCAACACGTTGCCTCTCACCACCAGAAAGTTCGAGTGGTCTATGATGCAAACGCTTTTCGAGTCCAACAAGTTTTAACAATTGCTTTGCCTTTTTGATTCTTTCGTTTCGCGGAACCCCCTGAAATATCATAGGTAAAGTAACATTTTCTAAGGTCGTTAAAGTTGTAATCAGATTAAAGGTTTGAAAAATGAATCCTATTGTTTTGCCTCTCAACTTTGCTAATTCTTTTTCATTCATTTTAGTAACATCTTTACCAATTAGCTTTACCTTACCGCTCGTTGGCAAATCTAAACAACCTGTTATACTTAGGCACGTACTCTTTCCAGAACCAGATTTACCAACAATAGCAAGAAATTCGCCCTTATAGATTTTCAAATCAATGTCACGAAGCGCAGGCACATCTACTTTTCCCAACTTATACACTTTCGTTACATTTCTCAATTCTATGATAGGTTTACTCATACCTCAACGCCTCAGCAGGTTGTAACTTTGCGGCACGTCTGGCTGGAGCAAAACCAGCAATAGTACCAACAAAAAATGAAAATAAAAGTGCGCCAACAATTAACACCGGATTCACATATGCTTTAAGCATTGGCAGATTTACGCTAGCAGCATAAATTTCAACAATTTTTGCTAATCCAACTCCTATTATACATCCAATAGCACCGCCACTCAAACCAATTAATCCTGCTTCAATAAGAAAGATGAGCATAATATCTCTGTTGCTTGCACCAATGGCCTTCATAATTCCGATTTCTCTTGTTCTTTCCAGGGCTGCAGTGTACTGTGTATTCATTATTCCGACCCCACCGACGAGAAGAGATATGGCTGCAATTCCAATTAACATTATTTGAAACATTCCTAAAACCGTTTGAATTCTTTCTAAAAGCTGACGAGATGTTTCGACACTAAAACTCTCTTCACCTTCTTTCTCTCCCTTCACTTTTCTTAACTTTTCTTTTATCTCTTCTGCTACCTTATCCACATCTGCACCTTTTTTGACCTCAACTAGAATCATCGAAACCTCATCCTCGGCATCAAAGAGCTCTCTTGCCCGATCTATGCTTATAACAGCACTTGTATCATCCATTCGATTTCCTATTTTATCCAGAATGCCAACGACTTTAAATTTTTTATATTCGATTTCTATTTCATCTCCCGGTCTTATATTCTTGTCAAAAAAATCATGAGCAAGATCATAACCAATTACCGCTTCTGCCTTTGTTTCAGATGTAAGATCTCGGCCTTTTATTATTTCAAATTGTTGCATCGTTTCTATAATTTCTTTTGTTTCGTCTATCGGAATCCCTGTTACAAATATGTACTTTGTCTCGCCGTTAAATGTAAGTTTAGCACTATTGGATAAAATTCCTGCTGCCATATCTACACCCCGAATTTTCTTTATTTTATCTACATCTTCTTCTGTGAGAGGTTTTGAAGCAAAACCCGTGGAAAAGAAACCCATTTGGTTACCACTGCCAGACATTACAATAATTTTGTCTGCTCCCATCTTTTCGAATTGTTCTTCAATAGCGACATTCATACCTTGACCGAGCGATATAAGAGAAACAACAGCAGCTATGCCTATAAATATACCTATTATAGTTAGCATGGAACGTAATCTGCGATGTGTAAGATTTGTTATCACAAGTTTTATGTAGTCTGTTAACATGAGGAATCACCTATTTCTTTTAATATATAATAGGTAAGAAT
This sequence comes from uncultured archaeon, assembly GCA_964428495.1. Lineage (GTDB taxonomy): Archaea > Aenigmatarchaeota > Aenigmatarchaeia > GW2011-AR5 > JAHLMP01 > CAYRXY01. The sequence continues at coordinate 11,688 of CAYRXY010000003.1, forward strand.
AGAAAATTAAATAACCAACTGTTACTATGATTAAGAGAACGGTAAAATAAAATATTTCCCCGCTTTTTGTAAAGTAGTTAATAAACAAGGTAATAATAAGAAGAAGTGATGTGAATTTGAATAATTTTTCACCTTGCTTATGTGTCTTCTTCCATACGTAATCGCTACTAAGCGTCCATGGAGTTCTAATGCCGATGAACCAATTTCTCCTTGTGTATTTACAAAGTTCTCCGCACGCATAAAGAATTATCGAAACCACGGGAATAACAAAATAATGAGCTTGCCTAACTACGTAAAGATTTGCATAGATAACAAAAGCTGTGACGTAAAACATAAATCCAAGTGTTAGAACACAAAACTTTTCATAAGCGCCCTGGAATTTTTTTACATTCTTTTTTAGTGGATCAATACGAGGTATTAATAAGAAAAGTAGCCACAAACCAAGTGAAAACAAAGGAAATGAAAATAACCAAATCCTACTTACGTAGCGGTCTGGTCCTTCAATATTCCAGTGGATAGTGATTCTCTCCGAGAGTAAAGGATAATAATAAATAGTTAGAATGAATGATAACGCAACAATTGCTACGCCGATTACCCTCCATTTCATTTTCTCCTCCACTTTTTGTAAGCTAAGTAACCAACAATTATTACTACGATTATAAGAATGTATATAAGAGAACTAGACTCTCGAACATTCATTTTTGCAATTTCACTTGGACTGTAAAGGCGAAGTTCAATCACTCTGCTCTCGGTGTAAACATTATTATTCTCGTCTAAATATTCTAGAGTTACAGGAATCTCGAGCTTACCATTTCCACCAACAGCCCATAACTTGATTTCGAAAGTTTCATAATCATCTGAATCAAGAGAACCAATGTAAAATTCATTGGAAGGTGAAAGGAGTTTGAAGTCATTGGTCTGGTTTACAATAACCGTCAAAAACTTCACATCAATTAAGCCCTTGTTTGCAATGTCAACAATTACTGTACCAGAATCTCCCTGCTTTAGCACATCAGAACTTTCCACGCCAAGCTCGAGCCTTGGTTCAGATCCTACAACAACAGTTACATAGTAACTTTTTTCGTAACTATTTCCCAAGTAATCAGAATAACTAATAGAAACGGGTAGTTTGTAAATTCCACAAGAGGCATCTGGTTCGACAATCAGATTGAATGTGACATCGATCGAATCACCATTCCCTAATATCTTTATCGCCTTTTCATCTGTTCCATCAACCGGAGAAAGAGGAACAGACGAGAGGTCAAGTTTCACAATAATGTTTCTAAGGTCAGAATCGGCTAGGTTTTTTAGTGTAAGTGTGAGCTTACCTACCTTCCCAGGTTCGACTTTACTCGGCGTTGTTTTAGCGTTTTCTATTGAAATGATAGAATCCGAGGTTTGAACATAAATATCAAAGGTTTTTTCAATCCAAACGTTCCCACCAATCGAATATCTTAATTTGAGTTCGTTCCATCCTTCAACTGCATCAGGAGAAACGCGAAGTTTGTAATCAAAGTTTACATTATCTACAGCATCTATTTTTCCAAAATATCTTGTAGTATTTTCGCTCTCATCCAAAGAGAATGGAAACTCAGGCACAATCTCAAATGTCACTTGCTCTGCATCTTTCAGACCCGTGTTTTCAACATTGAAGTAAACATGTAAGTATTGACCCAGTGCTGCTGGGTATGGTTCATATTTTAGGATTTGAATTTGAAGGTTGGCCCTATCAGAATAGTTTACTGCATTTGATATTGAAATTATTATCAGAAATACCGAAAATAGTAACTTAAAACGATTCATAGATATAAATTACTTGATAAGTTATTTAAATACTTTAAATTACTCTGTAATAGTTGTTACGATTGGCTTCTTCATTACAATAATTGTATGCTCGAATTAACTCATCTTACAGTTTTCAACATCTTTCAAAACCTTTCGTAACTCTTCCAATTCTTTTGGTTTCCTTTCTATGCTCGGTAAAATTGGTATAAATTTTTTCAACCGATCATCATCTTTAAATATCAAGACGAGAATACGTATTACTTTTTCGCTCACGTTATCGATATCATCAATCCTAATTCTGAAAGTTGAATGACAGTAGAAGATCGTAAACTTACCTTTTCAGGTAGGTCGAGTCCACGAACAAGCGTCCTATAATAGTAAGCTTTTCCGACTAAGTAATCGAGCTCTCCTTTTTCAAACAGTTCATATGTTATACTCATTGTCAAAAAATTAATAGAATAACAATGTAGAAAAACTTATGTCATTTAAAGAAAATATAAAAAGACTATACATCTTCAATTTTGTTGCTTCATTCTGCTTAATTTGTGCAGTCATTGTACCATTTTACACAGAATGGGGTCACTTAAATTTCACGCAAATTATGATACTTCAATCATGGTTCATGTTTTGGACATTTGTACTTCAAATACCTACCGGAGCCCTGGCTGACAAACTAGGTAGAAAGAAAGTTTTAGTCCTTGGTCTATTATCCGGTATTTTGGCAAATATAATTTATGTTACAATTCCAAACTTCTTGGTCTTTATGATAGCTGAATTTTTCTTTGGATTGTCTGCTTCTTTGTTTACCGGATCGGAAGATGCGCTTCTTTATGATACGTTAAAGGCTACTGGAATGATTCACAGATCTAAATCCATTCTCGGCAGATTCGCAAGTTTTGGTCTTCTTAGTTTAGCTTTAGGATCTTTAACAAGTGGTATATTAGTCAAGTTCATTGGATTGAGATTATTAATGCTATTTTCAGCTGTGCCTTACGTCCTCTCACTCTTTATATTAATTACTATAAAAGAGCCTCCAATCTACAGGAGAGAGATTATAAAAATTAAATCTATCATAAAAAATACTACGAAACTTCTTAGAGGGATTTACCCGCTAAAAATTATAGCAGTAGATTTCATAATCATATCAATAGTCTCATACTTCCTTTGGTGGTTATATCAGCCCCTACTTCAAAACATAAACATTGACTTGAAGTACTTTGGAATAGCATTGTTTAGCATTTCGATTATTGAAATTATCCTGATGTTAAATTATGAAAGACTTGAAAAGATATTGGGCTCAAAAAAATCCCTAACGGTAATGACGTCTGCATTAACAGGATTGTTTGCAATCCTCTCAATAGGTTCTGCCTTTGTTGGACTAAGACTATTTGCGTTCGTATTCATAACTTTAGCTGCAGGTATAGGTCTGGGCCGGAGACCGTTGATGATAAATTACTTAAATAAGTATATTCCACCGGAGATAAGAGCAACAGCTCTCTCGACTTTTGGAATGATTAGAACTTTAAGTCTGATGATACTAAATCCGGTCATAGGTTGGTTAGCAGATTGGTCTATAGAATTAACTATTCTTGCTATAGGTATCATTGCAGTAATATTCTCAATTCTATCAAGAATTGAAGAAAAACACCTTTTAGATTGATTCAGCTTTTTTAAATAAAATCTTCGGTTTCTTTACCTTGTGATTCTCATCAAGAAGAATATTTCCAACATTTTTCCACTTTAGCTCTTTGTCACTTAAATTAAGTAATCTCCATATTTCTTTTACCGAGAATGGAATAAACGGATAGAGAAGAATTGATATGTTTGCTATAGCGTTTGCACAGATAAATAGGCAATCTTTATCTCCTGTCTTCCAAGGTTCTTTTTCTTGAAAATAAGCATTACAAAATTTAGAAAAGTTCATAATCTCCTTTAATGCTTGATTAAATTTAAGTTCTATCATTAATTTGTAAACTCTTTCTTTTAGTTTTTGGATATTTTCAATTACAAGACTATCTACTTCATTTGGTTTTGGTATTTTACCATCAAAATTCTTCCATATGAAACTCAGAACCCTAAACACAAAATTACCAAAATTTGCAATCAGCTCGTTATTTATTCTATCTTCAAATTCCTCCCAATCAAAATTTATATCCTTTTGAGAGTATGGAGTCAAGCCGGAGAGATAATATCTCAGATAATCTGCAGGGTACTTCTCTAAAAATTCTTTTATGCTAATATACCAATTTCTACTTTTTGATAATTTTTTACCTTCTAAGAGAAAGTACCCTCTTGTTGGTATATAGTCTGGTAGTTTAAACGTTCCTTCAGCTATTCTCATTGCTGGTAAAAATATGTAGTGATGATAAACTATGTCTTTTCCTATAAAATGATATATCTTCGATGAATTCCAAAACTCAACCGGATCGATTCCTTTTTTCTTCAAATATTCCATTATAAAAGAGATATAACCGAGATGATTATCGAACCATCCATAAAGTACCTTTCCTTTTGCTTCTTTCAATGGAACTGGAACTCCCCACTCTATATCTCGAGTTATATCCCAATCTTTCAGACCTTCTTTAATCCATGACAACACGTAGTTTTTTACATCATCCTGTAGATTTTCATTTTCTTCAAGCCACTTTTTCAGCTCATTAGTAAATTCAGATAACTTAAAAAAGTAGTGAGCACTTTTTCTAATTACTGGTTTTGCCCCACAGATAGCACAATATGGATCAATCAGTTCTAATTGTGAATAAGTTCGACCACAAACCTCACAACTATCTCCATATTGGTCTTTAGCTCCACAATACGGACAGGTCCCTTTAACATATCTGTCCGGTAGGAATTTCTTATCATTCTCACAGTAATACTGTTCTATTTCTTTCTTGTATATCAAATTTTTCTCCCATAAAACTTTGAAGAAATGTTGAACAAGTTCCCTATGACTCTTAGAATGTGTATGACCAAAAACATCAAAGTCTATTCCAACGCCTCTCAAGTCCTTTTCATCTCTCTCCCACCAAATCTTAACAAACTCTTCTGGGGTCATTCCTCTTTTTTCGGCATTCAAAACAACAGGAACTCCATAGTCATCTGTACCACATACATATATGACTTCATTATCAAGAATTCTTTGAAATTTTACAAATATATCCGCAGGTAAGTAAGTTGATGCAATATGACCTAGATGAAGCTCACCATTACTATAAGGTAAAGCTGCAGTAACTATTATTCTTTCCTTCTCCATAAGTTTCTATTCGGTGAGAAATTTAAAAACGATTTCTACTCTATGAATTTTTTCAACCCATTCCCATTGATTGTACTATCTCTAAGTGTAAATTCACCACTTCTAAATCTTTTCATTACCGATTCAATTTTTGCATCTTCTAATTTAAACTTCTTAAGATCTTTCACGGGGCATGAAATCAAGTATGTTTTATAGTGAATAGAATAAGGAATTCGTACGATTCCATTAATTCGATTTATTGCATAATCTATTTTAACACTACTCGGTACTTTTACCTGTTTACTAATTTCTTTTATAAATTCTCGTGCTCGCTCAAATTCAATCGGTTTAGAAGGTTTGATCCAAATATGAAATCCGCGAGAACCTGAAAATTTTGTAGCAAAGTTTATTTTTTCATCCTTCAAAATCTTTTCTATTTCTATTGTGACCTTCTTAGTTTTTTCTAGCTCACCATCAATGTCAAAAACAATCCAGCTTGCTCTATTACTACCAATTTCATTTAGATATGCACCAAAATCGAGACCGTGCATATTTATCCAGAAGAAAAGTTCTTTTTTGTCTCTTATTTGAATTAATTTGCCTTTGAATTTCCTTCGAAAAATTACCTGCGCTGTAAATATCTGACGGACAGCAACGTATCGATTAGACAAAAATTTCAGTATCTCATTAGAGACAACTTTGTAATATTTCTTTGCTTTCCAAACAAGTAAGTATGTAGGATTTAACTTTTCTTCATCAATCTCATTGTACCTCTTCTCCCATTCTTTCCTTCCCTTTTCAGTAGCACGATATGTATCATTTTTCCATTCAACAAATCCTTCTTTTACTATCCTATCAAGTATATTCCTAAGCTCCTCTTCAGTAACTTTTCCGTAATCTCTCTGCAATTTTTCAAGAATATGTTTGAACGTAACAAACTTCGTTTCCCTCTTCATTGAAAGCATGAGAAGAATGTGATCCTCGATTGTTGGCTCACGCATAGTCCTCGCCTATTACCTGGCGAATCTTTTTTGCAAGCTCTTTACCTATTCCCCTTACCTTTCTCAGCTCCTTTTCAGATGCTGTAAACACAAACTCAGGACATTTGAAGTACTCCAGCAGTGCTTTTGCTTTAACAGTATCAACACCAGGAAGACCAGCAATTAAATATTCCTGCAACTCCTTTATTGTTTTAGGCTTTTTCTCTATTCTCAGGCGTATGCTTCTTTTTTCCTTGAACTGCTCTCGCTTTGCTAAGAGAATTATGTATTCAGCAGTTTCCCTTGGTGTTTTAGTCCATATCAAAGGCATGGAAAAGTCAACAGCAACTGCTGCTAACGCACCTCTGATTGCGTTTGGATTCACATTTTCATTAGAATAAAGACCATTTCCCTCCACTACCAAGATAGGTGCCTCAAAGTTATCTTTTAGATTTTTCAACTGCTCAAATAGTCTCCCATCGATTATTGATGTTACGAAGTCTTTGGTAGTTTTTCTCTCAACAGCTACACGATCTGATAAAATATAATCTCCTACTTCAAGCATTTTCTTTTCTAGCTCACACTTCTCTTTTAGAAAATTTACAACTAACGATTTCTCTTCTCGAGAATCGAAAACAATCTTAGGTCTCTGCTCCATATAGAATAGTTAAGATTATTACACTTTAAATTCATGCGGGGGGCCGGACTCGAACCGGCGAACCCACTAAGGGAGTAGGTTCCTCCCTTAATTTCAACTCGTCTTGAGCTTCGTCGTCATGAGCCCAAACGGCTTCCGAGCTCAATGACTCTACCGCCTTTGACCGCTTGGCTACCCCCGCTCACTAATGGATATTATGGTTCATCTTTTTATCCTTTATTCGGAAGAGTTATTATATATGTATAAATTTGCTCATATAGCTGATTGTCATTTAGGGGCATTTAGAGACCAAACGCTTCGAAAACTTAATCTTGATGCATTCAAGTTAGCCATGGATAAATGTATAGAAGAAAATGTGGACTTTATAATAATAGCTGGAGATTTGTTTGATATACATTTACCTGATACAAAGGTTCTTGACGAAGCTGCAAGAAAGATGAGAGAAGTGAAACAAAAAGGAATAAACATTTATGTTCTTTATGGATCCCACGATTATTCTCCAACCCAGACATCCATGATAGACGTCTTAGCAAGCGCGGGACTTTTTGAGAAAATTGGGACCAAATTTATAACAGATGAAAAGACTAGAGCAAAAATAGTTGGAATTAAGGCAAGAACGATGGGTCTCGAGAGAAAGGAATATGAGACATTAGACCTAAAAAAATTTGAGAATGAGAAGGGGTTTAAAATTTTTGTGTTTCATTCTGCTGTAACAGAAATTCATCCACAGTTTACACAAATATCAGTACCACTTGCAAACTTTCCAAAAGGATTTGATTATTATGCGGGTGGTCACATCCATGAGAAAGCAGTAGAAAAGTTTGATTCTTATGGATTGTTTGCACTTCCTGGAACACTCTTTGGAGCAAGTTACAAGGACCTGGAGTATGTTGCAATGGGAAATGATCCGGGATTTTTCATAATAGAATTTAATGAATCGGGAATAAAATCTCATAGATTTATTTCCACAAAGATTTGTGATGTAGAATATGTTGAATATGATGCTACTGGAAAAACATCATCCCAGGCAGAAGAAGAAATAAAAGATCTTATAAATGGTATCGATCCTTCAGAAAAAATCATTTTGTTTAAAGTAAAAGGTGAATTAAGTGCTGGTAATCCAAGTGACATTCCGTTTTCTGGGATAAAGTCCATGATACTGGAGAAAGGAGCAAAAGTTGTTTATCTAAATCGAAATAAATTGAAGACAAAGGAAAAGGAAGAAGTAAAAGTGGAAGGAGAGACCAAAGAAGAAGTCGAGAAGAAGCTGTTTGAAAATGTACTGAATGAATTAAAATTAAATCATGAGGAGCTCATAGGAGAAAAGGGAGTTGAACTGGCCATTAGATTACTAAATATATTAAAGGAGGAAAAAAGGGGAGAAACAAAATCGGATTATGAGAGAAAAATTTTGACACGTGCATTACATGAAATGGGATTATTATGAGATTAAAAAGACTTGAGTTAAAAAATTTCAGATCATATAAGGATGCGGTATTAGAATTCCCACTAGGTAAAATTCTTTTTGAAGGAGATATAGGTTCTGGTAAATCTTCAATTCTTTATGCAATAGAATTCGCACTATTCGGTCTCGGAGATCTAAAGGGAGATAGTTTAATTCGTGTAGCTGAGAAGAAATGCTCCGTTGAGTTAACGTTTGAAATTAATGGTAAAGAATACAGGGTAGGCAGAACACTTGAAAAAAAGGGAAGAGGAATTTCTCAAACGGAAGGTTATCTGATAGAAGATGGAGTAAAAAATTATTACTCCTCAACAGAGCTCAGAGCAAAAATATTAGATCTCCTAAAGTTCAAGGAAAGTGTAAAAACCAAATCATCTTCTGTAATATTCAGATATGCAATATTTACACCACAAGAAGAAATGAAGGAGATACTAAACTTGAAAGCTGAAGATCGACTTCAGACATTACGTCGCGCGTTTGGAATAGAAGACTATAAAATTGCAAAAGATAACGCAAAAATACTTCTCAATGAATTGAAGAATAGAATTAAATTTATAGAAGGTGAGGTAGCTGACTTAGAAGAAGTAAAAAAAGAACATAAAGAAACGGTAGAAAAAATAGCGGAATACAAAACAGAACTAAATAAATCTGAAGAAGAGAAAAAGATCTATGAGAAAAAAATACTTTCAATAGATGAAAAGTTAATTTCGATGGAAGAAAAAATATTAGAAGTCAATAAGCTAAAAAGTGAAATTCCGTTACTTGAAAAAGAAATGGAAGAAAAAAATGAAGAAGTTAAAATTCTGAAATCGGAAATTGAAACAATTGAGAAAAGAATTAAAGAAGTTGTGAAAGAAATTGATGAGTATAGATCTAAAATAGAAAAACCTAAAAGTAGTTTAGAAGAACTAGAAAAAAGAGAGAAAGAGTTGGAAGATGAAAAAGAAAAACAAAGAGAATTACTAACTTCTACAAGAGTTGAGTTAAGTAATATCAAAAAGTTACTTGATGAGAAGGTGTGTCCTACCTGTAAGCGTCCAGTCGAAAAGGCTGAATTCAAGGATAAAATTGAAGTCCTTCAATCTGAATACGAAAAGATTGGGAACAAGATCTTGGAAATAAACAAGGAATTAGAAAAAATAAAGATAGAAAAGGAGAAAGTTAGGGAAATTGAACAACAAAAGAAAGAATTGGAACGACTTGAAAAAGAAATAAGCGAATTAGAAGAGAGAAGGATGAAGAATGAAACTAAAATAAGAGAGCTTGAAGAAAGATTAGAAAAATTGGAGAAGGAAATTCCAGAGAAGAAAAAGAAGGTAGATGAATATCATTCTATTATGCAGAGAGTCGAGGAATTGAAAAAGGAGAAACAAACTCTCGAATCTAATTTAAGGGAATGGATCTCAAAAATAAGCACGCTGGAAGGTAAGATAAAAACGCTAACAGAAATAAAAGATAGGCTGGAAGATAAAATCAATGAAAAGGAGAAGCTGAAGAAAGATAAAGCAGTATTAGAGGAGTATCTATTCTGGATTCAAGATTATTTCGTTCCTGCTTTAGACCAAATAGAGAAGCATGTTCTACAAAATATCAACGAGGAGTTTAATGCACTATTTCAAAGATGGTTTAATATGCTTTTAGAGGGAAGTGATATAAACGTGTATGTAGATGAAACATTTACCCCTATTGTAGAGCAGAACGGTTATGAGTTAGATATAAAATCGTTATCAGGTGGGGAAAGAACATCTGTAGCTCTTGCGTATAGACTTGCACTAAACATGATGGTCAGAAAAGTCTGTACTTCTCTAAAGTCAAATTTACTTATTCTTGACGAGCCAACAGATGGATTCTCAAAGGAGCAGCTGCAAAAAGTTAGAGATGTTCTAAATGAAATAGAGACCGATCAATTAATTTTAGTTTCTCACGAAAGGGAATTGGAAGGATTTGTAGACAAGATATTCTACGTGAGAAAAGAAGATGGAATTTCAAGAATTGAAGAATAAGTTTTAAGTTTCGAATACATCTTTATTATAGATGGGCCGGTAGTCTAGTGGAAGGACGCCGCCTTCGCAAGGCGGAGATCCTGGGTTCAAAGGTACATTAGTGGGTTTGACATACAGAATATGTTAATTATCATTTTACTCCACTAATGATCTGAAAGTCCCAGCCGGTCCATCAAAAATAAGAAGTATGGGCAGGGCCGGATTTGAACCGGCGACCTCCACGTTATCAGCGTGGCGCTCTAACCAGGCTAAGCTACCCGCCCATTAACAAGAATTCTATAGAATAAAAAATATTAAAGTTTTGGGTTTAAGAGCTAAATTTTTGAGAGAATGTTGATTCTGACTTTTCTTTCATTTTATTTACAAGTTCCGAAAGTGTTCGAATATTCTGAATCAGTGATGGTAGAAACTGCTTAAATGCCTTTTCCAATCCAGAAACACGAGCGTCAATATTCTCAATCTTTCTATCAAATAACATGAGCTTTCGCTCTATCTCTGGATTCTTCTTTTCTTCACTTATCCTATATATTGCCTTTCTCATTTCGTCTAATTCTTTAATCATCTTTTCATAATCGTATTTTATGTTTCGAAGTTCTTTCTCAAATATTTCCCATTTTTCATTAACAACTCCTTCCACTAATTCCTCTATAGAAAGTTCTGCATCTCCTTCGTCGAAAAGTCCAACCGCAGAGGAAGGCTCCACGATAGTCTCTGGTGGTATATCAGATTCTGTCTCTTCGGGTTTCTCTTCATATATTTCTCCAACACTTGGTTCAGCTGTCTTTGCCTCAGGCGCATCCGGCTTCGCCTGCATTAATGTTTCAGTAGCAGGTGAGACTTCACCCTTAAGAGATTCTATCATTGCCTTTTCAATTTCATCATAGGAGTAACCCATCTCTTTTAACTTCTTTATTATGTCTTTATCACTAATTCCAGAAGATCTCATAGAAACAATTTCATCAACTGGTAGTTTTCTTGACTTAGATTTAGATTTGAATGTAAATAATGGCATTTAAATCACAATATTTATTTCTCTTGGCTACTTTTAAAATTTAAAAGATATAAATTCTTAAAAAGGTTTCACTCAATATTTATACAATCAGGTGTTATTCATGAAAACTGTTGAAGCTCTTGTAGAAGGGGGGAAGGCAACCGCAGGACCACCTTTAGGTCCAGCTCTCGGACCATTAGGCGTACCAATACCCAAGGTCATCGAGGAAATCAACAAGAAGACGAAGGCATTTGAAGGAATGAAGGTTCCTGTTAAGGTTATCATTGATGAAAAAACTAAAGAGTTTAAGGTCGAGGTTGGGACACCACCAGTAAGTGCAATGATTAAAAAGGAGCTGGGTGTCGAAAAGCTTGCAGGTTTAGGTAAAGATGAATCTGGCCGACCAGCACCGACTGTTGGTAACCTAACTATTGATCAAGTAATCAAGATCGCTGAGGCAAAAGGTGATTCACTTGCAGGCGATTTGAAAGCAAAAATAAAACAAGTTGTTGGTACATGCCTATCTGTTGGTGTGACTGTCGAAGGAAAAGATCCACGAGAAGTTCAAAAGGAAATTGATGAAGGGAAATATGATGATAAGTTGAAGGGAGAATAAAATGATCTACGTCATCGGTCACAAAAATCCCGATACTGATTCGATATGCTCGGCAATAGCTTATGCGAGACTGAAGAACAAACTTGGAGAAGGTGAGTTTGCCCCTGCAAGGTGCGGCGCCATAAACCCAGAGACAAAATTCGTCTTGGAAAAGTTTGGCGTTGAAGCACCAGAAGTTTTAGAAAATGCTTCTGGTAGAGAGTTAATCCTTGTTGATCATAACGAATTTTCTCAAGCAGTTGATGGGATTGAGAACGCTAAAATAGTTGAGGTTGTCGATCACCACAAAGTCAACTTCAACTACAGCGAGCCAATTTACTTTCTTGTTAAACCGCTTGGTTCAACTGCAACAATAATAGCGGAGAAGTACTTTGAAGCAGGCATTGAACCAGAGAAAGAGATAGCTGGTATACTTTTAGGTGCAATCCTCTCTGATACGGTCGTGTTTAAATCACCAACAACAACAGAAAAGGATAAGGAAATAGCGAAAAAACTTGCTGAAATTGCTGGCATCGATGATATTGAAAAGTTCGGTATCGAAGTCAAGAAGGCAAAATCGAATCTTGAAGGAATGAGCGAAGAAGAGATTATCAAAGGGGATTTCAAGGAGTTTACTTTCGGTGATAAGAAGGTTGGCATCGGTCAAGTTGAGATTGTGGATTATGATCAGGTCAAAGGGAGAGAAGATGAAATCATTAGTGAGATGGAGAAAATGACAGGAGAAGGTTATGATTTGGTCATGTTAATGGTTACTAACATCATGGATGAAAGTTCACTATTATTAGTAGCTGGTAATATTGTTAAGGTTGAAGAAGCATTTGGTAAGAAGGTGGAGAATGATCGTGTATTGTTACCAGGTGTAATGTCAAGAAAGAAGCAGGTTGTACCAAAAATAGAGGAAGCATATAAAACTCGATAATCAATAGGAAGAAATATTAGCTGAGATGGAAAATTGGCTTATGCTTGGTTGGTCCACTAATGGTTTGGTGATTCCATGGAAATGAAGAAAATTCAAGAATTCATACAAAAAAATAAAATTACGCCACGAGACTCATTATATCATACATGGCGTGAGGTGAAGAACAAGGAAGGAAAATATACTGGAAAGATTCGAATTATTGTTCTCAAAAAAGATAAGATTGCTCGCTGCGAGTACACATGCCCTGAATGCAGTTATTATGGCTATGTCGAGAAGCCATGGAAAAGACCATTTTCCGTTAAATGTGAACACTGTGGATTTTTGATCCGTGTACCAAGGCTGAGAGATGAGGTAAAGAAAGATAGGAAAGCTAAATAAATTTATAGTTCACTCCTAAACTTCTCCAACGCCTTCTCTTCGAGCTCAACTTCCTCTTTAGAAATTTCTTTTATTTCCTTACTATCAATGATCGTGAAATATCTTATCGGCTTGCCAAGTTGCTTTGCAAGTTTTATCTCTGCTAATACGCCATCACTGACCGGACCAAAGACCCAGAACTCATCAGAGACTCTTAACAAATTATTGTTCGCATTTCTAATTCTATCTCTATCGACCGTATCAAGAAGAAAATAATCAAAAATTCCATATTGAGATATTGGAGTGTATCCCTGTTCCAATACAAACTTTACTGCATGCCTTCTAAAGTAGAAGTAATGTTTAGATAAGCCGATGAAGACAATTTTAGTTTCTTTATTTTGATTCAATGCTGGATGAAAAAACGAAGATTTATATACTTCTATAATCTTTTTACTAGGTGTATATAGATCTTCAGGCAATTCATCTATTTTAAACCATCTCCACTCAATAATTTCATCAGACTCCATTATCTTTGCTTCTCCTTCAAAATCGTCGCAAACATAACCAAAGGTTATGAAATGGGCGTCTGGTAAAATTTCTTCTGTAATGCTTATCCTCCTTAACCTTTCTTTATTAATTCTTATTCCTGTCTCCTCTAAAACTTCTCGAAAGCAAGCATCGATCAAACGTTCACCAAATCTTACTTTCCCACCAGGCAAAGTCCATGTATTTTCTCCATGTAGTGCGGTTTTTGAAGGGTCCGGACTTCTTTTCCCTAGTAGTATTTTTCCGTTTTTTACGAGAAGAATTCCAACCCCTACACCGAATTTCATAAAAGCACCTTATTTAAAGGTTCTCTTTATAAATTTAAATTCATGCATAAAACATTAACTATTATTGCAATTCTCTTGATAGTAGCAGTAGGTGGAGCGATATTATTCTTTTTCCCATACAATCCATTACAACCACCAAAAGCAGATGATACAGGTTCAACATCGGAGGGCGTCCAACAGGTAGTGAACGCAAACAATAAATTTGCCTTTGAGTTATACAAGCAACTTTCGGACGAAGAAGGCAATCTATTCTTCTCACCATACAGCATTTCCTCAGCGTTAGCAATCACATATGAAGGAGCAAGGGAAAAAACAGCGGAAGAAATAAAAAATGTATTTCACTTTCCTGATTATACTACTCTACGACCAAACTTTGCAGCAATATACAATGAGATAAACAAAGGTTATAGAGACTACACCATTAGAACCGGAAATGCTCTCTGGGTTCAAAAAGACTTTCCTTTGCTTGAGAACTATACAACAACAGTTGAAAGGTATTATGGAGCTAAAGCAGCAAATTTAGATTTTGTAAATGAACCAGAGAAATCTAGGCAAACGATAAACAGCTTTATCGAGAAGCAGACAAATGGAAAGATCGAAGACTTGATTCCTAAAGATTTTATAACTTCGTCAACAGGAATTGTCATCACAAATGCAATCTATTTTAAAGGTACATGGAAAGTTGAGTTTGATCCTAAAGAAACAAAAGAAATGGACTTTCACATGGATTCAAACAAGGCAATAAAGGTTCAAATGATGCACATGAAACCAAATGAAAAGACGTTCAATTACACAGAAACAGAAGATGTACAGATTCTTGAGCTTCCTTACAAAGGCGATGATATTTCAATGTTGATCATATTACCAAAATTTGGTAAACTATCTGAGATCGAGAAAAAGTTAACTATAGAAAAGCTGAAAGAATGGAAAAGTAAAATGAGAGAAACAGAGCTAAGTGAAATTTACCTTCCAAAGTTTGAGATTGAGACAAAATACTTTCTAGAAGACACACTCCCTGATATGGGAATGCCAACTGCTTTCAGCCCTGATGCAGACTTTTCAGGAATGACTGGAAGAAGAGATCTTTTTATAAGTCATGTGATTCATCAGGCTTATGTAAAAGTCTATGAGAAGGGAACGGAGGCAGCAGCCGCTACAGCGGTAATATTCGAAAAAAGTATGCCAGCGCCAGAAATAATTTTTAAGGCAGATCATCCATTCATCTTCATAATTCAGCAGAAAAGTACAGGGAACATCTTGTTCATTGGAAGGGTTGTTGAACCAAAGATCTGATTTTCTTTTTGTTTTTCGTTATAGAATTAAGTTAGAAGTTTATCATTGTCAATTTCATACACAAACCTTTAAAAACCCATTTAAATACTTCCTTTTTATATATTAAAATGTAACTTTTTGAAAAGAGGTAAGATAAAATGGTAAAAATACCAAAAATGCATATAGAAAACGTTGTTGCTTCTACAGGCATCAATAAAACAATACCATTGGAAAAACTTCTCGGTGTTTTAGAGTCGAGTGAGTACGAACCTGAACAGTTTCCTGGGCTAGTATTCCGCCTCGACGAGCCAAAGGTAGCATCACTAATTTTTAGATCAGGGAAAATAATTTGCGTCGGTGCAAGATCGATATCAGAGGCGAAGAGAGCGTTGAGGGAAATAGTAAGAAGAATAAAGAAAGTTGGTATTAGAGTAGACGAGAATAAAATAAGGGTAAAAATTGAGAACATAGTAGTTGCAATAGATCTAGAAAAAGAATTGAACCTTGACTCCCTAGCGTTCAATTTAGAGTCGAGTGAGTACGAACCTGAACAGTTTCCTGGATTGGTCTACAGGCTTACCAGTCCAAAAGTAGCATTTTTATTGTTCTCATCAGGAAGGATAATATGCGCAGGTGCAAAGACACTTGATGAAGTAAAGAAGGCTGTCACTATTCTTCAAAAAAATCTAAGAAAGGTTGGATCTTAATTTTTTCTTTTTCTTATCTATCATTTTATGATTTTTATTTCGACAATTAACGAAAGGTAATTTTTATATAGAAAGTCTTACGATAATTCATTTAGGTGAACAAAAAATGTTTGGAACAGGAATAGATGTTGCAATCGGTGTATTGATAGCACTAGTATTCATACACTACATAGCACTAGACAAGAAGATCAAGAAGGCATTTACATGGATGACAGCAGGAGCAATCTCCTTTGTATTGGCCGGTGTATTTGAGAAGACACCATTCGTAGCAGAGTATGTAACACAGAACGGAATCAACTACGGTCTAGGATTATTCGCAGTAATTGGTTGGATCTTGGTTTTGGTAGGATCTCTTTGGACAATGTACCAGCTAATTGCTGAGTAATTTTTTTGATTTTTCCTTTTCTCATTTTTTATTTTTCTTTAAAAAGTTTTCAAGCTAAGAACTTTGTTATGAATACCAAAGAAGATTTCGAAGAAGCCCAAGAAAAGATAGAAAATGGTTGGATACATGTTTGGTTCATATTTGAAGTAATGGCTGTTACGAAGGAAGCAGCCGAAGAAGCTATAAAGAAACATATTGAAAGACTAGATCATGTGAAGAACGTGAAGATATATGAAGTAACGTATCATGATGCAGTTAAGGTTGATAATCCACCAGCCAACGTCAAGGAGGCATGGTCTCAGGTCTCTGAGGTCAAACTCGTTGTAAAGAGTCTGTTCGACCTTGTGAATATCACGATTCTCTATGCCCCATCTGCAATAGAGATAATCGAGCCTAAAGAATATAAGATAAAGATAGATGAGGTTCAGAACATGGTTAATATTATCGCTGGTCTTGTTCATAGATTTGCAGCGGCAGGAGTAGGGGGAGTTGTGATTAGGTCATAAATTTCTACCAATTTTAAATACAAGTGTAACACTAAATAAATTGTTGGTAGAAATGATAGACAGTAAAAAACTCGAGCTTATACTTCAAGAATTGATAAGAAGGGCTAATCGTGGTGATAGAAGACTTAGAGAATTAGAGCAAAGAACTCAAGCACTAGAATCTAGAGTAAGTTCTCTGGAGGATTCTTTATTCAAACAGACAAAGGAATTAAAAAAGAGAATAATAGATCTAAGCATCGATATAAAATCTATTTCTGAGCAAGTAAACAAGATAGAAGAAAATATAGCAAGACTCAATGATCAAGCAAAGAATTTTGCTAGAAGAAAGGAATTGAAGGAATTGGAAAATATGTTTGAACTTCTAAATCCAATTCAACAAGAATTCGTCACAAAGGAAGAAGTTAGAAAGATGATAAGAGAATGCATGGAATAGTTTATCCAAAAGAAGAGAGTACTATGATTATCAACGTGTAAATAGACAGCATCACCATACCAACCATTCGGTCCATTTTATACTTCATAAACAACAAGGCTAAACCATAAGTTAATAATAGGGACGCCAAAAGGGCTATTTCTCTAACACCAATACCAATAGTTGATATCGTAGCGCTTAGTCCGAGAATCAGCGCTATGTTAACAAAACACGAACCAAACACCGTACCAAAAATAATTCCCATCTCTTTCTTTCTAGCTGCAGACAAAGCAACCATAAGTTCTGGAAATGATGTTGTGATACCAACTACCGTAGCTCCAAGAAGTGTCTCAGAAATTCCTAGAATTTTCGAAAGTTCTATAGAAGATCTTGTGACAACTTCTGCTGAAATAAGGATCATTACAATGATTAAAATCAATTTTCCAAGAATGATCAAAATTTCAATCGTACTACCTTTTTCTTTTCCATCCTTGTACTTTTGGTGTAGTAAAGAGTCTGAAAGGAAGAAGAATATTAAAAGGCTCATTAGACCAAAAGTGCTGTCATATCCATAGAACAGACCGTAGAGAAGTAACAGTGAAGTTATGATAATTATCTCCTTAGCCCTTTTCAAATACTTCTCTCCTACACCAATGCCATAGACTAGAGCAGTGCCCCCCATAACGAGTAATATGTCAGCTATGTTAGATCCGACCATAGTACCATAAATAAGATTCTGGGCATTACTGAGACTGGCTGTAATTGAAACCGAAAGTTCAGGAAGAGAGGTCATAATAGCTATTATAATAATCCCAATTGTCATCTTCATTATTCCCGTCAATTTAGAAAGCTTGATAGAATAGTCTACAGCGTAATCACTAAACTTCATCATAAGTATCATTCCAACGAAAAACGTAAAGAGCCATATCCACATAACGCCGGGGGCAGGATTCGAACCTGCGCGGAGCAAAGCTCCACCGGCTCTCAAGGCCGGCCCGTTGGCCAACTTCGGTACCCCGGCCTAATGATTTCTATAAGCTTTTTATAATTATAAGTGAATTAATTCTTAAAATGGGAATCAGCAAGGTAATATTAATATTAATTCAGATATTCTGGTTTATCCTTCCAGCCTATGCCGCAAACGCGTTTCCTCCTCTTCTAAGAGGTAAAAGACCATTAGATTTTGGTAAGTCATGGAGGGGGAAACCAATTTTAGGTAAAGGTAAGACTATGGAGGGGACTATTGGTGGTATAATATTTGGTTGTCTTGTCGGATTCTCTCAACTCTACTTCCAATCTTATGTAGAAACTTATCTCCCATTAATTGAATTGACACCAATACTCGTGGTTCTACTGAGTGCTGGAGCGATTCTTGGAGATATAGTAGCTAGTTTTTTTAAGCGCAGAGCTGGAATAAAAAGAGGTGAACCAGTTCCATTAATGGATCAATTGGATTTCATATTAGGCGCTCTTCTCCTTTCCTCAATATTCAAAAGACTACCACTTCTTCATTTTTCACTGATCATCGTCCTGACGCCTTTAATCCATCTTCTGGCAAATGGAATATCTTATTTATTAAAAATTAAGAGCGTTCCATATTAGTTTAAAAATCTAAAAACTAATTATCTTTCTTATGATACATCTACCGATAACAGGTTTTGTTTCGGTTTTATTTAGTCCATTGCTCTCGCTAAATCCAGCTCTAGCTATATTCATACTTTCAACGATTATCAGCTTTCTTGTAACCCTTCCCTACAGATTCTTAATACATCATGAAAAGATGAAAGAAATTAAGGAAAGAGTGAATGCGTTGAATGAAAGGGCTAAGGAAGAGCAAAAAAATGGTAATACAGAAAAGGCAAATGAATTAATGATGGAAGTTATGAAGCTTCAGGGACAAATGATGAAGCATATGTCCAAGCCGTTACTCCTTGGATGGATTGTTGTATTTATATTTCTTCCATGGATATCCCAACAATATGGCCATGTCACAATTCTTTTACCGTTCTCTCTTCCAATAATCGGAAATGTATTTCCATTTAATTGGATGGGTTGGTATTTTGTAACTTCCTATACAATGACCAAAATATTCAGGGTCATACTTGGTGTAGAGATATGAATCTGAATAAATCAATACTAAAGATTCTCGCATGTCCTAGATGTAAAGGTGAGTTAGAATACAATGAAAAAGAGGAGGCTTTGATATGTAAAAATTGTAGATTAAAATTTAAGATCATAGATGGCATTCCAGATCTTCTATTAGAAGATGCAGAAAAATTTTAAACAATAAAAGCTTTCTTTATTGATAATAAGATATGGACTATAAGAAACAATCTTTTAAGGATAAAACAATTAAGGATCTTAATACCGAAAAAGATGTTAATGTTTCTGTGATTGGAAAAATAATAGACATTAAAGACGATATAGCAATAATCGATGATGGAACCGGAACAATTAGAGTAATATTTGAAAATTCTGCTAAAGATTTAAAAGTAGGTGATATAATAAAAGTATTTGGACAGTTAATTACAGTTCAAGGAAGTCCAGAAATAAGGGTAGAGGTTTACAGCGTGATGAAGGGACTTGACCTGAACTTATATAAAAAATACTTAGAACTGAGGGATGAAAATGTTTAAGGCCGTTTTGGAGGACGTCGCACTACTAAGAGATTCTATTGCAACGATATCAGAATTAATCGAAGAGGCAAAGTTTAAGATAAAAAAAGATGGAATAGAGCTTCTTGCTGCGGATCGGGCGGTAGTCGCCGTTGTGGACTTCAAATTTTCTGCTAAGAATTTCAAAGAATATGATCTAAAATCTGATGCTACGATTGGTATAAACTTGAATAATTTTTTACAAATACTTAAGAGAGCTAAAAGCTCTGAAATATTACGACTAGAATTAAGTGATGATTCATTTTCACTTATTTTCGAAGGTCGTTCTAAGAGAAAATTTACGCTACCATTAATAGAGATAAGGGAGGAAGTCCCAACCGGAATTGAAAAATTGAGCTTCCCTTCAAAGGTTGAGATCAGCTCTGGGGTTCTATCGGACGGAATAGATGATGCTGATTTAGTATCTGATTCCATTGTGATGGAAGTTGAAAAGGATAAGTTCATGCTAAAAGCTCATGGAGATTCGACTTCTGCAGAGCTTGAGTTAAAAGCTGGTGAAGATTGTAAGATAGAAACTAAGGAACCAGTTAGAGCAAGATATTCAATAGATTATCTAAAGAAGATGCTTAAAGCCAAAAAACTATCCGAAAGAGTAACTATTGCCCTAAATACAAACTACCCATTAAAGATGAGTTTCAAATATCAGGAAGGACTTATAACACTAAGTTTCATTCTTGCTCCAAGAGTTGAAGAATAAAGTTTTTTATATCGTCTAAAACCAATATTTATTTGATAGATATGAAAGCGATAACTCCGGTAATTGCTATTGTACTCTTACTAGCAATAACAATTTCGATAGTAGCTTTTTCAATAACATATTTTCAGAGATTAACATCATCTGGACTTAAGAAAAGTACAGAGCAAATGGAAAATATCGAATATGGCAAGAATGTTGTTATAGATTCTGTAAGTACCAGTGGAAATCTAAAAGTCTATTTGAGATGGATTGGACCAAAATCGGTAAATGCAAGTGAGATTGCACTGTATGTAGATGGAAATGCAGTTGAATGCAATCTCAAAGATCTCAGTGGAAACACTCTTTCAGAACTTTCTTCATCAAACCAGCTCGGTTATTGCAATACAACACTTACAACATGCAATAGTGTAAAGATAACTACTCCGACAAACATAGATGAAAGAAGTTGCAAATCGTGATTGATATGAAGACAAAATCTAAAATAAAATCTGGAGAAAGGGCGACGTACATAGAGTCAGTGACAATAGTAATTCTAGTTATTTTAGTAGCGATCAGCTTCATATTCGCTGGGTATGGCATGAATTCCCCAGCTGGAGTTTCAGGAAGCACTCTGACAAATATGTTGTTACTATTTTTAATTGCAGAAGTAGCAGTCATAATTCTGATGCTCTCCAGAATATACCACAAGTAGTTTATTTTTCTTTTTAATTTTCATTCTCAATATTATTACTATGAAAAACGTACGTGGAACTAGGGATATTTTACCTCCCGAATCTATCATAAGAAAGGAAATAATAGATATTATTAGACGTACCTATGAAGAGTTTGGATTTCTTCCTATGGAAACCCCTGCACTAGAAAAGTGGGAAGTTCTTTCAAAAAAGGGAGCTGGTGGATCAGAAGTATTAGAGGAGTCTTTCAAATTTAAAGATAGAAAAGGGAGAGAAATAGGGCTAAGATATGACATGACTGTTCCTCTTGCCCGGTTCATTTCTGAAAATAGATCAATAGTTCTCCCGTTTAAGAGGTACCAAATTGATCGTGTATGGCGTTACGGAGATGTAACTCGTGGTCGATTACGTGAGTTCTGGCAAGCAGATATTGATGTAATAGGGAGCAAGGAGATAGAGGCAGATGCTGAGGTTGTTTCATGTGCAGTTGTAGCTATGAGAAGATTAGGATTTAGAAAATTCTTCGTAAGAATAAACAACAGAAAGGTTTTGAATGATATAATGAATTATGCTGGTGTTTCTGAATCAAAGAGATTGGATGTCATCAGAACAATCGATAAGTTAGATAAAATAGGTGAAAAAGGAGTAGAAGAAGAGCTGAAAAAAATCATTGAAATAGATGTAGTAAAAAGACTTATGAAGGTTTTGAAGATATCTGGAAAAGATGTTTTGAAAAAGGTGGGGACCATAATTGGTAATACAGAAGGGCTCAAAGAACTGAAAAAACTTTCTGAAATATTGAATATGATTGGAATAAGTGAGTATAAAATAGACTTAAGCTTGGCAAGGGGGCTTGATTATTATACTGGTCCTATTTTTGAAATCTTCGCTGAAGAAGGTGTTGGAAGTGTTGGAGGGGGTGGGCGATATGACAACCTTATCGAGCTCTTTTCCGGTAGAAAAATGCCAGCTACCGGAATCAGCCTTGGGATAGAAAGAATATTCGAAGTTCTGAAAGATAAATTCAAGGTAAAAGATAATATTAAAGTTTATGTAGCAATTGCAAATGAAGAAGTTAGAGTGGAAGGAATGAAAATTACACTCTTACTCCGTGAAAATGGAGTTGCATGTGATATAGACCTTATGAAGAGAAAACTTAACAAACAACTCGAGTATGCTGGAAAAATGAAAATTCCTTACGTACTAATCATAGGCTTAAATGATTTGAAAAAGAACATAGTAACATTAAGAGATATGAGTTCTGGTAAGGAGAGAAAGATAAGGCTAGATGATGTCATAAATGAATTGAAAAAACTCTAACCATAAAATCTTCTTCCGTTCCATCTTTCATGTATTACTGTTCCACAATTTCTACAAAACTTCAGACCACTACTATCCAAACCAAGGTTCGTGGAACCACAAACTGGGCACTTATTCATGATTAGCGTTTCTCTTAAAAGATAAAAATTGATTTCGGAATTTGAAAATCTAAATTCAAAACTAATATAGATAAACTATAAAATGAAAAGTATCTTCTAATTCATAGAAATCTTTTTATTTAACCCTTTGTAGTATTTACACCACTCTCTTACAGGACAAATTTCACATTTTGGTTTTTGAGTTCTACAAATTTCCTTTCCAAACTCTACAAGAAGGAAGTTGACAAGTTTTCTTTTATTCTTTGGAGTAATTTTAAACAAATCTTCCTGTATTTGATCGTAGTCATTACTATTTGTAATTCCGAGCCTCCTTGATATTATGGCCACATGAACATCAACAGCTATCATTGGTTTATTGAATGAGAATGCAAGAACACAATCTACGGTTTTCTTTCCAACACCTGGAAGTAAGAGCATTTCATCTCTAGAAATCGGTACCTTACCATTATATTTTTCGATTAAAATTTTTGATATCTCCTTTATCCTTCTTGCCTTCACTTTGTAAAAACCCACTGGTTTTATTAAGTTTTCAATCTCCCTTACACTCAGACTAAGCAACTTATCCGGAGTATCGGCCTTAGAAAATAAACGTTCAGCAGCTTTATCTGTAACTTCATCTTTCGTTCTCTGAGAAAGGACTGTCCTTATTAGGACTCTAAACGGATCGTCTTTCTTCTTTTCCCAGTAATCGTATCTTTTCTCCAATATGTTTAGTATTTTTTGAAATGTTTTTTTATCCATAAAAATTTATTTAAGTAAACAAAATAAAAGTAAAGAAGAGGGGAAGAAAATGAACGCAGGAGTAAAATTGATAATAGGAATCTTGATCTTCCTTGTAGGGTTGTATTGGTATACAGTAGATTATATACCAGGAGCAGCAGGTTGGACAACTATAATCGGTAAAAAAGCGGTAGATCTTTTCATAGATGTATTTGTAGGAACGTTCGGTCTATTCTTGATAATATTCGGTCTACTAGTAGCCTGGGTAGAATACGAGGACTTAAAATGGGGAATGGAAGAAAAGAAACAGCGAACAAAAACTAAGAGAAGGAAGAAAAGAAAATAAATTTACTTAGATTTTTTGGTTTCTTTCTTTTTTGATTTTAATTTTCTCTTATCCGTTTCTATCCATGATATAGAGCCTAGCCAAGGCTGTCTCATTGTTAGACTTATCTTTGTACGATTCTTACCAAGAGAAACACCAACGATTCTTGCACGCACGACATCTCCAATCTGAAGTTTTCTCTTAGTTCTCTTTCCCATAAAAGTGCTGTTCTTTGGATCATAGGAAATTCTATCATTCAATATTTGACTTACATGAACCAAAGCATCTAAAGGTCCTATTCTTACAAATGCACCAAACTCTGAAATATCGACAACCTCTCCAAGAACCACTTCTTGATTTTCTGGTTGAAATATCAAGACTTCATATGTGGCTGGGTAATGAATTGCTGGATCTTCAGGGACGATTTCTCCTTCACCAACGTTTAGAACCTTCGTAACTACTAAGAAAACTCCGATATTTGGATCTATTTTACCTTCAACTTCATCCCTGAGACTTTCTATGATTGCATCTTCTAGATCGAGGTCAAAATACTTCGGATGGACACGAACCTCATCTTCAATGGTTGCAAGTTTGAACATTTCAATCCTCCACAAGATATTTTCTTTGTCTAAGACGTATAACCTTAATATTCTTCTCTTTTAACGCTTTTATAAGTTTTTTGTCATTTGTAACAACTGCATCTCCAGGCTTCACAATATTAAGAATAGCCTTATCAGCAC
Source organism: uncultured archaeon (assembly GCA_964428495.1). Lineage (GTDB taxonomy): Archaea > Aenigmatarchaeota > Aenigmatarchaeia > GW2011-AR5 > JAHLMP01 > CAYRXY01. Next base: position 36,073 of record CAYRXY010000003.1, read on the forward strand.
TTTTCTCTGAAGTCTGAATAATTTTGATAGGTTGTGAAGCTATTATGTCAAGAGCTAGTTTTGCGTTTTTGTTCTTTATATTTTTTAGCTCTTCTATTGTAGAAGAGAGTACAACAGGCTCTCCATATTTTAGAAAATCTATTAAATGATCAAATATATCCACATTCTTTAATTCAAGTAGTATATTAGTATCAATGATTATCATAATGATTCTTTTAAAATTCTAATTTAAAAAACTCTGTCCAGAACTAAGAATTATGAGCTTCGAAATCATTGAAAAGTTAGAATACGGAAAACTTGCAACATTTATACCTAATAAAAACCTTCCGATATATAACTGGTTCTACTTCAAGGAGGGATTCTCTAGAGATTTGGCTGTGGAGTTATTCAGAATGTTTAATTTAAGGAAAGGTTCGTGGGTAATGGATCCATTCTGTGGAAGTGGTACAACGCTATTAGCTGGAAAAGAAAAGGGAATAAACTCAATTGGTTTTGATGTTTTACCTATATCAGTCTTTGTATCAATAGTAAAAACCAGAGACTATAATATTGAAAAACTTGAGAGAATTTCTAAAGAAATTTTAAAAATTAAATTCGTAAAACAAAAGTTTAGTATATCAAAGAATGTAAAAAAATATTTCTCTCCGTACACATTAGAAGACATAATATTTTTCAAGAGATTGATTTTATCTCTAGAAAATCCGGAGAGAGATTTCTTTCTTCTTGCGTTAATAAATGCATCTATGAAATGTAGCTATGCTTTCAAGGATGGTGGGTTCGTCAAAGTGAGGGCCAAGAATGTACCTCCACTAAGGCAAATGTTTAGAAGACAAATAAAGAAAATGATAAAAGATCTTAAGGAATTCGAGGTGCAGAAGTGTAAAGTTATTGTAGAGGAAAGAGATGCAAGGACTATAGACGTAGAGGATTCGGTAGATGCAATAATAACTTCACCTCCGTATTTGAACAAAATAGAATATCAAAATGTTTACAAAATAGAGCATGAGTTATTTTTTGGTAGGAAGAGTTCAACAACGATAAGATCATTCATAGGTACAATAAAAGAAAAGGACGAAGAATTTGGACATATAGACAAAATCGTTAAAGAAGAACAAGCAAAGAGATACTTTAAGGACATGTACATAGTAATAGAAAATTTATACAGAGCTTTGAAAAAAGGGGGGTGGGTAGGGATGGTCGTCGGTAATGGATGCTTCCCATCCAGTGTTATTGAATCTGACATTATTTTATCAAAAATTGCTGAAGAGATTGGCTTCACTGTGAAAAAAGTAATAGTACTAAATAAAAGATTTTGTACAACCCCGTCAAGGAGAAAGATAGGAACAGCTAGAGAAAGTCTATTGATCTGGGTGAAAGAATGAAAATTTTTATATCGGGAATGCCCAGAGTTGGTAAGAGTACGTTAGTTAGAAGATTGGTAGAAGAATTCAAGGATAAAAAGATCTGTGGATTTTTTACACCAGAAATAATTGAAAATGGTAAAAGAGTTGGATTTTTTATAGAAAATATTTCTACCGGTAGTAAAAAGGTTTTTGCGCATGTTTCCCTTAATGGAGTTAAATTTGGAAAATACAAAATTGATGTAAAAGTCCTAAACGAGATTCTTAAGAACACAGAAGAGTGTCTGGAAGGCGCAGACATAATCTTCATAGATGAAATAGGTAAGATGGAATTTTTTAGTGAAAAATTCCGGATGTTTTTGAATAAAATTCTTGAGACAAAAATATCTGTCGTAGCTACAGTTCATAGAGCGTTAACAAATGAGGTCAGAGGTAAAGGGAAACTTATCTGGCTGACTCGAGAAAAACGAGATGAAAAATTTGAAGAAATAAAAAATTACTTAAAAAATTCATCTATCACTTCTTGAATTCTGTCAGAAATTCTTTCCGCAACTTTTAAGGCATCATCACTTGCTTCTATATACTCCATATTAAATTCTCGAATAAGTTCTGTCGGAAGATTATAATATATTTCACACTGCTTTCTTATGTGTTGTTCAACTTCGAATCTATCAAATCCTCTTTTTTCCAGTCGCATCCTCTCCAACAGCTCGTTCTGACTAACCTTTAGAATCAATGTCAAATGAGGACGAGTTCTGCAATATTTGTTTATTTCTTTTATCCATAAAATGTCGGTTTTTCCGATCAAACTTTGATATATATATGTCGAGAGTAGAGACCGTTCTAAAATCATTATAATTTTTTTATCAGATTCTTCTAAAGGTTTTATGACATTTATATAATGGTGCAGATGATCTAGAGCATAGACAAGTGCGTATTCCTCCGCTGTAATTTTGTCTTTAGAATTTCTTAAAATCTTTGTAAAACTACCTGTTATTAGCTCACTTGGAACTGAAGTTCTCTTGAAAATAATATCTCGACCTTTATTTTTTCTTCGTAAAAATTCTACAACAAGATTTGCTATTGTACTTTTTCCTGAGAAATCTGGACCATCAATACTTATAACCAAAAGACTCATGATTAAATTTTGAAAGAAAAGTTATTTTAAGTTTTTTTCGTCCAAAATTGGTGTTTGAAATATCTTAATACGAAGATTTCGCAAAATTCTTGAAATTCAAAGTATCGATGAGTTCTATACCTTGGTATCGTTCATCGCTATTTAGAATGAAGACAATTTAACGGACGAAGATACATAGTTTTCAAGTCCAAAGAATTAAACCTTTCTAACATATCCTGGTTTTGGTTGAAATATTAATCCATCATTCTTTAATCTATCTAAAACTTCATCAACATCTGTTATTCCTTTCTCTTCCGCAGCAGCTTTAACATCCTCTATAGAAACGTTCTTACTATCCATCTCCTTTGCAAGTTCATCTATTATCTCGAGGATTACCCTTATTTTACTTCTCTGGGATGTCGTAATACCACTTTCAATTTTATCGATGTCTATCTTTCCAGTTTCCATATCAATTCCTAATTGTTGAAGAGAGAATTTCATAAGTCGTATTGCTCTTTCAGAATCTTCCTTTCTTACATATTTATCTAATCTAACTTTTGCACTAGCTTCAGATAATCTCATTAACGCTTCAAATTGTCTCAGAGTTATAGGAACTGTTGGAGTTCCCTCTCCCGAATAATATTTGTTTCTTAAATCTACATAGAATTTCTTCAACATCTCAGCCGCCTCTTCAGTCATCTTTATATCTGTACATGTCTTTCTTGCATAAACAATATACTTTCGTAGAAAGTGTAGATCGAGAGGTGGTTTGAGTGTTTCAGGCTTTATTCTACTTCTTGTTACATGATCCACAAGTTCCTGATCTCTTTTAGCATCTGGGATATCCTTTAGGGCAAACTTCAAGTCAAATCTTGTCAAAAGTGTTTCTGGAATTTGAATTTGCTTAAGGATGGGGACAAAGGTATCAAATCTTCCAAGCTTAGGATTTGCAGCGGCAAGAATAGCAGTTCTTGCTGGTAGTGACGCTACGATATTTGCCTTAGCAACGCTTACTGTTTCCAAACTCATTGCCTCATGCATTGCAACCTGATCATCTTTGCTCATCTTGTCAAATTCGTCTATAGCGAGTATTGAGTTGTTTGATAGGATCAATGCCCCAGCCTCCAAAACCCAGGAACCCATCATTTCGTTTTTTACAACAGTAGTCGTTAGTCCGGCACCTGTAACTCCCTTACCGCTTACATATCTTCCACGCGGTAAAGCCTTTACAGCCAACGAAATTAGCTGCGATTTTGCAGTAGAAGGATCACCAGTGATTAGAATGTGTATATTTCCCCTTATATGAGTACCATCCTCATATTCTCTTCTTACACCACCAAAGAGCTGAAGAAGAATTGCTTCCTTGATCTCATCATGACCATAAATTCCAGGAGCTATGGAATCTATAAGCTTTTTGTAAATGTTTGGATCCTTTGCAAGCTCCATTATCCTTTCCTTGTCTTCATCTGTAATCTTTATCTCTTCGAATGATTCTTCTCTTGGCTCAGCATAATTTGCTTCAAAATATATATCTGGCCTCGTTGAGAGTTTTCCACCAATCTTTTTTGGAATCTCCTTTAAAATACCCACAATTCGAAGTTCATTACCTGGATCTGTTCTTCTTTGAAATCCAGGACTTGTTAAATCCTCTTTTAGAAGTACATTTATCTTCTCAGGAGGTTCACCTTGAGTTATCTCAAATGGTTCATTGATCGTTATCCATCGAGTATCATACATTCTTTTCTCTATAAGTTTGAAAATACCTCGACGACCACACTCAGGACAAATTATGGGCTGCTTTAAAACATTACCATCCTGATCTACAATTATTTTAGCTTTACATTCAGGACATCGAAAAACAGCTTCGTATATTTGAGGTCTTATCTCACTCGCTGCCCTGACGACTCCTTCAATCTCAACAAGCTTACCTATGTGTTCTGCTCTCAATCGTCTTATTCTTATTTTTCTATGCTTAGGTAAGTTCCTAACCCTTACATTTATTTTTTCATGCTCGGGTAGCTCTATTCTATCTATAGCATTTTGAAATATTTTTAAGACCATCTCTGGTTGGTCAAGAAGCATTTCTGAAAGGATTGGGTCGAACCTATCAAGGCGCACAAAATCTATAACAACCGCACCCGTCTGACAAGCCTCTATCAAAGCCTTCATATCACTACGCAAAAACTCTTCAGCCTTTTCTTCGAGTAGAATATTCTCCCGATTCTCTTCCATAATTGTAGTTAGATAGCCAAAGCTTTTTAACTTAAGCCAGTTTCCAATGGAGGAAGTGGAACACCATACTCAAAAAGAACACTACTAAACATATCATATATTTTTTTCATATCTTCTGGTGTTTTCCCCTCGAACCGCGCAATTAAATAAGGTGATGTGTTGGAAGCCCTCAAAAGACCCCATCCGTTCTTAAGCTCCAGACGAATACCGTCTATATCGATAATCTTTGCCCCTTGAGCAATACTGAGAATTTCCTTCTTTACATTCTCTATTATTTCAAATTTCTTCTCATCGTCCACTGGAAGTCTAAGCTCTGGAGTAGAAAAGTAATGAGGAAGTTCATTTACTAAGTCTGAAAGGCTTTTCTGTTGGGAAGTAAGAAACGAAACCAGTCTTATAGCAGCGTGTGTTCCATCATCTATAGAGTAGAAGTCCTTGAAATATAGATGGCCGGACATTTCACCAGCAAGCAGAATTGCTGGATCTTCCATCATTTTTTTCATTATGAAAGAGTGCCCCGTCTTGTACATAATTGGTTCTCCACCATGCTTTCTTATCCATTCTTCCAATAGTCGTGAACATTTGACCTCATAGAGAACCTTTTCCTTTTTAGATTGAAGAACATCCTCTGATAATATTGCTAGAGCTTGGTCCCCGCGAATGATTCTACCAGTCTCGTCTAAGAAAAATGTCCTGTCACCATCGCCATCAAATGCAATACCCATATCTGCTTTTTCCTCTTTGATAATCCTTCTAAGTTCCTTTAGGTTTTCCTCTTCTGCCGGATCAGGCCAATGATTAGGAAACGATGAATCTGGTTCGTCAAAAAGGAATATTGGTTCAATATTTTCATTTTCAAGTATTTTTTTCATAACAGGACCTACAGTTCCGTTACCAAAGTCGAACACAACCTTTAATTTTTTTCGAAAATTTATTTTTTCCTTTATTTCTTTTACGTATTCTAGAACGATATCGTACTTTTCAATGGTCCCTGGAGCTTCAATAAAATTTTCATTTTCAACAAGTTTTCTAACTTCTTGTATTTCTTCTCCTGCTAGTGCTACGGCATTTCGTCGACATAGTTTGAAACCGTTCCACTCTCCCGTCAAATGTGACGCTGTGATCATGATTCCTCCACTTGCACCAAGTTTGATTATCGCATAGTACAAGACAGGAGTTGGGACCATTCCTACATCGATAACACGCACGCCGGAAGAAACTAGACCTTCTATGATCGATTTCTTTATTACAGGAGAACTTTCTCTGTTGTCATGACCAACAACAACTGTTTTTGGCTTCAAAAACGTTGCAAACGCCTTACCGATTCGTTCAGCGTCTTGACTATCGAAGTCTTTTCCGTAAATTCCTCGAATATCATATGCACGAAAAATCAGTGGATTCATCACATCACTTAATTTTGTTTTAGGAATAATGATTTAATAATTTTCTTTCGAACTTTATTTCATGTTATACCTAATAAGCATCGGTCTAAACTCGGAAGAGGATATGAGCTTAAAGGCATTAGAAGCAGCTAAAAAATGTGATGTGCTGCTGTGGGAAAATTATACCACACGGTTGGACACCACTGCTGAAAAGCTCAACAAGTTGATAGGGCATGAGGTTAAGGAAGTGGATAGGAGTGATATTGAAGATAGAATGGATGAAATCATTAAGCAAGCGAAGGAAAAGAATGTAGGCATTCTGGTTGGTGGAGATGCTCTGACCGCGACGACGCACATTTCCCTAGTATTAGAAGCGAAAAAACAGAACATTGCTGTTAAAATAATTCATAGCTCATCAATTCTAACGGCAGTAGCCGAGACTGGTCTACAAGTTTACAAGTTTGGGCGCGTGGTCACACTACCCGCTAGCGGTTTTACCGATTCAATAATCGAGATGATTAAAATGAACCTATCTAATGGTCTACATTCACTAATTCTTCTTGACATTGATTTATCACCATTATTGGCAGTAAAGATGTTGGTCAAAAACGTAGAAAAGTTAGGGCTAAATAAAGAAACGAAAATTGTTGTTGCATGCAGGCTTGGTAGTGAGGAAGGTATTATAAGATATGGCACGATCGAGCGTCTCATCAATGACAATGACATCGACAAAGTACCAGGCATTCTTATAATTCCTGGTAAACTCCATTTCATGGAGGAGGAGGTGTTAAAATTCTTCAAAAATAGAAGTTAAATTCTTTTTAAAAATTCTGGCGCAAACTATTGATTATGAACGCTGACGAGAAAGTAAAGATTGTCGAATCTGTTGCGGAGGAAATCGTGACAAAGGATGAGCTAAGAAAACTCTTTGAAGAGAAGAAGCACCCTGTTGCTTACGATGGATTTGAACCAAGTGGTCTTGCTCATCTTCCGTTCGGTGTGTTTCGCCCTCTTATTCTCGAAAGGTTAATGAAGGCTGGTATTCATTTTAAACTCTATCTCGGTGATTGGTTCGCATGGATCAACAATAAACTTAGTGGCGATCTAGACACCATAAGAAAATGTGGTGAATACTTTGTTGAAGTCTGGCACGCGGCTGGTGTTGATTTAAGTAAAGTTGAAATCGTTTGGGCGAGCGATCTGGTAGCAAGGAAAGAATATTGGCAGCGCGTTTTAACTGTGGCAAAGCACTGCACCATAGCGAGAACTGAACGTGCCTTGACAATCATGGGTAGAAAAAAAGGAGAACTTAAAGAAGTAGCACAATACTTTTACCCGATGATGCAAGTTGCGGATATATTCGAGCTGGGAGTTGATATTTGCCAACTTGGTCTAGATCAGCGTCGTGCAAACATGCTTGCCCGAGATATTGCAGAGAAGTTAAAATGGCGAAAACCAGTTGCGGTAAGCCATCACATGCTTCTCGGTCTCACAGGAATGAAAGAGCCGGAAGGTTTCGATGAAAACAAAAAAATCGATGCTATGATTGCATCGAAGATGAGCAAATCAAAACCAGAGTCGTCAATATTTGTACATGATAGTGAAGGGGAAATAAGGAAAAAAATTAGTAAAGCATACTGTCCCGCAAAACAAGTTGATGGAAATCCAATACTTGAATACACAAAGTACATCATCTTTCCAAAGTTCGATAAGATGAAGATCGAACGGGATAAAAAGTATGGTGGTAATTTAGAGGTCGAAAGCTATGAAGAGCTTGAGAATTTGTTTAAACGTGGTGAATTACACCCACTTGATCTGAAAAGTGCTGTTGCATCTTATTTAAATGAAATAATCAAACCGATAAGGGAACACTTCGAGAAAAATAAGAGGGCACGGGAATTGTACGAGATCGTCAAAAAAGCGAGGATAACAAGATAGGTGGTGATTAAGAATGATCGATCCAAAGCTGATAAGAGAAAATCCGGAGTTTGTAAAGGAAAATCTAAAGAAGAGACAGGATCCTCAAGTATTGAAACTTGTAGATGAGTTTCTCGAAGTGGATAAGAAGAAGAGAGAGATTGAAACTAAAATAAACAAACTCAGACACGAAAGGAATGAAGCATCGAGAAAAGTAGCAGAGTTAAAAAAGAAGGGAGCTAACGCAACGAAAGAGATAAAGAAAATGGGACAGATCAGTGATGAGATCGAGAAACTTCAAACGAAGTTAGAAAAATACAAGACCGAACTCGATGAAATCCTTTATAAGATTCCAAACTTGCTTCACGAGACTGTTCCATTCGGTAAAGACGAGCATGATAACGTTGAAATAAGACGATGGGGTTCTCCTCCGAAATTTGATTTTGAACCAAGGGGCCATCTAGAGTTAGCAATGCAACTTAATCTGCTTGATCGTGATCGTGCAGCAAAGGTTGCTGGGCATGGATTTTATTATATCAAGGGTAAACTTGTGCTTCTCGATCTAGCGTTGATACGTTTTGCTATAGATGAACTAATAAAAAAGGGATACAGCCTCGTTGAACCACCGTTTATGCTAAACGAAAGAGCATACAGAGGTGCTGAGGACTTTGAGTTTCTTCGTGATCAGGCATATAAGATTGAAGGTGATGATCTATTCTTGATTGGTACTGCAGAGCATCCACTTGCTACCATGTTCATGAACGAGACCTTGCTTAAAGGGCAATTGCCAATGAAGTTTATCGGTGTTTCACCGTGCTTCCGTCGAGAGGTCGGTTCCCATGGAAAATATACAAAGGGTCTTTACAGAATGCATCACTTTAACAAGATAGAGATGTTCGTAATTTCGAAACCTGAAGAAAGCTGGCAAATATTCGAACAGGTTCAAGGAGATGCTGAGGAACTTTTTCAGAAACTTGGTCTTCATTATCGTGTTGTTAACGTCTGTACTGGCGATATTGGATACAAGGCAGCAAAAAAATATGATATTGAAGCATGGATGGCTGATGGTAAGTTTCGAGAGATTGGTTCGAACTCCAACTGCACGGACTATCAAGCAAGAGCTCTGAATATCAAGTATAGGGAAAAAGAAGGGCAAAGACCTGCCGGTTTTGTTCATATGATAAACAACACAGCAATCGCAACGAGTAGAACGATGATTACAATCATGGAACAATATCAACAGAGAGACGGAACGATAAAGATTCCAAAGGTTTTGTGGAAATATACTGGGTTCAAGAAGATTGAAAGGCAGTAATTTACTTATAACGAAATTTTTATTTTTTATTTCATAATTAATTCTCATGATAGATCAAAGACTGAAAGAAGAAACAGAAAAATGGATCGATAAGATAGAAAAAGAGTTGGAATCAACAGGTTTCTACGATGAGAAAGGTAAAGAGTTCTTATTGAATATACATGCCTACGTTGACGATTCCAAGTATTGGTTGGATCGGGGTGATTTGATAAAGGCTTTCGAAGCGATTATATGGGCTTGGGCATGGTATGAGATCTGTCTCAGATTGGAAATTCTAAAAAATATAAATAAGCCCGAGGAGGAAGAATAATTATGAAGGGTTTAAGTTTACCAATAAATGCAATTGTTATAATCGCAATTGGAATAATTGTTCTTCTTGCATTGACCATGTTTTTCACAAGTCAATTTTCCAATGCATCATCTAGTATGTCTAAAACCGAAGAAATTCAAAGAGCATGTGCTACTTGGAGAATGACCAACTGTGATGATAATTATTGGAATAATAAAAATATATTTAACAGTAAAAATATGTCCGCTATTTGTACATCTGCAGGTTATCCGAATGATAAAGCCCTTTGTAAGGATATTTGTGGTTGTAGCTAATCACATTCTATACTTTTTGTAATATGTAGAATCTTCTAATGGTGCTATCCATCTGTCAACGTATCTTTTCTTGTTTTGAATTATGATAATTCTCGATTCCTTGTGTTCGTCCATAAGCTCGAAATCCGGAAGGTATTTTAGAAGCTTGTTCATCCACTCGACAACTTCCTTATGGTCTAACATATGATCCTCTTTGAGTCTTACCGTTGAATATCCAACATGCATATATGATTTTGCCTCCACAAAGTGTGGATTCGCTCTTTTGATAAGTTCTGCAATAGCCTTTATCTCTTCTTCATGAGTATTCATACCTCTTATAAGCGTTATTCTTATCACAGTCCTCGTGTTGGTCTCCTTAATGAAGTTAAGACTCTCCATAATCTTGTTCCATCCATCTCTCACAACAGGACAGGATATTTTTTCAAAGGTTTTCTTAGTACCAGCATTTAAAGATAGATAAACTTGTGTGGGTAGTGCGTCTTCTCTTTCAAGTCTCCACAACATTTCTGGCTCTTCTCCATTAGTTACCAAGAATATAGATTTAGTTTCTGGAAGTGATTTTAGATATTTTATGAGCTCAGGAAGCTTTGGATAAAGTGTCGGCTCACCACTAAGCGAAATTGCAAAGTGAGATGGTTTAAAAGCTTCTTTCAGAATCTCTTTATCCACCTTTTCATTTCCTCCGAAGCCGGATAAAAGTTTTCTTCTTTCTTCCAGAAGATGGTTTATAATATCTTCGGATTCATCAACCTCATCCGACTTCATCTCTACTTTATTGTAGAATTCAGTAGGTCTCCAGCAGTATATACACCTATGATGACAGTACATACCAGCTGGAGAGAATTCCATACATCTATGTGTTTCTATACCAAAAAACTTCCTCTTATAGCAAATTCCTTCACCTTTCAACGCCTTCTTTGTCCAGTGACAAACATCAACAGTGGAATGATTCCAAACACCATACTGAGCATTTCTAAGCTTTTCTTCTGTCTTCTTATATATCGCCAGCTTTCCGTTTTCCTTATGAATTGTCATAACTTTTTGTTATTTGTGAAAAAATTTAAACAAGCTAAAATAATCAATAAGTATGAAAGGTACAAGTCTACCGGTAAATTCTATAGTAATAATAGCATTGGCAGTAATTGTACTTGTTGCGATCGCCGTTTGGTTTTCGTCAGAAATGCTTCACGGACAGAAACAGGTTAACGCCGAGCAGGCATGGGTAAGTGCGTGCAATCAATGGAAAGCTACAAACTGTGATGCAGGACATTTTAACAACACATTAACAGGATTTCCAGGTATTTCTACTATAAAGGAAGCATGTAAAGCTGCAAGAGGATCAGATGATGCTGACCTATGTAAAAAGCTTTGTTGTGGAGAGTAATTTCTATTTAATTTTTTCTTATCTATTTATTTCATGGAGATAGTCTTTGTAACTTCTAACCCAAACAAGGTAAGGGAGGTTGAAGAGATACTAGGTATGAAGGTAAAACAAGTCAGTATCGATGTGAAAGAGATTCAGTCATTGGATGTTAAAGATGTTGTAAGAGAGAAAGTTATCGAGGCGTACAAGATTGTTAATAAGCCTGTTATAGTAGAAGACACGGGTTTGTACATAGAATCGTTGAATGGTTTTCCCGGTGCATTGATCAAATGGGTGATGAAGACTATAGGAAATGAGGGAATATGTAGAATTACAACTGGGGACAGAAGAGCCGTAGCGAGAACGTATGTTGGATACTATGATGGAAACGATCTAAATCTATTTGTTGGTGAAATATCGGGTAGAATTTCTGATGTACCACGTGGCGATGGATTTGGATGGGACGCCGTTTTTATACCGGATGGATATGAAAAAACATTTGGAGAACTTGGACCAGAAATTAAAAACAAAATATCGATGAGAAAGATAGCATTTGAAAAGTTAAGAAACTATCTTAAACAAGAGTAACACTTTCCGTTTCTACTTCTCCAACGCCTTCAATCTTTTTTATTTTTTCCTCAATCTCCGAAGGACTTACAGTCTTATCAGGCATGACAAAAAGAACCTTTATTGCTTTTAATCCAAAGGCTACGTCCTCTATTGAAATATCACTTACCTTAACTACATCGGTCTCTAGTTCCTTGATTTCATTAACAATCTTGTTAACATCAATATCTGGAGATTCCGGCATTACTTTTAGCGTAAGTGCTACTTGACCCATTTAACCACCTCAAGGACCTTCAAACCCACATTTTGGACAAATATACGGAACGCTAAGCTTTCTACATCTTTCACAACGAACAATTATTTCCTCTCCACAGTTTGGGCACTTAAATTTTACCCAGTTCTCCTCCGTAGCAACATTCCTTTTACATGAGGTACAAAGTATCTCTACCATATACCTTTGTTTTAGGGAGAGAAAATATAAAAAGTTTCATCATCCAAAAGGACTGAAAACTTTGAGAAAATCTAAACTATTTAAGTTTTAAAACCAATTATTGATAAGCTTAATATATAGGTGATATTATGGCAAGTAACAAGCCACACTTAAATCTTGTAACGATTGGTCACGTAGACCATGGTAAATCGACCTTGGTAGGTCGATTGCTCTTCGACAGTGGTGCAATCAGAGAAGACCAAGTAAGAAAGCTAAAGGAAGAAGCAAAGGAGAAAGGAAAGGAAACCTTTGAGTTCGCCTTCGTCATGGACCGACTCAAAGAGGAAAGAGAGCGTGGTCTAACAATCGACATCATGCATCAGAAGTTTGAGACAAACAAATACTACTTTACAATCATAGATGCACCAGGTCACAGAGACTTTATCAAGAACATGATTACAGGTACATCTGAGGCAGACGGTGCGATACTCGTCGTGTCTGCAAAAGAAGGTCCACAAGAACAGACAAAAGAGCACATATTCTTAGCAAAGATTTTGGGTGTAGAACAGCTCATTATAGCAATCAATAAGATGGATACAGTAAACTACGAAGAGAAGAGATTCAACGAGGTAAAGGAAGAGGTTTCAAAGCTTTTGAGGGCAGTGGGTTATAAACCAGAGGAAATAACATTCATTCCTATCTCCGCATACAATGGAGATAATGTAGTAAAGAAGAGTGATAAGACACCTTGGTACAATGGCCCTACTATCGTAGAGGCATTGGATCAATTCAAGGAACCTGAAAGACCAATAGACAAGCCATTGAGAATTCCTATTCAGGATGTTTACTCCATCAGTGGAGTAGGTACGGTTCCTGTAGGAAGGGTGGAAACAGGAGTATTAAAAAAAGGTGACAAGGTAGTATTTGTACCATCAAACGTTACTGGTGATGTAAAGTCCATCGAGATGCATCACGAAGAGATTGCAGAGGCGAAGCCTGGAGACAATATTGGTTTCAACGTACGTGGTGTAGGTAAGGATCAAATAAAGAGAGGGGATGTAGCAGCTCATCCAGATTCTGCACCAAAGCCTGTTAAGGAATTTGTAGCTCAGATTGTAGTATTGAACCATCCTACCGTAATCTCTAAGGGATACACTCCAGTAGTTCATGCACACACTTCACAGGTAGCTTGTAGATTCGTAGAGATTCAGAAGAAACTTGATCCAAAGACAGGTCAAGTAGTCCAGGAAAATCCTGATTTCATCAAGACAGGAGATGCAGCTATCGTAAAACTTCAACCAACAAAGCCATTCATCATTGAAAAACAGAAGGACATTCCACAGTTGGCACGATTCGCAATCAGAGATATGGGTATGACAGTTGCAGCAGGTATCTGCATTGATACCGTGACCGAGTAAATTTTGATTTTTCTATTGTTTTCATTTTTCCATTTTAATTCTTTCGTTAAAATGGCTTAGAATTATAAGTCTTCTCGATAAATTTATATTGCCCCCGTGGTGTAGTTTGGATTAACATGCCACCCTGCGGAGGTGGAGATCCTGGGTTCGAATCCCAGCGGGGGCATGAAGAGATTAATACCTCAAGATTTCCTATGATAAGTTTTTTTATTTTTGTTTCTTATTTTAATTAGGTATCGGTTCAATTCTTCGTAAAACTTTAGCAGTTCATTCATATTTTTTGTTTTTGACTTAACATATTCTATTCTTTCTTGAACCGTATGATGCTCTATTTTATCTACATAAACAACCGAAACTTCACAATTTTCAAACTCATTTACAGGAAATATAGGAGCCAAAAATTTATCAAAGGTAGCATCTATTAACTCATTATCTACTTTTAATGCAAGATGATATCGCTCTGGAAGATTTTTTGAGAGATTTTTCAAGTGCCTATTAAGAAATTCCTGATCTTCCCAGTAAAAAATATAAGTTAGATATAAGACCTTCGATCCTAATTTTTCATAAAAATTCCCAAGATATAAATGTTTAGAAGTACAACCAGCTTTTTTGTGTATTTTTAAACTTTCAATAGCTTTTTGATAGTCTATAGATGCTCCAAACACAATTTCAAAAGGTATATCTCTCACTTCTTCGAACATCTTCTTTTTATATTCATATGTATTCAATTTTTACACCTTTAATGGGTGTAAAGTGTCAGATGTATTCTATAAATAATAAGTATGCAATAAAATAAAATTTTATTTATGAGAATCATCAAAAATGCCTGGAATATGGAGTTTAAAAGAAAAGGGAAAATTTGGGTTAAACCTCAAGAGGATATTCCCAAAATTATTAAAAAATGGAAAAAGGAAGGAATAAAAAAAATTCTAGACTTGGGATGTGGTACAGGCAGGCATCTGGTTTACCTAGCTAAGAATGGTTTTGAAACCTATGGATTCGATATTTCACGTGAAGGTATAAGAATTGCTAGTAAATGGCTAAGAGAGGAGAGACTAAATGCTAATCTAAAAGTAGGTGATATTTGCAGAAGATTGCCGTATAAAGATGATTTTTTTGATGCAATAATTTGTATTAAAACATTAAATCATGGAAAAATAGAATGGATAAGAAGAACCATTCAAGAAATGTATAGGGTTTTGAAACCAGGAGGATATGTATTTGTTACTGTTCATAAACATAAAAGTAAAAAACAAATACCAAAAAATAGATTATATGGAATAAAATGGATTGCGCCAAGGACTTATATCATATTAGACGGCCCTGAAAAGGGGCTTCCTCATTATAGATTTAACAAAAAAATTTTAATTAAAGAATTTAGAAAATCAAAGTTCAAAATTTTAGATTTATGGCTAGATTCAACTAATTATTATTGTTTATTAGCTAGAAAATTATCCTAGTACGTCTTTTAGCTTAAATTCATTTCCATTAATAAAATAGAACGAACTTCTATCCTGCGATAAAATTCCCACAAATTTTACATTTTTATAAATAGAAAATATTTTTGCTACATAAAAACGAACTCCTCTTTTCTCATTTGGTCGAAGATCAACCTTTTTAACTAATAAAACTCTACAAATTCCTATAAAGTTTGATTTTTTATCTAGAAAATGAAAACCATCATGAAAATTATTTGAGGTAGATAATTTTACAAGCATTCTAGCAACATAATCAATAGTTGTATTCTTATTTATTTCCTTTAGAAATTTAGATTCCATTGATGGTCTTAACGAAAGAGTCAATTTTTTCATTACATCTTTTGTAGATATTACAAATCCTAATCCGTGAAAATTTTTTGAATGCTTCTTAGAGAGTTGTGTACACTTTTTAAGTATTTTTATTCCAATTTCTTCAATTACCATTTCTCCAACACCTTTCTAATTTCGAGATAAAACTTACTCAAATTTTTAGGTCTAGGAAGCTTTCTTTTTCCCTTTGGCTCTATAAATACTCTCATAAAAATTGGTCCTTCTTTATTTAAAGCCTGTTCTAATCTTTTTTCAAAGACTTCTCTATTTTTTACTGAGTTATAAACTTTGTATCCAGCTAATTTTGCCATTTTTTCTAATTCTATATTAGAAGAATAAGTTTTCATTCCCCCGGTAGAAAAATATACCCCATTATCCAAAACTATGTGTACAAGATTTTTTGGTTTTGTGCTTCCTATGGTACAAGACCCACCGAGATTCATCAAAAAACTTCCATCACCATCTATGCTGATAATTTTAACATTTGGTTTAGAAAAGGCTATACCTAATCCAATAGACGCTACCAGTCCCATAGAACCAGCCATATAGAAATGTTTATCATATTTAGCTATTTCAAACGCTTCTCTACCTATTAATCCAGTTGTTGTTATGACTATTGCCTTCATTTTTTTAATTTTACTAAAAATGATCTTTAATACCTCTCTACGTTTCATCATCAAAATACACCTCTCTTTATTATTAGAGCTACTGGCCTATTTTTTTTCTCCAGGCTTTTATTAGCCCTATAAACAGAACTTTTTATTGTAGTTGGTGAAATAATGTAATATTTTATATTTAGCAGTGACAAGATTGGAAGTGTAATTTTCCCATCAATTAAATGATGGGTCGCATCTTCTCCTTTACATCCTCTCCAGGTTATCAGAAATATAACTGGTATTTTATATGAAAGAAGTAATGATGAAATATCATGTATTGAATTTAAGAAACCAGAGTTCTGCATATAGATGACAACTTTATTTCCAGCCATTGCTGCTCCCGCCGCAATTCCTATGGCCTCTCCTTCTCTAATCGCTGGTATATGGAAAATATTCTTATTTTTTTCAATTTCCCTGATAATATATTTTTGTACTGCGCACGGTACACCTGTTGCGAAGTTCACATTCACTTTAACTAAACTCCTTACAAGCTCTTTTGCCCTTTTCTTCCTAATAACCCCTGATAAAGGTTTGTAGGTGACTCCCTTCAATTTTTTCACCTTTAAATTTTGTATACCATAATCCTCTATAATTTTCCCATAATTTTGGTCTTAAATCAGTATCCTCAAAAATATTCTCGAATATCATTCTAGCATTTAAAAAATAATCTAACCTTTTAGCGTCTTCATGTCTTAAAAGTTCAAATGATGGGTGATATGCTTGGAATATATTAATTACAGGAAATCGTGTCAATACCTTCTTAAATTTTTGAAATGCATGAGAAATACTAGAAAGACTATCCAATCCAAGTACATATAGTAATGACGTCTCAATTCCTTTTTTTCTTAAATTGTTTAGAAATTTAACCGTCTTCTCTACATTAAAGGCTGCGAAATATTTTTTTCTTTTGTCAATAAAATCTCTTCGTTCAAGAGTTTCCAATGTAAAATAATAAGAAAATTTTGGAATGATTTTAGATATTTCCTTTAAATTACTTTTATTTCTTAGCTGGGCCCCAATATATTTAATTTCACCTTTAAAGTTCATGAGTGAAGCAGCTTTATAAATTGAAATTAAATGTGTAAATAACTTTTTTTCATTCTCAAACAAACCAGTATTAAGACATATCTCTTCCAGCTTTGAAAATTTTATTTTGGCTGTTTCTTCAATTTTTTCAAATAATTTCAAAATTTCTTTAAACTCTAAAAATTTTCTTTTAGACCTAGGTGTTTGATATTGAGTACCACAAAATGTACATTTTCCTATACAATGACTTCTATCATTAGTATTTAATACTAGAACCTTTTTTTTCTTTCTAAAATAATATAGTTCAACTAGATCATTTTCAAATTTCTTCAAACTTCCAATCATATATTCTCCTAAATGTATTTTTGACTTAGTTAAGTAAAATGGAGTTTGAGATGTATTCAAACATATCATTAAATAAAAAGTTTTATTTATAAAATTTGGAGTGAAATACGACCTTATTCTTAAGAATTTTAGAGAACTCTTTGCTCCTAAGGTATTTAGTGATATTAAGCAAGTATCAGTATCGGGAACGTTATATTTCTGTGAATAGTATTTAAGATTCTTTATATTATCTATCACACTTAATATATGCCAAAAAATTTTATATTTTTATTAGAAATTTATCAGGACAAATTCACAGATCCAAATATCATTAATGTAAAGCCGAGAGTTAGAAAGTACATAATGGAGCCGAACCAAAGAATATGAAATATTAAATTGTTCTTTCCGATTTTATCCTCACCATTTTGAATCCCGTTTATTAGAGTCCCTACGATATAGGAAGTTAGAATGAAATATATAGAAGACACGAGCTGAAATTCCCCTTGTGTAATTTCTAGTTTACCCCACGGTAGAATTAACATGCTAGAAGCATATGTTCCCATAAGTTCTTGTCCGGTAAACTTTGTTGCTATTTGATTTATTATATTTATCATAAGGTTTGAAAGCGTTACAATAACACCAGAAACTAATGGAGTCAAAATGTATCCCTGAAGCTTTAGAGCACTGACTATATCCTCTAAGAGATCGCTTATTCTTTCTTGTGTCTGATGTACATCATAGAGATATCTAGAAATACTCAACATCGCAGAGGCTGCAGCCTGTACACCTTTAGACGAAACATCAGCAACAGTCCTCATTATTGAATTGATTAGAGTAGATGGATAATAAAGAATAGCACCATATTCTGGATCAAATATAGCCTGTCGAAAAGTCATTCCAAGTCTTTTTATGTTTCTAAGAATAATAACAAAGAATTTTTTTATGCTAAGGTTACCTATTGCGTGTATCAGCCTTTCTATTGCAACCTCTAATGGCATTCCGGTAGAAAGATAATTTCCAAGTTGAAATAGAGCCTCTGTGAATTCTTCTTCTATTTTCCTTATTTCATTTCTCAATTCTATTCTTTGGAACGATGAAAGATAAAAATAAGATATTGATCCAACAATAAGACCAAAAGAAATTACTATAGATTGAAATAGATTATTCTCATCGGCCGCTGTAGCATTTATATAGAGATGAGAACCGAAAATTATGAAAGGTAAAGCAACCAAAATTGAAAATGGTAGGACGGGAACAAAGTATTTCTTTTTTCCAATTCTTAAGGCAAAGGTCCCTTCTGGCGGCATATCAGGATGATGAACCGGTCTTATCTCACTAAACGTTGTCGGTCTTCTAGAAAGAATTTCAGAAACAAAAAACATAAGTGCAATTGGGAGAATTCCATCAAAACCTATGAATAGTATGGATGATTTTATCTTCATAAATATACCCAATACAGGAAATAGAACCATTCCTATGACTGGCAATAGAATTCCAAGAGCATGAAGAAGCATCACAGGTATTTTAAGTTCTTGTGAATAATGCTTGGCTTTTTCACTTGTTCCATCAAGCACTATCTTAACAGCTTCATCCAGCATCTTTAGTCTTCTTTCCTCGGGTTGTGCTAATGCATTCCTTAGTGTTTGAACTGCCTCTATTATATACCGCTCTTCCTTCCATCTAGACAAATATTTCATTAGTGCTTCATCAATATTTTCATACTTACCAACTTCAACATCCCATAAAATTTTTCTCATATCATTTGCTAATGGCCCTACGAGATTTCGAGCAGCGAAATCAACTGCTCCTTCAAGATTTGGCGACTGTCTTAAATAAACAACCATATACAAAATAAGGAATGGAATTTCTGTTCCTATCTTAGTCATGTATTTTCTTTTATAGGTTATAGGATAGGTGTACAGATAGTAAGAGAACAACAATTCAAATAATATTATTATAAGTGCATGATTCAACGTAATACCAAGCTTCAGTATGTTTGATACTACCACAACAACTAAGGTTAAAATAATTGAACTTAAAAGAAAGAGCATAGCAAGAGATGTTGCACCTTCAGGTGTAATCTTCATCTTGGTTATCTTTATTGCATCTATCATCTTCTTTTTAGTTTTTTCATCTGGTTGAACTTTCATTATCTTCTCTGCAAATTCACAAGCCTTCTCGTAAACTGTGTCCTTCTTCTTTAACATCTCTTCCTCTTCTAAAAAGAGCTTGTATTCTCGAGAAGCAAACTTATATGCAGGGACTTCTAACTTAACGTCTGATTTTTTCTTCTCCTTTTTCTTTTTGAAGAACTTCTTAAACCAATCAAGCATGTTTACCACTTGATTTCAGCCATTCTAACCATCTCTTATATATTTCATTCGAGTCCAACTCCTCAAACTCTTCCAGAACTTTACTGGAAATCAAATGAAACTGATCATTAGACTTAACAACAAACTCTGCTTCCAAAATTTCTGGATTTTTCTTTCCATATTCTGCAAGTGTTTTCATTATTTTAGACCTCAACATTATATTGTCCCAGACCTTATCCCATCTTCCTTTCCATTCCCTGACACGGGAGGCTATCTCATTCAATACAAATGATTCGCCGATACTCAATGTTTCGGTTGGTCTCAGTTCATCCTCTTTTGCATGATACTCGAGCAAATCAACAAATCCCCCTTCAGTAAGAGGGTCTTCCTTCCAATGTTTTCTAACCTCTGTAAGTTGTATTACTCTTCTAAATGTTGTTAAGCCATCAGGAGATCTAAGTCTGTTAGCAATGACTATAATGTCCGTCGCCTTAAAGCTGGTGGGAGGTACCCCCAAATCATTAACAACTCTATCGTATACACCATAGGGAGAGTCACCGTGTATGGTACCTGCCACTACGTTTGCTAATGCACCAATACGCATAGCCTCATATAGCGCCTTTGCCTCCACACTTCGAACCTCACCGACAATCAAACACGAATCTCCTAAACGAAGTGCAGTTCTCAACGCCTCATCTGCAGGAAGTTCTATTTCTACTTGAGTTATAACACTTCGTGATTTCAATTGCTCAATATTATATCCAAGCTCTCTCAACTTTCTTACTGGAAGTTCTAATGTATCTTCTAATGTTACGATTCTTGATTTTCTCATTATTTGAAGCATCATCGCACCTAACAATGAAGTCTTACCACTTGAACGAGTACCAGCAATTAATATACTCCTTCCATTGTCAACTAAAAACCAAAGTAATCCAGCTGTAAATGGATTTATCATCCTATTTGATACGAATAGAGGAAATGTCCAAGGTCTTTCTCTATGTCGTCTTAAAGCAAATGCCAAACCTGTTGGTGAAAGTGTTCTCGTAATTGAACAGACTCTTGCATGACCTCCGGGTATAAAAAGCTCTGTATCGAGAACTGGGTTCGCCTCGTCCAATGGCCTTCCTGATAAAAGTCTCAATCTTGTCGCCCAAGATTCAGCATCCTCTCTACTAGGTATTAGATTCGTCTCACACTCCTCAAAGTCGTTGTGAAAGATATATATTGGCGATCTACCTATAGGAGAGTTTACGGAAATATCCTGAATCTTTTCATCTGCAAGTAAAAGCTCTAAGATACCAAAACCAGCTGTATATCTAGTAAGTATTCGTGCAAGCAAATCTATCTTATCAGATGAAAGCCTTACACCATGTCTATTTGCCAGATCAGATACCAAGTCCTTTGAAATGTTGTAAAAGGTTTCCCTCATCGTTTTTGGATCAGATAGTTCCGGTCTTCGTGGCTGGTGAGCTGCAAGATATCTCCTTGCAGCATCAAGTATTGTATATTCATCCTCTTCCAACCTAAATTCTGGTGGTAACATATGATAAAGATATCGAACCTTTCCAGGTAATCTAAAGATTTCTACGATTGATTCTCCAACCTTATAACGATAAACAAGCTCTGCATTTTCTGGTGGTATTGCAAGATAATAAGTGTACATAAAGTTCGGTCGAATTGTTGGATGAAATATTTCTCGGTAGAATGATCTGTCCTTTATTGGTTTATCTAACACATCCTTAGCCAGTTCAAATATTTCACATCGATCGAGAATTTCCTTCATAGGAAGTAGAGCTTTTCTTAAGTACTTTGAATAACATTCTTGACATATACCTTTAGACCTTTCTAATCTCACTTTGACATGTCGAATTTCACGTATCAACTGTTTGTATGCATTCAAAGGATCATACTTAATTTGATCTACTAAATTTCTCAAAAAAGCATATCTAGTGGGAACACACTTATCACATCCTTTTACAGAAATATTTTCTAAAGAAATTAAACGCTTTCTCATTATCTCTTGAATTGCATCTGCAAGTTGAACTAGTAATTTTACTTGGGGATAGTCATACTCATATTCTCTTGTTTCAGCGAGGACGATTTTAGAAACCTTTTTTACTTCAAATAGCTTCTCAATTATTCTTCCCATACATACTTCGCTATCCTCTATACTTGCTCCATATATGCAACCCAGACAGTTAATTCTCATCGTCTGGTTTTTATCATCGTAAGTATAATCACAAACCATAATTATCTCTTATAGTTTTTCCATTTATAATTTGAAAAGAAAAAAGAAAATCATCTAACTAAGAATGCCCACCAAGGTCTTCTTATGTGAATTACATCTCCTGTAACTACGTCGGCACTACTTTCCACTGGAACGTTAACGTTAAACACACCGAGAAATTTTCCTGGTTTCAATGCTCTTACCTTGTAAACGACTTTGTTCCCTTCACTATCTATCTCAATTCGTTCAAGCTTCTTAAATTTGACTTGTTGCCTTATCTTGTTTATTACATCATCTGGAAGCGCCTTTATTTGAGCCGTAACGTTTCTTTCTGTTCGCACTACAACTGTTCCGTTTTCTATTTCGATATTTCTTCTCGTCACGACTGTTAGATTTCCTATTCTCATTTCAACTTCCCCCTTACTCTCGTTCACTGTCATATTCACTACTCTTTCTCGTATCCTCGCTCTAATTCTTGCTAACCTTGCAGGAATAGCTGTCTCGTTTGTCATATTTTTCATTCTTAACCATGCAGAAATTCTTGCTTTTCTAGGATTAATCACGAACCTTTCTATACCCTCTGTGTGATTAAGCGCATTTTCCACTTCAGTCTCATTTCCTGTTTTCACAATAGATATCTCAGTATTAGGAGCTATTATGTGAATCTCCTTAGTATGATTTTCATTATTCTGACTAATTTCTATCACTGCCCTTGGAGTTGTTATGTATGTTTCCTTTGTTTCATTAGAGATTACCATCGTTCTGTTTACCCCTCTACTACTCATAGAAATGATTTTCGACCCGTTAACAATCTCTCTAGTTATGTTAACCTTTCCCTCTGGTGTTTTTATTTGAATCAATTTTGTACCGTTAATATCGACAACAGTTTTGTTCTTAAGTAAGTGGGATAACGCAACTGGTCTCATCTTGTTCATTATGTGAAGAGTCCCCGGTGCTGCGTTCTGACTCTGTGGAAATACTGCAAAGCCCACTGAAGCTACTAACAGAACTGATAATAAAATCAATAGTTTCTTCATAGCATCACCTAAACCATCTTCTTATAAATAAGAACATTGGCTCTTTATATTCTTTTCCTGTGAGTTTGGAGGCTAGTCGGAAAAATGCCACGCTCGCAGGAGCGTACGGATGATATTCAACAACAGGTTTCTTTGCTGCCAAACTCCTCAAAACGTTCTTATCAAAAGGTATTTTACCTATCACAGGAGCCCCTAGGGTTGCTTCAACTTCAGCATCCCCAATCTCGTGTTTCTCCCTCATTACCCTGTTCAAAACTATACCCTTAATCTTCACGCCCATATCCTTGGCTACTTCCACTGTCTTTAATGCATCCGTAACATCTGGAAGGTATGGCGATGTCACAACCAGTATTTCATCGCATGCTTCCAACACATTAATTGCCGTCTTATCTAGCCCAGGGGGTGAATCTATTAGAACTTTTGTATCAAACTCCTTTAGAGCCTGCTTTAGACCTGATGAGTCAATATTAAGATACCTAAGAGAAAGATGAGCTGGAATAAATCTAAGTCCTGTTTCATGTATATGAAGAGCTTCTAGAAGGGAAAGATTCTGATTAAGAACCTCATGAACCGTTTTATCATAATCAAAGATTCCCAAGTGTAGACCGAAGTTTGGATTTTTTAGGTCTCCGTCCATAACAACAACTTCCTCTCCAAGCTTGTGCATTGCTAGTCCAAGATTAACAGAAACCGTAGTCTTCCCAACACCTCCTTTACCAGATACGATGCCAACGACATTCCTCATTTTTCAATCACTTTTACTTTATAATATTTTTTCTTTTCTTTTATTTCTCCTTCAAGTATTCCTTGAGATTCCAAAAATCTTAGATATTGATTTGCACGCGTTCGTGAAATACCAAGCTTCTTTCCAGCTTCTTTGGCTGTCATTGGTTTTTGCTTTAATAAAAATAATATTTGTTTTTCCTTCTTCGGATTGAGATCGTTCTTACCCTCTTTCAATCTCTTCTCTAAGCGCTCCACACGATGGCCAAGCTCTTTAAGCATTATTACAATTTCCTCTTTAACCTCTCTTACCTGAATTTTTCTTGGTTCACCAACAAGATTTTTTACCTTCAGTAAATCTTCAGAGACTTCAATCCTTCTCATTTCAATTATTATTATCACTTAACCTCTTTATAAATTTGATGGCCAACAGTTTTTTAGAAAAATGGCTGAAAATTGCAAATTTTTTGATATATGAATGTGTTTGCAAACACGTTATAAAAGCTTATACTTCCCAACACTTATATTCTAATAGACAATTGGCGTCGGTAGTTAACATTAGGTGAAGTTAGATGAAACAAGTAATTTTATTTTCGCTCTTAGTATTGTTATGTATATTTCCAGCTCAGTCCTTTGGCGGTTCAGTGCAAACGTGGCCAAAAAATGGAATATTAAATACGATCAATGATTTGATCGGAGGGGTCGTTAACTTTTTTGAAGGAATTGGAAGTAGCATTACGGGTATGATTACAGCAGTTCCAAAGGGTAGTATCCCATCTAGTGGTACAAAAATCCCAACCACACCTACTTCACCAGAACCTATGACAACTCTATCTACAACAACGTCTACAAGCACTTCAACGTCTACCACTACATCGATCGCTACAACAACTACCATTCCGACAACAAGCACTTCGACAACCACTACAAGCACTGTTGAGACAACTATACCTACAACTACAACCATAGAACCAACCACTACTGTCAATGAAACAACGACAACGATCGAACCTAATACAACAACTACAGTGAACGAAACGACAACTACCATCAATGAAACTACTATCCTTCCTGTAGAAGCTCAGACAAAGAATATAACTAGTAATGAAACCACTACCACAGTGGAAACGACTACCACGATAAATCAAACCTTGAACAATGCATTAAACCAAAATAATACCCTAAATGAAACAAATATCACACTCACTACTCTACCTTCGACAACTAGTACAATCCTGACTACGACTAGTACGATACCGACAACTACAAGCACTCTGGAAACTACAACCGTGCCAACAACGTTGGAAACAACAACTACGTTAAATGAAACCGAACTTCCAAACCTTGTGATTGGTGTTGCTATGCCCAAGAAGATAACAAGAGGACAAAAGTTTTCCATAACTGTTAGCGTAAACAATCTAGGAGGTCCGGCTTCGGGACTTGATGTATCATTACTGCTTCCGGATGGATTTGAGGTAATAAGTTATGACTCTGATTGTTCGTCATTATCATATGGTCAAACCTGTTCAGCGTTGTTCGTTGTGAACAGCTCCCTATCTGCATCTCTGGGGGCAAATAATTTTGGTGTGTTGGTGAGATATGAATAAAGGAGTAAGTAGTGTAATAGCTGCTGTAATATTGGCATCGGTAATAGCTGTATCTGGACTTGCAGCTGTAAAGCTTTCGACTACAGGACTTCTCACAGCTGGAAAGATGAAGCAGCAAACATTACCTATGGAAGTGTTTGCTAATACGAATCTAAAACTTTGGTTAGAAAACGATACTCTAAAGGCAAAATTAATATTAGACAATGAAACACCAGTCTCTGGTGAAACCGTCTATTTCTCATTTGATCAAAGTAAATACTCCGCCACCACAGATAAGAGTGGTGTCGCTTCTGTTAAAATAGGAAACTATTCCGGCGCCATTGTCGCATCCTATCCGGGAAATGGTAAGAAATACCTGAATGGGGTAGAGGAAAGTATTAGCACAGAGGAACTGGATCTAAGTCAGATTCTTCCTCCTGAAGCAAAGAATGTAGTAGTTAAGGAAAAGGAAACGAGGAAGGTATTAAAGACATTCACGAGAGTAAAAAATGTAAAACTGAAGATAATTACACCGAAAACTTCTCTTTTAACAGGGTTTGCTACAAAATCTGAATCATCTAAAATAATAGTTAAGAAACAAATTAGAGCCGTACTGAATCAACCTGTAAAGTGGAAAATAGATACCGGAAATTACGAAATCGAATATGAAACATCAAAACCAATTGCGAAGGAAATTATGCTGGGAAAAAGAAAGAAGATAATCGTAGAGTCGAATGCATCAGATCATTATTATAATATTTCCGCATTTACCACGATACCAGAACTCAGCTTTCAACCCCGTCTTTACCACATCGTAAATGGTCAGCGCATCGACGTGACAAATGATCCAAGGTACAACGTCTCCTACTGGGATACGAATGGTAACGGCTTATATGACAAGATTACGTGGATTGTTCCGATGTTGAGTAACGATACATACGAAATCGATCTAACAATTCTTAATCTTCAATCTTACCCTACCGTCGGTGGAAACTGGACTGTTAAATTCACAACACAAGGTACTGCCGACCTATGGATCAGACCTGTTAACGGAACTACATGGTCGCTCTCTTCCTCAGACAATACCGATCTTCAATTCTTAGATATTCGTTGTGGTAACGAATCAGTCAACTACCAATGGATTAACGGCTCTGTTTATGTATTGGGCTGGTCATGTAATGAAACAGGATATGAAATTAGTCATGTAAAGACTCATGGTCATCATTACTTAGAATTCAAATTTGGTAATACAACAAAGTATGCAGAAAATTTTGCCAGTGGTCAAACAATCTGCGGTGTGACATTTAGTAATATTACATACGAATTTTTGAACCCATATGGTAATACAATTTTAGCAGTGGATGACAACGGAAATGTCTTGATCAAAAGTACAAATGTTCATACAAGTACTGCACCGTCATCTGCACCAGTAAATGGTTTTGGAATTCAAATAAATGGTGTCTGGAATTGGACATTTAATGCAAGTGATGCCTACATTTCTGGTAATATTCAACGATCAATAATATTACCAACATCGGCGGGAGCGAACGATGTTCTCATAGTAAACGCTAGCAATGGCGTTCCACTCCTTTACTTTAATGGATCTTCTGGTGATCTATTAGCAAAAGGAGTTGTAGTTTATCAGGGAGCACAACTAAATTGTCCATCTGATGGATATTATTGCTATGCGACATATTATAGGGAACATAGAAATTATTATTGTAATGTATCATCTGGCGACTGTGATTATACCTACTCAAATCGAATAGATTGTAGAAAATACTGTAAAGATATTTGTCATAGATATACCGGATGTTCTAGTGGTGCATGTAGTGGATCTACTGCTTGTGCAGATAACTATCATTGTAAAGTTGGTTCAGGATGTATATCAGGTGATGGGTGTAGTGGATATAAATTATGTTCATGCTCAGGTGGATCAGCAACATGTGTCTGTAACAAAGCGACATGTCATGCACCATGTGCAACTCATTCAGATTGCCCTTCAGGGTATTGCTGTGACATGGGTACTTGTACTTGTTATAAATCTGATGGTAGTCTTTGTCCGGGTATGAACATATAAATACGTGTGAGTAATATGATAAAAAAAATAATATCGGCCGCGATTTTAATGTTATTTATATTATCCACTATAGCCTTTTCTTTACCCATATCTTCATCTTACATAGAATCTGGGAATAGTGCGACAGTTCAAATGAACTCTGGTTCTGTATTTTATGGAGAGGTTGATGCTGGTCAGGTCGTTTCTTGGAAATATCTGAAGTATCAAATTTCTGGAACTGGTATTACTGCACAAGCTATGGTTAATGTTTCTGACTATGAAAACTTTGCCTCTGTAAAAGGTAGTACTGGTTGGTTTTCTATTAACGCAGATGGCGTACTTGATATTAAAGAATTATCATCAACATTTAACCTTCCATATGCACGATATGCTCGATTCGCAATAAAAGGAACTGGAGGAGCCTGGCAAATTGATCAATCATGGTTAGAAATTTCCACCGGTCCTGATGTATTTCAACCAAAAACGTATTCTACTACAGGAACAGAAAAAACAACATTTAATGATGGTGATAATGTTGTAATAAAAGTGAACGTTACAGATCCTGATGGGGCATCTGACATAGGTAGTGTATTGATAAACATAACTGATCCAAACGGTGTTTCAAGAGTTATAAATGGAGTAATGAGTGTTGACTCTTCTATAAGTTACGGAAAAACGTATAGATATAACTTTTCAACTACAAATGTAAATGGGACTTGGTCCTTTACAATAGTGGCAAAAGATTCTACTGAAAAAACCGATTCAAAAGCTGGATCCTTTGTTATAGTTGATACACATGCACCAACCATTACTCTAAATTCTCCAGCTAACAATGATTGGACAAACAATAATAAACCCACATTCTACTTTACACCTGATGATTATATTGATCCGGTTTTGGATTGTAGTCTTTACATTGATGGAAATGCCTGCGGTTCAACAACTGCAGATAGAGGACAACAATCAAGTATAACATCTACATGTACATTAACTGTTGGAGCTCACAATTGGTATATCAAATGTACAGATGATAAGGGTAATACCGGCCAATCATCAGAAACGTGGACGATAAACATTGACACCACTCCACCAACCTATACTTGGCTTTCTCCATTGAGTGGAAGTTGGTATAAAGATGGAGATTCAATTAGTATTGATGTTGATGTTTCTGATGGAACAGGTGTCGGAATAAATGATGGGGAAAATTGTAATGTAGAGATAGATGATTCAACGACATCGTTTACGGGGACAGTTACTTATAGTAGTGCGACAGGTAAATGTACTGGAACGATAAAGCTGAATAATCCATCAAATCTAGCAGAAGGTTCAAATTCTCATTCGATAACTGTTAGTGTTCCTGACAAGTTAGATAATGTACAGACATCTTCAGGACTGTTAATTTCGATTGATAATACTCCACCAACGATAACTTATGTAACTCTAAGTGATTATGATGTTCAACCGGGGACAACAATCACGGTAACTACGGATGGCTCTGATTCACTTAGTAGCATAAATACTTGTCATGCTTATCTTGATGATGACACAAACTATGGAAATGGATATCTAGATGACTTGGGTGAGTTAGGAACCGACTGTAGTGGACCTGTAACATTACCTTCTGTTAGCAACGGAATCTATTATATAGTCGTTAGACCAGTGGATAATGTGGGTCTTTCAAACACGAAGGCAAGTAGTGCGCTTAAAATCGATTCAACTTCCCCATCTTGTTTAATCAAATCAATAAAAGAAGTTTCTGGAACTGATTATTCTTATGTAAGTGGAACCACGATATGGTACAATAATGTAAGTAGTGGTTCATTCATGGTCAATGTATCTGCAAGTGACGATCTTGCAGGAGTAAGTAGGGTGGTGTTTCCTGCTACAACATCATCTGGTACAACCGACTATTCATCGCCATATAACCACACATACACCTGGTCTATTGGTTCGAGTTATTCCAGTACAGCAAATGTAACGTGTTATGATAAGGCAGAAAATTCCGCTACTACTTCATTTACCATAACTTTAGACAATACTCCTCCATCTGATGGTTCAATAACTTACACTGATGGTTACTACACAACAAAGAGCGTTTCCATATCATATTCATTAGGTTCTGATAATGTGGGTGGTGTCGGCCTTAACACTGCAACTGGTAGGATTGAGAGAAACTCAGCACCACTAAGTGGTGGTGTTTGTGGTTCTTGGTCTGGATGGACAACGCTCTTATATGATTCTGATGGAACTCATGTAGATGAAACCGTCCAAGATAATTATTGCTATCAGTATATATACAGAATCTGTGACGAAGTAAGCAATTGTAAAAATTACACTTCTACCAATATCGCTAAAGTGGATTCCGTATTACCAACAATTTCATATATTGAACCACCGACTGAAACAAACAACAGTATTATTCATGAACCATTCATAGAAGTGAAGGTTTCAACAAGCGATGCTGGTGCTGGTGTTGATAAGATTACCATCTACCTCTACAGAGCAGATACAAAAGCCGGACCTTACACACTAAATGCGACCAAGACATTATACTACTCTGGTCAAACCTCTGCTTCACTCTTGGCAAACTTCACGGGATTGGGAGATGGATTTTACAAGTTCAACGCAACAGTCTGGGATCAAGCAGGAAACAAACAATCAACAATGACAAGAACCGTTTCAATAAGTCTTAACCCAACAAACTTAACAGATCTTTCGTATTCCTGTGAAGATGATTGTGGATGGGGTGAAGCATGGAACTTCACCGCCAACATCACCGACAAAGACAATAATCAACGGCTGAATCTCACGTTGCAGTTGTTTAATAGATCAGGATCCGGAATGTGGGAAAACATCGACTCTAAAATAGTGTACAGCAACGGAGATAGTTTTGCCGAGACATTCTCGTTAGATCCTGCCTGGACTAATATAGATTCTAACAAAACAAGGGAGTTTAGATTTATGGCCACTGATAACTGGGATGCTACATTCTATAGCGATCCTATAACTGTCGATGTCAAGAGAGATGATGTGCTGTTAAGTATCACAAAAGGTATTAATGAAATTGTAAACAGGGATGACAGTACCGACTACTCAAATGTAACACTTGAAGCAAGGTTATACGATGTGGATAAAGACGGATACGTAGCTGGAGAAAACATAGATTTCTTGTTCTTAAATGCTAATGGTTGGATCAAAATAGGATCGTCCACTACAAATGGAAATGGTTACGCTGAATTTATATGGAACCCAGATTGTACTATCTCACCATTAGGAGAACATCAATGGAGTGTGAACCATTCAACAAGTTCATTATACAAATTTACATCTAACAGTAGTCAAGTAACAATTAGAGAAAAGCTTCATGTAACCATTTTACAGCCAACTAATGGTGAAATAGTACATAGAAATAAGATATATCAATACTTACGTGCTAGCATTGCCGATTCTTGTGGGAATGACTTAACATCTAGCTCTACGATAGATTGGTCAACAGGAGCAAAGGGTCCTAGCGTGGAATGGTCAGTACCAGATCAACTAGGGAATTTCACTATAACCGTCAATGGAAGTATTTCTGATTCATTTTATGATCCAGGGGACTCGAGTGTCATCGTGAAAATATTTGGATATTCTAAAACCACCGACTTACAAACATATGCTCTATGGTCTCATAACGAAACATCAGCAATTAAAGGCGAACCTGTTAAGATAAATTGCAACGTAAATGATGAAAAAGACTCTCCTATATCTAGCTATCCGGTGAATTTCTCTGTATTCAATTCCACTGGTTCACTAATCTCATCTTATGTAAACTATACCAATTCATCTGGTGTTGCAACGTGGATATGGAATACAAGTGGAAAATCCGTTGAGACTTACACGATAAAATGTTCAATAGATAATATCGAAGATCCTCAAAACCAACTATATTATAGTATTACTAGCGATTATAACCAACTACAGAAGAGCTTTGATGTAAAATATCAAGATCGATTACTCCTTGAAACTGATAATAGCTGGATATATAGAAACAACACGTTTAACCCTCACGTAGCAACAATAACTGCAAAATTCATGAAATCATATGAGGATATGCAAAGTGGATATATAGAATTCACATATAAGAATGGAACACATATAGCCAGTTGTTCAGCCGATTCATCAGGTACATGTTCAATAACATACGATGAGTCAGACTCCGCAACTCCTGAGGAATATTTAATAAAAGTGGGTGCTGCAAAAGATCTCGATAATTTCCTTGATAAAAATTATACTGCAACATCTAATATATCCATAGAAGTAAGAGGTAAATTAAGTCCTGTAACTTTAATCAAACCAATTTCAGAGGCTAAATTCAATAAAACGAACTATATAAACTTTTCTTCATCTGTTGAAGATGAAAACGGTAATGTTGTAAATGCTAATGTTTCATATATTCTTTCTGGAAACAATAAAGGTGACTTTAGAATAGTAAAGGACGTATCATCTGAAGAGACTAGATGGAAAATATTTAATGATCTAAAACCTGATTCATACTCAATAACTGTAAATGCAACAAGACCATATTATACAGGTAGTAGTACGCTTGGTTCGAGGAGTATTTACATTTACGGTTTTGCTAACGTCACGAATCTAACATTAGATTATCCTCTTTACAATGCACCAACAAAGGTAAGCTGTAAGGTAATTGATAGAGACTCATCTGAGCTTCCAATAAGTAAATATAATGTAAGCTTCTGGTATGAGAAGTTGGGTATATGGACTCTAATAGGGTCTAATCTGACAGACACCAATGGTACTGCTACGATGTGGTGGATTCCTGATATTGTAGGCACAACCAAACTAAAATGTAATATTTCTGATCAATTAAAGATATTTTACTATGCAAATCCTTTAGCAAGTGAAGTGATCAATGACACTGTGTCTGTTGGCGATAACGAATCGCCAGAAATTCATTCATTTGAAAAAATTGGAACTACACCGTTAGAGGCAAACCATCAGAGCTTGACATTCAAAGCAAACGTAAGCGATAATGTAGAGATAAGTAGTGTACGGGTTGAGATTACCGGAGTTGAGAGTGATATTGTTATCTTAAACCCCGAGTCCATAGATGATAGAGGAAATGGAATTTATTCGATAGTTTATACACCAAAGAAGGGTGGATTTCACTATGCTACATTGTATGTAAATGACACGACTAACAATACCAACTCCAGTGAATCAATTAGCTTTAATGTAATTGGTACTGCTAATGAGAGCATGAGTATTACACCAACCTCCGTAACAACGGATGATAACATAACGAGGGATAATCCTTACAACTTTACGCTAAATATTATTGTCAATAACACAGGATCATCAGATATTATTAACAATGGAACAATGTACAATGTCAACATGTCTCTTGATCTTCCAACCGGTTTCACAACAAAAAATATAACTAAAATATGTGAATCCGTTCCTGTTGGTGGAACGTGTGAATGGAACCCTGAAATTCAGGTAACGAATATTGTGGATCTCGGTACAAACACAATAACTATTAATGCTAAATGGAATAACCCAGATAACAGTATATCGACAGATTCTAAATCAATTTCAGTAGATGTTTTGGAACACCCAGAAATATCTATAGAACCTAACCCAGTAATAGGTACAGCTAATCACGGAGAGACGATAGAAATACCTATAAATGTTTCAAACTTTGGAAACACAATTCTATATGCAATAGGTTCTTCCTGTTTAACATATACATATCCACTTAATTGTAGCTACATAACTCCATCGATTCCATATAGTTTAAATAAAAATGATACTCAAAGTGGTAATATTGTTGTTAAAATACCAAAAGGTACTGATCCTAAACAGTACGAGTGGAAGCTTAGAATTAATTCAACAAAATATGTAAATAGTTATGGTGAATATGTCTCTTGTACTTCACAAGGATGTTATAAAGATATTACCGTAGATGTTAATGTAAATGAGGATAAAAGTTGGAGCATCTCACCTAATAAAACAAATCTTTTAGTTCCTATAGAAGATTATAGATCAATAAACATAACATTAAACAATACCGGTAATGTTGATAGAAATTGGACTATTTCCACATCGGGCTGTGGTAACATAATTGGTCTAGTTGTATCTCATCCACAGTCTATATATGTTCCAAAAATCAGTAGCAAGATCATTCCTATAACCATAGATGCAACAAATGCCGAAAATGGTGGAAATTGCACGATAATTATTTCATTCAGTAATTCTAGTGCAGAACCACAAGCCAATAGCACGGTGATTAACTTAACTGTAGAGGACACCCCACCTAATTTTAATGTTCAGATTCTTCCATACGATTATATAGATATGGGCAAAGAGGATGTTACAATAAACGCAACCGTGGGTGATAATAAATTAGTTATCTATGATGGTATCAATCTTACAAAACCAGACGGATCAACTATAGTTCTAGTTGGAAAGAAAAGTGTTAGTCGACCATCTGATACAATGACACATGTCATCTTAAGTTCAGAATTAGACCAGCCAGGAGAATATAAAGTAAAGGTCTATGCATGGGATAATGCCAATCCAAGTAAATATAATGAAACTATTATAACTTTCCATGTATACCCAACAACATCTTTAGCATTAAAGACTAACTATACGTCAACTACTATGTTGAATACTGTAGAAGTAAATGGAATAACAGCAGAGGATTCAAAGACTGTATCAGTTAACGTGACTATTAATAACACAAAGAGGATTGGAGCTTATAATGTTAATCTAACAGGAATCAATGGTCCATTGAATAAAAAATTCACTTTAACACCATCATCACAATACTACAATAAAATAAAGATACCTCCTGTTATAAGTAAGGTATTCAATATAACGATACCCGCAGGTACACCACCTTCAGGCTCTACAGAATACTATGTTACATTCGGAGCTCGATGGGAGAATCCGGATGGAACAATTGACTCTACTTCAACCCCCTTCTATATTAAAGTAAACCCGACGAAAATATTAGAGATCACATCCAATTCATCGACCTATACCGTTCCTCACGCATCAAAGAAAACAATAAATATTACTTTATATTCAAGAGGTAATGCTCCTATCGATAACATAAAATTATCATGTGTACCAGTCGGATTGATAGATTATTGTAAGAATTTCAGCGTATCTATTACACCATCAAGCACAAGTTTAGGAGCCGGAGAAAAGACAATAGCTAAAATGACATTAAATGTCCCATTCACATATCCTCCTGGAGACTATAATATAAAAATCGTTGCAAATTCATCAGACTTAAATGACGTAGTAAGTCTTCCTTTAACTATTCACGTACCTGTAGACACAACTTGGAACTTAACTCCAACACAATACAACTTCACAACAGGTAGTGGAAGCTATGGATACTTCTATGTCAACGTTTCATCATACGCAAACGTTAACTTAAGCTTTACAACATCTTACACCAATCCAAACATAACGGCTTCTGAAACAACCTTCACACTCAAAAAAGGCACACTTCGCCTCCTAAAAATTAATTATACGGCACCAGAACTTGCTGAGAATGAAAATGAAAGAAATATTACTGGAAATGTAACTGTTTCATGTACTGATTGTGGACCTCTACAAAATCAAATACAATCCTCCACTCTCAATGCAAACATGAGAGTACTTCCATTCAAGCTTTATATAGAAAATATTGAACCGACTAATGATATAAGAGCTGGAGACGAAATTCAGGCAATAGTAAATGTTACATTTGCGGGTCAAATCTTAACAGATCCAAAACTCGTAGCATTCA
The DNA here is from genome assembly GCA_964428495.1 of uncultured archaeon. Classification (GTDB taxonomy): domain Archaea; phylum Aenigmatarchaeota; class Aenigmatarchaeia; order GW2011-AR5; family JAHLMP01; genus CAYRXY01. The sequence goes on from CAYRXY010000003.1 coordinate 71,343, forward strand.
ATGCATATATAGGAGATAAACCATGTGAAACTACAAGTGAATTATTCAATATAAGTAAATGGAAGGTAAGATTCAAAGCACCAACACTCCCAGACGGGAAGAATTACACGTTGAGAATAGAAGCTATTCAACTACAATACAATGCAAGAACTCCAAGATATTTCAATTACATCCATTATAAAGACGTGACCCCTCCTAACATAACATCTGTTAAAACGAGCTTCATAGAACCACAAAAACCTGAAGAAATATACGTTAATGTAACCGACAATGTTAAGGTAGACAAAGTCTGGATAGTAATATACCACAATGGATCCGTATTTGGAAGCTTTAATTTAACTAACCTTACAACTAACTTCGTAAATTCAAAATGGAAATGGAAATCACCAGCATTAACTCTCCCAGGAGATTATGATGTTGTAATTTATGCAAATGATACTACTGGTAATATAGCAAACCTAAGTACATGGTTCAGAGTTAATCAAAAGGTTAGAATAGAGGGAATTGTAAAAGATGTTAAAGAAAATCCAGTACCAGTAGAATTAGGAATTTATAAGAATACAAAAGCTGGAATAGGTTCGTACATGGTTACAAAAATCATGAATCATACTGGAAGTTACAACGTAAGTATACCTAAAGGAAAATATGACATCACGATTAAGGCATTAGGTAATGAATTCACATTCAGAGATGTGAATGTTGAATCCAACTTAACAAATATAACCAGAGTGAGTGATGTTGATCTAAGTGTTGTAACTTCACAACTACCTCTAGAGGGGGGACAATTACTAGGAGCGATAGGAATTGAACATAACATTTCATATTCATCTGCAGATGTTATCTTGAACTTTTCATCAGAAAATCTGATTCCAGGAGATCTCGGACTGAAGAATATTGAGGTATATAGATGTGATGATTGGGACTTTGATAATCAAACATGTAATGGTGAATGGACCAAGGTAGAAAATACTGAGGTTGATGTGGCAAACTTACTCATAAAGGTACCGTCAACAAAGCTTTGTGCATTTGTAATTGTAAAACCAGCTGTTGCACCTTCTACAGTTACAGTTCCGCCACAGCAACCGACATCACCTGGAGGTGGCAGCACAGGCATATCATCTCAGTTAGAAGAGGCTTTAGAGAAATTAGTTAATCAGAGCCAATTACCACCAATATCAGCAGAAACCGATTTAATTGAGGCGACACTTCATCCAGGAGAATCTAAACTATTCTCGTTATATCTTTCGAACAATCTCAACAAACCGGTTACGGCCCATATAAAAATACTTGGAAGTATTTGGCAGTTTGTCCAGTTAGAGAAGGATAATGTCACTATACCTGGAGGTGGTTCTGAATCTGTCCAGATGAAAGTCTACACATTACCAACAACACCTGTAGGAACATATACAGGCGATATCATAATTTCAACAGACAAGTATACAAGAACGATACCAATAACGTTGATGGTTGTACCACCTAAAGAAGCTTTACTTGATCTAAAGGTCAATGCAATAACTAAAGAAGTTCCAATTAATGGAAGTTTGAAATACTATGTAACACTCTATAACTTGGGTACAAAGAAGAGATTTGATGTCACACTAATATACAGGATCAAATCTGCTACAACAGAGGAAATTCTTGATTACAAAGAAGAGACTTTGGCAATAGAAACATCTCTTGCATTTGTCAGAGTTTATGATTTGTCTAAAGTAAAGGGAATAGTTCTAGGAAAATACTTTATTGAAGTAATAGCAAAATATGATAATAAAACAGCTAGTGCAGTAGACATATTCGAAATTAAGAAGCCGTTCTGGACCAAGGAAAGAATTATGTTGCTTGGTATACTAGCAGCATTGATAATAAGCGTTTTGGTTGGTTGGAAAGGTAAACAGTACTATGACAAATGGAAGTTAAAGAAGATGAGATACTTACATCCCGTTGATATGAAGAGTCTTCCAAAGGGTGAAGTATGGCTCGGTAAATTAGCAGAGATGAATGTAAGAGCTGAATTCAAGATGGATGATTTAACAACTCACGCAATAGTCGCAGGTGCAACAGGTTCCGGTAAATCTGTTGCTGCAATGGCCATTGCAGAAGAAGTATTGAAACAAGATATTCCTGTTGTCGTATTCGATCCAACAGCACAATGGACAGGATTTGTAAGACCATGCAGAGATAAGAAGATGTTATCATTCTACAAGAAGTTTGGTCTAAGAGAGGAAGATGCAAGACCATTCAAAGGTATGATCTATGAAGTTACAGATCCTAATGTAAAGATCGATCTAAGGAAGTACATGAATCCTGGTGAAATAACTGTTTTCACGCTAAACAAGCTCACTCCTGAACAATTCGACCAAGCAGTAAGAAACATCATCGATAGTATATTTAAGCAAGGATGGGAAGAAGCTTCTGGTCTGAAATTGTTGGTAGTATTCGATGAAGTTCATAGATTGCTAGAGAAGTTCGGTGGAAAAGGTGGTTACGTTGCATTGGAGAAGGCCTGCCGAGAGTTCCGTAAGTGGGGTATAGGAATGGTTATGATTTCACAAGTATTGGCAGACTTCAAGAACGCAATCAAAGGTAATGTTCTTACTGAAATCCAGATGCACACGAAAGGTCTTGAAGATGTAGATAGAGTAGAGAAGAAATTTGGAAAGACATATGCAGAGCGTGTTCTGAGATTAGAAGTTGGAGTCGGTATGCTACAGAATCCTAAGTACAACAAGGGTAGACCTTACTTCATAAACTTCCGTCCACTACTCCATTCACCACACAAACTACCTGATAAACAACTAGATCTCTATATCAAGTACTCTAAAGAACTCACAAAGATTGAAGAGAAGATTGAAAAAATGAAGAAGCGTGGCATAGACACAAGTGACATTGAATTAGACCTCAAATTAGCTAAGGATAAACTTAAGATCGGAGCATTTAGAATGGCAGAAATATACATAGAAACGCTTAAGGGTAGATTGAATGAAGGTAAGTAATCTATCCATTTTTTTTCTTATCTTTCTCTTAGGAATAACGGCGATATCAAGAGCTGAAGTTATCTTTGAGTATGAGAATGAAACACTTATGCTTGTAAATTCTAATAAGACTATATCATTAAAGATCTTCAATAATGGTTACCAATCTGTAAACGAAACATTTACTTGCTATTCTCAGTTAAAATTTGAATGCCCATCTAGAATAGTATTAAATCCAGGTGAAACAAAAATCATCAAAATAAAAATATTTTCTGAATCTGAACCCGGTACATTTGACTTTCAATTTTTCATGAACAAACTTATAGGTAAAATAAAAGTAAATATCACCGCCTCAGATGCAATGAATTCTATCATAAAATCTTACGAAAAGAAAATCGAAAAATTAAAGGCTAAGAATCCTAACATAGAAGAACTAATAGAGGCCGAAGTCGAGTTAAATGCAGCAAAGAAACTAATAAGTACCGGTGAATATCAGAATGCATTAGATGAACTAGATATTGTAAAGAAAGATTTAGATATAGCATCGAAAAAAGCTATGGGAATTCCGATAAAAAACTTTTCTAGTGCAATTCTTGTTGTGATGGTATTTTTAGTGATCTCATCCTCATATTATTTAATGTACAAGATGGTTAAGATGAATCCCCAAGAAACTGAGAGAAAGTTCATAAGAGAATTGATGATTGTAAAAGACCAGGTAGGAAAAGTGGAAGAGAAGAAAGAACCACTTGAGGTTAAAGATCTAGAGAAAATGATACAGAAAATGAAAAATATGGGAGAAGATGTTACAGAGCTAGAGGTAGATCTAAAGTTAATAAAGAAACTTAAGAGAGAAGGAAAATTTGTCTTAGCTGAAAAATATCTTAATAAGATTAGAGAAAGATTGGAGTGGGATATGAGGTGGTAAGATGGGAGAAGAAGGTAAAGAGGACCAAAATATGGTAGAGAAAAGTAAACAAGAGAATAAACCAGAAAAAGAGAAGAGAACTCTGGGTGAAATACTTAAAGAGGAGGGTTTAATCGAGGAAGAACCTCCCGAGGAAGAAGAATCAAAGGAGGAAAAGAAAAGTAAAATGGATATTCTAGATGAACTTTCTATTAAAGTTGAAAAATTGGATGGAAAATTAGAAATGGAAAAGGAGGCAAGAAAAACATTAGAAGAACGACTATCCACCATGAACGAATCTATAGGAGATCTAAGAAGAATGATACTTGACCGTGAAAAAGATATTACGAAAATGGAAAAAGATGTTGAAGAGTTAAGGGAAATGCTTACCTATTTGGAACCACGTAAGATAGAAAAACGATTTGAAAAATTCATGGTTGATTTAGAGCGAAAAGAAGCCCAAATAGAAAAGCTAGATGTTTTAACGAAAGACTTAAAGGAAAGATTAAAAAGGTTAGAAGAAACATTTGCAAAACTCGGGAATGTAGAAGCTCTTGCGAATGTACTAGAAAAGGTTAGAGATGCTGAAAAACAGATAGAAGAAGAGAAGAGAGAAATAGATAGAATAGCGGGTAAAGTGGAGACTATATTCTCAGATATTTCTGAAAATTTAACTGCTATAAGAGATGAAAGAGAAAAAATTCATAAGGTTGATGATTTAGTCACTGATCTTGTTAAAACCGTTGATAAACTACAAATGAAAATTGAAAACGATGTAGTCACAAAGAAAGACTTTGAGGATGTTAAAAACAAAATAGAATCCGAGATCAAGGAGCATATACAATCAGAAATTGAAAAAGTAGCATTGAGTCAAAAGAGTATTGAAGAGCTTGTTCACGAAAAGAAAATGCTAGAACAGAGTTTACAAACAGTTGAAAATGATTATAGATCGGGAAAGATAAGTGCAGACAGCTTTGAAGAAATGAGAAGAGGTATACAGGTTAAGATGAAAGTTATAGACGGAATTCTTGAGAGAATAGGAAGAGAGACGCTGGCAAAAACGATGGGAAAATATGCAAAGATCGTCGATGAAGTCGCAAAGAAAGTTGACAACGCAGTTACAAGGGAGGAGTTACAGCCAATTTTAGAGGAAATGAAAAATATAAATGAGAAGTTAGACAAAATACCTATTGAGAAGATGTTATCAATGCAGCTTGAACTTGAGAGTAGTAAGGTCGATAGAGACGAGTTTAATAGATTCAAGAAATGGGTTGAAATGATGTTGGAAAGAAATCTGACTTTACTGAAAAAATTTGTTAGTGAGGAGATGTAAATGGAAATAGAGCAAATGTTAAATGAATTGGAAGAAAATTTAAGAAAAAAGGTTTCTACACCAAGCATAAAATCAGACGAAGTAACGGATAGAATAGAAAGACTGGAAAATAAAGTTTCAGAAATTGAAACACTGCTTGATCGACTTGTTCCGACCCTTCATGTTTTGAAAGATAGTATAGACATAGCCGAAGAAAACGTTAGAAAATTTAAAGATATTCGAGTAACAATTTCGGATGTTAAAAGAGAGACGGATCTACAAAAAGAAGAAATTGAAAAAATAAAATCGAATGTATCAAGAATATCTGGTATTTCTGAAATCGTTGAGAGGCTGTCGGCTAATGTGAAAAAGTTAGAATTCAAAGTAGATGGAAGCCTAAGTGAAGAAATAACAAATGTTAAAGAAGATGTTGAAAAGTTTCATATTGAAATTGATTCGTTAAGAGAATTATCTAAAAGATTAGAAATCGCTGAGAAAGCTATAAGTGGTATGATACCAATCGTTGATAGAGTTAAAAACAAGCTCGGAACAATAGAAATGGTAGATTCTAGAATGGAAAGTGTTAAAGATGTTGTAGAAAAACTTAGAAGCGAAGTTGGAGATCTGAAAATGCAGGTAGTTGCGTCCCAGTCGGTTAAAGATAAAGTTGAAAATCTATATGAAGAAATCGGAGATATAATGCGTGGTCTAAAGAAACTAGATATGAAGATTGAATCAGGAATTTCTGAAAGAATATTTAACATAGATGAGAGATTGAATGGTTTAAAATTAGAGATAGAAAAACTCAAGACAAAGGTTGAAAAGATGGAACATCCTGTTAGTGGGCTATTGGAGACCGAAAGAAGGATTGATCTTCTGGAAGACGAAGTAGAAGATCTCTTAGAAACCTTTGAAGTTAGAAAGAAAACTAAAAGAAAGATAAAGGCTAAGAGTAGTAGGGAAAAGACTAAAAAACTGAAAAGGAAAACGAAGAGAAAAACTAAGAAACGGACTAAGAGAAAATCGAAAAAGCGTAGGTGATTATCCTCCATACCTCATCTTTAACTCTTGATATGTCTTTTCTGATATGAGTCCTGCTCTATATTGTTCTTCTACGATTTTCAGCATTTGTGACTTTAAAGAGTTATCAGAACTAATAGAAGAAGTATTAGAGCTTGTCTTAGCGGTTTCGATTGGGTGACTCTCAATTAACTTTTGAGATTGTAGCATCGGATTTGTTTTTCTACTAGGAAAGGTTTGTAATTTATTCCCGATACTTTCGGGCCTTCTCAAATTAAAGTTTGGTTTCTGAACTTTTGGTAATTTTATAGAAGGTGTTCTTATCTCTGGTATACCATATTTCCTCAACAAGAATATTAAAAACAAGATTCCTAATATTATCAATGAAATAGAAACTTCTATAAATGAAAACGTTCTAGTTTCTGTTTTGTTAGTTATTTTGTTTATTTCATATTCAATTGAATCCATAATACTATCAGCTGTTGCATAGTCCTTCTTTTCTATTGATTCATTCACATTTTTCAAAGACTCTTCAAAATTAGAAATAAGCTCGGTTTTCACGGTACCAAGCATTTTAAGATATTCTATAGAATCTTTAATTTGTTGATATCTATACTTTACGAGTTTTTCCTTATCACCAATAATAATTTCGTATGGCTTTTCAATTCCATCTAAAATAATTACAGAGTCATATACATTTTTTGTAGCATTTTCAGGAACTACAATCTTCAAAACTATATCTCTAGATTGAAATGGCCCTATTGTATATTCTTCTAATGTCTGGACAGAAACTGGGGCACCTTTTATGGTTATGTTATCAATTCTGAAAAAATTCAGACCAGTATTTTCAACATCGATCGTTATTAACGACCTTGAGCCAGGTTCTGATAAAAGCTCCCCAGGGACAGTTCCTTTTATCACTAAATTGCCTCTAAAGATAATATATATAACTATGATAAGAATCAACGATATCAGCAAAATCCATTTCTTCATATTTTATTTATCTCCACGACCAGTATAAAAAATTACGTATGTACTACTCAAACAATAAAAATATCTAAATGAAGAAAATATCATGTACTCAACAGAAATCAAGAGAATTCTAAAGAAGAAAAAAATAAAATATGGCGATAAAATAAAAATTAAAAAATCTGGGCTTGAATTGGAAGGGATTATCCTACCAAAATCTGCTGGTGATTCTAATATAATTTTGATAAAGTTAAGTTCTGGGTATAACACCGGAATAAAGATTAACACCGAAAACGAGATTGAAAAAGTGGAAAGTGGAAAAATAAAAAGCTTGAGACCGAAGGTCGGCTCGTTAAAAGTAGATAAGCAAAAGCCAACCATCTCAATTCTTGGTTGTGGTGGAACAGTTGCTAGTAAGGTCGACTATGAGACCGGGGCCGTTTCACCAACATTCGATCCAAAGGATCTTGTTGAAATGTACCCAGAAATTGGAGAGATAACAAACATCAGATTTCGCTCTATGTTCAACACGTTATCCGAAAACATGACTTTTGACCATTATAAAAAAATCATAAAGGAGATTATGAAAGAAATAAAGAAAGGTGTTGACGGAATCATCATAACTCATGGAACAGACACAATGCACTATACATCAGCTGCGCTTGCGCTTGCTCTTCAGAATTTACCTGTGGCGGTAATACTTGTTGGTTCTCAGAGAAGTAGTGACCGTGGAAGCAGTGACGCATTCCTAAACCTCCTAGGGGCCGTTCGCTTTATCACAGAGACTGATTTTTCTGGTGTTGCAATCGCAATGCATGAATCTATGGACGATAGAGCTGTTCTCATACTACCTCCGTGTCGAACAAGAAAAATGCACTCCTCCAGACGAGATGCGTTCAAACCGATAGATGCAAAAGCGATAGCACGTGTCGATGAAGAAATAAAATTTTTCACTGAGTATCAGAAAAAAGACAAGAATAGAAAACTTATCGTAAAAGATAAGTTCGAGAAGAAAGTCGGTTTGTTAAAGATTCATCCAAACATGGATCCTAAGATTTTAGATGTTTATAAGAGCTATAGGGGCTTGGTCTTAGAAGGTTTTGGTTTGGGACATGCTCCTGTTGAAGATGGGAATGAGGCATTTTTTAGAAAGTTAAAAACGCTAGCAAAGAAAACAATAGTCCTGATGACGACTCAAACGATCTTTGGTGAAGTGAATATGAATGTTTACGCTACAGGAAGAAAACTACAGGAGATTGGTGTGATTCCAGTCTCAATGCTTCCAGAAGTTGCATTCATAAAACTTGCGTGGCTGTTGGGGAATCATCCACCATCAAAGGTACGTGAACTTGTTACCAAAGATCTTTGTGGCGAGTTTCGCTCTTGGGACACGTTCAGATTTCTACAAACCGATAAGGACTAATCCAATCAACTAACGGCAGTTAATTTTTGTTCGATTATCCGCTGATGATTAACTAAACACAATCCCGGCGTACGTTACAAATGAAGAATCTGGATAAACATCGTAACTTGTTGCATACTTTATGAGTTTACCTTTCTTTGCACCAAGTTTCTTCATGATCAATAGTACAAGGGTAATTGGAATGAAACCACAGATTGTTAATTCGTTCTCAACGACAAACTTGTAGAACTCTTTTGCCCTTAAACTAGAAATTAGATCGATTGCTTTCATATCTTGCTTCTTGACCCATTCAAGATTTTCTTTATTCGTTCCATTCACTGGCATAAATCCATAGTTAGAACCAAAATGAATGAAATCACTACTTGCAATGTAGAAGATATCATCAGCGACAAGTTTTTCACTTAGTTCTTCTATCTCTTCAAACGAAAGATGAGATAAAACGATAGGAATCAATTCGAATTTCTTGAATTTTACTTGGAGAAACGGTAATTGAACTTCGATTGCATGCTCAAAAAGGTGTGCATCCTCGTTAACTGTTATTTTTCCTGCGAACGACTTATCTACTTCCACGGCACCAAGTGGCGTTTGCCAATCCTGCTGACTTAACGCGATCCTAGTTCCATAGCCTGTATGATTTGGACACGCAATGAGAAATTTTCTTTTCTCTGTATTAATACTCGTATAAACTGCACCAGCAACGTGACCAGAAAATTGATAGCCAGCATGTGGAACGACAGCACCAAGTGCATCTATTTTTTCGACTTTCTGACCTAGAAGTCTCTCTACTTCTTTACGAAGTGTTTCTGGTTCCGGAGGGTAGAATCCGTAGGCGACAGGATGACGCATGATATTTATTAAAATTCCAAATTAATTTATAGCAATATTTAAGAGCCTAAAGCTTTGCCAACTTATGAGCCAATTTCAAAACCTCCGGTTCGTATTTCTTCGTAAACTTTCGTACGATTTCAACACTAGTTTCAAGATCAATTAAATGTCCTGCCGAAACATAAATTGGTTTACCACCAAATGAAAGCTCTGCTCCTATTACTTCATTACCATCGTATACCAAATCATTTTTCACTTTTCCCATTAGCAACGATTTTGCAACACCTATTGTTGGTTTGTTCAAGAGAACACCGACATGAGACGCAAGACCAAATCGACGTGGATGAAGAATTCCGTTCCCGTCGATAAGAAGAATGTCGAACTCGTCGTTAACGGTTTTTAGCAATTTCAAAATTATCGGCGCTTCTCGATAAGACAAGTATGTAGGAATGTAAGGAAAGTTCACGTTGCAAGTGATCGTTTTCTCTTTTAGAACATTGAACTCTAAATCCATCACAACGATCGCAGCTTTTGCCTTTCTTTCCTTGTAAGAAACATCAACACCTGCAACTCGTATCTTCTTCGGAAGCTTAGGTTTGATAATCTTTACTTTTTTTCTCAGTTTTTCTTGTTCTTCTCTTAACTTCATTAGTGGTCGATCCGTTTTGAAATTGGTGAAAAGCACCTCGTTGAAATTTACCACTTTTTCGCTAATGATTTTCACTCCGTCTTTCTTCAATCGCTTTATCTTTTCTTTTTCTCCTAACCGATACTTTCCAACTCTTCCATCTGTGTGAATAACCCGGTAGCATGGTATTTCATCCAAACGTTCATTTTCGCTCAGAACTTGACCAACTGCTCTAGCTGCTATTGGATCACCAAGCGATATAGCAATTTGTTTATAGGTCGAGATCTTGCCTCTAGGAATCTGTTTCACGAGGTCATAAATTTTCTCGTAAAGATTAGGTACCATCATTCTATTTCATTTAGTGTTTTATTTATTTCACTTTTAACATCAACATCCGATACTTCATTTATAATGAACTCCAATCTATCAAAAATCTTGTTCATTTTTGCATAACCTTTAAAGATAAATTCCTTACCAAGAGGTACCATGCTAAGAACTTTATCTCTTCCTCCCTCTTTGAACAGCTCTTCAGCCTTTTCTGTTGTTAGACCAAGTACCTTCTCGGCGTTATCTCTAAACAAAACTGCTCTAATATTTCCAGTTCCGTCATCGATAACACCGGAAAGAACTAAATTTGCTTCTCTTTTACCATGTTCCGGGCAAAGGCCGTCCTTCAGTGTCTTTCCACATATCGGACAAGTATAGAAAAATGGATTAGTATAGAATACTTGAACAAACGTTGCCCTCACTTCAGCCGAATCACCTTCTTTTATATCTTTTATATTCTTTCTTTCATAAACTCTTGTCGGTTTCTCTATAGGAAATTTCTTCTTTATTTCATCTACACTAATAATTTTTGAATCAGATTTTTCAATGGACCCAAAATTTCCAAGTCTTATCTCAGGCTGACCAAAATTGTCCACAACATAGCCCTTTACCTTTATTACGTCCCCTTCATTAAATTTAGAGATCTTATCTACTTCGTCATTCCATAATACAATTCTTATTATTCCAGTTTCATCGCCAATATAAAACGGACATAATTTTCCCTCACTTTTTTCTGTTTTGAACTCCTTAACGGGATCGATTCTCACTATTCTTCCAACAACTTCAACGTTCCTCATCCCAGAAATGATATTTTTGATCTTCAATTGATAGCTCTTTCTTTTTATCAAATCTATTCCATGTTCTTTTGCGATAATATATGCAGCACCCTCATCGGAAATCAGATTAGACAACTCCTCTTTCTTTTCTTTTATTTTTTTCATAACTTCCTCTTCACTCATTCCTGTATTCTCAATTATCTTTTTTACAACGTCCTCAAGCTCACTCATACTATTAAATAGAACGATAAGCTTTATAATCCTTCTAAACAAAGTTAAAGAAATGATAGATATTATATTTTTGGTTATTTTTGTGACTCTTATTGGTCTTTACGGACTAAAGAAGAAAGTAATAGATAAGTCTGGATTCATAGCAAGCATTATAGTTGGTTTAGGTGTCGTATTCTCTCTTCCACTCCCATGGTTTATTCCCTTGATTATTCTGTTTGTTTTAGGTGGACTGACGGCAAGATATAAGTGGGATCTAAAAAGAAGGATAGGAAAAGCAGAAAGAAAAGGCGGAAGAACCTATGCAAACGTTTTTGGAAATGGACTCGTTCCGTTAGTATCTGCTATTTTGTATTTTGTTACAAAAAATCCAGTCTTCATTTATGCATATCTTGCATCCGTTGGTGAGGCATGTGCCGATACTGTAGCAACAGAAATAGGACAACTAAGTAAAAATAAACCAATGCTCATAACAAATCTTAAAAGGGTTAGACCCGGGACCTCAGGAGGTATTTCAATTTTAGGAGAAATCGCTGCTATCATTGCAATTGTAGTAACTATATTATATCCTATTGCACATTATCATCAATTTAACATTTTCATTCCTGTTTTATTATCATCATTCATTGGTGTAAATGTAGATTCCATCATAGGAGCTACTCTAGAAGATAAAACAAGATTTGTAAATAATCACGTAACGAACTTTCTAGCAACGCTTACATCTGCCGTGATAGTTATCTTGATTCTTTAATTTCCTTTATTGCAAGCTTTATATCTTGCTTCATAACGGTTTTTCTACCTGCTAATTTTGCGAGTTTTTTTGCCCTCTTACATAGATTGATCGCTTCCTTCTCAAGAATTTTTGTCAGCTCTTCAACTGCATCTTTAGAAACTCTTTTTGCCCCGGTTGATTTTAGGATCTTTTTAACTGGGTTTTTCGTTAGAATCATGCTGACACCCTATAAACTTTATTAAGAAAACTACATATTTAAATTATGGTAAAAACCTTGATCATTTGTGTAGATCGAGATAACGATCTCGGTGAAAAGGCCGGTGTAAAGGGTCCGATAATCGGAGAAAAGGCATGCATAGAAGCCGGTAAAAAACTCTTATTAAAGGATCCCGAAGATACAGATGCAAACTCAGTTTTCGGTGCCGTAAGGTTGAAAAAAGAAACAAAGAACTCAGAAGTTGTAGTTCTTACCGGAGATAAAAATGTTGGTATAAAATCTGATGAGGAAATTAGAAGACAACTTCTAAAAGTCATGAAAAAATTAAAACCAAAAGAAGCAATTTTAGTTTCCGATGGTGTGGAAGATGAAATGGTTCTTCCAATAATTCAATCTTACTTACCTATCATAAGTATAAAGAGGGTGATAATGAAACAATCTGAAAAGTTAGAAGGAGCTTACTATATGATAAAAAATTTCATAAAGGATTTAGAAAAAGACCCAAAGATGTCTATTGCGTTTGTTGGTCTTCCAGCACTTGCATTAATGCTACTTGCTATTTTTGGGGCAACTGGCTGGAGAATAATTATTGGTGCAATTGGCCTATACCTTTTAGTAAAAGGATTTCATTTTGATCAATACATACACAGAATATTTGCTGAATTTTCATTGGCATTACAAAGAGGTTGGGTAGGATTTTCTCTCTACACTATAGGATCAATATTTTCTCTAGTAGGGCTTGGGTACGGTTATAAAGTACTAATTGATATGGGTCTCACAGACTACTTCCAATCATCTTTAGTGTTTCTCAACAATTCCATATGGTTCTTGTTTGTCGGAGGAACATTCTTTGCTGCTGGAAAGATTTTCACATCTATAAAAAGAAAGGTACACTACCTACCATTGTTTGCGCTAATCTTTGCTGTTGCATTGATAACTTACAGTTCAACAGACTTTCTCCTAAATCCAGATAGTGGAATGGCCGAACTCGCAGCATCAATAATAGTTGGGTTCGCCGCATTGATAGCTGCTAAGATAGTAGAATTTCTCTATAAATAGTGTTACTAATCAGAAGTTTCAAATCACCACTCGAAAATCTATTTAAAAGAATAGAACAAAATTATTAATGGGTTAAGAAAATGACAACAAAGACTGACTTGGAAGATTTGTTCTTGAGAAAGAAGCCCATGAAGTTATTGATAAGTCTATCCGGTGATAAGAAGAAGTATGTTTCTGTTCTAGCAAAAGAGACAGACTGCACATATTCTCATGTTGTTAAGCTTCTCAACATATTTAAAAAAATGGGAATTGCTGCCTTTGAGAAGGAAGGAAGAGTAAAATATGTTAGGTTAACACCGGAAGGGCAAGAACTCGTTAAAGGATTTGAAACTTTGTTGAGAAAATTTTCAAAATTCGGTGGGCAGAAATGAGAAGAAAGGAAAGATATGGAGAAGAGAAGAATGAAGAGCGAGAAGTAGTAGAGGTCAGTTACATTGAGTAGGAACAATGTAAATATTTTCTGTGATTTGGTTGGGTTTAAGTTTGAATAAATATTTAAATCTTTATCAACGAAATTAAATTAAGTGATTGGAATGCAAAAGGCGAGAGGATCTGAACTTATTGGTAAAGTTGTAATTTCAGAAGAAACTGGAAGAAAATTTGGTCTTGTAGGGGATATTAAATTCATTGCCGAATCTGGTGAATTGTTATCTGTCGTACTTAAGGATCCAACAAGACATGCAAAAGAGCTCAATCTAGAGAAAGATGAAGAAGGAAATATATTGATACCGTTCTCTACAGTAAAAAGTGTGGGAGATTTTGTAATAATATCTGAAAAGGAGCTAGTATAAGCTTTTTTCTATTTTTACTTTATTACAACTGGATAAAATTTTACTTCTTTACTATCTTCTTCAAATTTTTTTTCTATAAAACCACCGGCATGCAATGATCTGAGATAACTATATATGTTACTTGCTCCATAGTCGTTGAATTTTTCAAGAATTTCTGAAATAGAAATTCCTGGATTTTCCCAAATAATTTTATAAACTTTTTCAATTTGATTCTCCTCCATAATTAGAACTTTTTCACGAACTTTTTAAGATTTATTTATGAGTGTATAAATACAATTATGTCACTATTCAAAAGTATAATAAAGCAATCTCTTCCTGTTCTTCTCTTATGTATATTTGGAGAAATTCTTGCTGGATTAGTTGTAAGTAACGTTAAAATTTATTTAGATATCCTTCCCGGTATTCTAGTTTTAGTTCCTGTTGTTATGGGTACTCGTGGAAACATCTTAGGAATATTTGCAAATCGATTAACTACAGGGCTGCATTTAGGTACTGTTTATATGAGGTTAAGAAAAAACCCAACACTCTCAACAAACTTGAAAGCAGCTATACTACTTTCATTTGTAATAGCTATATTAAGTGGGATTATGGCACATTATTCTTGTATATTTTTAGGATTCAAATCAATGGGTCTAATAAAATTTATTCTAGTGTCGACTATTGCGAGTGTTCTCTCTGATACATCTCTTATATTCGTCAGTGTATTTGTTTCGTTTTATTCGTACAAAAATAACATAGATCCAGATAATATTGTTATACCTATTATAACAACGATGAGTGATGTTATTTCAAATTTATTTTTGCTGCTTTCAGTCAAAATAGTTATGTTAATTTAGAAATCAATTTAAAGAATGAATCCCATAAATAATAAATAATGAGTGATAAAATGAATGAAAATGTTAAAGATCTTCTTGAAGAGTTGAAAAATTTATCTGAACTGATGCTTGATTTAGGATATTCAGCGGTTTTCTTTAAATCAAAAAAGATAGCAAAGGAAGTTTTTCTTCTCTATAATAGATTAGAAGAACTTGAAGAAGAGTTATATCTTCATTTGTTTGCTGCATCTAGAGGAAGGATGATAAAGAAGTTTATCTCTCTAATTGAGCTAGTCGAAAGCGCTAAGACTGTTGCAAATGCAGCTAAAAATCTAGCAGAACTAGTGATGGAAGGAAAGAAGCTTCATCCTATAATAAAAGAAGCTTTGAATGAAACAGATGAATCTATTGTTCAAGTTACAGTATCCAAAAGCTCTATACTTGCAAACAAAACATTAGGTGAGTTAAGACTCCGTTCGAACGTGGGTATAGATATAGTGGTAATAAGAAGAGAAGGAAGGTGGATATTTGACCCTAAAAAGCATACAAAAATTCTACCAGGTGATATATTGATAGGTGTAGGAACAGAATATTCTTGTAAGAAATTGGAAGAAATTGCAAAAGGTAAGTTAAAAGAATTATAGGCTTAAATATTTTAGTACCAAATTCATTCTTATGGCAGATAAAGAATTTGATTTAGAGGATTTACCTGGTGTGGGTCCAAAGGCGTCAGAGAAACTCAGAGCTGCGGGTTATACTGATCTTATGAGCATTGCCACTGCTTCTGCTGGTGAAATTGCAGCGGCATGTGAAATTGGTGAAGCGACTGCCCAAAAGATCATACTTGCTGCTAGGGCGGAATTAAAGATGGGTTTTGAGACGGCAGATGAAATATTTGAGAAGAGAAAAAAAATTCAAAAGTTAAGTACTGGCTCTAAAGCCTTGGATGCGTTACTTGGTGGAGGGTTAGAAACTCAAGCAATAACCGAAGCTCATGGTCCTTTTGGTTCCGGAAAGTCTCAGCTTGCAATGCAACTTGCTGTGAATGTTCAACTTCCAGAAGAGCAAGGTGGATTAAACGGTACCTGTGTTTTCATTGATACGGAATCGACATTTAGACCGGAAAGAATTGCACAGATGGCAAAATCTATTGGATTGAATCCCGAAGAGGCATTGAAAAATATTTATGTGGGTCGTGCATACAACAGCGATCACCAAATGTTACTAGCTGAAAAGGTGAGAGATATAGTACGAGAGAAAAATGTGAAGCTTGTCATTATAGATTCGTTGACATCTCACTTCCGGTCAGACTACTCTGGAAGAGGTGAACTCGCATCAAGACAGCAGAAGTTGAATCGACACTTACATTATCTCCAAAGATTAGCAGATGCATACAATCTTGTGGTCTATGTGACAAATCAAGTAATGTCAAGACCGGATGTTCTGTTTGGTGACCCTACTCAGCCAATAGGAGGTCACGTCCTAGCACATGCAGCAATGTTTAGATTATATCTGAGAAAATCCAAACAAGATAAACGTATAGCCAGACTTATAGACTCTCCTTATCTTCCAGAAGGAGAAGCTGTCTTTAGAATAACAACAGAAGGAGTGAGAGATATATAAGTTCAAGGAGAGCAAAATTTCACCCCTTTTCCTTTCTCACAAACTCTAGCATAAATTGATCATCAAAGTCCTTAGCAATACGCTTCGTCTTTCGGAGAAATGAACCGACGCTAGAACTGACGCGATCGATTAATCGATTGATTGTTGTAGCGGTAAGCATATAGCCCTTTTGGTATTCCTCACCCAACGGCTTCTTCACTCCAGTCGGTACCTTTACAAATTCAATGAGACTCAAGGTGCGCCACTTCCTTATCTCCTCGTATGTCTGACTGACACTTACACCCAGCCACTGGGCCATAGTCTCTATGTTACAGGGTATGTTTTCTCTCTTTAGTCGAAGCATCTCCAGAAGTAAACGAGCATGATCAGCCCTGCTTTCCTTACGTTTTAGACCAAGACGACGGACCAACACCTCAGCAAGCTCTTTTGCATCAAGGTTTTGTTTGTAATCAGGTGGGCTAATCTCCTTAAACACGATGTCAGAAAGGAGTTTTTTCGGCATGATGTTCACCTTTTTCAAATCTGATTAGCGCGACAATTATCCGATAGCGACTCAATAGTGTTCTAGTTTAACTATGTCATTCCACCTTCCGTTCTGATCCACATAGACTTTCTCCATTTTTTCCTACTGCTCCTATTGAACGCCATTCATCTTTTACCTGTAGTAGATATTCAAAACCGCTAATCCGTAAATCTTTCGCGCGTAATGGGCATTACACAATAACACTTATTGTCCATAGAGTTTTTAAAATTTATGGTTAGTAGTTGGAATTATGGTTTTTAGTTGGAGTAAGTCATTTTTGAGAATTTTACCAAAAAATGACCTTAAAATTTTTTCAGAATTTAATTGGAGTGAAACCAATTAGTTGTAAAAGTCGATCTTAACACCTTGTGAGTATTCTAGCTACCGATTTTCATGCTTCCATTAGTGGTGGTTTTAAATTTTTCTTATGTTAAATATTAAGGTATGATTGTCATTGGTCTTACAGGATATGCTGGTTCTGGTAAAACTACTGTTGCTAAGTATTTGAATAAAAAATATGGGTTTACTGTTTACATGTTTTCGCAGATCGTAGAGCGAGAGGCAAGAAAGATGGGTTTGCTTAGGGATGGCACCAGCCTAGAGGAGAAGAAGCGCATTCTTTCCGAAGTGGGTGCTAAGATTAGAGAAAAGTATGGTAGAAAGAGTATATTTGCCGAGATGTTAGTTGGGGAGATTAACAACGACCGGCCTGAAAAGGTATGTGTCGATGGTTTTAGATCGGAAGAAGAAGTTGAAACGTTTAGAAAGAATTTTCCCAAGTTTTTACTCATATTTCTTCACGCAGATCCGGAAAAAAGATATGAACGGCGAAAGGCAGAAGATCCAGGTATGAAAATGGTACTGGAAGAATTTCTGGAACGTGATGAGCGAGACAAGAAAATCATAGGAATGGATAAGATGGAGAAGTTAGCTAATATTATTATATATAATAGTGGTACCTTGGAAGAGTTGTATAAGAAGATAGATGAGGTTGTTAGTGAGATAGAGCAGTAATTTTTATGTTAGGGTTTAAGCCTGCTTCTAAGCCTTGACCAACATAGCCTTGATCTTTGGGGAAAGCTTGTAGATGAATGTCTTGCCCTGTCTTTCTCTATCGACAAATCCATCATCCATCAATCTTTTTAGAATATTGTTGACTGACCGGATTGCATGCTCTTTTGATTTATACTTACTGAGATCAAGTGATGCAACGATCTGAGAAGGTGTTGTTTTACCATCGCGAAGTGCTTCAATAATCTCACGCTGACGTTGTGGTAATCGCATAAGATCAAACTCTTCAACCTCCTCTACATCTTTAGTTTCGCCAAATAAGTCTGGTGTAATCGCGTAGACTCCCCTGTCCATCGCGGTGTTGATCAATCGATCACATAGGCGCAAAACCTCGCGAGGAAATCCACCTGTTTTTTCATAAATTAGATCGATTGTTTCTTGAGAAAATGGATTTTTTCCCTTCCCATCGGAAGCATGACCTATTCTTTTTTCGATGAGCTCAAAAATCTCTTCTTTTGTTAGGGCTGAAAGGACTATTTTAAACGTTACACGCCTGTAAAAGGTTTCCAATTTTTGTTTAAGTGTTTTTTCAAAGTTTGGTAGACCTGCCATAATAAGAGTAATATTATCTACCTGATCGGAAAGCACACGCAGCCATTGTAATACTTCAATATTCGTTTCATGTATTTCATCACAGAGAAGGACCAGATGCTTGTTTTTTAGCTTTTTATTTAGAAATTCAGGCAAATCATGAAAATTTTTTATGTTAGGGTTTAAGCCAAGAAATCTTAGCCATTTCGGCACAAAAGGCTTGGTTAGTATATCAATGAAGTCTTTCGGATCGGTTGGTGGCTTACTAAGAAAAATTGTAACAAATTTCGGATCTTTTCCTATTTCCTCCATTAACCACTCTAACGTATTTGTTTTACCGCTTCCAGTTGGCCCAAGGACGAGAACGACTTTATGACGTTCATGTACAGCCGCTAGAAGCTGATTTTTCTGCTCCTCATATCCAACAAGTAAGCTTGGGATTATACTTAAAATAAATGGATTAGAATGCCAATTTTGATAGTCAAACCAACGCTGTATTTTATCTGGTAAATTCACAATATCTTCACTTTTATTCACCACTTCAATATCCGGCTCATTCATGCTATTTCTATGTTCATATGAGTTTATAAATGTTTGTGAAGAATATATGAACAAGTTGTGAAAATCCATGAAATATTCATATTTCTTCACAAACCTTCATATAATTTCACAAAATCTTCACATGTGAAGGTTTAAGGTCACTATGAAGACCGAAGTTCACACCAACCTTCACATAATGTTCACGGGCCTTCACGTGTTAGCAGACATTTCACATAAATCTTTACCTTCACGACATAAGTTCACATGAAGTTCATATGAAGATCCTGTGAAGAATTAAGATTTCTTCATTTCATAGCCATACTTCACAAAAATTCACATGTGAAGGTGTGTGAATATAATATGAAGATAAAGATGTTCACGTGAACTTGAATACATTATATGAAGTAAATGTGAAGTTCCGCGTGAACGTGAGACCTAAAAATTAACTTCACGTAACTTCACATATTTTTCACATAATATTCACGTGAAGTTCACGAAATGTTCACAAAACATTCATATAGAGCTATTTTCTTCACGTGAAGTTCACATTAACTTCACAAAAACTTCACACACCTTCATATTTGTGTTATAAACGAAATTTTCAAAAATTAATAAGTTATTTGTCGTAATTAATACCTATTTTGTGAGAGTTCGAGAGAAATTTTTAGAAAAGTAGGTAGCTTTTTGTGAGGGTTTTTTCTATATTCGTGAGAGTAAAGAAAAACTTCGTGAGTTTACTAAAAGAGCTCAAATCGGCAAAATACCCTATTCTCGACGTCCAACAGACTTCAAAATCTTCGAAAATCTTAATAATTCATTCAAACTAGCTCCTTTTTCTATTCTTTCCAATGCCCAAGGTCTAAGCTTTAGAACGCGTAAAATCGGCTTTTCATCACCTAAAGAAACGTCCTCTAAAAATGGCCTCAAAATCGTATTTGCATAGTTAGAAACCGTCATTGGATTTACTCCTGCCCCCCTAGCAACAGCCCTCAACCAAAGGCCTTCTGGATGTTCTACAAGAACCTTTAATATAATAGCTACCTTGTTCAGATCTGGTCCAGGAGGTCTTCCAGGTCTTCTCATATCTTACATTTACAGTTGTATAAATAAATATTTTTCTCAATCTTCTTATACTTCGGAAAACTATTAATAAAGTATGCAGAGAGTAATATCATTTCTAAAAAAACTAACGAAAAAGGACGAACCTCTCATCATCTTCCATAATGATGCAGACGGTATGTGTAGTGCTGCATTGATGAATCGATGTCTAAAATATCTCATAAGAAAAAGAGCAGATGGAATATCACAACCAATGCCACCTGAGAAAAATTTGATGTCAAAAATAAAGATGTGTCTTCCGTCTAAGATTATCTTCGTAGATCTTGCAATAGATCAGAAGAAGATGTTCTTAAAGAGATTGTCTAACTTCTGTGATATACTTATAATAGATCACCATCCTGTCATCAATAACATGAACTCTAACCGAATTATTCATTTCAACCCAAGGTTCAAGAAGAACGTATATCAGTCTGCAAGCTACCTAGTCTACAAGATATGTTCTCGCTTCATAGAATTCAACCATAAGAGAAATCTGTGGATAGCTTTGGTTGGAGCTATCGGAGACTATGACCTGAGTGCATCCAAAGATATTATAAGAGAGGCCAAAAATCTATATCCAGAGGTTATAACCAAAATAGATGATAAAAGCGTTCGAGGATCCGTTTTCGGGCAGATAGCAGAAATGTTGACAGCTGGAAAGGCTATAGGAATGCGAATCGAAGATTTGGAAAGAATTGTAGAAGAGGCTAAAACTTACAAAGATGTTCTTTCGAACGAAAAACTCGTTAATGTATATAGAAAGATTCATGAAGAAATAGAAAATATCATCATCGATGCGAAATCTAAATTTGATCCAAATAAGAAAATTTTCTTCTATGAAATAAAGACCAAGTATAGTTTAAGGGCAACAATAGCAACTCGTCTTGCAGAGATGTGGCCAGACAAAGTGATTGTGGTTTGGCAAAAGGTAAGAAACAAAATAAGAATAGCAAGCAGAAACCAGGGAGATCAATTTGATATGGGCAAGTTGCTGAATAAAGCCGTTCAACCTGGAATGAAGGCTACTTTTGGTGGTCACCCAGCAGCTGCAGGAGGAGTTATAGATCTTAAAGACTGGGAAGATTTCAAAGAGAATTTAGAGAGACTTGTAGAGGGACTTAATCAATAACTTCTATTACTTTTGTTTTATTTTTTACTCCAGAAACTATTCTTACCTTTCTTTCAAAGTACTTCTCCAGAAGTTTCACAACCGCCTTGTTTGCTTTTCCTTTTTCAGCAGGTTCCTTAACACTAACAACTAGAACATCGCCATTCTGCTTTACTTCTTCTGTCCTAGCGTTTGGTCTTACCTTTATTTTTATCCTCATAGTCCAAACCCCCAATAGGTTGTAAAGATAAATGGAGAGAGCTGTAGGAAAGTCTCGAAAACAGATGAAATGAACTAGGCTCTTTACCTTTCAAGTAGTCATGAAGTTCTTTAATATCTTTATCAGCATAATAGCTTCCGTCAATGCCATTATAATTCCTCCAAATAACCCATTCTACCAATCCAAACAAACCAAAATCTATGTATTTTTTCAACTCATCAACAGAAGGAAAATCTTCTTTCTTAACCCTCTCCTTTACATTCTTAATTATTTTTCTTTTTTCTTTCCACGTCAAATCCGATTTCATAATTCATTCCCTCGAAGCTGAGGGATAGCTTGTTCTGACCTCCAGGGACAAACTCAGCCTCACTTCCTGTCTCATACTCTATGATGTCTTTAAAGGTTTCGAGAACTTTTAATTCTTTCGGTAAGTATAAGTGGAGCCTATCTTCAACGACAAGACCAAGCTTCTTCCTCTCTGCCTGAATAGCTCTGACCAATTCCCTAAGTAACCACTCATTCTTTAATTCCTCATCAACCGTTTCATCTAATTCTATACCTGAACCTTCCTCGAAGTGGACATCCTTCACATTAGCAAGAATCTTCACAGCATTGGAAAGCTTCTCCATCTTCTTTATGTCTTCCTTTTTACCCTTCACGATTAACAACTTTAGCGGGTATCTCAACTTTATTCCGATCTCATGTCTTCTTGCGTTCGCTAATTCGACCGCCTGAAGGATCAGTCTAATTCCCTCCTCCAGCTCTTCATCAATCCTATCTTTCTCTACCTTTGGCCAATCCTCTAAGTGAACAGACTCCTTTTCCTTGAAGAGATCCTGATAGATCTTCTCTGTGATAAATGGTGTGATCGGTGCAAGCATTTTAACTACATGTTCGAGAACATAGAGCAAAGTCCTAAATGCATTTCCCTTATCCTTTCCATCGTAGTATGGCCATGTCCTATCTCTAATCAACTTAACATACGTTCGAGAAAGGTCGTTAACTATGAAGTCTACCAGCAAACGACCAACAACGTGAAACTCAAAGTTCTCCATATGTCGAACAATCGCTTCATTCAAACTGTTAACACGAGATATAATCCATCGATCTTCTGTTCTGTCCTCCTCGTAGGAGCCGTCCCAATACTTACTATACATTTTGTAAAACTGATAAACATTCCACAAAATATTTAGATCACGGGATATTTTCTGACATGATCGCAAACTAAATTTTTGAGTTTCCCAAGGAGAAGTCTCCCAGGCATAGTAGAGACGAAGTGCATCTGCTCCAAGCTTATTCAAGGCCTCATCTGCCCAAACAACATTTCCAACCGACTTACTCATCTTCTCTCCTTTCTCATCAACAACCCAACCGGTCATTCCAACTGCCCTATAAGGAGGTTTATCAAAAGTTCCCATCGATGTGAACATCAATGAATCAAACCATCCTCTGATCTGATCTTGTGATTCAACGATCAAATCACAAGGAAACATTCTTTCGAATAGCTCCTTATTATTGAATGGATAACCCAGTGATGCCCAAGGGGCAATTCCAGAATCAAACCAGACATTAAATATATCTTTTACTCTTTTCATAATCTCGCCACATTTCGGACACTTTAACTCTATCTGATCGACAACATGACGATGAAGATCATCCAAATTAACATTAGTTATTGCCTTCTCCTTCAACTCTTCCTCACTTCCTATTACCTCAATATGTCCACACTTTTCACATTCCCAAATTGGAAGAGGTATACCATAGAACCTCTGTTGTGAGATGCACCAATCATCTCGGTTTTCCAACCAATTATGAAATCTTATCTTTGCATGAGAAGGCATCCACTTAACACTTTCATTTGCTTCAATCATCTTTTCCTTTATTGGTTCGACCTTTAGATACCACTGTTTACTCATACGAAATATCAATGGTGTCTTACACCGCCAACAAACAGGATATGAGTGTGTCACCTTTCCTGCATAGAGAAGTTTTCCCTCCTCTTTGAGTTTTTCAATTATCAAATTGTCAGCGTCTTTAACAAACAATCCAGAAAACTCACCAGCCTCTTCTGTAAATTTCCCTTTTTCATCCACAGGTGATGCAATCGGTAAATCGTAATGCTTACCAAGACGATAGTCACTCGGTCCATGACCAGGAGCGACATGCACAACACCAGTGCCTTCATCCATTGTGACAAATTCTTCAAACTCTTCTTCCTCCGTCTGACCGGTTTCATGCTTCTTATACTTTTTCCTCTTCATGATTGAGATACTCATGTAAATTCGATGAGCCTTTTCATCCTTTGAAATTTCTTTTTGTTGTGGTACGCTTAGTAATGGTTCATATTCAACACCTTCCAAATCTTTACCCTTAATCTTATCAATGATCTCTCCTTGAAGAATGTCTTTCAAATATTCTAAACGCTTTTCAGCAACAATGTAAATTTCATCTCCCACTTTCAGCTTCACATAAGTCTCTTCTGGATGAACGGCCAGAGCCACATTTGCCACAAGTGTCCATGGTGTCGTTGTGTAAACGATTATAAATTCATTTTTTCCCTTAAGCTTAAACTTAATATAAATTGCTGGGTCAGTTACATTACGGTAGGAATCGGAAACCTCATATCCAGCGAGAGCAGTTTCACAATGAGGACACCAATGAATTGGATATTCGCCACGAACTAACATTCCCTTCTCATAAAGCTTTTTCAATGACCACCAAGCAGAAAGCATGTAATACTTTTTGTTCGTCAAGTACGGCTCGTAAAAACCACGCCATGCACCTAATTTTTGATAGATAGAAAGCCAAGCTCTTTCGTTATTCTCTACCTTCTCCAAACACGACTTTATGAAATTTTCAACCCCTATTTTATTTTCTATGTCGCTTTTAGATTTGATTTCCATATCCTTCTCGACCATCACCTCGATTGGTAAACCGTGGCAATCAAAGCCTGCCTGAATCCATGCATCGTAGCCCTGCATTAGCTTGAACTTTGTCCAAATATCCTTACAGGTGGTTGTTTTAATATGACCAACATGAGGTCTTGCATTAACGTATGGCGGACCATCAAGAAGATAGAATTTCTGCTTGCCCTTTCTAAATTCTGTCAGCTTCTTTGATATTTCTATCTTTTGCCAGTATTCACGAATTTCCTCTTCGATCTTCTTGAAATTGTACATAGAAAGATTATTTTTCTGAAAAGTTATAAAAGTTCGCTCTCCAAATTATTTTCTTTTCTTTAGCTAAGACCAAGAAAATATTAAATATCTAGTCCATCAGCTTTGAGTAATGCATAATAGGCCTTTTCAAATTCTTCAATTCCAATTTTTTTCATATATTCCCTCATTTTCTGTTTTATCTCGCCCAAATCATCTGATGCCTCTCTTTCTAAGTAGTTATTAAAAAGAACTAGAAATAGAGCATTCTTTGCAAAAGCCTCCAGGCCGTATGTAATTTTCTCTCCAACTTTATTAACATCTTCTCCTTTTTCTTTGAGAATTTCAAGGGTTTTGCTACTTTTATAAAGTTCATCAAATTTTTTCTTCATCCGAGAAACTCCTTCATTATATAGATTTATCAATTCATCTTCAGACATATTTTCGACTACTTTATTGTCCATACTATCGATGTATTTTTCTAGCTCTTGACTTGCACTCAATATTATATAACTTACCTCTGATTCTACTTTTACTTGATCCTTTGGAGATAATTTTTCAAGAAATTTTTTATCAAATTTGATCTCAATCATAAATTATCGTATTATCATTAAACTTAAATTTTTTTAAAAAGACTACCAATAGCAACACCTATCAGGAATATCACACCAATCGTATAGAGGTCTTCTTTACATTTTACTGATTTGCTAACTGGTTTAATTGTTATGGCACTTTCCAAGTTCTTAAATTTTCTTCCTTGAAAAACCTCAGCTAGGTTTTTGGAAGTCTTT
The DNA here is from genome assembly GCA_964428495.1 of uncultured archaeon. Classification (GTDB taxonomy): domain Archaea; phylum Aenigmatarchaeota; class Aenigmatarchaeia; order GW2011-AR5; family JAHLMP01; genus CAYRXY01. The sequence goes on from CAYRXY010000003.1 coordinate 96,999, forward strand.
GCAAAATGCCTAGCATAAGTATAAAAAACGGCAGCACCGATTGGATCGGTTTTTTCCAGTGCATTTGCATACTCATAGTAATTAAAGGCGAGAATTGGAAGACATCCATATTCCTGGGCCTCTGCTATATCTCTCTCCGCTTCTCTCTTAAAGTACGAAAGCCTGTTCTTTATTTCGTCTTCGCTTAGACCGTTGACCTTCAAAAGGAAGTCTACTTCCGCCTTTGCTGTTATTGCGTTAAACAATGCTGAAAGATAATTTTCATTATCGAAGCTCTCCCTTGCAAGTTGAATCCTCTCCTCTGCTTTTGTCGTGTCAACTTTTAGAAGCTGAGCATAAGTTATTAGGGAAAGGGCTTCACCTATTCTAAGACTTGCGAGTTCCTTAAAATCACCTGTGCTCACATTAAGCTTTTCACCACCAAACTCGTGAATTAAACTTAGCCATTCCATCGCGGTGTTCTTTCTTTCAACTGCATAGCTCAGATAGTTTATAGCATCTGTATATTTATCATTGTAGTAATTTTTCCACGCCTCCTTTATGTTGTTTTTCGCATCGCTTATTCTTTCGCTTGCTATCGCTATTATCTCTATGTCACTTATGTTGTCGATATTCGCTTCATCATTTTTTATCTCTGACTCGGTTTTCTTTATTTCATCCTCCATGGTTGAGATTTGAGAATAAAGAAATGGATCAGGTTTGTTTGATTCTAAAAATAGAATGGTATAATTGATTGTATCTAGTTGTATCATTGTAGAAAAGGCTGTGCTTGC
>CAYRXY010000003.1:97871-122277 GCA_964428495.1 uncultured archaeon
GGAAATCTCTTTGTTTTCGTTTCTTGAATCTGAATTACGGATTGGCCTTCAGGAATTAAGAACATTGTACCATTATGACTAGCAACCGCCTCCGCTTTTTCCAGAAGTCCGCCGACTGGTCCTATTGTTCCATCTGGATTTATTGTTCCCGTCATTACAACGCTTTTGTCTATGGAAAGGTTCAATACAGCTGCCAACGTGCCAACAGCCATTGCACCTCCAGCAGATGGACCACCAACGATTGGAGAATCTGATCGTATAATATAAAACAAGTCATAATTGTTCAAATTTATCCCTAAAATATCTTCCACCGCCTCCTTTGCAACGCGTGCCCCTGCCTGCGTATCTATTTCCGTTAATGGTAGTGTATCGACAAAAACTCGATCATTACCCGGTTTTATTATCACAGTTAAAGTTGCTAGAACACCGCGGTACCCTTCATCAGTTTTTTCTACCGCAGGAATATAAAGAGCCACCGAATTTGAATAATCTTTTGGGAGTGAAAATGCATAAGTAGGAATTGCTAAAAGAACCATAAAGATAATAATTAGAGTGATCTTTCTTGCATTCATAACTTTTTCTAATACTTTTAATAAATTAAAGTTTTATTGATATCATTGGTGATTACATGACGACCCTACAGGAAGTCCAAAAACTTTGTCTGAAAAGGGGAATAATATTTCCTACAGCAGAAATATATCAAGGTCTCTCTGGTTTCTTCGATTACGGACCGATAGGTGCATCCATAAAACGTCGTCTAGAGAACTACTGGCGTTCATTCTTTCTAAAACCATTAAACATCCTAGAAATGGATGGCGCAACAATCTTATCAGAGAAGGTTTTCAAAGCCTCGGGCCATCTAGAAAATTTTATCGATCCAATAACACAGTGTAAAAAATGTAATACAACTTACAGAGCAGACGAACTTATCGAACAAAAAACAGGAAAAAACGTTGAAGGTAAAACAGTGGGAGAATTAACGAAGCTTATGAGAGACAATAAAATAAAATGTCCGAAATGTGGCGGCGAACTTACGGATGTAAGAATATTCAATTTGATGCTAAAAACCAAAATATCACCAATGGGAGATCGAGTAGGTTATCTAAGACCTGAAACCGCTCAAAATATATTCACAGCGTTTCCTAGAATAATCAAAACCTATCGAATTAATTTACCATTTGGCATCGCCCAAATCGGTCACGTCTATCGTAATGAGATTTCCCCGAGAAGATTTCTGATAAGAGTCAGGGAATTCAACCAATTTGAAATCGAATGGTTTTTCAATCCGGCTGAACCTGGTCCAAAGGACGATATTAAGAATCAAAAAATACCGATACTTACAAGAGAAGCACAAGAAAAAGAAGCAGAGCTAACAAACATTAGTGATGCATTGGACAGAGAAATCATACCGAATGAGTGGCTCGCATACTTTATGGTGAAAGAATATGAATTTTATCAGTCACTGGGAATCCCTGCCGAAGCTATAAGATTTAGACATCTCCTACCAGAAGAGACACCTCACTATTCGTCTGGAAACTTTGATCTAGAAGTAAAATTTGACTTTGGATGGAAGGAGATTGTGAGCAATGCATATAGGACTGACCATGATCTAAAAAGACATGAGAAATTCAGCAAGGTCGATTTTGGATTTGTTATTGATGATAAGAAGATCGTTCCTCATGTTGTAGAGCCAAGTTTCGGTGTTGGAAGAACGATTATGGCAATTCTATTTCACTCTTACAGAACGGAAGGGAGAAAATGGTCTTGGCTAAAGTTGAATCCGATAGTTGTACCTTACGATGCTGGTGTGTTTCCACTTGTGAAAAAAGAAGAGATGACCAAAAAGGCTAATAAGATTGTTGATATGTTGAAGTATAATTTTGACGTTTTTTACGACGAGAAAGATTCTATAGGTAAACGATACGCCAAGGCGGATGAGGTTGGTGTTCCGATCTGTATAACGGTTGACGGTCAAACGTTGGAAGATGATACCGTAACTATAAGATTCAGGGACACTGGAAAGCAGATTCGTGTTAAAATAGGAGAACTTAGGATAAAGATAGAGAAGATTGTAAAGAAAAAAGATAATAAAAAAATCAATCCATTTTTCTCTTAGCTTTCTTTCTTCCTACCAACTTCTCATGTTTCTTCTTGACGCTTCGTTCCACCTTATTCAAAACCTCCTGCAAGCACTTCATGACTTCCCAATCCCATGTATGGGCAACAAAAAGTCCAACGTTCGTCTTCAGTCTTACCCTTATCGAATGCTTTACTCTACCACCACGCTTATGTCGATCAAAGTAGATAAATACAGACTCTATATCGAACAGTTTTTCTATCTTTGAAATGAATTTTTCCACTTCTCTCTTTATGTCATCTCTTACTAGCTCATCGAACTCAAAAACATTTATCAGTTGAATTGATGGCTTTCGTGACTCTTCGACAAACATGATTTCCAGAATGTCCTTCGGAGTAACGATACCAACCGGTTTTTTGATTTTAATTCCCTTTCTTGTTTTTTCCTCTACAACAATTACCTCTTCGTGTTTCTTCAACTCATCCCGAACAACGCTCACGGGGGTTTTTCTCTCGATCGTAACACAATCTCTCATCACAGATTTCACAGGCATATCCTTGACCACGATCTTCTCGCCAACACTTTCCGTTGTTTTTGAAAGTCCTTCTTTAGGTTTCAAGAGTTTTATCAAATCAAGACTATCCACACAACCAACCAAACTCTTATTTTCGTCTAGAATAGGTACCCTTGAAATGTTATGCCTTCTCATCAACGATCTGATCTTGCCTATTTTATCATTTATTAACGCACATATAGGAGAACTCATGAACATCTCGACGGGATCGTTTGTATCAACAAATGTCAACAAATCGGTCTCTGAAACAATACTCATTATCTCGTTACCGTCAACGACCAACGCGGCACGGACTCCCGCATTTATCAAAACCTTTGCAGCCTCCTCGGGTGTCATTTCCGGGCGAAGTGTCGGAACATGCCTGATAAATTTAGAAACTTTCACTTTTTCAGGATTAATATCCTTGACTACGATGTCTTTCAAGAAAATCATACCAAGAACGTTCTTTCCACTAATTACCGGTAATTGATGAATCTTATACCTTTCAAAGAGCCCAAGTGCTTTGGAGACTGTTTCATCTGGTGAGATTGATTGTATGTCTGAAACGAGTATATCCTTTACCATCATGTAATTAACTTGTTTCAGGGATTTTAAATTTGTTGAGTCAATAGATTATTTATAAATAGCCCCATCAGGACTCTGACAATTTTTCTAATGGCCCTACAGAGTTAAACAAGAAAATTAAGAATCTCACGGCGTCTCTCTAACAACCTGATAATATGTCACATCTCCTTCATTGTCCACGATTGCCCACAGCATACGTGCACGAATATTATGAGCTAAACGGACAGCTCGTGAAAGTTCTTGGAATGAACATGTATAATCCTCTGGAACAGCAAAGACGATCCACTTCGTGTGCTCACGTTGAGATTTTGGTCCCTTCTTCAACTTAACACCTCGCTCATAAACACGAAAATCGCAGCCAAATTTAAATCCTGTACGAACAAGGAAGCCACGATCCCGCAAGTCTTCGTATACACGGTAACGCTCTGGAAATCTCTTGTCTAATGAGCAGGCATGCTCGTAAAGTTTTTTCAAAGAAATTTTCTTCTTTCCTTTGTAAACCTCTGTTCGACCTTTTTTCAGGAGATAGACAGCTTCAACCAACGAAAGTTCCAGACGACCCTTAATTTCCTTCCCATAATACCCGGGAAGATAAACCTCTTCGATCCTATTCCAGAACACAACCTTATCTTCTACCAACTCTCCTTTTGGCTTACCTCTTGTTTTTTTACTTGTCTTCTTTGCTGACATATTATTAGATTATTAGACTTGTTTAAATTTATTCCCTTTTCGTTGAAATTTCAACCATGCACAACTGATAAATCGCCTGCCTACCGTCAATAGAAATCGGTAATTCTTTTCGATCTCATAATTAGTTTAAATAAGACCTTAATGGGACGGCGGGGATTTGAACCCCGGACACCACGGTCTTCAGCCGTGCGCTCTCCCAGTCTGAGCTACCGTCCCTCTCTTGTAATATTTCATTTGTAGCTTAAATTTTTACAGATTTCTTATCTTTAAGTTAAATATCGATTTAGTATCAATTTTCTTAAACTTCTCGATCAAATCTTTAGCGAGATGAACATGGTCTTTACATAAATAGAGACTTACCAGTGGTCTAGGAGTCCTATTAAGAATCATTTGATATATCGTTGCTTCCTTTATCGGTTTGTTTCCACAGCTCGGTACATTACATAAATTTTTCATTCTAACTACGTCAAACATATCAAGCACGAGTCTCATTTTTTCATCCATTTTAATCACGGTGTTAGCATCAACAAGGAGAGACTGTAGATATTATCAAGATACTTTAAACTTCTCGTCCCCCTATCAGCCTAAGAGACGCCCCGGGCCGGATTCGAACCGACGACCTTGCGGTTAACAGCCGCACGCTCTAGCCACTGAGCTACCGGGGCACTTTGAATAATAACATTTAGTAATTTTTAAATTTATTAAATCAATCCTGCCTTTTCTTTTATTTCATCCGCTAACTTCTTAAGTTCAGAAATATCTACGGTTGGTCCTAGGAGAGTAGAAATGTATCCTTCATATTTTTCAAAAAATATTCTTTCTTTTGCAACGCTTTCTTCGTCTTTTCTCTCTAACCCATGCAATGGATATAATTTTATATGTATGTGATTAATGGCTGTACCTTCCATAACCATAGCTACTCTTTTCACATTAAGTCCCCTTTCAAGAATTTTAGCTACCTTCTTTGCAGCTATCATCAATCGTGTATAAACTTCATCTGGTAAATCAAAAGCATATGAATCGTAGTGTCGTTTTGTTAGAACCAAAGACATTCCCTTTACATTTGGATTTGTATCTAAAATTGCTATAAAATCGTCGTCTTCCCATATTTTTGCAGCATCCTCCCCTCCCTTTGCAATTTTACAGAAAATACATTTTTTCATTAAATCACTTCAAGGATAAATCCTATTTATCAACCTTGGGAACGGTATTGCTTCTCGGATATGGTCAATGCCACAGATCCACATTACCGTGCGCTCAAGACCGAGACCGAAACCAGAATGAGGAACAGAACCGTATCGACGAAGATCTATGTACCACTTGTACGCATCGAGTGGAAGTTTGAACTCTTTAACCTTCTTTAACAACAAATCCAAATCCCAAATTCTTTCGCTACCACCAATAATTTCTCCATAACCTTCCGGTGCAAGTAGGTCGTCACAGAGGACGACCTTTGGATCCTCTGGGTCTGGCTGCATGTAGAATGCTTTTGCCTTTGCTGGATACCGGTGAACAAACAACGGTCTGTCAAACTTCTGTGAAAGGAAACGCTCGTGAGGAACTCCGAAATCTTCCCCCCATTCAATTTTGAAACCGGCTTTCTTCAATATTTCTACTGCTTCTGCATAACTGATCTTCGGAAATGGTGGCTTAACCTTTTCTAACGGTTTGATGTCTCTTCCTATTACCTTCAACTCCTTCTCTCTTCTTTCTAAGATACGTTTCACTATGTACGTTACCAATTCTTCTTGAATTTTGATTATGTCATCTAGCGAAGCGAAAGCAATCTCAGGTTCAACCTGCCAGAACTCCGTTAGATGCCTTCTGGTTCTCGACCTTTCGGCTCTGAAGGCAGGACCAAAGCAGTAGACCTTTCCAAATGCAGCAATAGCCGCTTCCATGTATAGTTGACCACTCTGACTTAGATATGCCTTTTTGCCAAAATAATCCGTGCTGAACAGTGTCGTAGTTTCCTCACATGCCGACGGTGTGAGGATAGGTGCATCCACTAAGATAAAGCCACGATCATCAAAGAACGTTCTAATCGCTTTTATAACCTCGTCTCTAACTTTCAGAATTGCACGCTGCCTTTCACTACGAATCCATAGATGACGGTGATTCAACAGAAAGTCTGGACCATGCTCCTTCTTTCCAAGAAGATACTCTTCTGCAATCTGGTATACTTTGACACTTTCAATGGAAAGTTCGTATCCTCCTGGTGCTCGTCTATCTTCCTTGACTGTCCCGACCAGCTCCACAGACGATTCCTGGGTTAGTTTATCTGCTATATTAAATGCTTCTTTTTGGTCTTTTCTAACAGCACATTGAATTAAACCAGTACCATCACGAACAAGTAGGAATATGATCCCGCCAACATCACGCTTATTATGAATCCAACCTCTTATTGTGACCTTCTTTCCGGTAAATTTTCCATCAAATATTTCTTCAATGGTCGTCATCATAACAAAAGTTATGGAAAGAGAATTTTAAAAGATATTTCTTATATTTCTATCTCCTCTCCTGGCTTCAATGCTACAGCTCTTTTCGGAGAATTTTTGACAAACTCATTTACATCAACTTTTATTCCTGGAAACGTATTGTAGTGCATCGGAATAACAAGAGATGGATTAATAAATTGCACTGCTTTAATCGCATCTTTTATTCCCATAGTAAATCTGTCGCCAATAGGAAGAAGGGCCACATCAATTCCTTCTTCTCCTATGAGTTTCATATCACTAAACAATCCTGTATCACCCGCATGATACACAGACTTGTTCTCTTTTAGATTCTTTAAAATAAATCCTATTGGAGCTCCTAGATTGGATGAATGAAATGCAAGAACCATTTTTATTTTCCAATCACCGATCTCAATCTCCCCACCTATGTTCATTCCTTCCGTTTTTATTCCGTATTTCTGAGCCTCCTGAGAGAGCTCATATATTGATACAAAGACCGCGTTATTTCTTTTTGTTACTTCAAATGCGTCTCCTAAATGATCTCCATGGTCATGAGTCACACAGACCACATTACAGGTTATATCCTCAGGTTTTATTGGTGATAAGGGATTTCCAGTAATAAATGGATCTATTAGCAAGTCGTTTATTAAAAAAGCTGCATGTCCGAGATACTTTATCTTCATAATTTTTCTATTGTTCAAAATTAGATATTTAAAATTTAAAGAAGGAGCAAACTTTATGACCGTCAAAAATCTAAAATATAGAAATATTGACGATGCCAAAATTTCTGTAAAAAAGATATTAAAAAAGGAGCTAAGAAAGGTTAAAGATGAAAGAGAAATTGATCTATGGTTCGATTATAGAATAAGCTATCTATTCCATGGAACAATTCTAGAGTCTAATGGATTTGTAGAATTCCCAATTTTAGCTAGAAAGACAAACGATGGAATAGAAATTGCATACAGAGAGGGTCAACTGCTGCTTCCGATAGGATTTGTTGGAAAAGAGTTTGGTTACATCGATGAAGGATTCAAAAGCTTTATAGAACTAAAAAAAGAGACAGATGAGTTCCCCGTATATAAAGAAATTTTAGATGGCATAGAAGAATTTGTTAGATCCAATTCTAAATATCCATCAAAACTTTTTAGAGAGGGATAAAATTATCAATTTGAAATACTATTATAAATCGCCTCTATTTCCTTCATGGCTTTAATAAAATCACTTTCTGTTTTTATACTCTCATCAAATTTATCCAATATCATGTTTATCTTATTTGTTATGTCTTCAGAGCCCTTAGTTTTCTTTTTATTCACAATCGCCCTAAGATATTGCCTTGCCCAGTCATCATACTTATAAAATACTTCACAAAGTAGATTTGCTTCTAACCATTCATCTTTAGTTTCAAGCTTGATGGCAAGAAGCCTTGATAGATTCTTATGAAATATGAAACCATCAAATCTCCTTATCAAAAGTCTATCTATAAGAAAATCTTTTGTAAGTTTCTGAATCCTGCTTGAATACGTTAGTCCAATCCCGTTTATCAGTAGAATTAATTCCATAACTCGCTCGAGAAAAATAGAACCTATACCAAGATCGTCCATAGATCTTATGAAAAAATTATCCCTATTAATGTAAATCTTTCCTGTATCGCCGACTAGTTCTACAGAATCTTTTGAAGAAAGGTGAATTTCGATTCTTTCAATCTTCCAATCATAAATGAAAGACATGAGAATCTTCTTGAATATTTCTGCTGCAAATTTTTCTTCTTTTGATTCATCATATATCTGTACTACTTTCATAAATTTGTTTTCTGTTTTTAGAAATAAAAACATGAGAGAAAATGTTAATTTATGAATTATACGAGAAAGGTGGTGAGGGGAACTGTACTGGTGTTTTCTCTGAGTATATTATCTGCCGTCGCGGCTTATCTACTGAGAATATTCGTAGCAAGGGAGCTCGGACCTTATGATTACGGTGTCTTTTATTCTGTACTCGCTGTTATGTCATTCATAGGTCTTTTTAATAATCTTGGATTCAATGATGCAATAACTAAATTTGTTTCCGAATTCAAGGTCAAGAAAGAATACGAAAAAATAAAATCGATAATCATCTACTCACTTGGTATAAAATTTACCATATTTTCACTAATCATGATATTGGTGTTTCATTTCTCAAATTATATTGCAATATCTATCATTCATGAACCATCTGCAGGCTTAATCGTAAAAATTCTTACATTTACAATACTACTGACCGCAATCTCACCAATATTTCATTCGGTTCTGAGAGGTCTTGGAAAAATAAAATACTTTTCTATAGCAGCATATTCATCTATCGTCTTTGTTTTCATATTTTCAGTAATTTTACTACCCTATTCGTCAAACAAACTAATCACGTATTCCATCTGCTTTTTACTAAGCGGTCTTATAGTAGATGGGTTAGGAGTGTTTTTCTTCATAAAATCTTTTCCACTTTTTTCAAGAGTCAGAACGATATTCTCAAAAGAGTTGCTAACAAAATTTTTGAAATTTTCTATTCCCACATTTGCGTACTCGATCGCATTTACCATTATATCATATACGGATACAATAATGCTTTCAATCATTAAAGGTCCGGAGCTAGTTGGAAATTATCAAATAGCCGTTCCAAGTGCAAAAATCGTCTTATTTTTTGCAATGGCATTAAATGCTGTATTGCTTCCATTATTTTCAGAGATGTGGACTAAAGGTGAAAAAAAGGAAATTTCAAGTATGGTTAGTAAAATAGTAAAACTATCATTCGTTATCACCCTTCCTATTTCAATGATTTTTATAGCATTTCCAAAAATTATCATCACCCTTCTTTTTGGAAATAATTATATCCTCGCCGCTGAGCCTTTGAGAATTTTGGCAATTGGATATTTATTTTATACTGCAGCGTCCATTCACTTCAGTGTAATGAATGGAATTGGTAAACCTAAACTAACCGCAAAGGTAATATACTCGGCTGCTGTGTTGAACTTCTTTCTTAACCTGGTGTTAATTCCTTCATATGGATTGATTGGTGCAGCAATTGCATCAATGACCTCTTTTATTTTATCGTTATTGATATCCTTCGCTCTTCTCAAAAAGGAATTTTCTTATCACAACATCAAGATTAAATCTCCACTTGGTGAGTTGACAAAAACATTAATCTTTGGTGGGTTGACAGTACTTTTAATTACTTTATTGAAAAATGTAATTGTCCTGAATCCGTGGATTGAATTAATTCTTATCGGATCAGTAGCTCTCGTATTTTATTTCCTTCTCGTTCTTAGGTTCGGGGTTGTCACAATAGACGACCTAAAACTGATAAAGGAATTAAATCTTCCCATACCAAATGTTTTAATAAGAATACTAAAACTATTGGTGAGTGAATGAGGATATTGATCACTGGGGCAGCTGGATTTATAGGCTCAAATTTAGTTGAGAGATTATTAAGAGATGGACATCATGTTATAGGATTAGATAATTTGAGTAGCGGAAAATTAGAATTTCTTAATAAAAGTCTCAAAAACAGCAAATTTGAGTTTTATAGAGTCGACTTAATAAAAGATGATATTTCGGAATACTTTCACAATGTAGATGAAGTGTGGCATCTTGCAGCTAATGCAGAGGTCAGAAAGTATAACATGCATATATTTATGGAACAAGTTGAAATGACAAGAAGAGTTCTAAATGCAATGGAAAAAACTGATGTTAAAAAAATAATATTTACCTCTAGCTCTGTGGTATATGGTGAGGCTTTAACCGATGGTAAACCAACGAAAGAAGAACATCCATTTTTACCTATTTCGTTATATGCTGCATCTAAAATAGCTTCTGAAGCATTAATAGAGGCTTGGTCAGCATTAAACAATACAAAGGCTTGGGTATTCAGGCTTGCAAATGTTGTTGGCCCTAGAGCAACTCATGGGGTGATATTCGATTTTGTAAAAAAACTAAAGGAGAATCCTAAAGAGTTAGAAATATTAGGTAATGGTAATCAAAGAAAGAGCTACATATATGTAGATGATTGCATAGATGCGATGCTAATCGGTCGGAATAAATCAAACATGAATGTAAACATATTTAATATCGGTAGTGAAGACTGGATAACGGTAAAGGAAATAGCAGAAATTGTTTCTAAAGTGATGGGTTTGAGACCGGAATTCAAATTTACTGGTGGCGATAGAGGTTGGCCTGGTGATGTACCTTTGATGAAGCTTGATATATCAAAAATAAGATCCTTGGGTTTTAGACCTAGATTGAGTTCAAAAGAAGCCGTAGAAAGAACGGCAACTTGGCTACTTAATTATCTCTGATGTTAACATCTTCTCATATTTTTTAGCTATTTCGTTCCAGTCGTATTCGTATATATATTTATAATTTATAGGTTTAAGACTCATAGCGTCAAGTATCTTCTTTGCAAATTCACTTTCATCAAATTTAGTAAGAAACCCATCAATACCCTCTCGTATTTTTATCCCCAATTGACCTCTTATTGCAACAACAGGAAGACCACACGCCAGGGCTTCTAAACAAACAATACTGAATCCCTCTCTTGTAGATGGAAATGCAAAGACCTTTGAAGATTTCATAAGTGCTATAACATCTTCATAGCGCTCAAGAAAGCCAAAAAAGGTCAGATTTTCTTTGATACCCAGTTTTATTGATAACTTTTCTAGTTTGATTCTTTCTGGACCATCACCAATTATTGCAACTTTTATTTTTGGTTTTACTTTCTTTAGATGAGCCACTGATCTTAGAAGAAAATTCACATTCTTGTTTTCTACCAGTCTACCAACAAAAATTATATCAAATTTTTCTTTAGCAGGTTTGATTTTTCTAATAAGATTTAGATCTATACCATTTGGTATAACAACGATCTTATTCTTCCTTATACCTATCCCCAGTAAATCATGTTTTGTTTTCTCTGAAACGGCGATAATCTTCTTTGGAAAGTGTAATATGATTCGTTCTAGGATCTTTGCAAAGTATCCTATAGGCCCAAGATATTTCAACCAATAATTATTCCAAACCTCATGCCATGTAAAGATGAGTGGAATTCCTCTTATTAAAGAGAATATCTTTGCCGGGATCGTATGGATAAACGGTGATTGTGAACATTCTACGAAGTCAAAACGATACTTTGACAAATTAAATAATATATGAATAGAATAGGAAAGAGCGCTCTTTATTGATCTCCTTCTTCCCCGATAAATACTTTTGGGTGGATTTGATACACCATGAATATATACATTACCCGTTTTTAGTCTAGCTTTACCTTTCCACCATTTCATTGTAAAGATGTGACTAGAAATTTTTTTCGAAATCCTAGTAAGGATTTCATAGTTTCTTCTTTCAGACCCACCTTTTACCCATGGATAAACAACATCACACAGATATGCAATACGCATAAAAAGAATTGGAAAAAGAAAAATAAAAGATTTCACTCAATCTTGACATCTTTCTCTTTTTTCTTAGGTTTTACCTTTGCTAAAATCACTGTTAGAACTCCGTCCTCCATCCTTGCCTTAGTCCTTTCTGGGTCAACCGACACTGGCAATCTGAATGATCGTTCAATTCTAGACTCTTCTAATGAGCTGAAAAAATCACTCGAACACTTTCTCTTTTCCATTTTCTTTTTTTCTGCTTTTATGTATACAGAATCGTTAGAAACCTTCAGTTTAACTTCATCTTTTTTGAATCCGGGTAGCGGAATTCGTAGGACTATTTCCTTATCAGATTCTTTCATAGCCTCTGAAAGTATTCTAGGTATTTTTATCTTTGGTATTGTGAATTCTAGCTTGAACGGCTCTACCCAGAATGTTTTCAGCATTTTTTCCATTTCTTTCTTAGTTCGCTTCACTTCTTCAAATGGTTCCTCCCAGTAGAACGTAAATTCCTTCTTCTTTTTCTTCTTTACCATATCTATCACCAATAATATTAATTATTTCTAATCAAGATAAAAAATATGAATATAGTTAAAACTGTTCTCAAAATTTCTGGATTTAAAGAGCTGAATCCACTTCAAAAATTAGCAATTGAAAATGGGCTACTATCCAAGGAAAATATGGTCATTTCAGCTCCTACAGCAAGTGGTAAAACATTAGTAGCAGAGATTGCGATTCTAAAAACTATTCTGGAAGATAAAAGAAAAATAATATATTTAGTTCCATTAGTTGCACTTGCAACCGAGAAGTACGAATCATTTAGAAAAAAATTTTCATCTTTAGGAATAAAAACTGCAATTTCTGTCGGAGACTATGACTCATCGGATCCATGGTTAAAGAATTACGACTTAATTATTTGCTCCAACGAAAAGTTAGATTCATTACTTCGGCACGACCCTGAATGGATTGATGATGTTGGACTTGTTATTGTCGATGAGATTCACCTACTCAATGATACCTCAAGAGGACCAACCCTTGAGGTAGTTATAACAAGATTGAAGAACAGAATAAACGCAAGATTTATTGCACTCTCTGCAACAATAAGTAATTCTAATGAAATTGCCGAATGGCTGGAGGCTAAGCTCGTGAAATCTGAATGGAGACCAGTAAAGCTCTATGAAGGAGTGGCATATGATAAAATGATACGATTCCCTGAATGGAGAGAGTATAAGCTGTCAGACGGTGATACCGATATTGCGATTGTAAGGAATACCATGGAAATGAAAAAACAGGCAATATTTTTTGTGTCATCAAGAAGAAATGCTGAGTCTCTTTCAGAAAAATTATCGAATGTTATAATTAAGTTCATGTCAAGCAATGAAAAAGAAAAATTAGAAGAAATTTCTAAAGATATTTTGAATGTATTAGAAAAACCCACGAGACAATGTGAGAGACTAGCTAATGTTGTGAAAAAAGGTGTCGCGTTTCATCATGCTGGTCTCGTTTCTAAACAAAGAAAGATAATAGAAGAAAATTTTAGGAATGGAACGATAAAAATTATCTGTGCAACTCCAACATTGGCCATGGGTGTTAATTTACCTGCCTTTAGGGTTGTAATAAGAGACTCGAAGAGATACTATCCAGGTCTAGGTTCTGTACACATTCCAGTCCTTGAGTATAAACAAATTGTTGGAAGGGCTGGCAGACCAGACTACCATGAAAATGGGGAAAGTATTTTAATAGCTAAAAATGAGAGAGAAGCTGAAAAATTAATTGATCATTACATCATGGGAGAACCTGAAGAGATATACTCCAAGCTTGTATTGGAGCCTGTTCTCAGAACTCATGTTCTTGCATTAATAGCGAGTGGGGATTATGGGACAGAAACCGAATTAGAAAAATTCTTTTCAAAATCATTCTATGCGTACCAGATGGGAAGTGTATTTGATATAATGGAAAGAGTAGAAAGTGTTATCGACAATCTAACTGATTGGAATTTCATAAAAAACATGAAAGCCACGGAACTTGGAAAGAGAGTTTCTGAGCTTTATATCGATCCATTAACAGCTCATAAGATGGTTGAGGCTCTAAAAAGCTTAAAGAGATGGAATGAACTTTCCCTCCTGCATATAATCTCTAATACGTTAGAGCTTTCTCCCAGATTAAGAGTTTATGACAGCGAATACGATGAAATAACAGAAAAAATGTTTGAACAATCAGAGTTTTTACCAAAACCGATTCCAAATGAATGGGACATAGAGTTTGAAGATTACATCCAAAGCTTTAAAACTGTTCTAATGTTTAAGGATTGGATAGACGAAAAAACAGAAGCGGAAATACTTGAAAACTACAAAGTCTCACCAGGTGAGTTAAGATCAAGAATCGAAATAGCAGACTGGCTTCTCTATGCATGTGACCAAATAGCAAACATTATTGGCAGGGAAGAGTTGTTGAAGGAAATAAGAAAACTAAGACTTCGCGTAAAGTATGGTGTAAAAGAGGATTTAATTGAATTAGTTAAACTTCCTGGAATTGGAAGAATAAAGGCAAGACGCCTTGCCAAAGTTGGAATAAGAACAATTAGTCAATTGAAAAGAATTCCTGAGAGTAAACTTTCAGAAATTATAGGAACTAAAACAGCGAAAAAGATAAAGGAAAAATTGAAAGCTTAAAAGCTTTCTTCAACGAAGCTTTTCTAATAAACTATTTAAAATTTTTGCTTCAACTTCTAATTAGTTGATTGAAATGCAAGTTTACAAAGGAATCTTGCTGATGGGCGGCGTCGGCTACGATTCCAACATTTATCTCATAGATAACGAGCTTCTTGTGGATACAGGCACTGGTGTTTTCTTTCCACAGATGAAAGAAGAGATCTTAAATTTAGGAATTGATCCAAAAAAGATAAAGATGATTGTCAATACTCATTGTCACTTTGATCATACTGGGGCTGATAAAAAGTTTAGAGATTTTTTAAAAGCGAAAATTACAATACACAAAGCAGATAAAAAAGCGTTAGAAAGTGGGGATGGGACTCTCGCAGAAATGTTTGGTCAAACACCAAGAGCAATAACAGTAGACAAAACATTAAAAGATGGGAGTAAAATTAAAACAAAAAACTTTACATTCGAGGTCATTTCAACTCCTGGCCATACACCAGGTTCAATTTGCCTATACGAGAGAGATAAGGGAATTTTAATTTCAGGTGATACATTATTCGCAGATGGAGTCGGAAGAACAGATCTACCAGGCGGAGATAAGAAAGCCATGAAAAAATCTATAAAGAGGCTGAGTGAATTGAAAATAAAATATCTATTACCTGGTCATGGAATGCCAAAAATGTCTGGAGTTGATTTTTTGATAAAACAGATCCTCATTAGAATGAAATAAATTCTGTTAATCTTTTAAGGGCATTTATTTTTTCTTTATTTCCAATCTCAGCATTTTGAATTGCATCTCTTAATATTTCAGTAGTTTTTTCCATTCTACTAAGATTAACTCTGTACGGAACTCCATCCTTACCTCCATGAGCATAAGAATATTTAGCTGGGTCCTTCCAATCTGCTGGTTTTCCGAATATCAATTCTGAAATCAATGCTAATGCTCTCACTGTAGAAGATCCAATGCCCTTTATAGAAAGAAACTCCTCGAACCTTCTTGGTTGCAATTCATACGCTTGATAGATTGCGTTCCAATTTATTTTCCATGGCATAGAAATATACTTTATATTCGAAAGAAACACGTTCAAAGAAACTTGTTTAGAGTCTACTACATATGTTTTTATCTTTTTGGGATTGTCTTTAACTAAATCTAAAATAGTTTTTCTATTCTCTCTACTTTTCTTCGAAACCAAATTCAGAACGTTTTCAAATTTTCTATCAGCAATTATTCCTGTATGCGGTTCTTCTACAAAGCTATTTAGATTGTCACTAGCCCAATGATACCTCCTAGCAGTTCTTACATTTTCATTCATTCCTTGTTGTATCACAATCCAGTCTCCTTCCTCTGAAAATATGAAGCTATGGTGATATAGATTATGATCATCCTGAACTAAGATATTATCAACCTTTGCAGATAATTTACTAGCTTCCTTTAGTTTTTCAAGTTTATTTGAAGAAAGAGAAAATAAACTTCCTGCCTTCTCTATTTCTTCAGGTGTAGCTCTGCTCCTCTTGCCTTTACCGCCACACACCGCAATTCCTAAATCAAGTGAAATTGATTCTTTGAGGACAGCTGTTGTAACTGTTGTTGTTCCTGATGAATGCCAGTCAAACCCTAAAACACATGAAAGAGACTGAAAGAAAAATGGATCAGATAGTCTTTTTATGAATTCTCTTCTCCCATATTCATATATTATTATTCTACTTATTTCCCTTGCTAGCCCTTTCATTCTATTAAATAGCCATGGTGGGCAAGAACCTCCATGAAGGGGAAGATCTGTAATACCTGTAACCCTCATGATTTAGAATATAATATCAAAAATTAAATCCTTGGTTTGTTAAATTGATGACCCATCTTAATTCTTTCTTCTATGTTCTTTATATGTTTCGTTTTAATACTTCTCATTTTTCTTTTATTTTTCAAAACTTCACTGATTATCTTTGTAGCTCTCTCTGCTCCAAGAAAATGAGGCATAATTACATAATCCGCCCCAGCTTTGTACAGCTCTCTTGCATCTTCGATCTGAATGGCAGTTACTATGATCGGTTTTCTAAATATCTTTGCTTTATAAATTAAAAACATGTTTTCCTTAAGACCGGGTATGGTGGAAATGAGCATCTTAGATTCTAGTATGTTTACCCTCTCTAAAACTTCTCCATCTGTTGCATCTCCATATATACATGATATTTTTCTTCTCTTCAACTCTTTTATCAAATCCGGATTAAAATCAACTACTAATACTCTTTGACCCATTTTTTTCAGCGCATGAACTATCGTGTATCCCATACGATGATAACCGAAAACTATGATGTGGTTTTTCATCTTCTTTTCCTCCTTTGGCTCTTTCTTCGTTTTCTTTCTTTCGAATATGCTAAGGACAGGTGAAATATATTCATAAACTACATCGTTAAACGTGATAAGATACGTCGATATTGCGATTGTAACTAATGCAACGGATGTTAATACTGAACCTACTATATTTCCAATATGACCAATTCGGATACCCATAGCCACAAGTATCAAAGAGAATTCACTAACTTGAGCCGTTGCAAGTGAAGCAAAAAATGAGGTTCTCTTTCTGTACCCCATAAAACCAAGAAGCGTCATGACTATAGTTGGGTTTCCAATCAAGACTAGTAAAGATAATATTAAAACGGGTTTAAGAATACTTAACGAAAAGTTTAGTTTTATTCCTAAAATTACAAAAAACAAAACCACAAAGAAATCACGAAGCGGACGGATTTTTCCAAATATTTCATATCCATATGGAAGAGGAGCTAAAGAAATACCTGCAAGGAATGCTCCGATTTCTATTGGAAACCCTAAAACCGTTGCAAACCAAGAAAACAGAAAGTTCCAAGATATTGAAGAGAGGAAGAGAAGTTCTTGAGATCTAGCGAGAGATTCGAAGACTTTCGGAAGTATATATTTACTAGACGCATACATTGTTGCAAATAGAATAACACCAGAAACTATTGTCTTCAATATTGTAAAAATTTGAATTCCTCCCGTCTCAAGCATTCCTAACATGATTAGAATTGCGATCGCGACAAAATCCTGAACTAAAAGAAAACCAACTGCAATTCTTCCGTGCAGTGAGTCAAGTTCACCTTTTTCGGAAAATAATTTAACAATAATAATAGTCGATGAAAATGTTAGACCAATGGCAATGTACATTGCCTGAGTTGTGCCAAAACCTAGAAGACGAGATAGAATATAACCTATGGTACCAGTGAATAGAATCTGCCCTGCTCCAGTTATTAGAGATGTTTGCCCCACTTCCTTTAGTTTTTTGAAATCCATCTCTAGACCTACCAAGAAAAGTAGAAAAGCTATACCCATATCTGACAGTGCGCCTATTACCGGATCACTACCTGAAAGAACCTTAAATCCCATTGGGCCTAAAAGTATACCTGCAAAAATATAGGCTAGAATAGGAGGTTGTTTCAACTTCCAAAACACTATCGCAAGTATTGTTGAAATAAGCGTAATAAGAGCTAATTCGGATATCATAATGTTTTATATTTTATCGAGCTCCTTTTTATTGATTTTGAAGTGCGTGCATAATTGCGTTCGTAAATTCATTAGCAGCATGCGGTCCATTTGCGGTTATTATACCTCTCTCTACCTCCAAGTTTCTTCCTGTGTAATGAGCGCCATTCTCTTCAAGTATCTTAGCAAAACGTCCACTTCCGTCATCCCAGATCGTTGCCTTTTTGTCTTTCAGGACACCAGCCTTCGCAAGAATTCCCGGAGCTAAACAGATTGCGCCGAGAACCTTTCCACCCTCATATGCCTCCTTTGCAATGGTCAAGGCTCTTTCGTTTGAGTAGTAGTTCTGCGCACCAGAACCACCAATAAAAACAACTGCATCGTAGTCGTCAACATTAACGTCATCAATCGTTGTGTTTATTTCTAATGTTTTACCCAACATACCCCTAGCTGTTCCCGTCTGCCAACTCGCTACTGTAACGCTAGCACCTGCACTCCTAAAAGTTTCATATGGTATTTCAAATTCCTCGTCCCTGAAGTTCTCAAAGGCTACTATCATCAAAATTTTCTTTCCTTCCAAGTTCATATCACCACCTTTTTCTATGCACCCCATGGAAAAGACCAACAAAAGAAAAACAAGAGATAAAAGGCGCTTCATAATTAAGTTAAGATTGAACCCTTAAAAATTATTAAACATAATAAAATAACAGCATGGCCGCGGTAGTGTAGTCTGGCTAGCATACGGGCCTGTGGAGCCCTTGGCTCGGGTTCAAATCCCGACCGCGGCCTTTTTCTGTATTTTTCTTACTATTGATTTGATAAGGATTCTATGGTCTTCCTAAACTCTGTTATCTTTGATTTTGAAAAATTTTTAGATAAAAAGATTTTTGTGAATATTTAATTATGCATGATATTTGTCTCGTTTCAAGAGCTTTTTCTCCGAAAATAGGCGGATTTGGAGTTTACGCAGAGCTATTATTTGAAGGTTTAGGAAATAAAGGATTAAAGATAACAAAAATAAAATCTTCAGAAAGGAAATTTTCAGGCTTAGGTTTAATAAAATGGGGCTTTATAGATGCTCCAAACAAAATTAAAAAGACAGAAGCAAAAGTATACCATGCCATTTCTCCATGGGAAAACTATGCTGTTTCAAAATCTAAAGGAAAGAAGATAGTAACCGTCCATGACATAATCCCTTTGCTATTTCCAATCTATTCCCTTCCAAAGCAGATTATTTTAAGAAAATTATATCAGAAAGTTCTAAATATCTCAAAGGATTTTGACTTAATTATTGCAAATTCCTCCCTGACCAAAGAACATCTAATAAACTACGGCTTCAAAGAAGAGAAAATTGTAATAATAAACCCTTGTATAAGCCAAAAACTAAAACCAAAAAGGATTAAGAAGCCAAAAAACAAATTTGTAGTAGGAACCCTAACAAGATTACAAAAGCACAAGAGAGTTGACTTGCTTATAAAAGCCATTAAGCAAATCAGGGACAAAGATATCCTTTGCTTAATTGCTGGAAAAGGTGAACAGGAGAATTATTTAAAAAAGCTTGCTGGAAAAGATAAAAGAATTAAATTTCTGGGTTTTATCCCAGAAAGCAAAAAGATCGATTTTTATAACTCCCTTGATTTGTTTATATTTCCTTCAAAAATCGAAGGTTTCGGAATTCCCATTATTGAGGCTTTGGCTTGTGAGAAACCTGTTTTGACTTTGGAAGATTCTATTTTACCAAAGGAGACAAAAAAACTTTGCTTTATAACAAAAAAAGAAAATCTTTCGAAAAAAATCCAAGAATTCAAAGAAAAAAGGATAAAGACAAAAAAATCTTATTCAATTAAAGAATATCTTCCAAAAACGTTCGTAGAAAAACACTTAAAAATTTATAAGAAATTTCTATGAAAAATAAATTTATGAAGAAATACAATATATCGTATTTTGCCTTTGATCATTTTATTCCTTCAAAACATGCCGGTTTACGGCCTCCTTTAAATTTGATTATCAGTAAAAAAGTTTTGTAGAGTGGTAATTTATGAGATTTTTATTTGTTACGGAGTATTTTCCTCCATTTGTTAGAGGAGGTGCCGAGATAAGTCTAGAAATTTTAGTAGAAGAACTTGTAAAAAATAACCATGAAGTCAAAGTTTTAACTCCGAATTATAGCTCATTTGAAACTGAAATTGAGAAAAAGGGAAGTTTGAAAATTATAAGATTCAAATCTTTTAGGAGTTTTTTATTCAAAAAAAGGGAAAGAACTTCTCACGAAGTATACAAAAAAACAAAACCCATTTTTTACTTGCTTTTGGAACAATACCTCAAATACTCATCTTATGAACTAAAGAAAAATACTAAATATATTTTGAAAAAAGAAAAGTTTGACGTGATTCATGCTAATAACTTAGAGTCTATTCTAGCTTTAAATAATATAAAAACATCTGCCAAAAAAATAGCCCACTTAAGAGATTTTGGTTTATTTTGCTACAATAGGGGTTTAGACAATAGCGGTAAGCTTTGTAAAGGATGCTCAGAGAAGAACTTAAAAAGCTGTATGAATGCTAAAGAGATTGTTAATAAACTTTTGTTAATGGAAATGAAAAGAAGAATTAATATTTTATCTAAGTTATCCTCTTTTGATTTACTAGTCGCAATAAGTAAATTTGTTAAGCAACAATATGTTGACATTTTTGGAGCTGATAAAAATAGAATAGAAGTTATGTATAATCCTATATCCCCTCATGTTATTTCAGATTTATCTAAAGATGAAGCAAGGAAATTATTAAATTTGCCAAAAGACAGAAAAATTGTTTTATTCGTTGGGAGTTTAACAGAAGAAAAAGGAGCTCACTTAATCCCTAAGATTGCCAAAAAATTAAAAGAGTATTTATTTGTTGTTATTGGAGATGGTATAATGAAGGATTTGTTTTTAAAAAATAGACAAAAAAATATAAAATATTTTGGATATTTACCGATTTCGAAAATTAAACATTATTACAAAGCATCAGATGTTCTGCTGGTTCCTTCTATTTGGCATGAGCCATTTGGAAGAGTCTGCATCGAAGCTATGATTAATGGCATTCCTTGCATAGTGAGTAATAGAGGAGCTCTACCTGAAGTGGTTAGAAATGCTGGTATTGTCATTGATAACATTCTTGATATAAATTCTTGGATTCAAGCTATTAGAATTCTAAATGAAGATACAAAACTATATAATAAACTCTCAGAAAGGACTAAACGAAGAGCCAAAATTTTTGATTTTGAAAGACAGTACAAGAAGTTTAAATTAATTCTTAAACAGCTCATTTCTTAAATGCTTTATATTCTATTATATTTACAAAATTTTTAATCTATCAGTACAAGACAAATTCAGCTGTTGTTTTAATTTCTCTATTTTTTCTAAAGTATCCAAACCCATATATTTTATTATTGAGAAGATTAGAGCAGAAATTTTTGTCTTTTTTGTCATCACTCTTAATTTTCGTTTTTAACTTCATTTTCTCACCTTCAGAATAAAAAACCGATGATACGGATTTTCTGGAATTAGATATGTTCTTTTAATTGTAAAGTATTTACTTATGATCTCTTTAACAAGACTTAAACTGTATCCTCTTTTTCCAATTTCCCAGTAATGTTCCCAATCAAATTTATGTTTAATTGGAAATGGTATTGTGATTAATAAATTAGCTCTTTTTGTTTTAGGGAAAAAATTCAAGGATAAATTTAAATGAATACCAAAATGGGGTAATGATAAAATAACATAGCTTTTAGCAACATTACTTAACTCTTCTAAAGATTTCTCAAAATACTTGAATGGAATGTGCTCCAAGACTTCGGAGCATAAGACTGTATCAAACTCATTCCTTCTAAAATATTTTGTTAACTCCGTGACACTACATACACGGTCTGGCCTTAGTTTTGGATCAATATCAGCAGCTATCGTATTTATTCCAAATTTTTTTAAGTAATTATATACAGTCTTATTACCGACACCAACTTCTAAAACCTTTTTTGGCTTCGTCTTTAGAACTTCCGAGATCTGATGCCAATAACTTATCCAACGATACTTTGTATCGTAATCTAAACTAAAATAATGGCTTCTAGGAACTTGCGGTTTAAAATTCATATGATTTCCCTCTTAAGTAACCACTCTTTAAAACTATTCCCTAATTCATCATCTTTCATAGCGAGCTCTACATTAGCTTTTAACCAATCTATTTTGTTACCTATATCGTATCTTCTTCCATTAAATAACATAGCATAAACATCTTTTTCTTTGCACATCAACTTCAAAGCATCCGTTAATTGAATTTCACCACCATATCCAGGCTTCAGATCTTTGAGATAATAAAAAATATCTGGAGTTAAAATGTATCTTCCTATTATTGCGAGATTGGAAGGGGCTTCTTCTATTTTAGGTTTCTCTATCAAGTCTTCTACAAAATAAATGTTATCTTTAATTCTCCTCTCCTTAATAATCCCATGAAGAGAAACTTTTTCTCTTGGTACCTTTTCAACTGCTAAAACAGGTTTCTTAAATTTACTAAATACATCTACCAGAGCTTTAGTGGAATTAGGTATGGTGATATTATCTCCTAAAAGTAAAGCAAATGGGTCTTCTCCAACGAAAGCTTCTGCATATCTTACCGCATCACCTAAACCCTTTTGTTCTCTTTGCCTAACGAAATATATATTTACATCATTGAGAATTTTTTCAAGCTCATTGATATATTTGTTACTTGTTTTCAAACTATATTTATCAAAATGATCCTCTATCGCTCTTTTATGTTTACCTGTTACTATAAGAATTTCATTTATTCCAGAATAGTAAGCTTCTTCAACGACCCATTGAATCACCGGTTTATGAACAACTGGCATCATCTCTTTTGGTTGAGCTTTAGTTATTGGTAACATTCTCGTTCCGTATCCAGCAGCCGGGATAACAGCTTTTCTAATCTTCATAGTTACCAACACAGACCTTCATAAATTTTTGCCTCTTTTTTTGCTTTTTCTATTTTCCTGCCATCTATTACAATCTTATTAGTATAATTCAAATTTTTAAACTCCTCCCATTCAGTGACAATTAATACTGCATCTGCTTGATCTATTGCATATTGTGCTGAATCTACATAATTTATTTCTGGATAAATTTTAGAAAAGTTATCAATGGCCTTTGGATCATAAGCTATCACTATAGCATTTTCTTTAATTAGTTCCCCTACTATAGGTATTGATCTACTCTCCCTTATATCATCTGTATTGGGTTTAAACGCTAAGCCAAGAACGCAAATTTTTTTATCATTAAGATCCGGAAGGTATTTCTTTAGAATTTTAATCATTCTTCTTGGTTGGTTTTCATTTACTTCCATAATGGATTTTAGTATTTTTACATCTTCATTTAGTTCTTCCGCTTTCTTTATCAAAGCTCTTACATCTTTAGGTAGACAACTACCACCAAAACCAAGACCAGCACCAAAGAATGTCGGATTTATTCTGTGATCTAGTCCAACCCCTTTAAACACCTCATATGGATCTATTCCCATTTTTTTGCAAACATTCCCTATTTCATTTGCAAAACTTATTTTTGTTGCAAGAAATGCATTGGAAACATATTTTATCATTTCTGCTGTATTAATATCGGTAATAAATTTTGGACTATCAAACTTCTCGTAAAGCGAAAGCATTATTTCTTTAGATCTTTCATCATTAACGCCTATTACAATTCTATCTGGATTCAAAAAATCGTAAAGAGCAACCCCCTCTCTTAAAAATTCTGGATTGGAAGCGAGCCCAAAATCTTTAAATGGTTCTTTATGTGAAATTTTTCCAATTATTTTTCCAACAATGTTTTCGGTAGTCCCAGGTAAAACTGTGCTCTTAACTACAATCACATGAAAATCCTTTTTCTTTAGAAGCACCTTACCTATTTCTTCAGAAACCTTCATTATATAACTAAGATCTATACCTCCATCTTTTTTAGAAGGAGTTCCAACACAAATAAAAGTCACATCACTTGAAGTTATTGCTTCCTCGTAATCGTCTATGGCGTAAAATTTACCTTTATTTTTAATCATTAATTCCTTTAGATTTTTTTCAAAAATTGGTGGAATTAAAGAATTTATTTTTTTGATTTTATCTTTACTTCGACCCACAAATATAACTTTGTTCCCCATTTCTGCAAATCCGATCCCAGCAACCGTTCCCACATATCCTGCCCCGATAATCGATATAGTCATTACCATAAATAGTGAATAATAATGAAACTTAAATTGTTTCTAATGTTTTACATGATTTACGTAAAAATCATTACTAAGAAATTTAACGATTTCCATTAAACTTTTTAAATTCCCACCACCATAATTATAACACTTCTATGAGTTGGTTAGTTCAAAAATTATATCAAGCTTTTTGTTTGAATCGTTTAATTTTCAAGAATTACATAATAACCCTTCTAAGTATTCCTTCGTCGAGATATACATATTTTATTCCATCGACCTCCTTTA
>CAYRXY010000004.1:0-10103 GCA_964428495.1 uncultured archaeon
TTTTAGGATTTATAGTAGTTTTTTTATTCCTATTTATCTTCTCGATTGGGTTTTCTTCACCAATTCAATGTTCTCTAAAGACAACGGACTGTGCCTCTGATGAGGGTAAAGTATTTTATTTAGCGAATCCAACAAATTCTCACGTCTACTGGACTACGAGCTATACAGATGCTTACAGGCTCTGTTGTAAAAATATAACGGATGCGACTTTGAGTAGTGGTTCTTGTTCTGCTGGTACAACACCACTTGTTTCTATTTATGATCCAAATGACGGGACCTATGGTACACATGTCCTTCCGTGGAATGGAACATATAATTATACAAACAAGATATGTCTGTCACCTTCTTCTACATTAAATAACATAAATTGTATTTTATCAACTGGTTCTTCTTGCCCTATCGGCTACGGAAAGGTCCTTGGTCTTTACAAAATAGACAATCTTGGTTCTCATGTTGAAGGGCCATCTGGGACAGAGGGGTCTTATTCTGTCTGCTGTGAAATTTTTCCTAGCTGTACCAGCGTTAACTTAGGAACCCCTGTTATCGAAGCACTAGATGGTAGTTCATCTCCAAAAGATGGACAATGGTTCTTAATCAAATGTCCAACAGAAGTCCGTGACGTAGATTGTGTTGGTGCATGTGCAAACGGAACATCAATGTGCGTTGATGGGGTAAATGTCAAATTTGTTAACTGGGAAACACGAACGGGGGGATACTATGCTGTATTCAACGTTACTACTGGCATGAGTACTGGATCATATACTGCTAGATGTTACGTTGACACCGACGCTTCAAGCAACTGCTGTCCAGAATCAAACACAACAACATCTTACACTGTTACCACTGACAATCCACCAACATGTTCCATTCAATCCATTCAAGAATCAAGCGTATATGCTTATGCATCTGGCTCTACAGTTTATTACAACAATCTTCTATCGTCTGGGAGCTTTACAGTCACCGTTTCTGCATCAGATGATGTTGGCATTAACCATGTCAACTTTCCAGGCACAGTTTCTTCAGGTGGAGATGATTTTTCTTCCCCATACAGTTGGACTTATTCATGGAACACCTCGGACACACATTCCGGTTTAGCGACAGTAACCGCTTATGACACCGCTGGCCAAACAGGAACCTGTCAATTTAATGTTATTAGGGATGTAGCAAAACCAACAACATCCGTAGACATTTCTAATAGTGGTCAAACATATTATATCACTCTCTCTTGTTCCGATTCAGAGAGTGGATGTCAAGAAACTCGATACTGTGTTGGTGACTCAGGATGCACACCTACAAATACTTATACAGGTACTATTACATATACTTGTAGTTCGTGCTGTTATTTAAAATACTACTCAGTAGACAATGTTAACAATACAGAAAATACACACACTACTACCTTTGGTCCTTACTGTTCCTGTATTAGGGACTGGCCTGATATAAATATTTTACCATATCATCAATCTGGAGGTGCTGGAGATACCCTGACCTATACTGTGATGGTAACAAACAAAGATCAGTCATGTTCTTTCTCTAATTTTAGTGTTACAATCTTTAGTTGTCCTAATGGATTTACCTGTAGACTCAACCAAACTACAATCTATGACCTAAGTCCAGGAGAAGCAGGAAATGTTACTCTAAATGTAACTTCACCTGCTACTGCAAGTTCTGGAAACCATACATTTGGTATAAGCGCTGAAAATTTGAACTCAAATTATAAAGATACAAATTACGGTAAATACGAAGTATTACCTTGCCATCTTACTATAACTTCAGCAACTGTTCCTTCTGATCTCGAGTTAGGTCAGACTGCAAATCAGACAGTCTATGTCAAAAATATAGGTGGCTCAGGGTGCTACGGTTTTGTTCAGGCAGGGTGGACAGAACCTGATTCAACCTATATCACGGTTGGTGATGAATCTAGCTGCCAATTCATTGGAAAGGATCAGTCGGTTTCATATTCTATAAGTAGAAATGCAGATCAAGAGGGTACATGGGCTGTAAATTCCGTTAGTGTTTATAGATCACAAAGCTCTAACTGTTCTAATTATGTTACGCCACCTGATGATAAGATACCGGAGTCAGGAAATCTCGGAACCTTCTATGTATGTTCTAATGAATGTACAAATGGACAAGCAGATTATCAATGCTCTGGTGATTCACTACAACAAAGAACATGCGGTCAGTATGATTCGGACCCTTGTACGGAATGGAGTAGTTGGTCTTCAACGAACTGTAGTGATCAGGATTGTTCAACGGGTGTAACATGTTCGATATCTGGAGATGTTCTTACTAAATCAGGAGATGATTATTCGTGTTCAGATACGCAGGGAAAATGTATTAAAGTAGGTACAAAGACATGTGGTACTTGGACATGTGACTCAAGCACGGTCGGCACCACAGTAGATTGTGGTAGTAGTACGTATCACTGCTGCGATCTCGGTGCCGGAACCTACGGATGGACTACAAGTAGTTGCAATGTTTGTTACAGACATAATCCAGGTCTTATTATTTCTCCTAAATCACAAAGTGGTAACGCGGGAGATGCGCGAACTTATACAGTTACAGTTACAAACAAGGATAGTAGTTCATGTGGTAGCTCAACATTCTCTCTTGCACATACATCAATTTCTGGTTGGGCGATTTATTTCAGTTCATCTAGTCTCTCAATATCACCAGGTGAAAATGCAACTTCAACGCTTTATATTATTAGCCCTGGTTCAGCATCAAAGGGCGTATATGATGTAACAGTTACTGCAACTAATCAAAATGCTAGCTCATACTTTACTGAAGAAACTGCTTCCTATGTATTAGGAGGGCCTTGTGATCTTACTATTGAGTCTATTAACATTACACCACAAGTAAAATGTGGAACAGGGAGAGTTAACATTACTGTTGAAGTTATGAATAGAGGTGGAGCTTCTTGTAATGGAGAGGTACAGGTAGATTTGCTTGAACCAAGAGGATCGACATATAGCACGGAGATAACGGATCATTGGTCTGGAGGTGAAACAAAAGAGGAGGTAATTCAGATAAACGCAGATCAATATGGTGTTTGGAATATAACAAAAGTTTTAACTTGGAACTGTACCTCAACTTGGACATGTTATCTTCAACATTCGAAATCAGAT
The DNA here is from genome assembly GCA_964428495.1 of uncultured archaeon. Lineage (GTDB taxonomy): Archaea > Aenigmatarchaeota > Aenigmatarchaeia > GW2011-AR5 > JAHLMP01 > CAYRXY01. The sequence goes on from CAYRXY010000004.1 coordinate 3,132, forward strand.
CCAGGCTCGTTCACTGTTGAGCCAAGTATAAAATTTGAAGGGAATCCAATAATAGAACCAGCTAATCCAAATGAAAGTCAATCATTCCTGATAAAATGTTTAGTAAATTCATCTTGTAATCCTCTAAGCGAGTGTGATATTCCTTGCATCGGGGCTTGTGCTAACGGAACGCAATACTGTAATGGTGATGGGACCGGGGTAACAAAATTTGTTGGTTGGGAAAATGCAGGTAGTGGATTATTTTACACTGTATTTAACGTTTCTGGATTGAGTGTGGGAAGTTATGATGCGAGGTGTTTCTCTACATGTGATTGTACTCAAGGTTCAAACGAAGTTATGTCTGGATATATAGTTTCTCCTATGGATACAAATCCACCTACTGTAAGCATATCCATTTCTCCTTCAAGTCCTGATGAAACGCAGGTTGTCGAATACACAGCAACTGCAACAGATGATGTTTCAGGAATTCAGAGGATAGAAATATATGTTAATAACTCTCTTAAGAAGACCTGTACGTCTTCACCTTGTACATATCAAGGAGGACCTTACCCTTCAGGTTCTACTCAATATTACTATGCAAAGGCTTACGATAATGCAGGCCATGTCTCAACCACTCCGGTTTATAGTTTCACAGCTTCTCCGAAGATTTATGGTCTTGAAATTTCTAACATGGAATATCCTAGAAGAGTAGTTCTTACTAAAAAATGGAATGATGGTATGTGGTCATGGGAAACAAATAGTACGGTGAATATAACAATTCATCATGCAGGGACAGATGCGTGCAACTTTGAAGTGAAGTGTAACATTAAAGACCCTCATCATCACTCATGGATGTATGGCCATGGATACACAGGCTCTTTCTGTTGGGGGATATCTCCAGGAAGTACATTAACAATTCCTGTACCTATAACGTTTGATTCTGCTGGTGAGTGGGAGATATCATGGTGTGCTGTATATAGCTCTCCGTATGGGACCTGCGGTTCTGCTTTAGAAGACAATGTAACTGTTGGTACAGTTGATGCAACGCCTAGTGATTGTTCGTATTGGACAAATGAAACTGCATGTGAATCTAATGGATGCAAGTGGTGTCCTGAATGCAACTCAACATCAAATAAAGTCAATCAATGGGCTGCTGATGAATGTGTTAATACATCCGTTGACTGTGGATATCATTGTGATGCCAGCTATTGTGGTGCTCAATGTAACGATGCAGATGAATATTGTGATCTTTCAAACTGTTATGATCTCAGAAACGATGTTTCGGGTTGTGACTTCTATGACTACTGTGGAATAACTTGTCCAAGTGGTTATGATTATAAATGTCAAGGCTCTATGTGTCCTAATGGTAATGAATGTTGTTGTGATGTAAGCTGTGAGAGTGCTACAACATCAGATTGTGTTTCACCTACAGAAAATACTCTTTCAGATTGCCAATCTGATTTGCAGTCCGGATCTCCAACGTTCAAGTATTGTAAACTTGATCGATCGATGTATACATATTCAGAGATGTGGAATATTTGTAGTGATTTGACTGTGTTGGGACATGCACTGAGGACATGTCCACCTGGGTGATTAAAATGAAAGTTAAGATATTATTAATAATTTTGATTTTTTCAAGTATTGTTTTTGCTCAAATACCGGAAATCAAAATATCTCATGTTAGTTACGGTTCAAATCCCTCGGATGTTTATCTTACAATTTCTAATCCTGGGAGAGTTCCAGATCCTAATGTGAAAATATTGGTAGACGGAAAGCTATTCAGGACTGTGTCTGAGGGTATTGATGCAAAAAATGCAATTAAGGTCCATCTGATACTCCCTTCAGGAGACCATACTATTACAGTAGAATCATCTAACGGAGCCTCAGACTCTATAGATATTGTAATTGGAGAAGCACTAACTCTAACAGAAGAACCCAATAAAACAGGATGGAAGCCTGGTAAAAGGGATATAATTGGCATCGCCGCTATTATTTTGATATTCATAGCCGGAATAGCTGTTGAAAGTTACAATATGAATGTTCAGTAAAGATTTATTAATTAAAGATTACTAGTAATAGTTATGAAAAAAGTGTGGTTTATTTTATTTGGTTTATTACTCTTGCTTCCATTATCCTATTCACTTAAGATAGTTCATACCTATGATTTGAATAACTTGGAATTTAATGGAAAATATAACTTTTCTTACACTCCATATGGAATTTCCTATTATGATGGGAAATGGTATATTATTACTATTATCCCTCCAAAAATTTTCGAAATAGATAGTAATTTTACAAAAGTGATAAACAAATGGAACGCTCCTTGTGATTTTCCACTTGGAATTAGAAGATACAATGGTAAGTGGTATATAGTAGGTGGTAATATCGGATATTGGAATCCTACAAGGGTTTATGAATGTGATGATAACTTTAATTGTAACTCAGTAGCTAACATAGACAGTATTGAGCCAGATGCCTATGACATTTTTCACTATAACGATAGATGGTATCTGATAGGTAATAAGCGAATTGTATATGAATTTTATAATAACTGGACTTATACAGGAAAAAATTGGAATATAGCAGCAAAAACTGGAATTATGGGAGCTCCTTATGGATTATTTAATCTTAATGGTAAATGGTATGTACTTCGAGAAGAGAACTCCAATAATAGAATTGAGATATATGATCTAAACTTTAGTTATTTAGGTACATATAAGATTATGTCTTCTGGATATCAGTCTCCTCATGGTTTTCATTACTTAAATGGCTATTGGTATATTCTGGATGGTAATGATAAGAAGGTCTATCAGATCACTCTTGGAAATATAAGCATCACAAGGACATGCTGTCCACATGTTTCCATCGAATGTAAATATACAAAAATTTCTCCTAACGTGAGAAATTGTACGGTAACATATACTCATGATAATGAAACGGTTGGAGGAATAACTTTAAGATGGAACTCTAGTGACGTGATTTTAATTAACTATTCATATCCAACTTGTGAAAAGATAGAAGGATTCAAGTATGCTGGGTGGGATGGTGCCGAGTGTTATTATATTCCAAATGGAGCAAAAATTTCATTTTTATTATACTTAAACTCTACCAGAACTAAGGCCATACCAGTATACTACAGAGCATGGGATAACACCGATGATTTTTCCTGTTCAGGATATAAAGACTATGATCGTGATCCTAGTAACGGAACCTGTAGTTCAAGTTGCAACTTCGATTCAAATCTTAATGCTTGGTTCGAATGCGATTCATACAAAACTACCCTTCCAGTTTGTGGCCCTTGTAACCTTACCAAATGTCCAGATGTAAATAATGATACTGAGATTAATGTTCTGGATATGGTAAAGGTTGTAAAAAATTTCTGTACGTCAAATTGTACTAATGAAAAATTAAACTACGATCTAAATAATGACAGTGAAGTTGATATAAATGATATATGTTGTATAGCATACCACTTTGGTAAAAACGCATCTTCGATAGAAAAGTGCAATAGACCTCCACATGTTTCATTGATTTCTCCGCAAGATAATGCTAGCGTAACTTCACCGGTTCTACTATCAGTCAAACCAGTTGATCCAGATGGAGATAACTTAACTGTGAAATTCTATGTAGATGGTAAGTATGTAGATAATTGTAATTTTTATGTTTCATCAAACGAAACGGTTACATGTTCCTACAATTTAGGGAAAGGTAAATTCATTGATATAAAAGATTTCAAATGGAATGTCACGGTTTGTGACAATTATTCGTGCATAAATTCGGATACGTGGTACTTCAGTACCTCTAGAAACATTTCATCCTCTGTTAGAATAGAAAAACCTGGTGAATATGACATTTATCAGGACATCTCGACGGATTCAGCTTTTGGAATAGATGTACTTTCTGATAATGTTGTTATAGATGGCCACGGTCATAGCTTAAGTGGTGGTGAGAACTCTAGGTATGGAATCCGAGTATCAATGTTTACAGCAGGTCATCCATTCAAAAACATTACAATAAAGAATTTGAGGTTGGTTGGTTGGCGTCATGGAATCTATTGGGCAGGTGTTAATGATAGTAAAATTACAAATGTCATTTTTGACTCTAATAGACGCCATGGAATTTTAATGTACAAATCTTCAAACAACGTTCTAGATGGTGTTACAGCCATAAATAATAGAGATATTGGTGTTATGCTTTCCTCTAGTGGTAATAATACAATAAGGAATTGTATATCAAACCAAAACGGAGGAAATGGGTTTAATATCTTCTTGTCAGACTCCAATACAATTTATAATACAACGGCTGAGAATAATGGTTATACTGGTATATACTTCTTTGAGTCGCCATTTAATAACGTAAAAGAATGTAAATTGAATAATAACAAAAACGGAATCTTCTTCTATTCATCTAATTCAACAACAATAGAAAATTCCTGGATCACAGGGAACAACTTTTCTGGTATAGAATTACATTACTCTTGGTTTAACAAGATCTACAATAATGTATTCAACAATACTGAAAATTACTTCATTATGGATCCTTATGTTAATTATTGGAATGAAACAGTTGGTAACTACTGGGGCAAACCTGATGGAACAGGATTCTCCGACACCTGTACGGATGCAGATGGAGATGGGATATGTGATTCGAGTTATCAACTATTTGAAAACAATATAGATTATCTACCAAGGGCTTCTATTAGCTGAAATAACGCATAAACCATAACCTTTTTATACCACCCAAACCAATTACTATTAGAGTGGTCCACATGAAAGGAATATCCTTACCAATCAACGCAATAATCATCATAGCACTAGGAATAATAGTATTACTAGCATTGGCAGGATGGTTTACTTCGCAGACAAGAAGAAATGAAACTAACGTGATGATAAATCTACAAAAAGGATGTAACTTATGGAAGGCAGATAACTGTAACACAACATGGAGTAACTTTAATGTTTCAATAGACAATCAGATCAAGACAATAAAGAGCTTATGCGAATCAGCAGGAGCAGCTACACAGGATCAATGCAAGGAGATATGTGGCTGTTAAATAAATATCATTTTCTTATCTTTCCTTTTTCTCTTTCTATTCTCTAGAGATTTCATTTCTTTATATTCACTCCGACATATGAGTGTCACCACCGAAAAGTATTTAAGTATTACGTATAATTTCTAATTATGAGAACGCCGGAAGAATTTGCAAAACATCCACTTCATTTTGATCCAGATGAGATTGATTTAGACGTAAAGATAAGACCGGATGATGGCACTGGCTATCTCTCAGCTGGTGATTATCAGGCAGCCTTCGGTCCGGGTTATAGGGAAGCTATATCTAGTATTTATGCTCAGAACTATTCTTTCTCAGAAGATGAACATAAAATAAATTTACTAGATTCTATAAAGAGTAGTGTCTATCAAAAGATTCAATCCTTAGACGATAGAGAAGTAGCGAAATATTTGAACAGCTTTTATACTGAGCTTGAAAAGAGAAACGATGAAAAGGTTTTGAATGATTTCATAAACCTAGATAGGAACATCGAATTGTACAAAAAGTTGGATGAACTAGATTACAAGATCAACCAGAAAGAACAGAAGGCTTACAGAGATCTTCGCTGGTTTGCCAGAAAGGGAATAAAGTTAGACGAGGATGTAAAGGAGAAAATTTTTGATATGTACATCTACGGTGATAAAGATCTCAAGAAGAATATGGAGAGCGTCGCCAACGCTCTTGGAGTAAATGTCAATGATGTTCCATACGCACCTTATGTTCTTAGAGAATTGTTGCTAACAAATCCTACCGCAGGTTCTGATGACGTTAAAAGAGAATTGAACTATGAACCTCCAAAGGAAGAAACAGGGAAGAAGGGTAAAAGGTCCAAGGCAAAGGCAATAGCTGCTGCAGCCATAATGATAGGTGCTGGTATTGCTGGTGCAGGGGCTTACAAAGTATATAAGGACGGAGAAAATGCAATGGGAGATAGTTCTTACTTTTTCCACCACTTTGATCAATATCAACAATACCTGAATGCAGAGGATAAAAACGATATTGATGGTGATGGTATACCGAATGATATTGAGAGGGAGCATGGGCTGGATATGTTTGATCCTATGGACGCTAGAGAGAATTGGGATCATGATGGATTAACGAATTATGATGAGCTGATTAAATATCATACTAATATAACAAAACCAGATACAGATGGGGATTATATACTTGATGGAATTGAAGTTGAAAAGGGGACGAATCCTCTTAAAATATATACTTATGAAGGACTAGATGATTTCAATCTTCTTTATACTTATCCACACTACTTCAGAAATATCACTAACGAAACAATGACAAAGGAAGACATGAAAAAATTCTTAGATATGATACCTAATGTTGAACCAAGATACTGGCTAGTTGATGATGGAGGTAGATACTTGAAAGGAAAAATTACATATGTTTCGATGAGGGATCCTTTGGTTCAGTGGTTCGCAAAGAATAAATTTCACATAAGATGGGAAGACGATCCAGAATACGGAAAGAAAGGACATATGATGCTGGGGAATGAACCGTTATTCTTGGTATACGGAACCGATCCAAACAAAAGTTTAGTACCACCTGCTTATTATCTAACTCATGGAAGGAGAGGAATATGTATAGAATCTGCTGTAGCAAACTCGGTTTTGTTATTGCTCAAGGGTTATGATTCAACACTTGCAGGTGGAGATGCCTCACCTAACAATGGAATTGACCATCCTGATCATGAATGGGTAGAGACCAACATTGATGGAAAAATTTATATTGTGAACTACAATAGAGTTGTTCCAAGAGAAGATAAAAATGGTGTAAATACTTATGAAAAATGGGGATGGAAACCCGAGTCCGACTATGATCCTAATTGGTATAAGGACGGAAAACACGACTGGGAATAATAAACCAAATATTTAAATTATCAGAAAATAATTTCTATTTAGATTAAAATGAAGAAAGGAATGTATTTACTT
>CAYRXY010000004.1:10203-37544 GCA_964428495.1 uncultured archaeon
TGAAACTCAACCCATAACAGTCTACAACTCTTCCAACGAAGGAGGAGAATGCACCACTAAGAATGGAGAAACTGGAAAATGTAAAAATTGTGTATGTCGGAGTCTTTGTTCCCCTGATCAATGTACTATAGGAGACTGGAGGTGTAATGGTCTAATTCTTCAAAAGTGCGAAAAGAATGAAAGTGGTTGTGGTGTGTGGGTAGATGATAAAAGATGTAGTGGTAAAAATCCAGATATCACTTGGACTTTTAATAATAATGTGGTCAAAAAAACAACTATTACTTATGCCCCTTCTTGCAATAGTAATGCCCATTCTTGCGGATTATCATCTCAGTCTTCCCAGGAATATTGGTATTGTACTTCATACAATTCGAACTGTGGTTCCGGTTCTAACACTCATTATTGTAAAGAGGGCACTTCTAAAATCTTTGATAGTACAAGATACTACTGCTGTAAAACTTATGGTGGAAATTATAGATGGCAAATTAGTCAGTGTAATAATCCACCGAAGATAAAGGCGATTTATCCTACGGGTGGAACCTCGATTCATAAGAATGTCCCATTTAACTTTAGTGTCGACGTTTCGGATCCAGATGGGGATAGCTTAACGCTTAATATATTCTATTATAGCGATTCTAGCTGTAATAATATGGTAAAGTATACCACCATTAACGTTAACGGCAATACAAGAAATTGGATAAACAAAAAATGGTCCCAGACGATTTCAAACACAGGATGGTATTATTGGAAAGCTACAGTAGATGATGGAATACATACAAACACTACTGGATGTATATCGTTCAGTGTAGTCAATGATCCTCCAAACAAGCCGATTTTGATAAGTCCTCAAAACGGTGCGACTCATCTACCTAAGGATGTCGCACTCAAGGCTACTGTGGGCGATCCAAATGGCGATGATTTGAATGTTACATTCGAATATGGAACTTCTAGTGGGCATTATACTGACTCTCATTATGTTTGGCCCGTTCAAAGCGGTGATACAACTAGTTATCAAGCACATCTTAATTGGGGTACAAGATATTATTGGATTGTTAGAGCTGACGATAAGACTAATCACACTGAGTCCGACGAGTGGCACTTTACTACTGATTACAAGCCTGAAATTGTTGTTAATGCACCGAACGGTTACACTACACCCAATGTTGATATAACAGTTAAGGTCACAGATAAAGATCCGGAAGATGATGGTAAACTAAGTTTGAGCATAACAGTTCAAGGAGCGAAGACATGTTCATTTACAGGACTAAGAAGTGGTGAGAGTAAAACCTGTAGCTTTTCTCTCGGTAGAGGACAGACATATACATGGAATGTAAAGGCTTGTGATCAGTTAGGAGCATGCACAAGTCAGTCCGGAAGCTTTACTATTAACATTCCACCAAAGATCAACTGGGTAAAAGATAATCCAGACCCGGTTGATGTTGGAAGTGTAATCAACTTTACAATAGATTGGAGCGATCCCGATGGGAACGCTGACAAGTTAACCGTCTATAGAGAAAATGGAGGAGATGTACTTACATTTGGCGCAATAAGTGGGAGTAGTGGAGTAACAACTTTGTCATATAAGGTTATTCCATATGACCTAGGAGTTACTAAATATTATGTTGAAATATGTGATAGTGTTGGTGAATGTAGTAGTGCCGTGTATGACTTTACGGCTAAAACAAATGCATCTGTAGAACTCTTCGGAGATTACAATACAGTCGGCGAGATGTCTGATATATTTATAAATGGTCACTACGCTGGTTCTGCATGTGAAGGAAAGTGTGATGAATGTAACTGGTCTACTGGGCTTGATGAGGCAAATATGAGTAAAACACTTAGCGATAACGGATCTACATTTGGATGTGAAAACGGTAGAATGGTCGTCACATTTGTCGATTCACCTTATGTAGATAATAAATGTAGAGCGATTCACAAATTCTGTATTTATGATGGTAGTTCGTGGACATGTTGTAGTGCTAATTGTACAGATTATGGTTGTAATAATACTATCATTATAAACTGCGGTAATAATTATGAATGTGGAAGTAGTCTAAACAACTTTAAGATAGTTCTCAGAGGAGACTATAATCTTCCAAGCGAGTATGCAACGGTTTATGTGAACGGTAAGAAGTTCAAGGACTACTGTAAGACCCCTGATTGTACTCAATGTATAAAGACTCATAGATTCTTTGACTATGTGAATCTAACAGATCTTCAAAAGAACCCGACTATTAACATTACTGTTAAAGACTCCAGCGATGTCAACGTCGGTTGTAATGCAACTCACAAGGTTTGTCTATTTGATGGAACGAATTGGAACTGTCAGAGTAAAACATGTATTGGCAACGGTTGCTCTACCACATTTATCTTCAACTCTACGACTCTCAAACCTATACAGTCAAATATGATAATATACCTCTTTGGTCCTTATGATTATGACGCGATGAAATCGTTTGTGAATCTAAGCAACATAAACAGAGTTTTATGTAGTGGAACATATTGCGGAAACTATAGATGGAGTGAAATACCATGGATTGGAGGTTATAGCTCTTCCATGTGTTCTGGAGATAAGCTTACAATCGAATTTAATGATACAGTAAACGGCTCTATCGGTATTTACTCGCCTACAGTCCATAGAGTTTGTATAAACGATGGAACAACATGGCATTGCTGTGAGTCAAAATGCCCTTCAACTTCTTTGATTGGATGTAGAAATAACGTGACATTTAATTGTACTACTTGGCAGTGTATTGAAAATGTTCCGCCAACGCCTAACGTTATGATAAAGCTTAATGGTGATTATAACTCGGTCGGTGAATATTCGAATGTAACCTATTCGATAAATGGGGGGCCTAAAGAAAGTTTAGGGCTTGCGTGCTTTGATACCGACTGTTCGCAATGTATGGAGAGCGTCGGATTGAAGTCACACATCGATCTAAGCGGTCTAATTAACATTACGTTCTATTTCAATGACTCAGAATCGGTTAATTATGGTTGTAATGCAACTCACACTGCATGCATATGGGATGGATCCAATTGGAAATGTTGCTCTGAAAAGTGCAATGACTATGGATGTGCTAATTCAGTAACAATAGAAAATAATAGTGGTACATTAGAGTGTAAAGATTAATTAAGGTGTAAATGATGGAAGAGGAGATTGTAATAATTTTGGCTTTACTATTAGTATTCACATTCTTTGCGTCTGCACAGCGGGTTGAAGTAAAATACTTTACTAGTGAGAACTGTGGACCGGCCAGAGAAGTTGATAAGGTAATAAAGGATATAAACGACACAATCGGTAACGAGATCTCATTGAAGGTTTTTAATATAGCTAATGTTTCCAGAGATATTAAAGATAAATATAAGGTCTACGGAGTTCCTACTATTGTGGTGAATGGAAGGGTTGTAAATGAAAAATATACAGAGAAAAATTTAATGAGGATAATCTGTAGTGAAATGTTAGTAGAACCAGAGGTGTGTAAATGAGAAAGGTCTTCATATTTTTCGTTTTGTTATTCATCCTTATGTTATTGAATAGGGGATTTGCCTCCTTCTGTTGTAATGATCAATATGGACAGGCAAAATGTTGGATAAACGGTACTTGTTGCCAGGACACGTGGTACATAGGTTGTAGTTGTTCCGATCATCCTACACATTCTTCTGACTGCGTTGCATCAAGCTCTCTTCATTGTGACTACAATGGTGATGTTGATGATGTTATTTGTTGTCCAGTTCAATATTGGAATCCATTCCAGGCAATAGATAACTATTACTGTTACTGTTCTGATTATGATACTTGTGGTTGGCTATTCACACCTAACATAATGAATCCACAACCGAATGAGACTGTGATAGATTACGATTCTGATGTCATATTTACTGCTAGTATAACTCCTGATAAGTCTATGGATGCATCGAATAACATAAGTTTCGCAAGGGTATGCTGGTATGATGATTGTAGTTCCGTAGCATGTGTTATGTCTTCGAGCGGAGATCAGTATTCCTGTTCCGTCTCTGCAAGTTCAATTGGTACTGGTGATAAATATTTTTACGTTTGGTCGAATGATACCCATGGAGCTTATAGAGTTTTAGGCCCAGTTCATTTTGTCATCAGGAATATTTACATAAATTCTATCTACGTTTCTGGTGATACAACTGATCTGGTCGTAGGAAGTACAAATGTAACTTATGATAATGGAATGACTGTCAATGGCAACGCAACGTGTTGGCTATCATCTTATCCAAGTAGCGAATGTTTAACAACTGTAACCGATGGTAAGTTTGAATGTTCAATTCATAATTCAAAGTTAGAAAGTGGTGCTAACGAGATTAAATGTAAAGTAACCGATTCAAATAATGTCGTTGGAATTAATTCCACGCTGTTTGATCTTACGGGCTCCATTACAGATTTCAAGTTAGTAAAGCCGTCAAGTGGCATAACTGGTCCTGATGGAGAAATTAGAGTTAACATAACGGTTGGAAACACAGGAGATATAGATTGGAAAAATAATCTATTTGTTAGGGTAAATACTACATCCGGTCCAATAATTGGTAAGTTTTGTGAGGTTCCTGTAGATCTTTCCAAGGCTTCATCTAAAGAGGTAAGTTGTAATTCAACCCTCTCCCAACCTGGAAAATATTCTCTAACATCTTATGTGATTTACAAACGTTCTGATGGAAGAGAATATATTTTAGCGCAAAGGGGTGGTGTTAACGTCCAAGTAATTAACATAACAATTTATCTGGACTTTGTAGGCTTAGAGCACGGTTGGGCATCACCTTGTGAAGCAGGCTACGACTGTGATGCTAACTATACAAGAGGACAGCCAGTGATATTTAGAGTAATTGCGAAGTATTGGCCAAATCCATACTACTATCATGAATGTTCTAGTAGCTTTGGCGAAGATTACTGTGAAGTCTCATATTTAGATCCAAATACAAATACTTGGAGCTCTGTGGAAGGTTTTGGAAATGAGTGGATCGATCAGATAAATACATCTGGGTTAGCATGCGATAGTATTCACAATCTTACGGTTAAGGTTATACGATCAGGAGTAGAGACAGTGAAAACAAAAAGATTCTATATAAGTTGTGTTCCAAAGATTACTGCTGTTCCATCAATTGTAAGAATGTCTGTAGGTAATTATACAGGTGAAGTATTTAACGTGACAATATGGAATCCTACTGACAATTCGTTAACGTTTGATCTTTCTACAACTACAAGGCCAGAATGGTTTAGTAATTGGCTAATTCTGATACCTCATGATAGTACAGGTCCATTAAAGAGAACTGGAATAACTATTCCAAGTATAGGGAGTGATACATCAAAAGTTAATCTAACACAATCTGGAGAAGCAGGTAATTATGAGGTTACATTTAAGGGTGTTGATGAGAATGGAAGGGAATACAAGGTAACAACACATATTTTCATATATGCAGAAGGTCTTTCAGAGTTTGGGTTTGTTGGTGTTGTTGCAATTGTTTTTGTCTCTTCTCTAATATTTTATAGACTGCGTGTAAGAAAATGAGACAAGTTTTTAAACTTTTAAATTTAACCATTAATATAGATTTTAAAGGTTCTGAGGAATGAGAATATGAAAGAAGAGTTCATAATTGGAACCAGAGAAGTGATGAAGGCTATCAAGGATGATAAGATAGAGAGAGTTGTACTTGCAAGCAACGCTCCTGAATCTATAAAAGATATGGTTAAAAAAATTGCTGAAGAGAAAGGTATTATTGTTGAAGAGGATGGGGATGAACTAAAACTTGCTACAAAGGTTGGTAAGCCATTTCCAATAGCTACAGTAGGTTATCTAAAAGGTGAAGAGGAAGAATGAAGGTAATTATTGACACAAACACATTACAATACATAAAGATGTTTCAAACAATAACCAGGGCTGAGGTATTGGATTGCATAGATAATGGAGATAAACTTCTATTTGTTGTTACATCTACTAAAGGCATTTGGCCTTCTGTAAAGAGAACCGAAATGCTGCTGAAAAAGAAAATAAAGGTTATAGAATTTGTTAATAATGTAAAAGAATTTACAAGGCGGTTGGTTCCAGATGCATTGGATATTCAAGTTAATGGAGGGGAAGTACGAATCAAAGTAAGGAAATATGATAAACCAAAGGTTATAGGTAAGGAGAAACGAAATCTAAACGTTATTAAACGTCTTTTAGAAGATATGTTTGAAATAGGGGAAGTGAAAGTTATTTAGTTCTGTACTTACATATATCTTTGAGCGGGCATTTTCCACATAATGGATTTCTCTTTTTACAATAATTCTTTCCAAGTTCAACTAGTAGTGCATGATACTCTTTGAAGAGCTTCACACCTTTAGGGAGATTGTCATGAAAGAGCTTTTGTAATTCATCATAATTCATCTTTCCAAATCCTAATCTTTCAAAGATTCTTTTTGTGTATGCATCAACGACAAAAACAGGTTTATTGTATGCATAAAGAAGAATGGAGTCGGCTGTCTCCTTTCCTATTCCCCATATGCTTAGGAGATTTTCTCTTGTTATTTGTTCTTTGAACTTGAGGAACTCTTTTATTTTTCTTGCTTTCTGTTTATAATATCCTGTGCATCTTATTAAATTTGCTAATTCATCTTCAGGTATTTCTCTTAATTTTTTCTCGTTTAGTAATCCTCTTTCATGCAGCTTTCTTATTGCTTTTTCAACCTGCTTCCAACTTGTATTTTGTGTGAGAATTGCACCTATTATAATTTCCAGTCTTTTATTTTTTGATAGGGTCGGCCACCAGTGCTGCTCTCCAAAATCCTCCAAAAGCCTATTAAAAACCCTTAATAACAGGCGATGCATAAATTTTTATACTACATCGACTATATAATTACATGCGTCTGATATTTGTTGCTGGCGGAGTGATGAGTGGAGTCGGTAAGGGAATAGCAACGGCTTCTATCGGTAAGATTCTAAAGGAATATGGTTTTGATGTTACAGCTATAAAGATTGATCCATATATAAATTGTGATGCTGGAACGTTGCGACCTACAGAGCATGGTGAGGTCTGGGTTACTGATGATGGAGGTGAAATAGATCAGGATTTAGGGACGTATGAGCGCTTTTTGGAAATAGACATTCCAAGGATGAATAACATTACAACCGGACAAGTTTATCGAGAAATTATAGAGAGAGAAAGACGTGGTGAATACTTAGGTAAGACGGTACAATTCATACCGCATGTTCCAGATGAGATTCGACGAAGAATTCTAGAAGCTACTAGGGAGCATGAAATCGCCTTGATAGAGATAGGTGGAACAGTTGGGGATTATGAGAATTTACCATTCTTAATTGCTGCACGTAATTTGAGAATGGAGCTTGGTGAAAAAAATGTTATCTTTGTTTTAGTCACCTATCTTCCAGTACCTAAACATATAGGAGAAATGAAAACAAAACCAACACAACAGGCAATAAGACTTCTTAATGAAACAGGAATATTTCCCGATTTTCTAATTTGTAGATCTGAATACCCAATTGATGATGTAAGAAGAAAGAAGATTGAATTTAGCTCAGGAATACATCAAGATAGAATCATATCAGCCCCTGATATAGAGATCACCTATGAAGTACCCTTGAAGTTCGAAGAGGAAAATTTAGGAATGAAAATACTTGAACGATTCGGTATACAACCAAAGCATCAAGCAGATTGGACTCGATGGAAAACCTTGATAAACGGAATAAAAAATCCAAAACATAGAATAAAGGTCGCGATGGTCGGAAAGTATGTGGACATAGGAGATTTTTACCTTCCTGATTCATACATATCGATAAATGAGGCTTTGAAGCATGCAGGCGCAAACCTGAATGTTGGTGTTAAAATTGATTGGATAGATTCAAAAATATATGAAAGAGATGAATCAAAGTTACAAGAGCTGAAAAAATATGATGGAATCATAGTACCTGGTGGTTTTGGTACGAGTGGTGTGGAAGGAAAAATAAAGGCAATTCGATTTGCAAGGGAGAATAAAATTCCATATCTTGGTCTCTGCTTTGGACTCCAACTTGCTGTAGTGGAGTTTGCAAGGCACGTTTGTGAAATGGATGCGGCGAATGCAACAGAGGTAAATCCTAAAACTCCTTATCCAGTTATAGATATTCTTCCAACACAGAGAGAAATACTCCAAAAAAGTCTCTATGGAGCTTCTATGAGATTAGGAGCTTATGCTGCTGTCTTGAAGGAGGAAACTAAGGTATTGGAATTATACCAAAAAACTAGAAGATTGGAAAAGGATAGAAAAAGGATTGAAAATCTTAAAAAGAATGAAAAGGAAAGATTTAGGCTCGGTAATATCGCGGATGAAAAGTATGTTGTTCTAGAGAGACATAGACATAGATACGAGGTCAACCCAAAATTCATAAAAAATTTAGAAACTAAGGGACTGATCTTTTCAGGATATCATTCTAGGGATAATGGAGAAACACTTATGGAATTTATTGAATTGTCTGATCATCCATACTTTGTTGCAACTCAAGCACATCCTGAGTTCAAATCAAGATTGAACGATCCTGCACCATTGTTCATAGGTTTTGTCGAGGCAGCGCTCAAAAGATCTAATCTTTAGGTTCGATTAGTTTTGTCGTTGTTATAATACCAATTACAGCTACAATTGTTACTATAATTGCTATGATAAGATTTATTAACCATTCACTGTGGATGTAAGTTTGTAGTGTTTCCTTACTTATGATAGAATCGATGAAGGATCTTATTGCATCTCTCCATATCAAAGCTGCTACGAAGCTGAAAGCACCTGTTATGAATGTTGCCATTTGCTTTCTTAGTTCTAAATTAAATTTCTTTATTGTTTTACTAATCTCCTTCTTATGAAGCTTTTTCTTACTTACCATAGTTTTATTTTTTTACTTTTTAATTTAAAACTTTCACATAAAAATAAACTCATGGGCCCGTGGCTTAGCCTGGACGGGAAGACCTTCACAAAAGATAAGCAGGGTTGACGAGGTAAATAGAGCGGCCGGCTTCGGACCGGCAGGTCGGGGGTTCGAATCCTCCCGGGCCCATACCCAGAAATCTTTTTAAATAGTTTCGATTTTCTGATTCTAAAGGAAATTGAAAAGCAACAATACTAAGTGGTAAATTGCAAAAACCAAATCCTTGAACGCAAACATTTTTGGAAATTTTCTGACATTCGAGTTAATAAGAAAAAAAAGATATAGCTTTAATTAAACCGAGTTGTTAGCAGAGTAAGAATGAGTTGCTCTTATTTTCTTTATCGCTATGAACTCTTATTTTAGGCATTTATATTCGCGCGCTATATTTATAATTTTTAGAATTTAGAATTATGTAAAGGATTAGAAACCTGATATAAAAATGAGAAAGGTTGATGAAAGTATGGTTGAAATAAGCGTAATCATTCCTGTATATCGAGAATCAAGGTTGTTGCCAAAAGTGTTAAGCACATTATTAAAACAGAAAATAAGTCCGAAGCTTTATGAGATTATTGTAGTAATTGATGAGCCAACTAAATATTCTTTAAATCTCTTAAGAAGATATCACAAAAAAGTAAAGTTCATTGTAAATAAAAAAAGGGTCGGAAAGGCAAATGCATTAAATGAAGCTGTTAAGCATTCCTCTGGAAATATATTGCTTTTTCTTGACAGTGACGTAATCCTCCCAGACGATACGGATTATCTCAAAAAAGTTATGGAGGAAATGAAAAATACCGATATCTTAGATATAAAGAAAGAAGTAATAGAGAATTCGTTTCTATCAACAATGACGTATTACGAATATATTGGATTTAACATAGGTTCATGGTTTGTTTCCAAATTTGTTGGAAAATGTCCATCTGTTAATGGTGCAACATTTGCTATAAAGAGGAAAGTGCTCACCTCATTAAAAGGTTTCAGAACTGTTGTTTCAGAAGATCTAGACATAGCTACAAGAGCTTTTCTCAAAAATTATACCTTCAAATATACTAAACGAGTTAAAGTTTACAATTCTGTTCACGCGAACTGGAGAAATTGGATCATGCAAAGAAAAAGATGGTCGATAGGTGCTGCACTATGGTTTAAGGAATGGTACAAAGATTTATTGAAAATTTGTGCAAAAAAGCCACAAATATTCATACCTAGCTTATTTTTTCTTTTTCCTTCCATTGTGTTGATGTTGCTTTATTTTCTAATACCGAACTTATTGATATACAAAACCCTTTCTCTAATCTTTCTTTTACTCGCTGTAAAATTGAATTTTATGTTACCAATTCTATGGTTTTCCACAATCAGCCTGGATTTTATTAAAAGTTCATTGGCATCCATTCTAAGTTTCCTCTCGTTTTCGATCGTTTTTTTCATTTTATCGAAAAAACTGGATTTTAATTTTAAGTTACATGAATTCTTGGTTTATTATTTCTTTTATTCGCCTCTGGGATTGCTCATCATGATAGTTGCTTTAATAAGTGTATTCTTCTTTGAAAGAAAAGCGGTGAAAAAGATATCAGACTGGAAAATATAGAATTCTTTTCATTTCACTTTGACCACCTTTTTATCTTTTTCTGTCTTTTATTCGAATTATGAAGATCGTTTATGTTTCCTCTCCATTTCAAGGGAAGGAAGAAAATTTGGAAAAAGCGAGAAGGTATTGTAGATTAGTGGTTAGTAAAGGATATTTACCATTGGCTCCACACATATACTTTAGTCAATTTATGGATGATAAAAATCCTGAAGATAGAAAACTTGCGATGAAAATGAATAAAAAACTTGTGGAGTTTGCAGATGAGATGTGGGTGTTTGGCAGTAAAATCACCGAAGGTATGAAGGAGGAAATAGAATATTTTATGAAGGTTAAAGGTAAAGACAAGATTAATTGGATTTCTGGTGAAGATATTGAAAGAATGTTAACACTAGATTCTAGATAGGTCTGATTCAGAATTTCAAGTTAATAAATTACAGAATCGAAATAAATTTATGTAAAAGGTCTAAGGTGAAAAAATATGATTAATTTTGCTGTGAAGATTGTGATTTTCTTTGATAGCAGAGTCTTATGTTTAAAGAGATCGGAAAAAGAGGAATGGGCAAAAAATCTTTGGGATATACCTGGTGGGCGAATAAAGAAGGAGGAACTTGTTATAGATTCTTTAAAGAGGGAAATAGAGGAAGAGACTGGAATAAAGATTCGAAATCAAAATATTTTACCACTTAGGTTATGGGAAGTTCCTGAAAAGTCCTTGATAGGCTTAACATTTGTTACCTTTCTTTCTAAATTACCAAAAGAAATAAGACCAAGCGGGGAGCATTCCAAATATAAGTGGATAAGAAGAGAAGAAATTGAGGACTTGGATATGCATCCAGGCCTCAAAAAAGATTTAGAAACAGCTTTTGAGTTTGCAAAGAGTAGAAATATGGTTCGATTTTTCTAGCAAAAATAATAAAAACGCTATAAACATATAATTATTAGGGTGTTTATATGAGGTTCAGTTTTTATGTCCATGGGCTCTGGATAATATCAAGCATTCTCTTCTTTTTAGGGGCAGCTATTGCAGGTAATCTTCAATACGTTGAGGGAACGAACGAATCCAGTTTTGCTCTTGCAATAATAATAGCGTTCATGTTCTTCTTTTTTGCAACGTCATTGGTAATTTCGGCAGCAGTCAATGCAAGAGAGGAAGGTGTATAATGCTCGAGTCCTTGTTAAATCCAAGGAAGGCAAAGCCTTATGAGGTTTTCATATTTGGGCTTATCTTTGCTCCCTTGGCATTTTTCTTTTCATATATGTTGTTTCCTGAATTTTCTTCTGTTCTTGGATGCGCGTTCATAACAATTCTTTTTGTTCCTTTCTTTCAGCACTTATTCTTGGATGAGGAAAAGAAGGAGGAGTGGGATACAATACACAAAAAGAGAGAAAATGTGTTTCATAGACACGAACACGTGTTGGTTTTTTATTCCTCGTTTTTCTTAGCGATTATTTTAATGCTTTCTATTTTATTCTTCTTTTTGCCAGATAGCAAGAGAAGCGTTCTATTTTCGAAACAGATCCAGGAGCTCCAAAGGATTTCGACATTATCAACGGGTCATGTAATCTCTTCGAATTCCGGTCTTATATTTCTTAACAATACATTGGTTCTTCTATTAGCATTTGCGTCATCACTCCTATTTGGTACTGGTGCTATTTTCATTCTTTCATGGAATGCCTCTGTTATAGCATCATTCTCAGGGATATGGGCCAGAAGTCTTATATCAAAGGGATTACCCCCAAGTATGGCGTTTCTTTATGGAGTTCCTAACGCACTTCTTGCGATAGCGCTTCATGGTATCCCAGAGATTACTGGTTACTTCTTTGCTGGATTCGCAGGTGGAATTCTTTCTGTTGGTCTTTTGAGAGAAAAATTTGGGAGTAAGGAGTTTAAGAAGATATTTCTAGATTCCATAATATTCCTTTTGATAGGGGAGTATTCGATATTTATAGCAGCGTTTATTGAGACTGGTACTGGGTTACTGGCGATTCTGGAGTTTATATTTTGGGTTGTCACAATGTCCGTTCTTTTTGTATCTTCAAAAATTAAGTTTTAGAAAGTTCTGTAATAATTTTGACAAAGCTTAAAATAAATAGAATAGTAACGTATGAATAGAAAAGGTTATCAAAATGCTCGAAATCAAACGTCGCGATGGTCTCGGCCGCTTAGCAAAGTGGAACACACCGCGTGGTAAGGTCGCATTACCTGACATAGCGATTGTTGTAAATCCAAACAAACAGTTGATACCAATCAAGGAATTGGTTCGTGAATTTAAGCCACAGATTCTGATGACTAACTCCTATATTATAAGAAGATCTAAGATATCTGAAAAAATCGAAAAGAAAGGTCTTCATAAGTTTCTTGCTTTTAATGGATTGATCTACACGGACTCTGGTGCATTTCAGTTTTACTCTCGTGGAATCAAGGATTTTGATCCTGAAGAGATAATTGAATTTCAAAAGAAGATAGGAAGTGATGTTATCACACCGTTGGATTTGTTTACATTTCAAGATGATTCAAAAGGTGTTGTGGAAAAAAAGTTAAAAGAAACTGTGAAGAGGATAAGGAGTGTCGACAAGGGTGACCGACTACTCGTGGGGCCAATCCAAGGCGGTCGTTTTCTCGATTTGAGAAGAAGGGCTGCTCGCCTGGTTATGAAAGAGAATGTAGATGTATTTGCCATAGGCGGTCTTGTTCCATTGATGGAAAATTATGAATTCAAGAGTTTGGTAGAACAGGTAATTGTTGCTAGAAATGAGCTGGCCGTGAATAAACCAATTCATGCATTTGGCTGCGGTCATCCTATGGTCTTTTCTCTATTAGTTCTTCTTGGATTCGATCTTTTTGATTCTGCAATGTACTCGATAGCGGCGGAGAACGATAGGTATTTGACACCTGAAGGGACGTTGAGACTAGAGGACATAGAAGAACTACCTTGCTCTTGTCCGGTTTGCTCGTCCACGACAGCTTCCGAATTGAAGAAGATGAATAAGGGGGATAGAGCAAAGATGCTTGCAAGGCATAATCTTTATGTCATTTTAGGGGAGATAAGAAAGATTCGTCAAGCCATAGCTGAAGGTTCTCTTTTTGAATTGGTGCAGCAGAGGGTTCGTGCTCATCCGAGTTTGTTGGAGGCGTTTACCTACGTTTTGAAGAAATATGGTAAATTCATAGAAGAATACGATCCAGTTACGAAGAGAAGCGCGTTTCTTTATTCTGGACCAGAGAGCGAATTTAGACCAGAAGTTATGAGGGCGAAAAAACAGATAAAGCATGTAAAGGCTGAGAGGTTTTTCGAGAAGGAGCCGTTTGGTAATGTACCTCTCGGTCTTAAGTATGTCTATCCATTTGGTCAGTCGTTGGGACCGGGAAAAGAAGTTAAGAAGGAGCCAAGTCATGAAGAATGGGTCCGTCAGGTTATAGAGTATCAGTTTGGTCGTGGTGCCTCAAAATTCTTTAAGTCTCTTAGAATCAGGAAGTCACCTGTAACAGGAATGCCTCGTCGCGTTTTCATTGATGGTCAATTTGTTGGTGCTATTCGCCCAAATGACGGTTTCTTTATCCCTAACATAAAAGGAGCAGAGCTAATCAAGAAGGCAACGAAAAGGCCAAAGAATAGAGTTGTTATAAACGATGATGCTGCTCCTTTTGTGCGAGATGGTAAGTCAGTCTTTGTTAAGTTTGTACGGGACTGCGATCCTAATCTAAGACCATGGCAAGAGGTTTTGGTTGTTGATAAGCGAGATAATCTCGTTGCAACAGGCACCGCTTTGCTAAATGCTCGCGAGATCAAAGGATTTAGGAGACACGTTGCCGTGAAGGTAAGGCATCATTGAATTCTGTATATTTCAGGATAGAAAACTATTTAAATATATAAACACTACTTATTAGTGGTGACGAATATGGTTGAATATGAAATTACAGTTAAGGGATTTGAGTTAAGAGATTATAAAAAGTGGAAAGAAAGCGTTGAAAATACAAAATTGATAGATGTAGAAGATGTTGGGAAATGGAAAGAATTAAACAAGGCGATAATTAAACCAGGTGAAATGAAGACTATAGGAAGAAAAGCGGATAAACCTGTGGATATCGGAATACCCGAAATGATGTTCACTTATAAAATGGTCTCGAGAAATCATGGAGTTTTCTATAACAACAAGAAAGATGGAAACATCTATTATAAGGATACCAGTAAGAATGGTACGTCTCTTTGGAGGCTTGATTGGGCAATCTTTAGGGGTCATGAATTACAAAGACTATCTAAAGATCAATGGTACGATCTCAGAAATCATAGTATATTGGTTCCGGGAGCTGAAACTGATAATTATTTAAGAGAAATTGCAAAATCACCGGTTGTAGAAGTAAGAAAAGTAGCATAAAATAAAGAAAATTATTTTTTTATTATTGAAGTTTTTCTATACCATTTTCTCGATATTTTCTTTATTTACTTGTATTTTTGAAGTCTTATTTATGACTAAACACGACTGTTATCTCTTCTCCAACTGATTCGACCCTTACGAAGCCGAATCGCTCAAACTGGACAATGTCTCCAGGCTCGACCGATCGTAAGTTCAACTCGCCTACACCGCTGATAGTTTTATCAGGCATCAATACGTTAACCTTCACAGAATCATTAGCGGGAACCCAGTGGATCTTTGGAATACGTTTTAGCCTTGTTCCTGTAACTTCAGAATGTTCTGAAAGCTTGATGTTAAATAAGTCCTTTAGTCTGACCTCTTTTCCTTTATACTTCTCAAAATCACTCTTCTCAATGAAGAACTCACCATCAATATTAAACTTTCTTATTCCAAGATCTTTCCCTGGATGAGCTTTTAACTCCCTCTCTCTTATCGGTACATTTTTTACCTTTATTCTCACTGGATTTGCGACAAAGAAGAAGCGTTTTGCTATTGGGTCAATGAACTTCTTGTTATAGGCAGCAAGATTTTCAGTTGTAATCGTGATGTCTGACGATTTTACACCAATATCTATGATCAACGCGCGCAGTGCCTGAGGATGGAAGCCTCGTCGTCTCAAAGCACGAAGAGTCCCAACTCTTGGATCATCCCAACCTTCAAATTCCCCCTCTTCTATACCCTTTCTTATTTTACTTTTACTCAGTACAGCTCCCTCTAAGGAGAATCTTCCTAATATTATAACATTGGGATATTGCCAACCAAGATAGTCATATAAATACCGTTGCTTTATTTCGTTTGTTGAGTGTTCCTGACCTCTTAGAATATGAGTTATACCAAGTAGATGATCATCAATCGCGCTTGCAAAGTTGTACAAGGGCCAAACATGTATATCCTTTACTAATGGGTGGTCCGGGTTATCTACAATTCTCATCGCTGCCCAGTCCCTCACTGCTGTATTAGGATGATTTAGATCTGTCTTTATTCTTAAGACAGCCTCGCCTTCTTTATACTCATGGTTTAGCATCTTCTGCCATCTTTTCAAATGCTCCTCCGGCGGGAGGTCCCTACATGGACATGGTTTACTTTCATCACGAAGCTTCCTCCACTCCTCTACATTACAAGTACATACATACGCTTTACCCATCTCGATCAATCGTTGAGCATACTCATAGTAAATTTCAAGCCTTTGAGATTGGATGTATTCCTCATGTACGTTAATACCTAACCATTTAAGGTCTTCGCGTATCCAGTCATAAAATTCAGGTCGAGGTTTTTTCACCTTTGGATCCGTATCATCAAAACGTAGTATAAATTTTCCATTATATCTCTTTGCATACTCATCACAGAGAACTCCAGGTCTAGCATTTCCCAATGTTAAGGCTCCATCAGGATTTGGGGCCAGCCGTACAGCAAAATTCCCTATCTCAGCGTTTGGGAGATCTTTCAGCCCTTCTGTTTCTTTAGCTTTAGGTTTTTCTTCTACTTTGTGCTTTTCCGCCATCTTCTTTATTTTGTCTATCGACATCTTGTTGATTTCCTTTACAATCCTCTCAACCTCCTTCTTAACTTCCTTAATTCCAGACCTCAATTCGGGATTATCAGCTATGATCTTCCCCAGTACAGATTGGGGCTTTGCCTTTCCCCTATGTTGAACAGCATTTAGAATTGCATATTTCTTTACTATTTCTTCTAGTTCTTTCATAATCTTCAAATTATTATCTAAGAAATATAAAAGGCAAAATTATGAAAGTTGAAAAAGCTTTATAAATATTCTGAAAAATAAAGAAATTATCTAAGGTGCTAAAGATGGTAGGAGGATTAGGATTTTTTGCACCAATCGTGCAGAACTTAGACCAGCTAGGATTCTACGGATTTGTCCTGCCGTGGCTTTTAGTGTTTGCAATAGTATATGCCATCCTAAAAAAGGCAGGAATTGATGACAGAATAAATGGAGTGATCTCTATAGCAATAGCATTCTTCATAACAGCATATTCGGGAATAGGTACATTCTTTGTTAATTTGCTTGGGCCTGCAGCAATACTTCTGGGAATAATACTAGTAGTCGTGCTTTTTTTCGAGCTTGTTGGATTTAAGATATTTACTAACGAGCCCAAAAACAGGTATCAGGCAGCACTAGCAATAGGACTAATAGTGATAGCAGTTATTGTAGGTTCAGTATACCTTGGAGGAGTTCAGCTAGGGGGTCAGGTATCACAACAGGTGTGGGGAGTAGTCTTCATAGTAGTGATGATGGTACTAGTAGTGTGGTTCATAGGAAGCGAGAAAGGAAGCTCCGGACAGCCGAGTAAACCCCAGTAAATAAGAATTAATTTGTTTTTAGTTTTCCCTTTTTCAATCTAAAAAGCTTTTAAACTTTTTCTCATATTTATAATATTTAGCGCCTTTCAGGGCGTCAGAAAAAAGAGGTGAAATAAAATGGCTGAAGCAGATAACACAATTTTTGTAGGTAAGAAGCCAAACATGAGCTATGTATTAGCAGTAGTAACTCAGTTCAGTGACGGTCAGAAAGAAGTAAAGATCAAGGCAAGAGGCCGAAGCATTAGCAAGGCCGTAGATGTAGCACAAATTGTAAAGAACAAATTCGTAAAGGACGTTAACGTAGACAGCCTTCAGATCGGTACAGACACAGTAAAAACAGAAGATGGTAAGGAGCTCAACGTATCAACGATTGAGATCTTACTAAAGAAGTAAATTAGAAACTAACAGGAATTTGTACATTTTTTCTTTTTATTTCTTACTTTTTGAATTCATGACCACAAACAGAGCAGAATTTTATACCTTTCTCTTTATTAACAACTATTTGCCCTATTCCACAGTACTTGCACTTCTGCTTTGTTATCTTTAACCCACCAGCATTCATGTATCTCACCTATTGTTACTTATAGATGGTAAACTTTAAAAACCTTTAGAAATGTTACCACATATAAGTGAAAATTTAATAGGCTTTAGAAGTTAGCACTCATTGCAAGTTCCTGAGGTAAAGTTTACGTTATGGAGAGTCATATTGGCTAGTGTGTCTCCCCATTTTGTAGTTATCGTTATATTTATATCTATGTTATTATCCCAATCATAATTTTTTTCACCAGTGCAGAATCCAAGAAAATCTGTCAAATACCCACTTTTAAGTTGTATTGTATCTATCCCACTTACATTGAACAAGTTTTTTTCAACAAATTTCATTTTCTTGTGATGCGTTAGATCGGTCATATTAATTTTCACAGTGCACTTTCCTCCTCCTATTGGCTGAAGGGTTAAATATATTCGGTAGAATGTTTTCTTTTCTTCTCCTGTTGGAATAATTAGAAATGTTTTTATGCACCTATCCTGGTAGTGACTAACTGTAACATTTGTTATGTTAATCCCATCGCACGAGGTCAGATTGATCCATTCTTCATAATATTTAGAAATTTTTATTTTTCCTATCATTACTACTGCTATAAGTAGTGCTATTAGAAGCACTATGATGTAAAATACCTGGGCAGCAGCCAATCCTTTTATTCGCATGGACATATCCTCCTCGCAGCCGGGTCCAATGAACCACAATTTAGTGTTTTAGCATCTATAAAATCTGAAAAGCAGTGTTTTCCGATAACATAAATTTGAACGTTATCGTTTTTACCTATTTCACAGCTTGTGCAACTTTCTCCATCTATATTTAGTATTCTATCCTGTAGATTGCAATTACTCAACTTATCAGAGATTGTATCAAAGCTTACTTCCTTGCATTTTAATCCGATCAATTTACAAGCTCTGTTGCAATCTTCACCCACACCACCTAATACCCACGTTATGGAACCATCTTTAATAGAGTATCTTGTATCTTTTCTACCACAGAAACATTTATCATAGTATTTACAGTCAGTTGCAGAATAGTTGAAATCTCCATAGTATTGAAACCATAATGTACAGGTCCAGTTTGTAACGTCACCGTTGGTTGTATCTTTTTTACATTTAGAGGTAGGTTCACCCACAGAGCAGGCAGCAAGGACCGATCCCTTACATGCACTATCTGTGGTGCAGTTCGGTAAAGTTTTGGTGTTGTTCTTAGTTATATTCTTTAGAAGTGCTTCTGTTTGATTTTTTTCCATTTGTGACCTGGATAGTATGAAGTAAAAAATTAGAATCAAGATAAGAAGTATGACTATTGAAATTATAATTTGAATTCTTATATCTCCTTTCATTCTAATCACAAGCTTACGTCAGATTTGCTGTGAAATTTTCTACCTCTTCAACACTGAATATGTTATGTTGAGATGCATAGTTCGCAAGTACAATTACAACGAGAATTACTAATACCAGTATCAAAATTTCCAGTAATATTCTAATGCTTATACTTCCTTTCATTTTCAATACCCACAAAACGGACCACAATATCCACATCTAAGTAACGGAGCTACTATTATATATACAAATCTTTTTCCAATACTTCCGGTTAATGTTTTTTGTATTGCTGAACCCATTACTGCGCATGGGGTCCTACAGGCTGCACACAATGGCGAGGTTGGAGAGCCAGAGACTCCATGTATCATTATTGTTATTCCTAATATGTTTAATATTTTGAGTATTACTATCAGTGCTATAAGCCCCAATACGATTGCTATTATTATACTCTTTATTTCTGCAGGCATTCATATCAACTTTTTCATTAGGTCTATAAAGCCTTGTTCCACTCCGCCTCCATGAGATTTCATTAATGAGAGTAAAATTAAAGCTACTATACCTATTATTAATGCAGCTATTATTCCAAACAGGGTCTTTACGGCACCTTTTCTAATGGATAACCACCTTTGGATTTATAAAATATTCCATGATTTTCCATAGTCCTAGAGCAATTATTACTGCAATCACAAACCAGATTATAGCCCTGATGGCCTCCTTACTCATACCTTTCATAATTATTACCTTATATTTGCTAAATAAAAAATGTTTTTAATTGAGCTTTTACTAATAGAAATTATGCATGTAGCATTTAGAACTCTTCTCATAGTTGTGATCATGATGCTCATTATATTTGTGGTTATAAGGATGTTTCCTATAAGTGAATATATAAATCTTGCTAGAAATGCGTCAAAAGCAATGAGTCCTGTACTTGCAATGGGGGCTCCACACAAGTTTCTTGTTGTGAACTTTATAAGTTATAATGGTGGAATTGTTACTAAGCTCTTCCCAACAGATAATGGAATCCAGTTTGTAGGAAGAGATAAAGCAGATAAGTTAATATGGGATTGTGATAAGATTTATTCGTATTTTGTTGTCAATAGGAACAATGTAAGTAAAAATGTATGCGGAATGTTAGTATCTGGAAAGTTTGAAGAAAGTGGACTTATTAATGCTTTTTACAATAATAGAATGGTAATATATTACGTTCCTCCTGGAACGAAGTTTGGAAATTCTGGAATTAAAGCACCTCAAGACTATACAGCCGTGTGCGAGGACTATGGGTGGTACAATACTCAAATACCTTTTAATAAAAAAATAAAATTATACTCAGTTTTATCATATAAGTTCGAGCCAAAGAATACAACTGTTTATGTAGGTGAGGATTGTAATACAGTAAGAGTAGCTAGTGATACGAGAAAATTAAGATTTACCACATTTACAATTACGGATAGTATTAGTCTTAGAAGTGCTAGTGGTAATCCCCCTCCATCATCTTGGAGTTATCCTACAGGTAGCTATGCGCATAAAACTGACATATGTTTCAAAAAGCCTAATGCTCCATTAAATTATATCAATCTATCTAATAGGAAGCTAAATGATACTAATTGTCTTCAGCCTCTTAAAGACTCTATGTCTCATGGAATGTACTCCGATCCATTGGCAGAGGTGTGTCCCAAGTTCTCGGATGTGTATGATCAAAATGATACAAACTACTGTTGTCCTCTAGTTAATAGAGACTCTGGTGGAACTCATGTGAGATATGAAAGTATTTGTGCCTATTCTGAACAAGAGAAAGACGACGCTAATTGGTATGTTTGTTATTACGGAACAGCAAATATGACGGTAACTGATAATTCTGGTAGAGTATGGAAGTGTAATTATAACCGTAGTTCAGATAAAGGTATATGGGTTGAAGAAACAAAATACGGTACTATATGGAATTCAAATTATGTTTGGACTGATATTGTTGGCTCTGATGATATAGATCTCCCGGCCTTTTCTGGTGGGCAATTTAATAAGAATGTTTCAATGGTTACAATATCCGGTAGGTATAACTTTTCATTTAAGGTGAATGGTAAATGGAAATCACTTCTAGGTCCTGTAAACGAATTTGAGTTACCAAAGGACTATCAAGAAGCTACGGAAATAAAGATCAGGGCTTATAGTGATGGAACTAAAAGAATGTTTATCTCTAACGAAACATTCAATGGTATTATTGATGTAAATAATGTATGCAACAATTTGGCTAATAATGCAGGTCTTACAGATGGTAACTGGAAGGCGCTTCTTACTGATGGTACTCATACAAATGTTACTAGCATCTTTGATAATTCGAAAAAATACGCTTTAATAGATGGTCGTTTAGTTTTTGATTCCGGAGATTACGATAATCCTAAGACTAAAATAAATATTACAGAATACTTAACAGCTCCACTATCATTTAATATTTTTGGATTATCGTCTCTTGCTTACGTATGGACTGGTGATGGAACAGACAATTGTGGAAACTGGAGCTCTATTATCAGTAATGGAAAAATCGGTGACTTTAATGCTACTGATAGTGATTGGTACAATGTCGGTTCCATAAGTTGTGTAAATACCTTACCTATTTACTGTATAGAAGAGTGATAATTATGGATGCGTATACTATGACAATATTGGCTGTGTCTATTATTTTACTTATAGCTTTTGCGATAGGTGTTTACATTCCAGGTGTAAAATCGTCAGAAAAAACTTACAGCATTCCTGGAGCCAGTGAGATAGTTAAAGCTACTGGTGGATGTTTGAGCGATGAAGATTGTGTTGATGGAGGGATATGCGTTAATGGAGAGTGTATTTGCTATAGTGAAGCTGATTGTGCTTTAGTTGGATTGAAATGTAACTTAGCTATAGGTCGTTGCGAGGAGTGGTAAAAATGGAGTATGAAACGCTTTATAAAATTATCTTGCTGATACTTCTAATAGCCGTTGCTATGTATGTAGGATTCTCTTTCTTACTGCCGAATGGAGATAAGATATTATCAACCATTCAACACGCTTCAGATATTTTCAAATGAACTAGCTCGTATTTATTTCTATAGAAAGCGTCATATTTGAGTAGTGTTTGTTTGGATCTGGAACTTTTACAACCGTGTCAGTAATGTTAACATAGTATATGTTTCCACCTTTGGAATATGTCATAGAAATGTTCTTGTAGTATTTTGATATTAGTTGAGAAATATCTATAGGATTACCGGTGGAGTTACTAATATTACATGAGATCAAATAATCTGTGGTTACATTGATCTTTCCACTAGATACGTTGATTTGATAAGCTCTTCCGCCACAGGTTGCTGTATATTTTTCTTCTAAAGAATTAGTGACAATTCCATATATCTTGAACCTCAGATTCTTATTTGGTATAAGATCCCAACTTTTGTTGTATAATGGGTATGAACTGACCTCATCTGCTAACGAGACATTTATTTCTCCTGTTGAGTTAAGGACTAGAAAGTAAGGTGAAGAACTTTTCAAGTATATATCGTCCAAATCAAAAATCATATAACCACCAGAATCCTTTATACTATACGGTTCATTGTAAAGTACAGAAAAGTTTTTACTCTCTAATATTTTTATACCACCCAATGAAGGTTCAGCTAGTGCGACAGTTATGTTTTTCGAAAACGAATTTATATATATAGCTACTTTTGTAATCGTAGTATTGGATGATAAATTAAATTCTTGAATAAATGTTTCCGATGATGCAGTATCAATCTCTGGTCCTGTATTACCGGTTATGTAATTTCCATCTCCGATATATGGATATATTGGATATACTCCACGCCCCGATAACATTCTACCTATCTTTAGCATTATTGGATATCTGTTCATCACATGAAACCTCATTGGTTCATCAGTACTTGCTAAAATGTGGGATTCCTTTGAAAAATTTCTCCCTACTATAATTTTATTGATAGAGATATCTGTATACATGTCACCGACATCTATAGATGCGAATGTATGTAAATTTATACGACCGCCATTTCCAATTTCTAATGGCATACGAGTGCTCTCATCGAGCTTATTTAGATATGTACTCTTGAGGGTTTTGTAGCTCGGATCAGTCTTGGTCCATGAACTAATGCTTGTTCCTCCACCATTTTTACCTAGCTTATGAGCGATACTAACAACTCTCAGTGGTATCATTTCCTTTAGATTATTTTGTATCATATAGAATTGATTTATGACCGAATAGCCTGTGTTGACTCGATCTGCTATCGTCATGCTGGATGCAAATACTTTAGGAAAAATTATATAGAAGAGAATCAGAGCTCCCATTGAAAGTACAACCGCGATCAAGACCAAAAGAGCAAGTGCACCTTTCATACCAATCACTTATTTAAATTACTAAATGCGTAGTCACTAAGACAATTGTATTCGTATAAAACAAGCCATTTTCTTTCCCCTAGAGCTACGGACGATCTTCTAGATTTTTTACCAAAATCACTTATACTTCCATGTGTTACTATATCTATTTCACTTGTCCCATTTGTAATGAATAGTACATATTTCCCTTTTTCTGAGCTGAAGAGTCCAGTTTTGTATCTACACATTTTATTCAGATATTTTCCAGCAAAATTTGTTAAATTAACCTTAATCCATGAGGTCCCGTTAAACACGTATGGATTCGTATAGTTATTCTCTTCTATCGCATAATATAGAGCTTTTCTAAATGTCACGCCAGGATAAGAAGAACTTTCATAATTCAGGAGAGCTAAGAGAAGGTCTTCTGCACTTACATCATTGTAGACTACATCTGCCGACACTTGGAATAGCATGCTTTGGGAAAATTTCGAGATTACTATCAACGCTCCGGAAAGAACTATAACGAATATAATGAATATTATGAGTAAAAATGTCTTCGGTAAAAATAAAATCGCTCCTTTTCTTTTCATTATTAAACACCATGCAATACACGAACTTTTATCATACCTAAATGAATTTCTCCATTGTGATATTTTATTAATACTGGGAATATTTTCGTCGACTCTATGTAATGGTCTGGTACAGAGCCTTCATCAAATTCCCATTTTTTTCCAGTATCAGATTTAACAGTAATCTCGATGGATATATCAGAATAGCTACGGCTTCTCATCCACTTATCTCCCCAATGTAGACATTTATCATTTCCTAGATTTTCTAGTTTGTCCGCTAGTAGAATTCCTTTTTCTTCGGCATAGCAATTTGATCCCATAAACATTTCCGCAACGTCTATACTTAGCCTATCTACATAGGTATTATCTACTTGAGTTTCATATCCCAAAATCGTTGTGTTTACAGTCCATATTAAGACTCCAAAGAATATTATCATGATCACATCTTCTAATGCTTCTGCAAATTCTGTGATTCCTCTCATCTAAAATTCACCCTTACAGATGATCCAGTTTTATTTATTACTAATACCGTTCTTCCATTCATTTGACATTCAGGTACACATCCGGAAACATTTATTGAGCTGTCTGGTATAAAGTATGGAAACAATTTCCACTTCCTGAAGTAAATTCTAGCACTTCCTGAAGTTCTATGAGGTATGATAAATACAGTTACATTTGCGTTGCTACCGACTTTATCATTTATTTTTATTGTGTGATTTAGATTATCTGGAAATTTTTCTACATTTACAAAATACTTGGGAGCTATACTGCTCATGGTTAGGAACGCAGAGATATGTTCTGTCATTACCTCTGTAGAGCCATATGAATATAATCTACTCAGTTCTGATCCCCAATATTTTACTGAAAGGATGCTCATGAGTAAGAAGATTAAAGCAAGAATTATCGTTACAGCTTCTTGGGTAAAATGTCCCACTAATGACCACCGCCTATACCTCCCAAAAATACACTAATAAATGCAGCTATGAGTATCAATACAATTACAGCTATAACTATATTCATCATATCAGCCGTACTCATAGCCTTCATAAGACATTACCCTGTACAAAGTCCATATTTTTGACATTCTTTTCTACATGAATCATCATCACTGCATCCTAGAATATCGTTAATTTCAGCCCCTCCTAGTGCTGATATCTTATCAGTTGAACTTGAGCATCCATTTTTTGACCATTCAGTACAAGCTATTACTTTTGTTGTAGTACTGTTAGTCTGGTGTATACTATTTAGAGATGGTTTAATTACGACTAGAATAATTAATCCCAATACAATTACACCTAGTGTCATGAATACTAAAAACCAAGTTGGAAGCTCCATACATAAACTAATATATCTACTAATATAAATTTCTAACTAGGTTGATGTTATGGAAAAAAGAATCATATTAAACTCTGGAAGGTGTATGTGGGGTAAGTGCATATTCTGTGGATGGGGTAGATTGGAGTATCCGGTTGACGTTGATAGACTGAAGAGATACTTTGATCGAGAAATCAATAAAGGTAAAATTGATACTTTGAAGATATTTGCATCTGGTAGCTTCCTTGATGACAGACAGTTTTCTCGAGAGTTTCGAAAATATGTTGTTAAACGTTGCAAGAAAAAGGGAATAAAACACTTAGTCGTAGAAAGTCGACCTGAGTTTATTACTGATGAAACGCTTCGTGATTTTGAAGGTCTTGATCTAACGGTCGCGATTGGTTTAGAGATTGCAGATGATGATATTCTCAAAAAGATCAATAAAGGATTTACAACTAAAAACTATGTAAAAGCCGTACAAACGCTTCGCAAACATGGTTTTGGTGTGAGAACGTATCTGTTAATTGGTCTACCATTCATTAAAAATCAACAAAGAACCTTGGACAAGTCTGTACGATTTGCTTTGAAGCATTCGGATAGTGTTGTATTGATAAATCTATTCCCACATTCAAAGGCACCTTTGTTTAATCTATGGATTAGTGGTAGGTGGCGACCGTTAGATGAAAAACAGTTCAATAAGTTGGTGTCAAAATGGAAAAGAAATAAGAAGATTGAAACTGATTTCAACAATTTTGCATTCATACCGCGGTTTCCTCCCAAACGACGTGAATTCATTCGTGGCGCTACTATTGAAGCTCTCAAACATCCTCACTTTGAAGTTTGGCAAGATTATTTTTCAAGATTCTACAAGATTCCCGATGAAAAGAAATATGCCCTTTTCATACCATGCTCCTACAGGAAACCTTATGATAAATCAAAAACATGGAAGGCGATTGTTGAGGTTTTGAAAAAGTTTAAATCGTACCGGTCAATACATCTGATAGTAATAAGTTCTCCAGGTGTGATTCCACAAGAATTTATTCATCAATATCCTTTCACTTCTTACGACTGGCCTGAATGGGAAGAGACGAAAGAGGTCCAGCGCGCTTATTTGAAAGTTACAAAGAAACGGATCGAAAACTATTTGAAGACTCATAAAAAGGATTATAAGAAATTCTTTGCATATCTTTCACCGGAATCGTTAAGTTTTAAAGCGTTGGAGAGAGCCTGTAGAAAACTGGAAATCAAACTGATAAATTGCTTTCCTAAGGAAGTATACAAGAAGGTAAAGGATTACCATCCGCCTGTAATGTCTGGCGATGCCCTGAGAAGTTTAGAGAATTGTTTGAGGAGAAATTATATAAGACCTAAATAATTATCCTTCAACTAACTTCTTAGCAATCCTTTCCGCATGCTTGATTATTTCCTCCTCATCTGGAACTTTTCCATTTTCCATCAGAATTTTTCCATCACATATAACCGTATCAACTTTTGGAATAGAATAAACAAGATTAGATATTACATCATGATTTGGAGCAAACGATGGAGTGTTTAAATCAACAAGTATTATATCTGCAAGTTTACTTTCCTTTATTTCTCCAGCATTTATACCAAGAGCTTTTGCACCGTTTATTGTTGCCATTCTAAAGACTTCATCCTTTGGTAGAGCTGTTGGGTCCATGCTATGAACTTTTTGCAAGAGTGACGCAAACTTCATCTCTTCAAACATGTTCAAATTATTGTTCGAGGCACAACCATCAGTTCCAAGTGATACAACTACATCGTGTTGTTTCATTAACTTATAAGGGAACACACCAGAAGCGAGCTTCATATTAGAAACAGGATTGTGAGAAACTTTAACACCTCTTTTTACAAGTAGTTTGACTTCTTCGTCGTTAAGCCAGATAGCATGAGCAATAATCAAGCGCCGAGAGAGAAAACTGATTTTATCTAAAAATTCAATCAGTCGCATTCCTGTCTTCTTGATAAAATTGTCAATTTCTTTTTTGGTTTCTGCGAG
>CAYRXY010000004.1:37644-60046 GCA_964428495.1 uncultured archaeon
GAGTAATGTCATTGCAGCATGTGTGTGCGTGTTGATCAATCCGGGCAGTGCAACTTTGTCCATTCCGTCTATCTCGTAGTCGGCCCTTTGAGTCTCACCAATTTTCGATATTATATTATCCTCAATAAGGATATGGGTTCTTTTTCCATCAAGAAGGACATTCTTTATGAGTATACTCATGAAATAGAAATGATGAATGAAAAATAAAAATGTATTTAAGATTTTCTAATCATCAAATAGTCATGAAAAGATTCATTGATGAACAATTTAGTGGAAAGAACTATTCTCCAACCACCGTAGAAGAAATAGAAAAAATAATTGATAGGACCATTGAAGAAGTAGAAAATGTATCATTAATATCAAAATGGGCCGATAACTTATGGAATGATCTAATTCATGAAAAGTATAAGCTATCTGGATCTGAAACAAAGACTATAATAAATTCTATTAAGAGTTCGTATACACCTGTACCTCCTCAACTGTATCTTGGAAATCCACTAGCCAAACTTGAATATCTTTTATATTCCTCAAAGATTCTCGATGTTATAGAAAGCGATGGGAAAGAAAAATTGGAAAGAGAATTTTTAAAAACTGCATCTGAAATATCAGAGGAAATAATGAATTCTATAAACAGAGATGTTACAGTAGAAGATTATTCAGAGCAATATGGAGAAAATCTAAAATATTTCTTTGAGAATTTTGCATAAATTCTTACTTCATTGATTTTTGCTTCTTTCCTGTTCTGATCAACTCTAAAGGAACGCCATTAACTTTAACAACACGGTACTTAACACCCCACATACTTCCCACAGCACCACCTTGAGAACCTCCAATACCTTCAATCACAACTTCATCATGTTCGTTGATGTGTTTAATAGCTCCGTCTCGAGGAACAAATGCAGTAACTTCTTTACTATTTTTAATCAGTCTTACACGAACACATTTAATCAAACCAGAGTGAGGCTGCTTTTGCTCGATAGCTTTTTTTTCAATAACAATCCCTCTCCCTTGAGGGGCTCCACCTAGAGGGTCCTTTTTCTCTTTAAGTCGAAGAACCCTTGACCTATATTTTACCTCCCTCCATCTATTCTTCTTCCTATTTTTCTTCAGCTTTCTTGCTGCAAATTCTCCTGGCATATCGTTCACCGCGATTAATAGAGTTTTATGACTTAAGTATTTAAATTTTTAGCTTATTTTAATATATCCCTTTTACATAATTATAAACATGGTTAAGAAAAAAAAAGGGTATATTCTCGATCCACTATACGTTGGTGCACCTGGGGGTGGAATAATCAAAGGTGCACCATGGGAACCTTATTTAAATCCAGTTATACCTGGTAAATGGGTCGGTAAAGCTGTTATGATCAATCCATTGAATCAGAATGTAATTTTAGAAACTATCGGACCGCTTGGAACTTGGACAGATCTCTATTGGGGAACTGTCAGTTATCTTCTAAACATGGAATTTAATTTTAGAAAGGTCGATGAATGGGTAGAAATCTCTCCCGTACATAAAGGTTTTTATGATCTCGTAATGTCTCAAAGACAGGCATTAGAGTCAAAGGTGAAAGGTGCAATAGACGAAATAATAAAACAGAGCGGTGACTTGGAATTATTAGAACATGATTTAAGAAGATATCGAGAATTCAAGGATTATTTCGACAACAACGATGAACATTCTCTTAAGGCTATATTTATCGATCAAGTTGATTACTATACTGGGGAAGGAGCACCCGGAAGATTATCAATGGTCTTCTTTCAACAGCAGAATATATTTCCTACTATAATACAGGATTTTTATGAAATGCGAAGCGAGGAAGATCTAGAGAAGGGAAGGTTAGGAAGACTTCCAAAGGTTGAGAAGGATGTTTTGAGAACTAAGTGGAGAGCATATCAAGAATGGAAGAGAATGTTTAGAGATGAGGTAGAAAAGAGATTTCAAAGGATAGGTCAACTTGTCGAATCTAAGAGAAGACTATTAGAATCTATGAGGGAAGGTATCAAGCCCTACATAGCAAGGTTGAAACTTCTTCGTCAGGGCCTTCAATCTCAAGGACTTAGAAAGGATAGAGAAACTAATCCGTTTCATCCGGCAGTAGAGGCAACATCACAAACCATTATAACACTTTGGGCTTGGAAAGAAATGTCACCACCTGATTTCTACAAGGCTCCTGGAGAATTTATCTCACTTAAGAATATCCGGCCAGATGATCCATGGACTTTAAAGCATCTTGTTTTTGACGAAAATCTTGGATTAAAAGAGAAATATCCATGGATTACCGGTCAATGGGTTAAAGATAAGATTTACGAGATAATGAATGTTGATGATTGGTTTAGGGCAAGAAAGAGAACAAACAAAACTTATCTTTACTATGTTTTACTGGAATTAATATTTGATAAGTGGACGTCCAGATCTGCAACCGGTTCTGAAATAGAGGATGTAGCAATTACGGCGAGGTCCTACTGGATGTCTCAAAACGTTCTCTTGGTTAAGTTACTGGAGCTAAAAGCTAAGGAACAGGAATTTGAATGGTATATTGATGAACTTTTAGGAATTAAAAAACCAAAAATAGTTAAGTCAAGAGCTGAGAAGATAGCTGAAATACGAAGTGGAATAAGAGAAAAGAAAAAAGAAATTGATATTCTAAGAAGAGATCTCACCAAGGTAGATGATGAAAAAAGAAAGGCAGATATAAATAGAAAAATCAAAGAGCTTAGGGTTGAAATTAATAAATTAAACGCTGAACTTAGAACTTTACAGAAAGAAGAAATAAGTAGAATCGAAAAAATAATGGATAACATTTCTGGGTTCTTCGGGAAGTTAGGACTTAACTTCAAATTGTTTAATAAGGGTCCTTATGAGCATAGGTTCGATAAGAGAGTAACTAAGTTTTATCTTATTGCTACAGGTAGAAACTATTTCGGTCCTGTAACATCTTTCATTAGAAAGAAGATGTTGTCGTGATTGCTATGCCATGGGACTCTGAAAATAAACCAATAGGATATATACCTGGAGTTAGCCCTGGGTTTGCACGAATCGGACCTGTTGAAAAACAACTACCGAGAATGGGGCTAGCGAGAAAATTAGCAGAGGCTGCACGCCTTGGTTTTGAATTTGCAATGATAGATTTTGAAGAACTTGGTGAAGCGTTAGAGCCGGATTTAGTTAAACTGATGAAAAATATCAAGGAAACTCAAGGAATCAAATTCGGTTTTCACCTACCAACAGATATGGATTTATGTATTGCTAATGCATACGATTGGCGATGGAGACAAGATCAACTTGTTATGGGTGCAAAGCTTGCAAAGGAAGTTGGTGCAAAGTTCATTCTAATGCACTCATCTTCAAGACCAAGACCAAACATCACAGCTGCATTCTTTGGTAATCCAGAATATCATGTAAAGTTAGTTGGTCCTGATGGTACAAACTTTGGTGACTGGGTTGAAAATCACGGATTGCGAGATTGGTTTAAGGCTAAATTTATTAAGATTTTGTATCATGCAATGGGTGCACCACCGGATCCAACTGTTGTGAATTTCTTTGAGATGGAATGTGATACGTTTAGTGAGGGCGAAAATAAAATAAAAAAGATTATGGGAAAGGCATATGATTACGTCAATGAAAAAATAAAAGAGCTTCGAAATCGTGGTTCGGAGCTACATAAGAAATTAGAAGACCTAGAAAAATCAGAAGAATCTAGAGATGAGATCAACAAAATTAAATCTGAACTTTTGGGAATTGAACAATATTTAGAAGAATGGTTATACAAAAAGAGAAACCTCGCAGAAGATTTGATTGCAAAAGCAAATGGTATAGATCTGAAAGCGGCTGCAAAGTATAGAGATATTTATGTTACAATTACTATGCGTGCTGATTTTGATGAGCTATTCGAGTATTGGAAAAGAAATGGAAGCGAAGGTCAGGAAAATGATGCATATCTAACCGTTGCGTATTGGTTGTATAAGAATAAGGACCCCATGTGGAAGTATGTTGTTGGTGAAGATAGAGACCCATACTATACTGCTAAGAAATGTGATAGAGAAATGGGTAATGTTAAACCAAAGGACATAGAATTTCTTAAGAAAGTAGTGACAGCAGTTGCTGGAAAATATATTGAGGGTCATCTTAAGAGCAAAACACCTCAATACGCAGTTAAGGATAGAAATCTAAAAACAGGGGAAATAGTTTATAAATCAGTTTATGAGTTCTGTGATGAGAATAAAATCACAATTTATATAGAAACGAATATGCCTGCTCATGGTGCTGAAGGTGAGCTTAGAATCATAAGAGCAATAGATCATATAAACATTTGTAAGGCAATTGATGGTGGGAAACGAGTTAACTATTGTATTGACTTCGAACATCTTTTGACGAATCTCATCGATCCAATAAAAGAAGCGAGAGAATTAGCAGAAAAGTATCCCGGCTCTGGAAAATACATCACAAATCTTCATGTAAATGCTCCAAGACCATTCATGGGTGCACATGCACCAATAGAGCCGATTTCTCATGATATATACATAATTTACAAGTTTATGTACTATCTTAAGAAGGCTGGAATGGATAATACATATGTCATTTGGGAGATGGGTTCTTATGGAGTTCGTCAATCCGCAATTGCATTTAGAAATATCATAAAGGCTTTAACACACAAACCAGAGCCAATTCCACCTGAGGAATTGCCTCCTGAATTTTTCGGTATAGATAAAAACTTTAAAACACGCCAGTTTACAACTGTTAGACTACACGCATTTGATCCGTTAAGAGGATTATTACATGTTCCGGAGGAAGAATGGACTATGCTTGGAAGGGCTGCTGTGGAAAAAGGAAAGGCTAGAGAATGGGAAATGAGAAAATATAGATAGCTACTCGATCTCTAATGGTGTTATAGGAATTTCTTTTGAACCTCTAATTTCATACGTATATGAAACATTTGCTAGGAATGTATAGGTTTTATAAAGATCTACTGAAGGTGCAGTTATTTTTAAGAGTATAGGAGATGTTGATCTCTCCATCATTTCTATATCATCTTTATTATAGCCGTAAGAGAAGGTTGAACCACTTTTTATAATCTCAAATTTTTTTGTTGTCGATTCTATATCATTTATACCCTTGTTTATCAGAGTTAATTTAAGCTTGTTCTTTTTTATCTTCCCTTCCTTTAAAAATCCAGAACCCTTGTTTTGAACAACAATAGATAATACTCCTTTTTGACCTGCTATTAGATACGACGAACCTTTTAGACTTATATCAACCTTTATTGGTCCGCTTCCTATGCTCTTTTCTATATCAAAACTTACAGGTTTTCCTGCAAGCTGGGCTTGCTTTATTTGTGCCATGTTTACAACAACTACATCGTAGGTTGTAGATGTTGAAAAATTATATAAAATTCTAAAGTTGACAGTTGGAGTTATTTTCACTTTCTCTTTGGGAACCTTCAATACAAAATCTATAACCTTTTCTCCTTGGGGTAATAGTTCACCCGAAGTTCCGCTTGACTTTTCTATTGTAAAAATTGATGGATTAAAGAGCTCTACTTTGTATGGGATCGACTTCTTATCATCTATATTTTGAATGGTAATGATAAGTTCAACTGTAGTATCTGGAAATATAGGGGCTTCTGGAACAATCTTGACATCCTTTATCAACAGTACGTCTGCAGTTTCTACTTTCTCTTTCTTAT
This sequence comes from uncultured archaeon, assembly GCA_964428495.1. GTDB lineage: Archaea > Aenigmatarchaeota > Aenigmatarchaeia > GW2011-AR5 > JAHLMP01 > CAYRXY01. The sequence continues at coordinate 43,329 of CAYRXY010000004.1, forward strand.
TTACGTTTAGTTCTGGAATTTGGTTTTCAACACAACCAGAGCTCGCAACGATAATTAACGCTAGAAGCATCAAAACGATTACTTTTTTCATCAGGACACCTATATTTATTAAAACTTTCAGGATATTAAAATCTTATGCTTGACTTCATTCGAAATTTTTTCTATAAATACTATGTCGAACCCATACTTCTTCAAAGTGGTTATAATATCGTAAATACCTTAACTTATGGAATTCTCCTATTTGTAATTGGCTATGGGGTTTATTGGATTCTTAAGAAAATGAAAATAAAAATCGATCAACGATTCTTCATAGGTCTCTTTCCATTTATACTTCTTGGTTCCCTTATTAGAGTTTTACGAGATGCATACATATTGAAATCATATATTTTCATCTCTCCTTTGATATACTTCTTTGTATTTTTCTTAGCATTCCCATCGTTAATTATTTCTGTGCTAATCGAAAGATTCTATAAACTTCCATATCATATACTTATGTTATCCATCGGTTCGTTTTTACTGGTATTTTTTGGAAGGTGGTATTCGGTTACAAATTGGAGGCCATTAGAATATGTACTAGGTCTTGTAATCTTTTGGTTTATAACTATTCTACTAGTAAAGAAAATTACTAAACTTGAATTTTTTACTGAGATAAATTCTGGGCTTTTACTAACTCATTTATTTGATGCTTCGAGTACGTTTGTTGCAATGTCTTTCTTTGGTTATGGTGAACAACATGTTTTAGCGAGGTTCTTAATGCAGTTTATAGGTCCATCTGCTATGTTCGTCATAAAATTATTAACTATTCCAATCGTATTAGTTTCTATTGACCTTCTTGCTAAGGACAAGCTTCAAAACAGATTTCTAAAACTTATTGTATTCATAATAGGATTTGGTCCTGGATTGAGAAATCTATTAAGAATGATGATGGGCGTCTAAACTTTTTATTTCATTATTCTATAAACTAATTAAGGTGTTGAGATGCTATTTGAATTGATTATAGCGCTGGTGATTCTATTTGTTCTAGTAGCGGTCTACTACATAAACAGAATCATCGTTCTGGCTAACAGGATAGATAATGCATGGGCACAGATAGATGTTCAGTTGAAAAAACGAACAGACCTGGTACCAAACTTGGTAGAAACCGTTAAGGGATATATGAGACATGAAAAGGAGGTATTTGAAAAAATAGCTAAAGCAAGAGAACAAATGATGAAGGCAGGATCTGTTGCTGAGAAGGCAAAGGCGAGTGGTGAAATGACGAAAGCGCTAAAGACTATATTCGCACTTGCAGAAAATTATCCCAACTTAAAATCTAATGAAAATTTCAAATTACTTCAGGAACAGTTGGAAGGTATTGAAAACAAGATTGCATATGCAAGGCAATTTTACAACGATAGCGTGTTAGTATACAATAATCTTATAATGACTATTCCGGGAAAATGGTTTGCAGCGATGATAGGAAAGAATAAACCTCATGAATATTTCGAGATATCCGAGAGTGCAAGGAAGCCCGTTCGAGTAAAATTTGATTAACGGGATATCAATGGACAGGATAAGCTTTTACGATCAGATATCTAAGAATAAAAGGAATTCACTTCTGCTCGCGATGATAGTTTCTGCTGTTCTTTTCTTTCTTTTATATGTTATTGGAGATCTATTCGCTCCGGCCTACTCTTTTTTGATTTTTCTCATTTCCCTTATTATGGTTTTTCTCTATAGTTGGTCAACTTACTTTTATGGCGATAAAATTGTTTTAAAATCAGTTCATGCAAAGCCTGTGGATCCAAATGATCCAAAGTACGTTCATCTAATAAATGTGGTTGAAGGATTGAGTATTGCAGCTGGGATTCCTACTCCGAAAATATATGTTATGGAGAGTAAAGAAATAAATGCATTTGCTACTGGACGTGATCCTAAACATGCATCAGTCTGTTTTACAACAGGTGCGTTGGAAAATCTGAATAGGGAAGAAATTGAAGGAGTTGCTGCACATGAGATTTCCCACATTAAAAATTATGATATAAGATTCGCTACTGTAGTTGCAGTCATGGTCGGTTTGGCAGTAATCGTTAGTCATGTGTTTTTGAGGAGTTTTCGTTTTGGTGATAGAAAGAGAGGAAGTGAATTGCTACTGATTATTGGTATAATTCTTGCTATAGTTGCTCCCGTAATTACTCGAATTGTTCAAGCGGCAATTTCTCGTCAGCGTGAATTTCTCGCAGACGCATCTGCAGTTCAACTTACTCGTTATCCAGACGGTCTTGCAAACGCTTTAGAAAAAATAAAGAAAATAAATCAGGGAAAAATGAATGTAAACGAGGCTGTATCTCATTTGTTTTTTATCGATCCTAATAAAAGCCCCTTGGATAGATTATTCGCTACCCATCCACCAATAGATGAAAGAATAAGGATTCTGAGAAGCATATAGTTTAAAAAGTTTTCGCATGTCTTTGATATGTAAAAGATTCTTAAATGTTAATACAAAAATTTAATCATGTCTGATTTGAAGTCTCTTGAAGAGCTTCGAAAGCAACTTCTCGATAATCCCACTTCGTTGAGTGAAATAGCTTCTGAGTTTGGTGTTTCAAGAAATACTGCAAAAACTATGCTAAGGAAACTTCAAAAAGATCTTCGAGTTCGTATTGAAACATCTCCAGGACCACGCGGGGCTACAATGTATTATATTCCTGTTAGCTTGGCTCCGTATGAACATGAGGTTCAAGCAGAAGAATTTGCATTGATATCCGATACACACTTTGGAAACAAATATGAAGAAGAAGAGGCATTGGACATATTTTATGACATAGTGAAGGAAAGTGGAATTAAAACAGTTTTTCATGCAGGAGATGTAACAGACGGGATAGATGTTTATCCTGGCCAGTATCGAGATATGGTTCGAGAAGTGAGAGATGTAAACGATTTGATAGAGTATACAATAAAACATTATCCTAAAAAGAGAGGAATCACAACGTATGCAATAGCTGGCAATCATGATGTGAAATTATTCAAGAGAACAAAAGGAGTTGATCCAGTAGAACAGGTCTCAAAAAGGAGAAAAGATATAAAATATTTAGGTGCAGACTGGGCAAGAGTGAAACTAAAAAATAACATAGTTTTGGAATTGGTCCACCCTGGAGATAAACCAGCATATGCAAAGAGTTATAAGATTCAAAAAAGAATAGAGGCGACACCATTTGAAAAAAATCCAGACATTCTTGGCATGGGACATTATCATCAATCACTTTTCATGGAATATCAAGGAGTTTACGCATTTCTCACAGGATGTTTTCAAGGAGAAACAAATTATACAAAGCAGCACCATTTAGGAACAAGCATAGGTGGTTGGATTATAGACTTGGAGACAGAAGATTCGAGAATAAGAAAAATAAAACCAGAGTGGGTAAGTTTTTAATTTGATTGATTCTTTACATCTCTAATATGAGAAGAGTTCATGTATTTATCTCTGGTAAGGTTCAGGGAGTTTTCTTTCGTGCATATACAAAGAAAAAGGCAGATGAGCTTGGAGTAACGGGATGGGTACGCAACTTGTCAGATGGTCGTGTAGAGGCGGTCTTCGAAGGACCCGACGAAAAAATAGAGGAGATAATAAAGTGGTGTTGGAAAGGTTCGCCATATTCACAAGTTGAAAATGTCGAAACCATAGAAGAGAAGTATAAGGAAGAGTTTAAAATCTTTGAAATAAGATACTAAAATACTTTGAATTCAATCCTTACTTTCCATTTTCTTACTCCATATGGTAGAACCTTTCTTTTATCTAAAATCTTAATTCTCCTTCCTAATTTTTTTGCAACTTTTTTAATTTTGACTACCCATTTATCAAAAAGGTCGTTCTCGTCCGATATTCCGTAGAAGAAGCAAATACCACCTTTCTTTAAAGAATGAATGGTTTGTGGTAAGTATTTGTAACCGCTTTCTGGCAATGGCATCACCACATAACTAGCTTTACCATAAAATTTCTTAGACTCTTTGGCTACATCTCCTAGAATTGCTTCTACATTATCCAATTTATTGAGTTTGATATTTTCTTTGAAATATTTTACGGCTATAGGATTTATTTCAATTCCGACAACCTTTTTTACATTACACTTTTTTCCAATCATTATTGCATAGGGACCAATACCAGCAAAGAATACAAGTGTAAGACCATACAATCCATATTTATTTATTTTATCTACAATTCGTGATCGCTCAGTTCCTTCGCGTGGAGAAAAATAAACTTTTCTAACATTTAATTTGTACAAATAGCCAAATTCTTTATGAATAGTTACTGATTTGTTTATCCCTCCTATTAATTTTAACTTTCGAAGGCGAAATGCTCCATATCGATTAGATGCTTTTTTTAACACTGTTTTTATTCTTTTGTGAACTTTCTTTATTTTTCTTGCAATTTTCTTTTCATCCACATCCTCTGGAATTTCTACGATTGCTATGTCACCAACTATGTCGAACGCCGGAAGCTTCATGAAATTAATTTGTACGAACTAATTTAAAATTCTCTCAAAGTATTTTATTTTCATGGGCAAGCAAACCAAGTCCACACTTGATTTATTGAAAAAAATTAAGAGAATGCCTCAGGTTATTCTACCAAAGGATGTTGCACTCATAGTTGCCTATACAGGTCTTCGAAGTGATTGGCGAGTATTGGATGCTGGAACAGGTTCTGGGTTTCTTGCCTTGTTTTTATCTGGACTTGTGAAGGAGGTCATAAGTTATGAAAAGAGAAAGGAGTTTGCTGATAGCGTAAAAAAGCAAGTCAAGAAGCTTGGTGTGAAGAACTTGAAGATAATAAATAAAGATATACTTTTAGCTAAGGTTAAGAGAAAATTTGATTTGATAACTCTCGATATGAAATTTGCAGAGGATGCAGTCAAAAAGTTAGATAGGAATTTAAAAGAGAATGGTTTCTTTGTTGTTTATTCTCCACATATTGAGCAAGTAAAGAAGGTTAGGGATGCTCTGAACAAAATGGAATATAAGGTTGTGACAGTTGAGAACATTGTGAGAGAGTGGAAGGTTACAGAGACTCACACACATCCAATTCCGAGCGGTATTTTACATACAGGATTTTTGACAATAGGTAGAAGAACTACCTATTAATCTCATGGTGAAATTTTTTAACTCCAACAACTTCCAAGTTTTTGGAAGTATCATCTTTGGCTTTTTCGAAGAATCTGATCATATTTTTATCTCTTGTAACTAAATAGGTTTTTTCTTCAAGGTTCCCTGCTACAAAATTTGTTTCGCTTATGATTCTCATATCATTCTTTCCTATATATACATATGACGAATACTTCTTTAGTTCCGATACTTTTTCATTGATTATTTCTTCAAATTCTTTCATGATTTCTCCATCAATCTTTAATGCATCTAATAACTCGTTGAATCTATATATCCCATTGTGTTTATATTGTGTTTCGAATTCTACAGTAGGTGTTATGAAAGGTAGAACTTTTTTCTTGTATTCCTTTCGGTTGTGATTTTCTATTTGTCGCCTTTCAGAAATACAGCTAGAATCAAGACTTGCTAGGATTTCGTAATTATCGAGCAAAGTCACTTACGACACCCTATTAAAAATCTGTATCTATAAGAAAATTTTTATTTTTTGAATTGGTCTATTTTCTCTGCATATTTTATAGAAAGTCTAGCCACTCTTTCAGCTCCTCTCATTTTTCTTGATAGTTTAGATAGTTTCTTTGCATTCTTTCTATATTCAGAATCGGATAGAATTTCATCTATGATTGATACTAATTTTTCCTCTCCATGTTTCTTTATTCTAAATACTTTGCCAAGTTTTAGCTTTTCGATAGACCTTGCATTTTCTTCCTGTTCAAAGTGATTTTCAAATGGTATGACTATGAGATTTGTACCTAGTGTTATAGCTTCCATTATGGTGGAATGACCAGCATGAGATATAATTAGATCTGCTGATTTCATATATTGGTAAACATCTTTTACGAATGGAAGAAGCTCTATGTTTTTATATTGTTCTTTTCTTTTTATTTGCTTTGATATTACAATAAACTTGTAATCTCTTATTTTACCTATTTTTCTAATCATAGAAATTATCGGATCCTCGAATCCGAATCCGCCTGTAAGAACTAAGATCATTTTTCTTGATGTATGAGAATTCTTTTTGATTGAAAATAATCTCTCACTTACAACTGGTCCAACGAATTCGATCTTTTTAGTGATATGTGATTCAAATGATATAAGATTTCTGGAAATTGTTATTGGTGGTGGAAAGTCAGGAATTATGATCTTATCCGCCAGAAGATATGCGATTTTTGTTAATGTTTCGATAGGTTTTTTTAGCAGTCTCATTCTCTTTTCTTTCAAATACTTATCAGGCATTTTTAGTTGATTTGCTATATAAATTGTTGGTAGACCTAGATTGTAGCTACTGGCAATTAGAGTTGAAAATCTAGAATCACTTATTACGCATTTTGCCCTCGACTTTTTTATGACATTTTCTTCCGTCTTAATCAGTTCCCTATTCTTAGCCATAAGGGCAGTTATAGTTTTGAGAATAGATTCCCCCAGATATAATGAGCCCCTTTTCCCTTCTAAAATTAACTCCCTTTCAGCTCTTACTACTTTGAATCTTCCGTCAGACTTCAGCCTCTTGTATACATTGTTATAACTAGCTAAAACAACATTATTATTCATCTTTTTGATTTGCTCTGCTACAGCAATGGACCTTGAGGAGTGACCAAAACCTTCCCCACATACTGAGATAAATATGGAACCCATAAAAGAAATTAATCTTATTCTATTAAAATGATTTTCACTCATATCTTTCTTATTCTAGTACCATCTTTTTTATCCTCTATTAAGTATCCACGTTTTCTGATTTCTTCTCTTATTTTGTCTGCTTCCTTGAATTTCTTTTCCTTTCTCAATTTTTCTCTTTTCTTTGCCAGATCTATAATCTCCTTTGGAATTTTCTCTTCTTTCACTCTTAGAATATCAAATATCTCGTTGACCGTTAACAAGAATTCCTTTATCTTTTCTGCCGTTTTCTCTGAGATGTTATCCATTTTCTTGTTTGAAAATCTGACAAAATTAAATATCTCAGCTAATGCCTGCGCTGTTGAAAAGTCATCGTTCATATACTTATCAAATTTTTCCTTCGTCTCCTTGAGTTTTCCCTCTACTTCTTTATCTGCCGTTCCATTACCATTTAGATCAGAAAGACGATCAAAGAAATCTTGTAGGCGCCGTCTGGCAGCATCCGATTGATTTAGATTTTCTTCTGTGAAATCTATCGGGCTACGGTAGTTCGTTCTCACTAAGAACAAACGAATGGTTTCTGCTGGATACTTCCTTAGGATATCTCTAATCAATCTGAAGTTTCCTTTACTTTTTGCCATCTTTTCTCCCCCGATCTGGACCATACCTGTGTGAATCCAGTATCGAACGAATGGTTTTCCTGTTGCTGATTCACTTTGTGCAATTTCATTCTCGTGATGTGGAAATATAAGATCCATTCCACCACCGTGAATGTCAATGGTCTCTCCAAGAAATTTTAAGTTCATTGCAGAGCATTCAATGTGCCATCCTGGACGACCAGGACCCCATGGACTTGGCCATGATGGTTCACCTGGTTTTGCCTTTTTCCACAATGTGAAATCTGCCGGATTTTTCTTTTTAGGGTTTATTTCAATTCTTGCACCTTTTTTCAACGCTTCCTCTCTATTTCCGGAAAGTTTACCGTAGTCTTTAAACTTTTCCACTGAGAAAAACACATCACCATCAACTTCATATGCGTAACCATTTTTGATGAGCTTCTCTATCAGTTTTATTATTTCAGGGATCGTTTCTGTCGCCTTTGGGTAGTATGTTGCTGGTTTAATCTTTAACGCTTCTATGTCCTTGAAAAATTCTTTAGTCATTTCTTCTGCAAGCTCCTTCGGTGTGATACCAAGCTCTTTTGCACGTTTTATGATTTTGTCATCGATATCCGTGATGTTTATTACCAGTTTAACTCTATATCCACGGTATTTAAGATAGCGTCGAATAATATCAAAAACTATATACGTGCGTGCATGACCTAAGTGAGAATAATCGTAAACGGTCGGACCGCAAACGTACATTCTAATGATTTTATCTTCTATTGGTTTTAGAACCTCCTTCTTTTTTGTAAGCGTGTTATAAACCTTTATAGCCATAAGTTTGTATTATATTACTAGTTTTTTATTATTTCGGAACTTTATTCGAAGATCTTTCAATTTTTCAATGTTTCGGTCAAGAAGTTCTAAGCTCTTATTGATGCTTTAATTTCTCCTTTCACGTTTGATAATGGCTTCCCAACCTCCTTTAAAATCTTTATTCTTTCTTCTAATTTTAACTCGTTTATCAGATCTATTTAAGATTGTCTATATTTGGACTATACACTCTTGCTAAAAAGTGATTAATCTATTGGTGAATAAACTTCTATTATTTTTCTGATCTCTTCCAGCCGTTTAGAAAATATAAGAACGTATTCTCTTCGTGTATTTCTGAAAAAATATTAGAGAGTTTCATTTCCATATTTTCTCTTTATTCATTTAAAATCTAACCTCCAATTCTTATTATGGATTTTAGGGATTATCTTGAATGGTTAAATCGCAGAAATGAATTGTTGGGAGTCGAAAGCCCTATCTCCAAGAATCTAGAAATTTCATCCTTACTTTCACGTGTTGATAAGCCGATCCTGTTTTACAGTGTAAAAGAAAGTAGTTTTAAGGTCGCTGGAAATATTTTCATATCCAAAGAGCATGTTGCCGAATATTTCGGTCTACATGCCCAGGGCCTTATTCATAAGATGTTGAATGCAATAGAAAGTCCTACCGAACCTACATTGATAGAAAATGCACCAGCACAAGAAGTTGTTGAAGAAACAGTCGATCTAGATAAAATACCAATTCTCTTCCACTACGAAAATGATGGTGGAAATTATGTTACAAGTGGTGTTTTTGTTTCTCGTGATGATGAGTATGGTCAGAACCTTGACTTTCATCGTGCAATGCAGATTGGAAAGAACAGATTTGTTATTCGGGTTGTTGAGAATCGAGATTTAGATACATACTTAAAAAGAGCTGGTGGGGAACTCGATGTTGCAATGTGTGTGGGTCTTCCTATAAACATCTTGCTAGCAGCTGCGCTGTCCGTTGAAAGAGATAAAGACGAAATGTGGATTGCGAACTCATTATCACCAACGAGGGTTGTGAAAGCAAAGACCGTTGACCTGATCGTACCTGCTGATGCAGAGTTCATAATTGAGGGAAGAATAATAAAAGAAAAAGTGGAAGAAGGTCCGTTTGTCGATCTGACAGGAACGTACGACATCGTTCGAGAGCAACCGGTTTTCGAAGTAAGAAGAATCACTCATAGAAAAGATGCGATTTGGCATGCACTTATGCCCGGAGGACCGGAGCATAAACTGTTAATGGGAATGCCAAGGGAACCTACAATATTTAGAGAAGTAAATAAAGTTGCAAAATGCTTGGATGTTTACATAAATCCGGGTGGTTGTAGTTGGTTACACGCGATTGTGAAAATCAAAAAACAAAGGGATGATGACGGAAAACGTGCAATAAAGGCTGCCTTTCGTGGACATCGATCTGCAAAGCATGTTTTCGTTGTCGACAATGACATAAACATTTACGATCCACTTGATGTTGAATGGGCATTAGCAACGAGGTTTCAGGCAGACAGAGACATGGTTATAAAGAGAGGTGAGCGGGGCTCGTCACTTGATCCTTCTGCCGATCCGATAAGTAGATTGACAACAAAAGTTGGATTCGATTTAACTAAACCACTAAAGGAAAAAGAAAAGTTTGAAAGAGTAAAACCAAGAGAAATCGATCTGAAAAAGTTTTTGAATGAGGACGAGTAGAATGTATCTTACAAAAGAGCAGGAAAAGATGTTGAATGGAGAATATGGAGAAGTTGTTGAACGATTCATGAGGCTTTTGGTGAAGTTGGGTGAGATCTATAATGCTGACAAGCTAATTCCAATTACTTCTGTTCAAATTGCAGGTGTAAGTTACAAATCAATTGGTGATCCTGGTCTCGAATTTTTAGACGATATCGCGTCGAAAAACGTGAAGGTCAAGGTTCCATCATTTCTCAATCCAGCTGGCGTTGACTTGGAGAACACAAATGAATTTCCAGAATATTTTGTCGAGAAGCAGAAGAGAATTATAGATGCATATCGAAGATTAGGAATAAGGATAACGGCAACATGCACACCTTATTTCATTAGTGTTCTTCCGAGGTTTGGAGAGCACGTTGCGTGGAGTGAAAGTTCTGCTGTTAGTTTTATTAATTCTGTTCTGGGAGCTAGAACGAACAGGGAAGGTGCACTTTCATCTCTTGCTTCTGCTGTTTGCGGTTTCACACCAAATTATGGATTACATCTAGACGAAAATCGTAATCCACACTTTTTGATAAAAGTTGATGCAAAGTTGAAAACGATGAGTGACTTCGGTGCGTTAGGATATCTCGTTGGCAAAATGGTTGGTGGGAAAATTCCATATTTCACAGGCTTTTCCGGTGGCGTCGACGAATTGAAAGCCCTTGGTGCTGCTATGGCTGCATCCGGTGCAGTAGCGCTATATCATGTTGAAGGTGTTACACCAGAGGCGAGCTACGTGGACAAGAACAATGTTGAAAAGATTTCGATTGATGAGAGAGATATTAAAAAGGCATACGAGGAACTTGGTAGTGAAGAAAAACCAGACTTAATAACGATTGGATGCCCACATGCATCCATAAAGGAAATAGAATATGTTGCAAGAAAATTGAAAAACAAAAAAATTAAAATACCGATCTGGATTTTCACATCACGACCTATGAAGATGCTTGCTGAAAAGCTTGGATACGTTGAAATGATAGAAAAGGCCGACGGTCGAGTTTTTGCAGATACATGTATGGTCGTTTCTCCAATAGAGGAGATGAACTATCGAGTTGTCGCAACTAATTCGGGGAAAGCAGCAAAGTATTTACCAGGTTTATGTAAGAAGATTGTTGTATTCCGAAGTTTAGATGAGCTGGTCAATATGGCTATTAACTGACCTCAGGACTTTCTTCTCTTTCTTTTAAAAATTTAACAAAGATCTTTTTAGAGATGGCGAATGGAGTTAGGTCATCCAGATCTTCAAAGTATTCGACATTATTACTTTTTTTATTAATCATCTCGACCAGACACTCTTCCGGTACATCTTTAGTCATTACCTGAATATCAGATAAATGAGGATCATTTATTGTTAGATAAATACCTCCTATATCCAGACTGTAGTCATCTAGTAATTTTTTCATAAACGGAGATCTTGTATAGACTTCAGTATTATTCAAAATTTTTGGTTTTAGATTATAATCTCCTACGAATGGTAGTGCAATTATTACATCCTCTATTTTATAGTTCTTTGTTGCAATCTTTCGTATTTCAGTGGATATTTTATCTCTCCTTATCGAGAATCCTAAACTAGGAAATTCTATTTTTTCACTTTCTTCAGCTTCTTTATACTCACTTTTATTAGGAACTCTTTTTTCTAAGTCATATTTGAAATCCTTTATCTTCTTCCAGTGAAATATATCTAAAGGATTCTCTATTATTAGGTCAATGTCCTCTATTCCTTTAAAGCCGGGGTCGACTTTTCTTACTTGGTTAGTAAATACTTTCCAAAAAGCTTTTAAAGAATTTTTAATTTCTTTTTTCACCTTTTTCTCATTTCTCGATACTCTATCTTCTACAATTGGCTCCGTATTCGAAATTAGAGATAGAGGCAAGGCCGCATAAACATCGATAAGTTCGTATTTATTGTTTTTTAAGTCAACATCAGAAAGTGCATACTTTCCAAATTTTTTCAATTTAATAGATTCAACATCTTCATCAGTAGTTTCTAAAAATGTTTTCAAAAAGTTATAGTATCCTGGGCGAAGACCTTTTTCTATGGTGACATATTCAATCATATCCTTATCATTCCCGGATAAAAGAGCGTAAGAATTTTCATCATTTCTTAACAGTGTTATCATTGGAAAATTCATACCTATATGAAGGGCTGGATCTAAAACTCCTATTTCTTCCATTACTTCATATTTTTTCTCTTTGAACATTGTACCACCAACTAGTTATTATTTTATGGTTAAGCTTTTAAAGCTTTCTTAGAATTAAATGTATTCTAAACTTAAAATTAGTTATGATCTTAAAGGGAAGATCTGTATCTCCTGGTCGAGTCGAAGGTGGAGCCCTGGTCACCAAGGAACCAATAAGCTTCTTCGGTGGCGTTGATCCAAAGACTGGTGTGATTATCGAGAAAGGGCATGAACTAGAAGGAAGAAGTATCAAGGATAAAATTTTAGTTTTTCCTTTTGGAAAAGGTTCGACTGTCGGTTCTTATGTTATTTATGGACTGAAAAAGAATGATGCTGCACCGAGAGCCATTGTTAATAAAGAAACTGAAACCATAGTTGCGAGTGGTGTAATTCTTGCTGGTATTCCTTGTGTTGATCGAGTAGAAATAGAGAAGATAAAAAATGGAGATAAAGTTGTTGTGGATGGAGATAAGGGAATGGTAGAAATTTTAGAAAAATGACTCTTTATTTCTCTTCTATTCTCACGCCCTCCTCGCCAAGCATTTCTTCCCAGTATGACATTTCCCCTACACCATTCTTATATCCTAGAGATTCGAGTATTTCTATCGTTTTTTCTCTATCCTTAGGAAGAATCCACACTACACCACCGCCACCAGCACCACATAGCTTTCCACTCGCTGCTCCCTTTAGGGCATCAACCAGCTCGTCTATCTCTGGTGAGGACACACCAAGCTTCTTAAGAAGTTCCTGGTTTTTATCTATCAGTTTTGCTATCATAGGTTCATCACCATTGATTAAGGCAGATTTAGCCATCTCTACTATATGGCCTATTTCCCTTATTATGGGGTCTCTATAGGAAGGATCTAGTTCAGCAACCTGGCTTACGAGCTCTCTGGTGGACTTTTTGGGGCGTTTTGTATATGCAAGAAGCACGTTGAGCTTTGGTATCTTCAACATTTGAAAGTTTGGTTTCCTATAGTATATAGCTCCTCCATAGCAGCAGGTCGTGTTATCGATACCGCTAGGCTTTCCATGAAACATTTCCTCTACCTCATATGCTACTTTGTTAACACTTTCTAGGTCAAATCGGCCTGTTAGCTGATGAAGGGCCCCGGAAAGCGCTACGGATAGAGCGGCGGATGATCCCAGCCCAGAGGCTATGGGTATAGAAGAATCTATTTTAACATATAGATTTTGGTCTACATTTAAGGCTTCCTTTACTATATCGATTGCATCCAGCGTAACTCTAGTAGAAAAAGGAGACTCCACCACATTTCTATCGAATGGCTGAACGCTAATTTGGCATCGCCTACCTATCGCCGCGGCGATCCCTCCTGTTCCATAAACTACTGCATGTTCTCCAAATAGAATTAGCTTTCCCGGTGTCGAGACTGTTACCATATTGAGAATTTATCGAATATTTATTATAAAAATATTCATTTTATTCGACAATAAACGAATCGTGAAGTTCACAAAGTTAGATAATAGAGTCTTGGCCATCCGGGATATAGTCTTTGAAACGCCTGAATAACGATACATTCATAAATAAAATTCTTGTATAATTTTTGCTATCAGAAAAGTAACTTCATCTATTTTTCACGTGTTATATGAAGGGACACCCCCTTATTTCACATGGAAAAATTGATTCACATGTTTCTCAGAAATGACTAAAAACAAAGGAAACACCCCCTTATTTCTTATGGAACTTCATATTAATTAACGAAGCTTCATGTGAAGTTTTTTTCAATTCATAGAATTAAAAATAGAGAAAATGAACTTCATCATAAATTTAAATAGGAGCTCATAATAAATCATTATGCCTAAACTTCTCATAATAGATGATATTCTTGCGCCCGAAGAGAGCATTGTCATAAATTATAAAGGTGATAATCCCATTCAGGTAGTTCATAAGATAAGCGGATGGCTTAAAAGCGTATTTATGGTCGAAACAAAAGATGTGTACGAAAGGCAATTCAAGATAAGTAAGCTTGGAGATGTGAGAGATTTCTTTAACCTGTGGCACGTAGAGAAGAGTAAAGATAAATGGTCAAAAATATTTTGTAAGGTTGTTATAGATGGAAAGCAGAGCTGGTCCACGAAGAAGGGGTCAGTTCGGATAGAAATAACGGCTTGGCTTCAAACCAGTTATAACTATTCGAACTTTATACAAAGATCATTTTGGCTATTATATAATAGAATATTCTACTACAAGATGAGAAGAAAATACATTCAAGAGGGTCGGACTCTAGTAGAGGCATTGAAAGATGAGATTTATAAGGCATTGAAGATACCAAAATTAGAATAGGACTTTTAAGCTTTTCTACTTAATTATAAATATGACATGGGGTATTGAGCTTTTGGGACCAAAGGAAAGACTAATCAAGGAATACAGTCTCACAGACGATATATATACTGTAGGTACTAAAGGTGATATCAGGGTTCCTGAAAGGTTCGAGTCCGTCTCCCCATTTCATGGAATATTTTCTGTTAAGGACGATGAGCTTTGGTATAAGAATCTCAGTTTAAATGGAACGGGAGTTAAATATCCGAAAAGTGATGAAATAAACTTCATAATGGATGTTCTTTCTATGTTTATGTTCGATGAAAATACTATTTTATATTTGGGACCATTTAAGTACTTGAAGTCATTGAAAGATGGTAATCAAGATAATATAATAGAAAATTGTTTGAAGATAAGAATAAAGAAAATTTAATATCTTCTTTCTACATCTCTCTGTATGTTTTTTACTTTTTCGTTTATAGTTTCTACGATTGCTTTTATGGCAGATAGCTGCTCCTTTATAAATTTTATTTCATCTTCGATTTTTCCAAGGCTTCTCTCTTCTCTAGCTGGTTGGATTGAAGGCAGTTCCTCATTTGGAAATGTTTCAAAAGTAGGGTTTACATCCTCTCTTCTAGGTTCTGGAATTGGTTTAGGTTTAGGTATTTCAAATGGTTCAACATTGTATCTCTCTTCATATCTCTCTATGGGTTTAGTTGGGTTGAATCGCTCCTTCACCTCGTGACTTATTGGTTCGAACGAAGGTTTAGAAACGTGGCTTCGAAGCTCTTCAAGTTCAAGCCCACGACCAATATGAAGTCTTTCTTTCAACCACTCAAACATTTTTATCAAAATTTATTATGAATGAGATATTTAATAAAGATTTTGCCATGAAAAAAAGTTTTATTAATTCAAAACCAAAACTTTAATTGTATGAATGTAACAGAATATCTAAGTGTTCAGATGAAGGTTTTCATTATCATTCTCATTACAATATTTTCTGGAATTCTTCTTGATCTCATTGTCCATAATTTATACATATCGTTTATCGTAGTCTTCATTATATCATCTCTTCTGATAATGGCAGCGAACATAGAAGTCTGGAGTGGAATGAAGGTGCTTATTGTAATTATCTTTGTACTTATAGGGGTTGTAGCATTGTTATTTAATAAAATTGTTGAAGGAGTATTTATAGCGTCCTTAATCGTCTACTTATCTGTAATATTTATATCTATGAAGTCAAGATGAAATTATTGGTGATTGGATGGTTTGGGCAGCAACGAAGCTGATCATATGGGATGATTTGTATCCAACTTACAGGCGTGTCAATATTGAATATAAAGGGAGAAATCCCGAAACTGTATATCGTTACATAAAAAGATTGCTTCTCGAAGTCTTTAGAGTTCCTGAGGGTAATTTTCAGGAGAAAAACTTTAAATGGGAGACATCAGAAAAAGGAAACGAATTCAAAGTTGAATGGGATGCGATAAAGCCGTTAGATAATTTTACTTATCTAAAAATTGAGGTTCGGTTGAAGGGATTTTCATCTGGTGGTGTTGGACGAATATCACTGAATTATAGACCAACAATCGTGACAGAATATCCTCAAGATACCTTTTGGCAACAGAATATTTTGTATGAAATGTTGAGGAGATTATGGCATGTCTTGTTTTACAGAAGGAAAAGAAATGAATACTTTGAAATGGGATTGAAGATGGCTCATGTTTTTGAGGAGAGATTGAAAGAATATATAAGAGCACTCAGTTGATTGATATGATAGAATTTGTGTTTGCTGTTTTGGTTGGTCTTGGACTGTTTCTGTTAATTAAAACTATAGAAATGGGTAAGGGAGATAAAGAAACGATAATTTATTTCTTCATTTCTCTCGGTCTGATCATAGGTGGATGTTATGGGCTTATATCTGTCATATCTATTGATGTACTGATGAAAAAGATCGGCGGAATATTGTCAACACTTATAGGATTTTTCCTTCTTTTCAAGTTCCCTGGCCGTGAAGGATATGGAGTTGAAGAATTTGTAAATCTGGGAATGCTCATAGGATTGGTTTTACTTGTGATTGGGATTTGGTTAATTCTATTCTAAAATTTCTCCCCAACCTGCAAGATGCCAAACACCTCTAATTTGAGAAGAAACTACAATTTTGTCACCAGGAGACGCGCAGATCGGTATCTTCAATTTTAGTTTTACAATTAATTTATCCCCTTTCTTATCAAATTCTTCTACAATTCCAACGGTTCTGTTGACAGCATGTGCTATCATCAATGGTTCTCCTCTTCTCAATTCAACTTTTTCTATGAGATTGATCTTAACTTTAACT
>CAYRXY010000004.1:60146-62190 GCA_964428495.1 uncultured archaeon
CCAATATTTATTTCCGGGATAAATCTCTCATCAATTTTTTTACTCATAAATTACACATTATAGTAGAATACTTTTAATATTATTTTTTCTCTATCAATCCAACTCCTACTGTTGAAATTAGTACGGTTACGACGATTACAGTGAAAACAATTTCTGGAAATTCTTCAGTTCCAGGTAAGTTATATTGTATCGATGGAATTGATGCTAAAACTGCAGCCGCTAGTCCTCTTGGATACAAGAAAGTCATCAATAGTTTTTCTCTTTTTGTTAGATTCATTCTAGATGTAACAATCTGCACAACTATGTATCGTGCAATCAAAAGAATGAATGAGATGATCAAACCATATAATATCAAGTTTAATTTAGAAAGTGAAATCATTATTCCCATGAATGCAAAAAAGAATGTTCTCACGAAGAATGTTATGTATGAGTTGAATTCTCGCGTTTCTTTGTTTAAACCTACAAGGGGTTGATTTATGTTTAACATTTTTCTTACTTGTGAAATATTACCTAATACAAGACCTATCATGAATGATGCAATTGCTCCATTACCTCCTAAAAATTCAGAGAGTACATAGATGAAGAATAGAAATCCGATCGTGAGCATGTAATGATATTTGTAGTTTACAAACTTTCTCCAAACGATTGCCCAAACAACTCCAGAAACAAAACCAAATACAATAGAGATGGAAAGAAGGCTCATGATTTTAGTGATGATTAACTGGGTCGTATTTATGGAAATAGAGTTCAAAACTATTGCTTGAAGTATGACTAAACTCGTTATGATAACGAATGGGTCTGTAAGGATCGACTCCATTTTCAATACTAATGTCATCTCTTCTTTAACCTTTCTAACTTTTCTTACATTTTCAAGCATTGGGATCACAATGGTTGAACTAGTCCCTCCGATTATAGAACCAAGAAGAAGGGATAGAGGCCAAGAAAGATCCATGATAAAATGAGCGAAAACAGATACAAAGATTGTAGAAAAAATGAATCCAGAAAACGTTAGAAGAAAAACATTGAATGATTCTCTTATGAGTTTGTATATATTGATGTTAGAACCTCCTTCAAAGAGGATCAACAATAATGCTAGGGCAGAGAATAAAGGAAAGTACTGAAACATTATATTTGGATCTATAAGACCTAGGCCAGGACCGATAAGTAAACCAAAGATGATTAACCATAAGATATCAGGTATCTTAGTTTTCTTGAAGAAGTAATTTGCGAAGAAACCTATGGCTATTACAGCGGATATTATTGTAAATACTATTGATACATCCATAATCTTAGTTTAATTTTGAGAATAAAAAGTATTTTTAAAGCGAGGGGGGAGAATTGAACTCCCGTCAACCGCTCTGCAGGCGGTCGCATAGCCACTCTGCCACCCTCGCGTCATTTGATAATTTTACAATATTAAATTTAAATTAATAA
Source organism: uncultured archaeon (assembly GCA_964428495.1). Taxonomy (GTDB): domain Archaea; phylum Aenigmatarchaeota; class Aenigmatarchaeia; order GW2011-AR5; family JAHLMP01; genus CAYRXY01. The sequence goes on from CAYRXY010000004.1 coordinate 61,581, forward strand.
AACTTTCTTTTTATTGTTGATGTTTCCCGTTGACTAATAAAAATAGTGAAAAAGTTTACGATTTATCAATTTATTTAAAAAGTAATATAATATGTTATTATTTTTATTAATAAACAAAAATATTAAAAAAGAAACAATTATATGCAATATTTTTTCTTTTTAGACTAAATTATGAAATCAAGGGAGGACCCATTTTAACACGTGAAACTGTTTCATAGGAAATTATATATATATTAGAAAACATATCTTAATAAGCAAATGGCCTCCGGGCCGTAGGTCCGGTCGGTTGGCTTCACTTGAAGCTGACTAGGCCAAATGCAAAAGGTGAATAAAAATGCAATTAAGAAATGTAGTAAAAACAATCGCCGCGGGTACCCTAGCTGCTGTTATGGCTGGGGCAACCTTAGGTTTTGCAGCAACTTTGGCAGACTATCCAGCACCATTCGTGACAGACGGTAGTGCCGACGCTTTGATCGTCGTTGGTGCAAATGCAGCACCAGTCGACGTAGTTGGTGCTATCGACATTGCTGCACGATTAGGTGCTGAGCCAAGCGAGGAAAAGACAATCAATGTCCCAGGCTCTGCTGCCACAACAACTGTTAGTGGCGGT
>CAYRXY010000005.1:0-30000 GCA_964428495.1 uncultured archaeon
AACAAATTTAAAATTCTCATCCAAAACAATCAATATGGACTTTGCTAAGATAGATAAAAAATGGCAGGAGTATTGGGAAAATGAAAAGATATTTACACCAAGGGAAAGGAAGGGAAAGAAGTTTTTTATTACGGTACCCTATCCTTACGTCTCAGGTCCTTTACACATCGGTCATGGACGTTCCTACGTCTGTGGTGATGTATTTGCAAAATACAAACTATTGAAAGGTTACAACGTCCTGTTTCCGATGGCTTTTCACATCACAGGGACGCCTGTGTTAGCAATAGCAAAATCGATATCAAATGGAGACGAGAAGACGATCAACTTGTTTAGAAGATATGTCTCACTTTATGTAAAGGATGAGAAAAAAATCAATGAGATAGTCGAGTCATTCAAGGAGCCGATGAACATATACAAGTTTTTCTCTGAAAAGATGAAAGAGGACTTCAAATCGATAGGTCTCGGTATTGATTGGTTCCGAGAGTTCAACACTGGCGAGCCAATCTATAATCGTTTTGTGGAATGGCAATACTATAAACTCAACGAAAAAGGTTATTTGGTTAAGGGAGATTATCCAATAACTTACTGTCTTTCATGTCAAAATGCCGTTGGTGAAGATGATATAAAAGATGGTGATACTAATCCAGTTCATATTGTAGACTATACTGTCCTGAAGTTTCGTCTTCTAGACAGTGGCGAATACCTCTTAGCCGCTACGCTAAGGCCGGAAACAATGTTCGGTCAGACAAATTTATGGGTTAATTCCGATGTTACATATGACAAGATCAAAGTTAATGATGAGATTTGGATCGTTTCCTCTGAATGTGTTGTGAAATTAGAATATCAGGGTTATAAGATTGAAAAGATTGGTAAGGTCTTAGGTAAAGATCTTATAGGTAAAAAAGTTGTCGCACCGGTTATTGAAAGAGAAATACCGATATTGTCGGCAAAGTTCTGTGATCCTGATGTTGGTACAGGAATTGTGACGTCTGTGCCATCAGATGCCCCATATGACTACGTTGCCTTGAAAGAGTTGAAGGGTGATAAAGAGACATTAGAAAAATTTAGCCTTGTAGATGAGATAGAGAAGATAAAACCAATACCAATAATAAAAACGTCCCTAGGTGAGTTGAGTGCAATAAAAGTCGTTGAGGAAAACAAAATAACAAGTCAGACAGACGAGCGTTTGGAGGAATTGACAAATTTTGTTTACAAGGAAGGTTTTCATTCAGGTATTATGCTTTCTACATGTGGTAAGTATGCTGGTATGAAGGCAAGTGAAGCAAAGGAGAAGATGAAGGATGAATTGTTGAAGGAAGGAAAGGCGATTATTCTCTACGAAACTTCGAGAAAGGCAAGATGTCGTTGTGGTGGAAAGATTATTGTAGCAAAACTTAAAGGACAGTGGTTTATAGACTATAACTCACCTGGTTGGAAGAATATAGCAAGAAAATGTTTGAACAAGATGATAATATATCCTGAAAAGTACAGGCAAATGTTCGAGGCAACGTTTGATTGGCTGGACAAACGGCCGTGTGTAAGAAAGAGAGGTCTTGGTACAAGGTTCCCATTTAACAGAGAATGGATTATTGAAAGTCTCTCAGACTCAACAATCTATCCAGCGTTCTACACAATAGCACATATTCTTAGAAAGGTTGACGCAGCGAAGTTGACACCAGAGGTCTTTGATTATGTATTTCTCAGAAAGGGTAAAATAGAGGATGTGTCTAAAAAGTCTGGTATTCTGGATGGAATACTAAAAGAAATGAGAGAAGAGTTTGAATATTGGTACCCACTGGATCAAAGGCATACTGGAGTCATGCATATTTCTAACCATTTAAGCTTTCTGATATTCCATCACGTTGCAATCTTCTCTGAGAAATATTGGCCAAGAGCTTTCACGTTGATCGAACCAGTAATACTCGAAGGAGCGAAGATAAGTAAATCAAAAGGAAATGTAATACCGTTGTGTGAAATCGGAGAGCGTTACGGTGCTGATCTCTTTAGGTTCTATATCGTTTCAAAGGCAGAATTCGGTTCTAAAATTGATTGGAGAGAGAAAGAGGCAGCGGATTTACGAAAGCATCTGTTGAGTTTTATTGATTTAGTTGAAGATATTGCTAAGGCAAACGGTAAACCAAAGAACGATTTGGCGTCAAGGTGGATCGTTTCAAGGTTTAACAAAAATTTACAGAGTGTAGAGAAGTTTATTGAATCTTTCAACCTAAGAAAATATTCACAGACATCGTTCTATGATCTAATGAATGATATAGCAGAATTTCTTTCGGTTAGCGATGATAAGATGACGTTGAGGAGTATTGTAGAAAAATGGTTGATAATACTTTCACCAATAGTTCCCCATATAGCTGAAGAGTTATGGCGAAAACTTGGTAATAAAGATTCTATATTTAAGGAGAGATGGCCGTTGATCGACAAAAATAAAATAGATGAAGAAGCCGAAACAGCATGGGATTATGTTAGGAATCTAATCGACGATATAAAGCACATAATGAAACTCGTAGGAAGAAGACCTAATGAGGCCTATATCATAACTGCGGAAGATTGGAAATGGTCTGCACTTGCAGATGTTAAAAGGGCGAAAGGGAATGTCAAAAACGTCATGAAGGTGTATGGAAAGGAGTTTGGCGAGGAAGGTATTAAGACAGTTCAAACTATTGTAAAGAGAGGATTGTGGAAGGAAGATTTTGTTAAGATTGATGAATCTTCTGTTCTGAAGGAAATGGAGAAATTTATAGAGGAACAAACAGGTCTTAAAGTTTATATAAATCAGAAGATAAAGATTGAAAAGGCAAAACTTTCATTGCCACTTAAACCTGCAATATATGTTAGGTGAATAATATGGAAAGAAGAAGTGATGCCAAGGAAGCTCTGGAGGAATTGGGAGAGAGTATAATAAAACAAATCGAGAAGAAGGAAAATCCATATATAACAGTGCCCGTAAGATCTATATCTAATGTTATCTATGATGAAAAAACAAAACTATTGAGGCTTGGAAGCAAGGTCGCTAAACGATACTTTTTCAATGTTGCCCATGCTAAAAAATTCACACAAACTATGATTGTTGCATCAAAGGCTAAAGAACTTTTGGATGAAGACATTCACGCAAGTTTAAGAGAAGTTTTCTATAATGTAAAAAGAACCTTTCCGAATAGTCATGAAAATACATTCGACGAGCAGACAGAATCTGATGCTGTTTTAGAAGATTTGGAAGTTATTTTAGGTGTTCTTAGAGAGCAGTTGCATGTAAATGCAGATGCAAGCGGTAGAGTAGTTGGTAATGTTACAATAGTTGATTCTGGCGATACTATAAAATGGAATCAACTTGGTAGCGGTGGTTGGCATATTCCAAGTAACGTGGAGGATATAGAATTTAAGAGCGTGTATGCTGAATTTGTTTTAGTAGTTGAAAAAGATGCAGCATTCGAGCGGCTGAATGAAGATAAATTTTGGAAAAAGCACAACTGCATTCTTATCAGTACACACGGTCAAGCAGCTCGAGGCACTAGAAGATTAATCAGAAGGTTAAATAAAGAATTTGGGCTTCCTGTGTTTGTTTTCAGCGACTGTGATGCATATGGATGGTATATCTACTCTGTTATAAAGGCAGGATCTATGAACTTAGCGCATACGTCGGATATGCTTGCAACACCAGAGGCAAGGTTCATTGGTCTTACGATGACTGATATAGAAAACTACAATTTGAAGAAACATACAATTAAAGCAACCGAGCAGGATATGAAAAGGGCAAAAGAGTTGATGAATTATAAATGGTTCCAACATCCATTATGGCAAAGGGAGGTAAAATTAATGTTAAAGAAGGGTTACAAGGCAGAGTTACAGGCTTTAGCGTCTCATGGATTTAAGTTTATTTCAGAGGTATATCTCCCAGAAAAAATCGAAAAGAAAGACTTTTTACCATGATTTCTAATTATTTAATATGAGGGTCATTTCCTTCAAATGGAAAAATTTTGAACCAATAATTGTATTTGACGATGGAAGAAAGCTACCTCTTTTTGATCAATACCTTCATTTCAAGCTTGGTAAGAGGTATTGTATAGGTTATTATAAAAATGGAAAGAGGCACCCATGTCCCGAAAATAACGAAGTTAGGCATGGATATCAATGTGAGTTATGTAAGAGATTGGATGAAAATTTACCATGTGTCCAATGCGTTGGAATATGTCGAAATCCTAAGAGAAGACCAAAATGTATGAAAGAAACTTATTATCTTTACTTAGCTGTATTCGGAAGCATGCTTAAGGTAGGTATCTCCATAGAACACCGAATCAGACAAAGGCTGGTTGAACAGGGAGCAGATTTTGGTGTTAGATTGTTTACAATAACAGATGGAGCATTAGCTAGAATCGAGGAACAGAAAATAAGAAAATATCTAAATATTGTGGATAGAGTTAACGGAAATGAAAAGCATAGACATTTGAATGGAAATGATGATGAGAGTATAAACATAATAAAAAAGGCGATAGAACTTTTGAAGAAGAAGTATAATTTTTCTCCTACAATTTGTGATCTTCGACACTATTATAGAATTAAAGACATAAAAACAAAATTCATAAATCTTGATGAGGGGACAGTTATAAAAGGAAAAGTGATCTCTGTTAAAGGAAATTTAATTGTTTTAGAAAACAATAACATAGGTTTCAATGTACATCAGCTTATTGGAAGAGAGATTATACCACTTAATAACTCTCCCATATGAATATTCTCAATTTTTTAAAATTGTAACTTCTATACCCAGAACTATAGTAGTCTATTATGATGACGTTTCTATCTGTTGGTATGTAGTCTGGTGCGCAATTAGCATCACATATCAAGGCATCTATGTGTAGATTAACTGGTAAAACTGATGAAAGTTCAGACTCTATCTCAGATTCGTAACCTTCATCGATATATTTCCTTAACAAGCCTCTATCGTCAAGATATTTCAATGTGTCGTAACATTTAGATTTTATTAATGCAACTGAATAGTCGACAGTTGGGATAGATGTTTTGAATGTGTAGATGAGTGCGGATGAAATAAGTAGAGAAGCTATTATAACCTCTAGTGTGTATACATATCCTTTCATAAATAGAATATCTATCTCTTGTTTTTATAATGAATTTTTACAACATCCAAATTTTTTGGTTCACAATTCGTATTCAATATTGATGATATGGATGGCTTTGTCCTTCCGTTATCGCCATGAATAAACTCTTTAACATAAAACCCTGCCTCGGTTGTCAATGTTGCAATGAGTTTCTTTTTGTTTATCATTTTGATCTTTATATCCTTAAGCTTCCTTTTTCTAACAAGATCCGATCTTCTATGTAAAACTCTATTCGGTGTCCGCTGTGTTATAATTCTTCCCTTAAGTGAAAGAATCTTTCTTATATCGTTTTTTGTTATTTCTCGCTCACAAATAATTTCAACTCTGTAAGTTTTATCGGATCGAATTTCTTTTATCTTCCTTACTTCATCGATATTAGAAAATCTTAGGTTTCTAACTTTGACTTTTGTACCTTTGTTTATAGAAGATTCTATACTCTTTAAATCTATGAATCTCTTTCTTGGCTCTAGAATTTCTAATACAAACGGTCGCCAACCAAGGCATCTCGCATCTATATCTTCTCTACCAAGGCCATGCAACTTATGACCAGTACCTTTTGTTAATTTCATTACTGGCTTTGCTATAATCTCTTCGACACTGGTTTTATATTTTCCAGATGGCCATTTTGTTTGTGGAATATCTCGGACTAATTTTTGATATTCTCCATAGATAAATAATGGATTAATTTTAATTTCAATATCGTCGTTTTTCAAATCTAAGAGAATCACGAGATCAGGTTTTCTAAGATCAGCTTTTATTTCTAAGATCTTTTCTATCCTTTTTCCGACTTCTCTATTTATTTCAGCCTTTATTGGCTCACAATGTTCAATACCTATCTTATCCCATAATTTTTCCTCGTTTTCAATGAGGTCGGAACTGAGTTTTGATCCAACCAAAAACGAATTGAATTCACACTTTTTTATCTTCTTTAATATTTTTTTCACGAACTCATCTATTCTATCAAAAAATCCGTTACAAATCCAGCACGTTTTCTTCTCAGCCTTTTGTTGGTTGAGCTTATCTGTTCTAAATTTAAATTCAGAGAAGTTTGAAGGGTCCATATCATCAAGCGATTGAATCGAATCAGCATACATAGCAGCAAGAGCCCTTAACATTTTCCCCCTTTCGGCATTACTATATCCACTTAGAATTTGTGCAAACTCTCTACCAAGGCAATGATCACAAACATAACCTGTTCTTAAAATTTCGATTACTTCATCAAGAATATTCATTCTTTCACCTCAATCACTTCTCCTCTTGGTTCTGCTTCTTTAAATATCTGTGCGTTGAATTTGAATATTTCTACTCCAGTCTTTCGCCAATAACCCGGTGGGAGCGATGCTTTTAAACATAAGTTATCAAGAAAATTTTCTTTTTCTTTAATTTCATCCCAGACTTGAGGGAGGAACAAACCACTATATGGTCCATATCTTAATATTAATCCATCCTTTTTTGGTGTTATTTTCTTTAATAGATCCTCTGGTGAATCAAATTCTATTTTTTTAGGTTTCGAAAGTACAGACACCTCTACAACTATTTTATCTAACTCATCTTCTTCTAGTGGGGGGAATCTAGGATCTTCTGTGGCTCCTTTTGCAGACTCTATTAGTGCCACATAAAGTGGTTGATCTGGATAGGGTAGACCGATGCATCCTCTTAACTCATTTTCCGGATATGTATTGAGTGTAGTGAAAACACCTTGTTTTTCCGTCATCCATTCCTCAACTTCTATGTCTATTTCCTCTTTACCATGAACAAAATTTTCTATAACTTCTCTAGCAATCTTGACTAGTTTTTCACCTTGTTTAATGTTCATGAATAGAAATTATCTTGTTAGTTATTAATCTTTATCTATCAATTAAGAATGATTTTTCATGTGCTCTATCTTCTATTCTCTTTATTAGCATATAAGTTGTTAGGTCCTTTATAACCATAACTGGGTTGTTTTCTCTAGCAAATTTTTCCGCTTCTCTAAGTTTTATTGAGTTCTCGCTAAATATTGTGAACAACCTATCACCTTTCTTTACCTTATCACCAATTTTTACATGGAGTAATATTCCAGCGCCTTTATCTTTAGGAGCACCTGCTATCTTTGCTATCTCTCTAATTTTATTATTTCGTACCCATCTTACTATACCATCATTCTTAGATATTATATCAACCCTTTTATCACCTACTGGAATATCTTCTGGTTTGATGTTTCTATTTCCACCTTGTGCATCAATTATTTCCCTTAGCTTCTTCTCTGCCTTATGTGATAGAATAACTCTTCTAGCTGTTTTTTCATCTCCTTTACCAATAAGTTTTAGTAACGAACCTGCAAGCCCGACCACCTTGTTTATTAGGTCTTTCGGCTCACCAGTCATTATAGCACTAAGAGCCTCTCTCGCTTCTAATGCTGGTCCAATTGCATAACCAATAGGTTGCTCTCCGAATGTTATGCAACACGTAGTTTTTATTCCAAGTTTCCGCGAGACTTCTATAAATTCTGATGCGACATCATGGGCTTCCCCAAAGGTTTTTAATTTTGCTCCACGTCCAGTTGGCAGATCTATAACTAAGTATTTTGACCCTACCGATTTTTTCTTTGCAAGAATTGAAGGAATATAAAGTGGATCCAAATTTAACGGTCTTTCAATTTGTATGAACAGATCATCTGCAGGCGCCAATTCTAACGATCCTCCCCAAACTATACAACCGTTTGTTTTTTCTACAACTTTCTTCATCTCCTTTATACTTAGGTTTACAGGTGCTATGTTTTCAAATCTATCAGCTGTTCCGGCAGGAGAGGTTATAGCTCTAGACGAGGTTTTCGGTATCGTTAGTCCCAGACTTGCAATTGTTGGAATAAGGAGGATAGTTGTTTTATCACCAGGAACACCACCTAGACTATGTTTATCGACAATTATTTTTTTCTTTAACTCTAGTGTCTTGCCGGTCTCTACCATCGCTTTTGTTAGAGCAACTATTTCATCCACTGATAATCCGTGAATGTATAGAGAAGTCACGAATGCTGCAACTTCGATATCATTAAGGTCTCTTTCAACAAGATCTTTAACTATTGATCTTATCTCATCCTCCGTCAATCTATGACCATCAATTTTTCTTCTTATCGATATTTTTGATTTTAATTCCCCTCTTTTTTCAACTTCTACTATATCATTGTTTTTCAATCCAAGAATAAGGCGAACTTCGTTGTAGACTACTATTTCACCTTTCTTAACAAGTTGAGTTGTATCATTTACTACAACTGTTATTTTTTTCTTACCTTTTGTTATTGCAATTCTATCCAATGGGTGTACTCCTAAATCAAGTGCATCATCTTTATTTAGAATAGCAATAGTCTTACCACCAGCTTCCAAATCAAGACATTTTACTTTCAGTTTCATTTCAGAACTCCCCATTTCTCTATTGCAAGCTTCAATTCCTTATGTGAGTTTGCGTAATCTCTGAGATCAATGCCTCTCAGCGATGCATCAACTGCCTGTCGCATCGCCATTGCACCCGCAATAGTTCCTAATGGATGGCCGTGAATACCACCACCAGCCTGAATGATTATATTTCTACCCATGAGTTTCAACAGACGTGGAACGAGACCCGGATAAAGACCACCAGAACAAACCGCAAACACAGGCTTCAGTCCGTACCACTTTTCTGATAACTTTCTAGCCCTCTCCTTTATGAATTCATGCTCGATTTCCTCTTCAATTTCCAAAACTTCCTCTTTCTTTCCTTCCATCTTTCCTATCACAGTCCCAATATGAAGTTGGTCAACACCGATGATTCTTGCTATGTCAGCAACGACTATCATAGAGATTCCATGATTTCCCCTTGTAAAGGCTGCATGGCCAGCACGATGAGCATGAATAATTAGACCTAAATCTTCAGTAATCTCTCTTATTGTCTGAAGAGCAGACCAACCAACCGTTAAGATATCAACCATCACATACTCTCCGCCATTCTTTTTTACAAACTTAGCTCTTTTTGTCATCTCGTTTGTCTCTGCTGTAATGTTCGGCATATAGGCCTTTCTTTCACCGGTTTCCCTCTCTGCTTTATCTCTCAACTTCAATGTTTCAACAACTCTTTTCTCAAATCGATTGAATTTTTGACTGGAAAGATTTTCATCATCCTTCACGAGGTCGCAACCACCCAGCCATGCATCGTATGCAACCTTTGCATGTTCCTTCTCGTTTAGACCGAGTTTTGGTTTAACGATAGTTCCGACCAATGGTCTTTTCTTTACTCTGAGAGTTCTTCTAACACCTGGGATACCAAACTGTGGACCACGAAAACTCTTTATGATTGAGTTTGGCCATTGAATATCTTGAAGGCGTAGTTTTTCAATAACCTTCATACCAAAAATATTTCCGGCAATAGAGCTGAGAATCTCAGGCATATTCCCACCTTCAAAAAGTTCCGACGGATATGCGACCTTTATCCATCTACCTTTTATGGAGAAAACTTTTGCACCAAGCTTTCTTATCTGTTTTTTCATCGTCTTTACTTCTGTCCATGTACCTATAGAACTTTCCGATGCTATATGCTCTGCAACTTTTTTCATCGAATATCCTTTAGCAGGTTCGACCCTGAATAGTGTGATGAGGTCATCTTTAGTAGGTTTATATTTTAGATCAACATATCCCATCTTTTCACCCTTATATCTTTTATTATGTCTCGAGGTTTTTTAATTCCTTCTTCCGTTATTACTCCTGTTATATACTTCCATGGTGTTAGATCGAATGCAGGGTTTTTTATCATCACCCCTTTCAGTCCTTTGTAAACCTCTGACTTTGCTCTTTCCTCAATAACGAGTTTTTTCCGCCGGTCATACTTCAATGTTGAAGATGCAACGTAGAATGGTATTTTCTGTCCATGTGCGGCAACTGCTATCAGATATGTTCCTATCTTGTTCACGAGCCCTTCTGGTCTGAGCGCATCAGCACCAACAATGACGATGTCGTCGTTAGGTGGAATGAATGGAGACAACATTACACCAGCAGCATCATCTGTGATCAAAACTACCTTTATGTTTTTAATCATAGATAGTTCTCTCGCTGTTTTTAGACCTTGTAACTTCGGTCTAGTTTCATCCACAATTACCATGAATCTCTTGCTTTTACCTGCCTCTTTCAAAACTCCAACAGCTGTTGTCGAATGACAATGTGTGTGGACAACATAGTTATTTTTTATTAGTTGCGAACCTATCTTGGCAATTTTTTCATTATCTTTTTGAATTCTCTCTATAAGTTCATCGAAAATTTCTAATCGTTTTTCCTCGAGAATGATTTTAACAAGGTTATAAAGAAGAACAGGTGTTTTTCTTATTCTCGCAAGTTCCAATGCCTCTCCTCTGAATTTATAACTAAAACCATATCTTCTTGCAACAACTTTAAGGTATCGAAGAACTTTTATCGCAGTTGTGTTTGCGCTCTGAATTTTTAGTGAAGCAACATCTTCCTTTATTCCCATACTTCATATATTATGATCCTTAAATTAATTTTTAAGCTTTTGAAGAGAAAAATAAAAGAGTGATGAGTTATGTTAGAGGAAATCATAAATATGATGAACGAGCTTCTTCAGGAAGGCATGGCTCCTAGGAACGTAAGAGCGAAAATAGAAGAATCTATAAAATATTTAGAAGACGAAAGTAAGGATTTGGAAACGAGAATAGGAACGGTTATAGCTACAATGGATGAAATATCTAACGATCCAAATCTTCCAGTCTTTGCAAGAACAAAGATCTGGAACATAGTCTCTCGTCTTGAGGCAGTGAGATCGAATCATAAATAGATTTTAAAGCTTTTCTGTTTAATTATAATCAGAGGTGTTTTGAATGCCGTTCGACTTTTTGAAAAAATTAAAATCTGAGACTCCAGAAGAGGATGAATATATTGAGCTAAAATTTGAGGAGGAGCCAGAGGAAAACAAAGGAAAAATTATGATCGCTGTAGAGGATCTCAAAACCTACGCGGATTCTGATAGGATTCAGAGAAGACTGAGAGAGGGGTATATAGTCTTGATAAAGATAAAGGATCTTAAGGAGAAAGACCTTGAAGAGCTAAAGAGGGCAATTTCAAGGATAAAAAAGACCTGTATGGCAATTGGTGGCGACATTGCAGGATTAACTGATGACCTAGTTATAGCTATGCCAGCTAATACAACAATTAAACGAGAAAAGAAACCAGATGAAGAAGAAAAAGAATAAAACTTTCTATTTTTGCTTGTAATGTTTCTTATAACATTTCCTTTATCTTTTCTGCTATGAAATTTACTACATCTTCGTTTATAGGTACTGCAATAGATCTTTTGTATCGCTTCTCTCCATCAGGCAAGAAGAAACCTTTAGAGAGAGAAATAAATTCACTTTCACCGTTTGGTGTCTTTGCTATTTTCTTTGCAACTTCAAAGAAGTTGTTCTTTCCAAACTTTATTTCTTCAGCTTTCAAACTCTCAAACTCTACCATTTCTATCACTTCACGCTACAAATAGTTATTTATAAACGTATTTAAAGCTTTAAACTAGATCGAATAATCTAATAATCATGAATTCACTGATTCTCATTGTTTTAGATGGTTGGGGTATTAATAAGAAGGTAGATGGAAATGCAATAGCCCTGGCGAAGCCAAAGAATTTTGATAGATTATGGAAAGGAAATCCACACACTCAGCTGAAAGCATTTGGAACTGCGGTCGGCTTACCAGGAGGTATGCTTGGGGGTAGTGAAGTTGGGCATCTTCATCTAGGTGCTGGTAGGATAGTTCCTCAAGATTTAACAAGAATAAACAAATCAATAAAAAGTGGTAATTTTTTTAAAAACAAGGCACTGATATCTGCTATAAAAAATGTTATAAAGAAGCATTCATCTCTTCACATACTCGGATTACTATCTGATGCGGGAGTTCATTCGCATATATCTCATTTTTTTGCAGTTCTAAAACTTGCTAAGAAATTCAATTTGAAAAACGTTTTTATTGATGTATTTTTAGATGGAAGAGATACACCTCCTAAAAGTGCTGAAAAATATCTAAAAATTCTAGAGAAGGAAATAAAGAAGATTGGTATCGGAAAAATCGCTTCCATATCTGGAAGATACTATGCTATGGACAGAGATACAAGATGGAAAAGAGTCAAACTAGTTTATGATCTTTTGACTATTGGAAAAGGCCGTAAGGCTTCCAACGTATTCGAGGCTTTACACCTTGCATACAAACTAGGAGAAACAGACGAATTTGTAAAACCGACATTGATAGATTCAAATTCGTTGATAAAGGACGGAGATTCTATTATCTTTGTTAACTTTAGAAGTGATAGAGCGAGACAACTTACGGAGGCCTTCACCAAGAAAAGATTTGGTGCATTTAGGAGAGTTAAAAGACCAAAGGTGATGTTTGTAACATTCACAGAATATGAAAAAGGTCTTAATGCAAAAGTTGCGTTCAAACCACTTGAGATAAAAAATACATTTGGTGAGTGGATTTCAGGGCTTGGTTTAAAACAACTAAGGATTGCTGAAACTGAAAAGTATGCTCATGTAACTTATTTTTTCAACGGTGGTGCTGAAAAGCCGTTCAGGGATGAAGATAGAGTATTAATACCGTCACCGAGAGTTTCAACATATGATAAAAAACCAGAGATGAGTGCTTACAAAATAACCAAAAAACTTCTAAGAGTCATGCATAAATACGATTTTATTCTCGTTAACTATGCGAACCCTGATATGGTCGGTCATACAGGAAATCTTAAAGCTACAATCAAAGCAATAAAAGTAGTTGATAAGTGTCTGGGAGTTGTCGTCGATTCTGCTTTGAGGAATGATATGGTTGTTGCTATTGTTGGCGACCATGGAAATGCAGAACAAATGATAGATTATAAGACCGGCCAACCAATAACATCTCATACATTTAATCCAGTTCCATTTATAATTATTAACTACGAAAAAAATATTATACTAAAGCGCGGTGGCCTTTCAAACGTCGCACCGACCTTACTAAAGCTTATGGGTTTGGAGAAACCAAGGGAAATGACATCTAAAAGCTTGTGGTGAAATGATATACGTTACAAAGTTTGATGGTAGGAGGGAGCCGTTTAAGAAGAGTAAAATTCTAAGGACATGCCTGAGAGTTGGTGTTGACCGAAAAAATGCTAGAGAAATAGTGGATAGAATATCTCGGAATGTTTACGATGGGATAACTACGAAAGAAATCTATCATATGATTCTCAAGGAACTTGAAACATTTCATCGGCCAAAATCTTCTATTTACAAACTAAGAGAATCACTTTCTTTGATAGAGCCACATGCATTTGAATTATTTACAGCAAAACTTTTAGGGGCGTTTGGGTATCAAACTGAGCACAATATTATTATAGAAGGTCTTTGCGTCGACCATGAAGTAGATGTTGTCGCCAAAAAAGGAGATGAACTAATATTAGTTGAATGCAAACATCATAAAAACTTTCACAGATTTTCTGGTTTAGACGTTGCTCTACAGGTTTATGCAAGAATGGAGGATATCGATGACGGATTTAAAAAAAGTAAAAATAAATACAACTTTACAAATGCTTGGATATTCACAAATTCTAAAGTATCGGATCATGCAATAAGATATACAATGGCAAAAGGAATGAAATTAACTGGGTGGCATTATCCAGAGACCAATGGAATTGAGGTAATGGTTCAAAAAAGCGATGTATATCCTGTTACAGTTCTAAAGGTAAAAAGATCAGTTCTTTCAAAGATGATGGAGAATGGTATCATCACAATACAAGATATTACAGATAAAAAACTTAGAAAGCTAAAGTTTAGCGATTATACTATAGAGAATATTATTCGGCAGAAGAATGAGATTTTGAATCATACCTTTCAATTTTCTTAAGCAGTTGACAAACTCGACATATTTCAGTGCTCGACGGTTCACCACAGATTTTACAATATTTGAATTCTTTCTCGATCTTTATATTTTTAACTATAAGTGGTTGGATTGTGTCATAAAATCTAACAATCTGATATTTTGTTCCGGGATACTTTTCCTCCAATTCATTTAGAATGTTTTGGACACTCAATCTAATGTTATCTTTTGCATGTGGGCATCTTCCAGGTATATATGGAATTTTTCTAATTTTATCATATAGGATCACATCTTCTGTCATAACTTCTCTTAGAGGTTTTATTCTTGGTACGAATTTTTTGTTCATTTTCAAGACAGGAAATACACCCAACTTTATGAATCTGTTGAAGTCTCCCCTTACGAAGTTCATCATAATAGATTCCGCCTCGTCATCTAATGTGTGTCCAATCGCTACTTTAGTTGCTCCTAATTCCCTAGAAAATTTATTTAGTACATATCTTTTGAGAATTCCGCACCATGTACATACTTTTTCACTACTTTTCATTTCTCTTAGCTTTTCATCTAATTCATCTAATGTAAATCCAAAAAATTCTTTGTAACTTATCTTATGATATTCAACTCCTAACTTTCTTATGAACTCATCTATTTTTTTATTCCATTTTTCTCTATGACCGCCGATACCTTCATCTATAGTTACTGCAAAATATTCAACTTTTTTTACATTTTTGAAAATTTTGTGAATTAAGTATAACATTAGCATAGAGTCTTTGCCACCAGAAACACCAACTGCTATTTTATCGCCATATTCAACCAGATTATTTTTTCCAACGGTTTTCTTTACTTTTCTTTCCACATATCTAAGGAAGTGATCTCTACAGTAACATCTACCTTCATAAGATTTACATATTACAGCTTTCTTACCACATTTACATTTATCCATAAATCTATTTTTGCTAAAATGTTTTAATTTCAAAGTACAATTAAGTAAATATGGAATTTGAAACTCAGCCAGGATTTCTTGTATACAAAGATGGATACGGGCCTGTATTTGTTGCACTACATTCTGGTCATGCCTTTGGTGATGTACTTGGTAGAGACGATAACTCTGATGTAATCTCTGTTAGATGTTGGGGAAAATATGGAGGGACCTTAATACTCTCATCGATAACGCGGGACAGGGTTTATGGAATAGATTTTAATCGAGATATACCACCTTATGATGTTGCTTTAGATGCATACAATAAATTTATTGAGAATAGAACGAAAGACATAACCCAGTTTAAGAAAAGGTACGCTTTTGTTGCAAATTCTCGGTCCCAGTATCTACAGAAACTAAGAATTTATAACAATCTTTGGTCTTACATAAGAACTGCTGGGGATTTTTTTGTTTTTCTTCATCGCCATTATGCAAGAATAAAGAACTACCCTTCTCTAATAGATATCATAACATTCAAAGATATTGGAATAAAGAAAGAAATACTTCAGGGAATTGTTGAAGAAATAAACAATACATACAAAAGTTTCTTCAGAAAAATTGAGAAGGATTTTAAAAAATTTCTTCTATTGGAAGAAAAGCGTGTTATGTGTATAAATGATAAAGAGGCGGTAATGAATGATATAAATAAAGTTCTTCCTTGGTGTTATGAATCCAAGAAGACTAAAAAAACTCTCTCTATAGGTAAGGATAGAGACTTTAAGAGATTTTTACTTGATAAAAAAGTATTAAATAGAATAACCCAGGAAGACGTTCAATATAAAATGCTTAGAATTTTTAAGACTGCCCTAAAAAACGCACCTAAACCACAGATAACACTAGAAGGAATATTCTCAGCTGAATACGCGATAGCTCCTCTCAAACAGTTGCTAAAATCTGGAAATAGGATTGCAATTGAGATTGAAATAAATGAATTCCTTTCAAGGTTTTACCCTGATATCACAACCGAGATCGTCATAAACTTAATAAATAGGATTCGAGAGGTTGATATTTATAAGAAAATCGGGTTTTCACAAAGAAGGATACTTGAATTTATAAAGGATTGACAAATGAGGATTTATTATGAAGATGGTTGTTGGTTTGATCGAAAAGGTAAAACTGATCGGTAGAAAGAAAAGTTTAACAACTCTTGCTAAGTTTGATACTGGTGCAAAGTGGTCTTCAATAGACAAGAGACTTGCGAAGAAGCTTGGTGTTAAGGTTATTAAAGAGAAAAAAGTAAAAAGTTCTCTTGGGAAACAAAAAAGGATGCTTGTGGAATTAAAGATGGAGATATATGGAAGAAGATTTGATGTGAAGGCAACGATGGCAGATAGAAGTAAATTAAATTATCTGTTTTTGGTCGGAAGAAATCTAATATTTAGAAATTTTATAGTAGATGTTGAAAAAACAAATAATAGTCCCAGTAGTATAGATTTAAAAGACTATCTGAAGGATGATTTCAAAAAACTGAAAAAAATAAGGGAGGTCCTTGGGGTGAAGAGATGAAAAAATCTTTATTAATAATAGGAGCTGAAAAACCAGGTGTCAGTACTAAAAAGATTATAGAGGAGGCTGAAAAGATTTTTGATAAAGTCAAGTTCGTTCCAGTTAACGATATAGTTCTTAGAGTGAACAAAAAGTTCGAAATTACATATAAAGGTGAAGATTTAACAAAGTATGACTACTGTCTACCTCGAATAGATTCTAAAAGAGCATCTCATGGATACCATGTTATAAAGTTTATGGATATATTGGGAATGAAGAAACCGTACTCAGCAGAATCTATAATCATAGCACATAATAAGTTCTTGAGTTTAGATGTTTTACGACAAGCGGGTGTGCCAATACCGGAAACATATCTGGTTTCATCAATAGAATCGGCAGAGCAAGTTTTGAAGAAGATGAAATATCCAATTGTGGTAAAAATAGCTTCTGGATACGGTGGCATGGGAGTTATGTTTTTTGAAGATAGAAGTGCTGCTCTTAGTGCAGTTGAAACTATGATTGAGAGAAAACATCAGGTACTTATCGAGGAATTCCTTAAGAATCCCGGTGAAGATAACAGGGCTTACGTAGTTGGCGGAAGAGTAGTTGCTGGTTATAAAAGAAAATGTGCTAGAGACGAGTTGCGTTCAAACATGTTAGTTGGTGGAACCGCTGAATATACAAACTTATCTGAAGAAATGAAGGATATAGCTATAAAGGCTGCAGCCGCTGTTGGTAGCGATATTTTAGCAGTGGATATAATACCGAGTGATAAAGGTCCTAGAGTTGTTGAAGTTAATTTAAATTCAGGTCTTAAAGGAATTCAATCATATGTAAATGTAGCTAAAATTATAGTTGAATGGATAGCTGATCAGGTGGAAAAATGAAATTGTGCATAATAGGCCCTGAAAAAAGAACTGAGAACGAAGTAAAAATTATAGAAGGCGCAAAAAAATTATTTGAAACAGTTCTCTATATTCCTTATCCAGAGATAGGCTTGAGTAACGAAGGACTGGAATACAAAGCTGATTTACCATCATTTGATGCAGTTTTATCGTTAATAAAAAAGAAAGATTCTTTATTTGCATATACTCTTCTTAATAAACTTCAAAATATCTTTACACCAATAAGATCAGAGTCTTTCCTATACACAAGTAATCGATTTTTAATGCTCGAATTTTTAAAAAGTCATGAGATTGAAACGCCTAAGGTATTTCTAATAAATTCTAGAAAGGCATTGTTAAGAATGAAAAACATAAAGATGCCTTTGGTGATAAGATCTTCTGAGGAAAAGGGAATTATGTTTGCTACGAATAAAACAGAACTAAAGACCATGGTTGATAGTCTTGGATATTCGTCACCAATTTGTATAGAAGAATTTTATTCAAGGACTTACTCACAAATTCTAGTAATAGGAAGGGAAGTATTTGGGATACAAAGAAAACCAAAAGAGAAAAAGGACATTTACTTGGGTCGTGGATCTGCTAAAAAGAAGAAGCTGAACAGTGATGAAAAAACAATTGCTTTAAATGTTGCTAATGCACTAAACACAGATTTTCTGTTGGTCACTGTCGGTTCAAAAAAAGTATATGATGTCTCGTTATATCCAAATTTAGTTGAAATTAGTCAGATACTTGGAACCGATGTCATACATAAACTTTTGAATTTTATTAAAGTATCGATAACAGGAGAAGAGGTTTCTGTTGAAAAAATGAAATATGATATAAAAAGACTTATTTTAGATATCTTCAAATAACGTATGTCTTTAAAAACTTCAATTATGAATAATAAATAAGTGGTTTTATGGTTCAGGTAGAAGTTTCGGAAATGGCATCAAAAATGGCTTATGACAGAGCGATAGTCGTATTCTCACCGGAAGGTAGACTGTATCAAGTAGAATATGCATTTAAGGCAGTTGAAAACGCTACTACATGTGTTGGAGTTACTTTTAAAGGCGGAGTGGTTCTGTTGGCTGCAAAAACGGCAGCAAAGCTGTTGATACCAGATTCTATAGAAAAAGTAGTTAAAATAGATGATCATATAGGCACTGCATTTTGTGGATTAGTTGCAGATGCAAGAGTTTTGATTGACTATGCAAGAGTAAAATCCCAAATTAACAGGGTAACATATGGTGAACCCATTGATGTAAGGTCGCTTACAAAAGAAATTGCAGATAGAAAGCAAAAGTTCACACAAGTTGGTGGTATACGACCATTTGGTGTATCGCTTTTAATAGGTGGGTTTGATACTAAAGAGCATTTATTTGAAACTGATCCATCTGGTTCAATGAGAGAATGGTTAGCCCACTCTATTGGAAGGGGAGCGGCAGTTGCAAATAAAATTCTTGAAAAGGGATGGAGATCTGGACTCAATAAAGATCAGGCAATAACATTAGCTTTTAAGGCGTTAAAGGCAGCTGAACAAAAAATTGGGCCTAGGGAACTAGAAGGTGGAATCATCGAAGGTAAAAAGTTCAGAAAACTTGATCAGAATGAGATCAAGAGGATCTTGAAGTAGATGATTTACTTTTTTCTTCTTTTATGAATGGACCGAAGACCCATAGGTCAGGCATAACTTGTTTTCCATTTATCTCAGTTAACTTTGTTTTAATGACTTCTTCATGGATATCATCTTGTGTGTTGACCATTGCTACAACATATCCATAATTTTTATGGTCTATAGTCTGAATATCCTCGATTTTTATTCCATTATCATTGAATTTAATCTTTAGCTCAAGCAATTTTTTCTGAGCTTCCACTAGAAGCATATTCATAGCAAGATAATTTTTTGAAATTATCTTATTTAAATGTTTTCTTCGTGGTCTTCTGCATTTTATAAAGTCTTTCTATGTCACTAACAGTATTTATATCATCAGATCTTTTATCATCCCTAAACCTAAGAAGTCTTGGAAATCGTAGTGCATAACCCGTTGGATATTTTGTGGACTTTTGAATTTCTTGATATGCAACCTCGACAACAATTTCAGGTGATACCTCAACCTTTCTTCCACTCTCCTTGATTATGATTTTTTTCACTCTCTTTGTTAATTCTTCAAATTGCTCCTCAGTAAGTCCAGATCCCATCATACCCGTCGGTAAGAAATTACCTTCTTCGTTCTTAGCAGCTAATATGATAGAACTTATCCATTTAGCTCTTTTTCCTTCCCCCCACTCACCTCCAATAATGACTAAGTCTAACGGTTCCATTATTGGTTTTACTTTTAGCCAATAACCAACCCTCTTTCCTGGTTTATAATGAGCATCAAGGTTTTTTACCATTATACCCTCCTCACCCATCTCCAATGCCTTTTTATAGAATTTTTTAGCTTTTTTCAGGTCTTTTGTTTCAATATGATCAGCCGTCTTAAATCTACCTTTCAAAACCTTTATAATCGAGTTTAATTTTTTCCACCTTTCTTTCAAGGGCCTTTTCATCCAATTTTCTCCATCTACATATACCAAATCAAAGAGATTTACCTGAACCGGAATCTCCTTTATCATTTTTTCTATATCGTACTTTCTTTGAATTCTCCTAGATAATTTCTGAAATGGCAAAGGTTTCCCTGTCTTAAGGTCGATAGCAAGAGCTTCCCCATCTAATATTGCACTTTCTGCTAGAACATGTGTTTTAGCCCATTTTACAATTTCTGGAAATTGTTTCGTAACTTCATCGAGTCTTCTAGAGAATAACTTTATTTTTTCCCCATCTTTATGTATGAGAATTCTAAAACCATCATACTTAACTTCTATACATGGATTTTCGAATGCGTTCATAGCTTCTTCAAGATTCATGGCCCGTTCAGCTAGCATGACTCGGATTGGCATACCAGGTTTTATCTCTGCTTTCAACTCTCCTTTTCTCGTCATCTCTGCAACCTTTCCATAATCACCAATCACATCAAAAACTTCTTCTACTTTCTTAGGGTCCTTATTAAATGCTTTTGCGATAGCATCTCTTATAATTCCCTCTGCTACACCAATTCTTAGCTCTCCTAGAATAGTCCTAACAATATATTTTGCTTCCCTTGGCTCTGCGTGAAGAAGCAATTCTTTTATTAAAGATGCCTTTCTTTCTTGACTTTTTTCTCCAGTGATTTTTGGAAGTTCTCTTAAATTTTCAAAAACATGCTCTACAGTTAACTCTTTTCTAAGAAGGGTCGTCTGTTTTTTCTTTTTGGAGAGAGTTTCAGCTACAGACCCAAGATCTCCATATCCCTTAAATAACTCTTCAACATGAGAGGTGGGAATGCCAAAGGTATCTGCTATAATTTTTTTCATCAGTTCTGTAGCTATTCCTAATTCAAGTTCACTTACCGGATATACATCACCCATTGAAAGAAGTACAACAGGATACAGATCTTTATTGCTACATTTTTTGTAGAGTTGAGCGAGAATGTCTCTTTTTTCTAACTTTTTTGTTGTTTTCTCCAAATTTTCATAAATCTCTACTAGTTCTTTGTAAAGCATAATATTTTATACATTCTTCGGCATTAATAACATTTATGAGACGTTATGAATTCTTAGTTCTCATACTTGTATCGTTAACAGTCTTCAGCGCTGGATGCGTCAAAAATGGTAGTACTCCAGCACTTGGAAAATTATTAGAGGTTACTTTAGATGCACCAGAAAGTGTTTTTATGGGAGAGAACTTTTCTGTATATCTTGATATAAACAACTTAGGAAATAAAACTTATAACGCAGTGGACGCATCGTTTTTTGATACTGACGGGTTCGAGAAGTTATCACCATGTAAGGCTACATGGGACATAAAGAAAAAGGAGATAAAGATACTGGAATGTAAACTTAGATATCCTATTTCTAATATTGAAAAGTCCACTATTCGAAATATTTATGCCAGTGTTTCTTATGATGGATATCTAAATTCTGCAGCGCAACTTATTGTGTTATCCGAAAAGGAGTATAGACTAAGGGAAAAGACTAATTCATTACCATCGATCACAAACTTGTTTACAAAGAGAAACGATGAGCTGGAAGCGATAGTGAGATTCAAGGACAATCCGTTCATCATAAAACCCGCAGAAAAGCAAACCTATATGTATATTACTATAAAAAATGTAGGAGATGGATATATCGATAAAATAGATGTTGATAAGCTGAGTATATCTCTTTCTTATGGTGGTCATACGATACAAGTAAATCCTAGGAGAGACTGTGGTCTGAACGATACAGATTATCTTTACATAAATGGAGATACATTCCCTCAGATTACCTGTAAGATAGGACCGTTCCCAGTAAATACAAATTATTTAAACGTTATATCGATAATTAATTTGTGGTATAGATATGATTTGCGCAGGTCTGCGCAAATTAAGATAGAGGTCTAGACCTATGAGAAAGGTAATTCCAATTTTGTTAATTGCAATAGCGCTATCGTTAACAGTCTTCAGCGCTGGATGTATTCAAGGAGGAAACAGAACGGTAACCGTTTCTTCGACTGATGGAATAGTAATAAAGGAATTCTCTACGGATCTTGATAGATATGAGAAAGCAGAACCGATACCATTGTATCTCGATATAGAAAATGTTGGAGGAACAACAGCGAATGATGTAAAGCTTTATATACTTGGGGCTTCTTGGGACGATACACCATGTCCAGGAAATGTGTCATGTGACTCATATACACTCAGTGATTCAATGAGTCCACCAGATTTGTCAACACAGCCACCTGTTCCAGGGGACTTTAAGATAGCTAGTTGGACATTAGACTCATACAAGAATCTTCCTGAAGGGATTGAATTACCAGTTACTGTAAAAGCAAGAATAGTGTATAACTATTCAAGTAATGGAGAAGTAGCAGTTCCGGTTTTGAACAAGGAATACTATAAAATGTTGATAAAACAAAACAAAGAAATTCCACAGGTACTTAATGTTAAAAACTCAGACGGGCCAATTCACATAGACATTGATAAAGCAGGGCTTCCTATAATTTTGACTAGTGCCGATACAACACAAGTTAGAGTTTACATAAAGAACGTTGGTTCTGGTGCACCAATAAAAGGATATGAAATAGGACCTATGCATATAAAACTTCAGCTATTATCTCCGTTGAACGTTTCGTTTGAGGGATGTGAAGTAATGAAAAACCCAACATACAGTACAGATAAGAAAACTGTCGATGGGGATATAGTATTAAGGCACGGTGAAACAGTAACAATACCGTGTACAGTTAATATAGATTCAGTACCAGAATTGTATGATTCGTTCAGAATAATTTTTATGACAAACTACACCTATTATACAGAAACATCAACAACATTTACTATCGTAGGAACACCATCAAGCTAAGCCTTTAATTCCGAGAATTTTACTTTTTTCTTCTTTATTAAATCTTTAATTCTTCTTTGTTTTTTCGTCAGGCTCGATCTACCAGTCTTAAATTCTACGAATACAATTTCATTGTCGTTAAATTGAATACCATCTATAGGTGAACCAATAAATCTAAAATTTTTTCTGTCGTATGGGTAAGATTTTAGAAGCGGAATAAATTGCTCTAGAGATTTCCCATGTATAACTTCCATACTTTTCTTTCTTCTCTCCAATTCGATTAACTTTTTGATTAAGAAAAAATTTAATATTAAGGAGAAAATTAAAATAATCCATTCTAACATAATCTTATTTTAAACTTTTTCATATAAAATGAATAACAATGGGGTCGTAGTTTAGCGGTAGAACGGCCGGCTCCAGCGTATACGTTGGAGCTCTGACGTAAGGATGATGTACGAAGAAACCGGTTGACGGGGGTTCGATTCCTCCCGACCCCATCTTTTTAAACTTCTAAAAGAAAAGTAAACTATGAGTAGTATACTTTCAAAGATACTAATAGGTATTCTTGGAATAATACTACCGTTTGCCCTGATATTTGCTGTTGATGGAAATTATTACTCCTCTGTCACTTCTCAGGAAACAATATCCACCTTGATAGATTCCGTAGTCCAGGAGCAATTTCAAAATGAGGTAGCTCAATACCAGACAGAATGTATACAGTATCTTGGTAGGAACTGCACAAATCTTCAAGAAACTACCGAGATGGTTTGTAATATATCTTCTACAATAGAGAGAAATCTAACGACCCAAGCCATTAACGCGTGCAACATGCTTAACATGACTTGTGTAGATCTTGATGATGCCATAAATAAGATATGTGGTTTTGGATTAAAGGATGCATGTAATGCATTGACTGATGCAAAAAGTAAAATAAATCAGGCAAAAAATGTTTGTATGCAACTTAAGCAAGTAGGGGAGAGCATAAGTGCTCAGAAAAAAGCTATATACAATCAGAAGATTCTTTCCGGTTTCTCATTATCTGATATTCACAACGTTTCCTCAAAACTCTGGAAGTTTAGCATAGTTGCGCTTCTCGTAATTATAGGGCTGATTTATCTGGTTTCAAAATCTGTACCAACTACATTAAAGATGTTATCATCTTCCTCTATATTCACAGGAGTAGTTTTTATCATTCCTTATTTCTTGAAGGAAACTATTCAAGGCTTCGTACTTCAGTCGGTACCAGCTAATGCTCCTGGAATAAACACAGCTTTAGACTTTATCAACGAGATATTGAGACACGAAATGAATGTTGGAATTGTTTTACTTGTTTTTGGCGTGATTGGTTGGTTAATTGTAACAGTTATTTCTAAAAAATATAGTAAAGGTAAGAAAAGGGTGACCAGGAAATAA
This sequence comes from uncultured archaeon, assembly GCA_964428495.1. Taxonomy (GTDB): domain Archaea; phylum Aenigmatarchaeota; class Aenigmatarchaeia; order GW2011-AR5; family JAHLMP01; genus CAYRXY01. The sequence goes on from CAYRXY010000005.1 coordinate 24,134, forward strand.
CCCGCCTTCTGTGAACCCTCTCACCTACTAGATAGGATCATTGAAAGGGCTGCGACCATTTGTCTTAGCGTCATCTGACTTGCACCCGACACTACCTGAGCCGTTTCACCCCCGTTTGCCCTTTGAGGCAAAACCGAGACCTCACTAATCGGTCCCTGACGGAGTATCGTTTCTGATCTCAGGTAAGGGCCTCTCGACCCCATAAGCGCCATAATGGGTGGGCGGAACTTCCTCACCCCTAAAGGGCGACGGTCGCTTTCCTGGTCACCGTAATATGATGATATGTTGAAGAGATTAATAAAGATTTTGGTATAAATATATAGTGGTTTTTATGAATTTATCAAAGGTAAGACCTATCGTTTCTCTTTTGCTGATTGTTCTATTTACAATAGTGTTTATTTCAGGAATAGGGTTATATATTGCTCCATATGGAAGAGTAGCGATACAAACAGGATGGACTTTTTTTGGATTAAATAAGTGGGAGTTAGAAAAAATTCATACACTTTCTGGTTTTATTTCAATAATATTAGTTTTAGTTCATTTTGTTATTAATCGTAAATTATTTTTTGCTGAGTTAAAATCAATATCGCAGAAATAAAAAGTTTCTAAAATAACAAGATTTATGGTATCGCATAAAGGGATACTAGAAACTCTAAAAGATTATTTCAACGAAGCTAAAAGAATAATAAAAGGAGAGCCGCTTACTTGGGAATATGTTATTGAATCTAAGAAATGGGAAAAAAGAATAGGTGAGATGGGAAAGGATATTCACAAAATTGGTGGTTATCTGAGCCCTGAATCTAGAAAGATAGTACTTACAATCTAATTATTTTAATATTTTTCCCGTTTCCATGTACCATAAATACAGATCCAGTTCTGCTAGCGTTAAACCAGCAGTGTTTGCAATTTTTCTTAAAATTCCTTCGATTTCGAGGTAATTTCTTTTTGTCAATGATCTCGCTTTGTTGATAATTTTAAACCGTTCCAGTAAATCTAAAATATGAAAGTCGATAATTGCAACGTTTTTGTAACCAATATTTCTCAAGAAGTGACTCGCTTCTTTATAACCAAGACCTTTAACATTTTTTACTAACCACTCTCTTAGTTCTATTTCATTAGTCAAAGATTTGATAGCATGAACAATTTTATCTTTTTGTTTCCTTGCGCCAACAATATACCTTGCCCGCGTATTTGGGTAACGATGTCCCAACTCTTTGAGTCTTCTCGCTAACAATCTTTCCTCTAATGTCAGAAACTCATTTCCAATCTTCTGTTGAATCTCTATACCACGTTCTGCGCTGAAATTTGCAGTGAGAATACAAAAACAGAGCTCTTTAAAAATTTCATTAGAAGAAGATTTACCAATTTTCTTAAATTCTTTGATCCGTTTTTGTATCAGATTTTTTATTTTACTTCTTTTCAATTTCTTTATTTTTTCGATCAAGTCATTGACAGACAATTAAATCACCGTTCTCACTGGTACGATGTTCGAAACGACATTTAATCTCCTCCTATTGATTTTTGATAATGAATTTGATAAATGAAAAATAAAAAAGAAATCAAAAATTTACTCACCAGTAATTTCTTGCACTTCTTTAGCACCTTTCTCTATCTCTTCTATCTGCTTCTTGTCAAATCTTTTTAAGAGCTCTAAAAACTCTCCAACGTGTGTCTTCTCTTCATCTGCTATGTCTTCTAAGACCTTTTTGATCTCTTCATCATCTGTCATTGTTGCTAACTGCTCGTAAAGGTTTATAGCGTCTAGTTCTGCTATTAGCCCAACTCGTAGTATTTCTTTGTCAACATTCTCTTTCCCAAATTTTTCTTTATCTGGAATTATGTTTGACATCATTTTATTCCACCTTTTTATGACAGAGCCACCAATCAAAACACTCGATCTCACCTTTCTCTGCTTTTTCTAGCCTGTCTTTCTTCTCTTCCTCACTGCTTGCAGGAGGTATAATTACATGGTCACCAACGATCTCATTGTTTGGCCAATTTGCTGGTATTGCTACTCCATACTTGTCCGCAGTCTGAAAACCTTTTACCATTCTCAAAATTTCATCTATATTTCTTCCCAGTTCCTGTGGATAGTAAAGAATTGCTCTTATCATACCCTTAGGATCTACGATGAATACAGCCCTTACTGTGTTAGTTCCTTTGTTTGGATGGATTAGACCAAGTTGACATGCTACCATCCCTGTGTCATCTGCAATTATTGGGAATTTTATTTCTGTATTCAGTTTCTCCTTTATCCATTCAGTCCACTTCATATGGCTGAATACTTGATCTATACTGAGACCAATTAACTCAGTGTTTAGTTTTTGAAATTCTTCATATCTCTTCTGAAATGCTACGAATTCTGTTGTACATACAGGAGTAAAGTCTGCCGGATGACTGAAAAGTATGAACCACTTTTCCTTGAACGCATCTGGTAATTTCATTTTTCCACGTGTTGTTTGTATTTCCATCTCTGGAAATTTGTCTCCTATAAGAGGCATACCTTCATAGTTTTCTTCCACATTTATCACCCAATTAAAATATTTATATATGTTCGAATATAAATACTTTATGGTTCGAAATTCGAACATAATAATTTTAGATATATTAAAAAAGAATTCAAGGACACCATTTATGAAAATAGCAAAACGGTTACAAATTAGTGAAACGGCTGTGAGGAAACGCGTTAGACGAATGGAAGAGCAAGGAATAATAAAAAAATATACAATAGAGATCAATCCGAGAAAAATCGGATATAAGGTCCACGCTTTAATCGGTATTGACACAAAACCCGAGTATCTTGTCGGCGTAACGGAAAAGTTGGAAAAAAACAGAAAAATCCGTTCTCTCTATCTTTCTCAAGGTGATCACATGCTTCTTCTTGAATGTTGGTTTAAAACTTCTAAAGAAATGAGAAACTTTGTCAAAGCTCTAAGAAAATTACGAGGCGTTACGAGAGTTTGTCCTGCAATAATTTTGGAGAAGGTTAAGTAGGACTTTTAAATTATATCACCAAGAAGCATACACTTAGCTTTTCTTTCCAATATATACTACCGCTAAAAATTCTCAGGGCAGTCATAGGCTTTAAAGGAGCTGGCATTGGCGTAGGAAACGGTGGGCTGAGTACCTCGTTGCCTCGGTACTTACACCCCCGTTCCATAAGCGCTCGTCTACCCGCTGCCTCGAGTCTATTTTCGAGGGGGGCTTCGGGCTTAGATGCTTTCAGCCCTTATCCCCTGCGGCGTAGCTACCCGGCAATGCCCTGTCGGACAACCGGTACACCAGAGGCCGCGGAGGGATGTTCCTTTCGTACTTATTCCTCCTTCCTCTCAGACTCGAACACCCTCGGCAGATATAGTCCGTACTGTCTCACGACGTACTAAACTCAGCTAACGTCTCCTTTTAATCAGTGGACTCCTGCACCCTTGGGCGCTGCTGCACGCCCAGGAGAGGAGGAGCCAACATCGACGCCGCAATGCGCGGGGTCGATATGAACTCTCGCCCGCCACGACACCATTATCCCCGAGGTAGCTTTTCTCTTGCCACGATCCCCCATCTATGAGAGATCGCGGATCGCTAGGCCAGGCGTTAACCTTTGGATCCCTTACTGTTCGGGATCCAATCAACCCAGCTTTTGCCCTTGCACTCAACGTCGGATTTCCGACCCGACTGAGCTGGGCTTTGGGGACCTCCGATATCTTTTCGGAGGCGTACCGCCCCAGCCAAACTGCCCACCTGGTGCTGTTCCCTGCTTTGCAGGGTTAGCAGTGAAGTTGCGAATGGGTAGTGTTACATTGACGCCTCCATCCAGACTAGCGTCTGAACTTCGACGGCTCCTACCTACGCTATACACCCGCAACTTCACTACAACACCAGGCTGCAGTAAAGCTCTACGGGGTCTTTTCTTCCCACCGAGGGTCTCTGGCCTATTCACCAGAAAGCCGGTTTCGCCGGGTCCCGGTCCGGGACAGCAGGGACCTCGTTGATCCATCATGCAGGCCGCCATTTAAGCGGCAAGGGATTACGCTACCTGTATCCCTTGACGGTTTTCTCATCGCATTGCTCGAATGACCGTTCAGATAAGACGGTCAGGGTTACCGCCGGCCTATACCAGGGCTTGGCCCGGTTGAAACCGGGTTTCACACACTGGCAGTGGCCACGATTCACCGGCTATACAAGGCGTTTCCACTTTGCAGCCGGCTATGTTTTTAATAAACAGTCGGGCCCCTCTTGTCACTGCGACCTGCCCGTTCCCGCATAAACGAGAGGGGCAGGCATCCCTTCTTGCGAACGTATGGGACCAATTTGCCGAATTCCCTGGACCGGGTTCACCCGTACACCCTCGCCTTCTCAGCGTGGGCACCTGTGTCGGTTCTGGGTACGGTCACCTAGTTTCTCACCATATAGGTTTTCATGGGCCCCAGGAGTCATCCAAAACCTCCATAGGAGGTCCTATCACGGTTTCGTCCAGTTCTCGTCATTACGACACTCCCTGGACTTCGCCGCTTGGATGGAACGACAGTTCCACTTGGACTATCCCGAGGCGTCCCCATATGGATCATAAAAAATAGGTGGCGCCGGAATATTAACCGGCTTCCCCTTCGCCAGCGCCGAGTTACGGACTGGCTTAGGACCGGCTAACCCTCCTTGGATTAACCTTTAGGAGGAACCCTTACCCGTCAGGTGACCGGGTTTTTCACCCGGCTTTTGCTGCTACTCCCACCAGGATTCTCATTCTCACAAGGTCCACATTCGCTCACGCGAATGCTTCTACCCTTGTGAAACGCCTCCCTACCACCTGGCCAAGAAGGCCAGATCCAGGGCCTCGGCGACCGGCTTAGTCCCGTCCATTTTCGGCGCCCTGAACCTCGGCGGGTCCGCTGTTACGCGTTGTTTAAAGGATGGCTGCTTCTAAGCCAACCTCCCCGCTGTCTTAGGTTCAGGACCACCTTCAGAACACTTAGCCGGTACTTCGGGGCCTTAGCCGCTGGTCTGGGTTGTTTCCCTCTCGACCAAGGAGATTACCCCCTTGATCTCACTCCTGCCGTCTATACCTGCCATGGATTCGGAGTTTGACAAGGTTGCCGGGGATTTCTCCCCTTAACAACCTAGTCAGTCACTCTACCCCACGACAGGCTCAGGCAGGGCTGTGCTGAGACACATTTCGGGAGGAACCAGCTATCGCCGGGCACGATTGGCATTTCACCCCTACCCCGAGGTCACGGGAGCGGATGTGATCCCAGCAACCCTATCGGGCCTCCACGCCGCTTTCGCGACGCTTCGCCCTACCCCGGGGTAGATCGCCCGGCTTCTGGTCTAGCCCCTGTGACTTACCGCGCTTTCACACGGACGAGCCTCACCTCTCAAGGAGGTTGCGCTCGATTCGCTTTCGCTTCGGCTTTCACCTCGCCACAGAGGCTAACTCCCTGGCCCGTTTTTCGAAACGGACGGCGGTTTAACCTTTGCTTGCGCAAGGCTTGGCCGCCTAACTGTAGCCACCTGGTTTCAGGTTCTTTTCACGCCCTTTCAAGGGTTCTTTTCAGCTTTCCCTCACGGTACTAGTGCGCTATCGGTCTCAGATCCATATTTAGGGTTGGAGGTAGATGACCCCCATATTCCGGCTGGAAATTCGACCAACCGTACTCTGGAACGCGAGGAATCAGCCTTCTCACCTTCGCCTACGGGGCTATCACCCTCTATGGCACCGCTTTCCAGCGGACTTCGACTCGGTGAGTTAGGCTGTACCCTCGGTCCAAACCCCACATCTCCTCTAGCTCATCACTAGAGGATTCAGTTTGCCCTGTGCCGCTTTCGGTCGCCCTTACTCACGGCATCGCGTTTGCTTTCTTTTCCTGGGGGTACTAAGA
>CAYRXY010000006.1:0-25966 GCA_964428495.1 uncultured archaeon
AATGAAACCGATTGGCGATGGGTGTGGAAACCTCTTAAGAATTTAAAGAAAATCATACTTGAAAAGAACAAGATTTACGTAATTGACATTCGTGGTTACATTGAACCATCAACTGAACCATTTGCAGTTGACGTTTACCCGTCTTTCAGTCTTCACGGATATGGGTTTAACTTCCCAGAATTCGCTTGGTGGAACTCATCCTGGCAGTACAGAAAGCCAATTACTATTACTGAGAACTCAGGAAATACATTAACAGATTATCAAGTTGCTATCAATGTGACCTATAATTCGAATATGCAATCAGACTTTGATGACTTAAGATTTACTTACTATAACTCATCAGACGATACTGAAACTGAAATCCCATACTGGATTGAATATACGTATGGATCTTACAATCTAAGTGTCACCTCGTATTATCAACTTGGGACAGACTGTCTTTCTGCTGACGATTCTGGTTGGGATGAGTTCCCGAGCTCGGGTTGGAATGTGAGAGATGGAGATTGGTATACAGATAATTGGCCAAGTTGTGATAATTGTGACTATTATGCAAAAATTGAGATGAATTATAATTATACTAAACCAGATATAAAAATATCTATAAGTAGTGATGATGGTCAATGGTTTTGGGTAAACGGACATTATATTGAACATTGTGGTGGTGGATGTCATGGAAGTGCAACATGTTCAAATGGTGTAGATATAACTCCTTATATAAATGAAGGGTCTAATGAGATAAGAATTTGGTGTAGTGAAAATGATAGAGATGAATCCTGTAAGTATAGACTCTTTATAAACGGACATGAAATAAGACAAAATGGAGATTATCATCAAGAATCTTATTATGCTCACATATGGGTCAAAGTTCCTCAAATTACGTCAAATGACAATAATATGCTTTATATGTATTATGGAAATCCAAGTGCAACGAGTGAGAGTAATGGAACTGCTGTGTTTGAGTTCTTTGATGATTTTGAAGGAACTAGTTTAGATACAAGTAAGTGGCAAAAGATATATGTAAATGGTAACAATGATTGTGTAGTGGATATAGTTAATGTTTCTAATAGTTACTTAACAGTTGAAGCTCAAGACGATGAACCAAATTCTCCATACTGTAATATAGAGGTTCAGAGTCTTAGGAGTTTTTCATATCCAATAGTAGTAGGGTTCAAAAATATAAAAGCACCAAATTGGGGAGGAAAAGGGGCTGCAGGATATTATAGAGTCATTTTATATGGTATTAGTAATGATAGTTCAACAGCTAGTGGTAATAGTTATACATTCATAACTTACGGTGAACATGGTAGACAGTTACGCACATCCAGAGAAGGAACTTATTATTATTCGGATGATGTTTGGAGTGGAGATCCTGAAATTTATCACAGATCGACGATTAAATGGAATGATATTAATGTGTCTTGGTTAGTAGACAGTGATCTAATAGTAAACAATACAAATACTAGTGTAATACCAACTATATCATTACCAATAATTTTTCGAGCAAATCATTGGGGCAGTACAAGTTACCCTTCAGGAAAATTAATTATCGATAGCGTATTTGTCCGCAAATTCGCAGACCCAGAACCAACTGTAGCAATAGGAGAAGAAGAATCAAACCAACTACCCACCATCAACAATGTTGAAGTTATTGTTTCTAATCTTGGTTCGGGTTCTCACAATGTTAAACTCAAGGTGAACATTACTGACCCAGATGGTAGAAACGATAGAGATTCTTGTTGGTTTGGTTCCCATACCAATAGCTCAATTGATGACACAACAGATTTCGCTTACATTGACATTGGTTCAGTTACATCTATAAATGACGTGATATATTGTAACGATACTCATGGAGCAATTGCTGATTGGACTATCAACTTTACTATAACCGATAACTCTTATGAAGAAGACACTTCGTATTCTCACACACTTTCATCTCAACAAATAATGAAAAACGATACAATCTCCAACACAGGAAGCACCACATTTGATTACTCTGTTACTCACTTCACTCCATCAGGTGGATCTCTTGTAAGTGGTGGCTCATTCTCAGGAACTCTGTCTGGAGGAGAAAGTGCTAACTTGTTGAGTAAGTGGAATGGAGATTGGATTGATGAATCATTAGAATCAACAACTTCTCTCAATTCCTCAGTTATTGTAGATGATCCTCTTTATATTAATTATATGTTTATAGTAAATAGCACGCTTACTGATTTCACGGACACTTATGCTGACTTCTCATCATATATCAACTTATCAACTTGGAAGAATGCAACACCTTATATAACAACATTTTTATCATTACCTTATGCTACACCACAAACGTTTACAGTAACCCTCTACAACAGCACAGCCTACCTTTCATCCCATTCATGCGATACAACGACCTACACAACTTGGACCAAGAAGAATTGTAAATTTTATGTGAATGTAATTGAAAACGAGACTACAAAGACATTACCTATTATATTTAATATTTCGACATCACTCCTACCCGAGTGGTCATCCCGTGATCCTTCGGCGGATAATTGGTACGTGGATGAAAAGACGGAAAATGTCACATTTGAAAAGACAAACGATTACGTAAGGTTTACAGTTGGAACAAACTTCAGCCACTCCTCATTGGAAGAGGGAACGCATACATTTGAAGTAATTTATTATGTACCGTTCTCATCATCAGGTGGAGGTGGTGGCTCAGGTGGAGGAGGCGGAGGAGGAGCCGTCATAATACCAAAGAATGTCACATTTGATATATTCCCTAAGGATATAACAATTTTCGTAAGGAGAGGTGAAAAGAAATTAATAGCTCCATTTGGTGCTGACCACACATTTGTAATAAAGAATCTGGGTCCTGATCCCATATTCATAAAGGTTGAGCTTCATGGAGATTATGAAGATTATGTATCAATGAAAAGCCTCCACTTGTTACAAGCATATCAACAACCAGAATATATTGCAGTTGATCCTGGAAAGGAAATCGGGGTCGATTTCTATACCGATGTCCCCGTATCCGCAAAAGATGGGGCATATCAGGTTACCGTCAACTTCATAGATAAGGATACGGAAGCATACAAGACGGCTGAAATTACATTAATCGTGTCTGGGTTCTCTAGTGGGATTATGGAAAAAATCAAGACATTGTTATTATATCCAATCAAATTCTCACCAGGTGCGACATTCCAAATTACGAGGGATGGAATAATATTACCAGGAAGAACATCAGTCACCGTTCCAATTGGTTGGCTTGGTATTATCGGTATCATTTCAATCTCATATGTGGTTGTGCTGAAAATTTTAAGAGTAAGAGGGGGTAATATTATAATTAATAAATACAAGAACTTGATTGCACTCTTGATTTCACTCGGTCTTGTATTTATTGTTATGTTTTTAACATAGGGTGATCGAAAGTGAAATTAAAATACTTTTTTCTTGTATTGTCAATCATCTCACTGGTTCTCATTACTAACATCTCACATGCTACTAACTTTCAAGTTTCATATAGTCAACCAATGTGGCATTTATGGGAAAAGAATGATATAGGACATTATATTGATGTTAAAATAGAGAAACTCGGTAACCACAACTTTAAGTTTACCATTGAGCCAAATCAAACCTTACTAAAAACAGCAAGAGATGTAATGTTTGGAAAAATTAAAATTATGAATTCTAAAGGCAAGATTTCAGTTCCAGATGATTTAAAAAAGAAATTTAAACATATAAAACATTGGGAAAATCTAAAATATCTCGACAAGTATCCAATTCACCTTTACAAATGCAAATATAAAGATCCTCCAGAAGAAGATATTTGTGACTGGATCGAAGTACCATTATCAATAAAACAAATTAACTTGCTTCTCAAAAATCCATCATTTCGAATCGATTTGAAGAGTTTGGGTCTTGACCCTGGTGACCGATATAAGCTAAAAATAGGGTTTCATTCAATAACATATACATATACAAATTCATATTATAATGGAATATCTGGAAGAACACATCTTTACTACTACAATTCGACAGATGGAACATATTCATCAGACTTGTTTGGAACAACATTTGATTATTTTCCAGATAACGCTAAGGCAGGAGATATGCTTTATTTTGTGGATTGGTATCATCCTGGTCAATATGAATCAATTAGTTTCTATATAGGGACGCCAAGAAACGGTGATGTAGAGTGTGTTTGGGAGTATCACTCTGAAGATGGCACATGGAAAGAAATACCTTATTTAGTAGATGATACGGATTGTTTCAGCAAGTCAGGAGAGCATAGAGTATTTTTTAATATGGATGAAATAAACGATTGGGGACCTACTCAAATAGCAGATTCACAAGCAAACTGTTGGGCTATTAGAGCAAGATTAACAAGTGTTTCTGGAATGACTGAAGGAGGAGCTCAATCTTCTACTGTTCCAAGATTTCCACGAAGGTACATTGTAGTAACTGGAGGTAATACATCAGACCCAATTACTCTTGCAGATATTTATGACTGGGACATATCACATAACAATATAATTTTAGATACTACAATTTCGTCTTCACCAGAAATATTGGATATACATTCACAAATAAGACCTCCAGGAGTTCCTACAAGATTAATTATACAAGCAACAGCGAGAGCTGGTGCAACAGTAAATATAACTGGTTGGGATGCAAACTACACGTTAATCAGTGAGGTAGTCGACATATCAAGTGGGGAAGCATGGACTAAACATTCATTCAAATATATAAAAGATAATGGAATTAATGTAACGGGACTTACCCCAGGAGACTCGTTTAAAATATTAGAGCCGAAGATGGGCTTGATTGAATTTAGAGACCCTAATTTGTATATATTACATGGTGGTGTAATTGTAGGAGACGGAACAACACCAACAGTATTTACAGAAAAGAGAAAACAAATTTATGCATCGAGGCATATGGCTACATCTGAACAAGTATTCGTTACGTCAAATAACGCTAATTTAACTTTTGGTGAGGTAATGAGTGAAACTGATAAAAGTAGTAGATATGGAATATCGTTCTATTCAAGTTATTATTATCCAAGATTCAAGCCGAATTATATTTATTCCTCTACGATTACGTATGTGTCTGGAATTACAGAAGGTGGAACTACTTATGGTAAAGGAAACTTCAGAATTTACCCGATGGAAAGGATATGGAATAGTATAATTAATGGTGGAGCTTTTTTAACATACTCTGGTCTATCGGATCCTTCACAATCAGAGTTATATAATGTGTTTCAGTTCATAAACAATTTTGACAATACAAATTGTGGGAAGATGGATAGAATTTACATTTTTCATAGTGGGAGAATATTGTATCTATGGAGAGATGATTATGTATCCAATTTTTCAAACATATGGGCAACAGTAACTAGTTATGCAGGATATATGGGCACAACCAATCCCATTACAAAAGATAGTTATTGGGATGATTGTGAAATAAAAAAACCAGATGGTAGTAGTGGATGGATTTTTTACTGGGTCAAAACAGGTTCAACTGGAAAAGTATATAGGAGATATTCAGTAGACATAACAATAAAAGACGAAAACGGAAATCCAGTTAGTGATGCAACTGTGGAAATTTATGATACAGACAATAACTTAGTTTATTCTGGAACAACAAATTCTGCTGGACAGATACCCACTCAGAAAATAATCTATGCATACTATACCTCAAATAATGGAGCAAGTGGTTATGGTATAGAGGTTAAAAAATCTCCACATACTATTAAAGTTTATAAGTCGGGTTATGTTCCAGTAGTAATCAGTAATATAAGTATAGATGAAAAGAAAAACATACAAATTGAACTTCATGGAAAACGTGACCTATATCCAATTAATCTTGCTATGATTTCTGGAACAGAATACAAACCAGGAGAAGATATTTATTTGGCAGTTCAGGTTACGGATGCATATGGAAATCCTGTTAGTGGAGCAACTTGCACTTTTGATGTTTACTATCCTGATATGACTTTATGGTTAGACGACATCGGAACAACATATCTCGGAAATGGGATTTATTACAATAACTCATATACAGCACCGTCGACTTATGGAGTTTACACATACATAGCAAATTGTACATACGGCTCATCAAGTGTTACTGTGTCGAAAACGTTTCATGTGGCAGAATGGACTGGTGACATTTCTGAAATCCTTAACAAAATCAATAATGACATAATCCCACGACTTTCAGAAATCAACACAACGGTTCATGAAAACCAGCAATACCTTTCTGAAATAAATCAAACAACTCATCAAACACTTGAAAAATGGGGCAGTCAAACAGCACAAAGCCTCTATGACTTAGAAAGCCAAACAAAAGCAATTGCTCAATACATCAATGAAACCAGATGGGGCTCGTATGCCTTTTCAGACGTTATGGACAAGTGGGGTACTTACTCTGCATCTGACATATACTCTGTTAGCGATCAAGCGAGGGTTATTGCAGATTACATAAATGAAACTAGGTGGAATACATACTTGGCTTCAGACTTATATTCGATATCAAACCAAGCAAAAACTATTGCTGATTACATAAACCAGACCAGATGGGATTCTTATACGGCATCTGATTTATACACGATATCAAGCCAAATCAAGACACTAAGTGAAGAGATAAACCAAACAACAAGTGACAACTACATTCTCTTAACACAAGTTCAATCTGATGTAACATACTTGTATAACAGGGAGAATTGTAGTAATTATGTAACTGAAACAGGCACAAAGTGTTGGTATTTAGACTTAATTAATGATACACTTAGCTCTTTGGATGTTGATGTGAATGAATCTTTAATAGCAGAAGCGGTATGGAACCATACAACACGAACTCTGACCGATTATCCAGAACCAATTGCTGTTGTGTCATTTGATTTATCAAAAGAAGGTTTGATAAACAGAACCATTTACGATGTTTCAATTCAACATATAGTCGGAGATGTAGAACCACCAAGCGACAGTTCATTCGCAACATACAGATACAAGAAATATATATTTGATATTGGAGATGTTCCATCAAACATGACCAGAGCGTTTTTAACATTTTGGTTAAAGAAAACTGGAAATCCAACAGGATATCTGAACATTACATTGAATGATAACTTAATTTACTCAATAGATGTTACCACAATCAATACATCCTACGACAAGTATGTTATAGAGTTTGATCCAAGTAGCGTAACAAGTAAATATATTGAAGTAAAATTTATAGGAGATGATAGCTGGTTGCCTTCAAAAACTGTTTATATAGGTACAGACGACCTACCGTCAATACATTCACTTGAAAGTAGTGATAACACTACATGGGAAGCGTCCGATAACGAATATATTATTGCATTAACAATCGAGTACTATCAAAAATCAATAGCTGATCAATTTAACGAGGAAAGCATAACAATATTCAAGAACCAACCGAAACCAATATGCCTAGGTCAGGCTGTAATAGGTTCATTTGAATTTTTCGATTATCAAGGGAATGAACTTGAGGTAACCACAACTCCATCATGTAGTTTGGCTGAGATATTACCGAATGGAAGTATTGTTAATGTTCCAAATGTAAATGTCAATGTAGCAAAAACTTGCAAGAACAAGCTAAAGGTATGGATAAATGAAACTTACACTTCACAACTCGACTATTCTAAAATCTATAGGTTGCAGTGTATTAATATAAATGTAACCACGACAGGAGGAAATAATGTCGTTTTGAGCGATCAGGGGATGTTATTCAGAACGCTTTCTGAATTAGAATGTTCGGCTGGTATTAACTACCTTTCGGATATAAATGATTCATCGACTCAAATATATTCGATAGTGCAAGATTTGATTGATATGCATAATTGTGTTTATGAACCAGAAACTAGGATTTGCCAACTATTGAATGAAATTAATATTACGACACATTCCGTCCTATCCAACCAGCTTGCATATTTCCCTGTATGGAACGCTTCCATATATTATTGGAATAATACATACTTCGTAAATTGGGACGGGGAAATTATGAACTTGAGCTCTAATTGGGATACCTTATGGAGTTTCTGGGGGTGTAACGAAGACAACAATATGGTTTGTAACTTACTTATGGACATTAATTCATCGATTGAGCATCCTAATCCAATGGCTGGTGGTTGGAGTCCAACATCATTTGAGATATATATGGAAACCGAGCCTAAAGAGGAAGAAAATCTCAATGGAGTTGATATAGATTATGATAAATCATTCGTAACATCTCCAGATGAATATTATGTTTCACCGATAACCGTGACAAATAATTATAATTATACGGTTTCTGTCAAATTTACACCAGTATCAAGCAATCTTATGATTGAACCGTCGTATCCAATTTACATACGACCAGGATCAAGAGTTAAAGTTAATCTTTACTTACCGATAAAAAATGAAGGTGAATATACGTATGTCGTTAATGCAAAGATAGTTTACTTAACGGAAACTGAAGAAAGAAATATCGAGATATTTGGAAAGGTTACCAAATTTTATTATCTCTATGTCGTTTATTATGCTATCCAGTCGAATCTTGAGATAACTATTGGTATTTTAATACTAATAACAATATATATATTATACAATTACCTCAAGCCATATAGGAGGGTGAGAAGATGACAAAAATAATGGGTTTAGGTCAGCCTGGAGAATACAACAAATACAAAATTTACTACTTTGTCCTTATAATTGTTCTTTTCGCATTCATCGCTTTTTCATGGATAGGTCAAGTTAGTATTGAAAAGAAGATGATGGTAAGTTTTTATGCATGGTTAGGATTATTATCGATAGCATTCATTCTTTTTGACAACCTGACCACAAAGAAGTTCGATTTTATCGATACTGTTTTGATAGAGAAGACGCCGGTAAGCCCAAAGATAATAGCTATGATAGCCATAGCTATGTCAATTGTTCTTGGAACAAGAATTTTTACACAACATAAGGCATTTGTACCATACCCTACCTTCCAATTCTTTGATCATTCAGTACCAAATGCTATTCTATCTGGTGTTGCTGGAATAATGGAAAATATGTTCTTCTTTTCGTTTCTATTTCCAACAATCTACATCTTACTCTCGAAATACCTATTTAAAGAAAAGTATATGTCAGCCATAATTTCAATTTTACTATCATCATTCATATTTATGATGTATCATATCTTCGTTTATGCAGTCAATGAAGTTGCTCTGGTATCATGCTTCTTGTTTGCATTGTTAAACACAAGCTTAATATATATCTTTAGAACAACAATGATCGCTGACGCATTACATTTCACCAACAATGTGATCGCCTCACTAGTAATGGCTGGAGTTAGCTTTATATTATGGTGATAAATATGTTTCAAATTCCATTCATAGGAATAACCCCGATGGGTGGACTGGTCGCAGTAATATTATTCATATTCGGTTTTTGGATAGGCGGGATGATAAAAAGTATTTTAAAATTCATAATAATTTTCGGTGTATTGATAGCTTCACTATATATGTTCGGAGCACTAGGGAAAGACGTTTTAATGAATATGAAGGACGTGTTTGAGCTATTTAAACCATTATTTTCTGCAAAACTCACATCAATGATGGGAGATAATGCTATGTCAGTTTCTACAGGTGCCTTCATGGTTGGATTGGCCTTTGGATTTATGAAGGGATAAAGATTTAAATATTAAAAATACTAATATTATTAAAAGAAGGTGGTATAATGCGATGGATTTTGATACTGAAGCACAAGGGTAAGAAAAAGAACTATTGGACCGTTCACTTAATGGAGGGGGATGAATACCTAAGAATATACGGAAAATTTGGTACGAAATCAAAGGCTCTAAATAAAGCCGAGAAGATATCGAAGATGTATGGAGGGTTAGAGATTGTTGTTAAGAGATAGGTGATTTTGTGAATCGAAATAATTTGATTCCCCTTTTAATAGTATTAGTCATTACTATAGGATTTCTATATCAAAATGGTTTTCACTTTCAAATGGTTGGGTTTACAACACTTTCCCTTTCTGATGCGGAATTCACATCAAACTTACCTGGTTTGTCCTGTAATAAAGGATGGATACTCACTGTTTCACAAGGTGGACTTGGGCAATCTGCTGTTGGCACAATTTCAAAAGAAAGTATAGGCGATAAAAGCGGAGTAGAGCCTGCTCACGACTTATCTATTTCTATGAATAATGAAAAATTGGTATGGGAATACCCAATTCATGTTGATTATGCTTCGGATCCAGTTTACAAGTATGTTATTCATTCAACAAAGAGCTGGAATCCACTTTTTGATGTCGATAAATGGGTCAAAGAAAATTGCCCAAATGTAAAATGGTATGGAAAATTTGTTGGAACTCCGATAACTTATTGGTGTATAGATAAGATTCAAGAAACATCATATATGGGATATCTTGATAACTGTGATGTTCATTTCAAAACAAACATAACTGTTGAAACAAGAGGTGATAAATATAGTACATATATTGATAATAGGGATGAAATAAGCAAGAAGATTGGAGATTATGTTTATGTGGTTTGGAATGGGAACCTTCTTAAGAAGAATTGTCCTTCACAGTCACCATACAAACCATTCTATGAAAATGGATGGAAATTAGGATATAATGAGTACTATACAAATTACAAGATTCAACATTCAAACTTCCTACAAGATATGGATAGATATATAGATAGTTGTAACGGAATATTCCCTCCTAAAGAATGTAATATAGACTCATTGTCTAGAAAAGTAAATAATATTAATTCAGTTGCAGATAAGTTTTTAACAACATCAGCTACTTTCGGTTCTGTTGATAATAAGGATCAAAAGAATAGTGCATATGTTGAAGTATATCCAAATAGTGATGTTCAAGTGCCTGTCTTCACATTCTATGTTTGTGCTGATTGGTTAGGAATATATCAACCAGAACCAATACCAAGAATAATTGATTCCAGAGGAACAACATTCAAGTCTGGTGAATATGGTGAAGCATGGGTAAAATTCACAAATGATGGGGATGATGGTAATTTCGAGATATGGATAGATTGCCCGTCACCATTTAACTCTATTGATACGACGAAAACTATTTCATGTGATAGTGGAGAGAATTGTGAAACGAAACTAAAAGTTGGGGCAAATACAAACGAAAGAATTACAAGAACATGCACGATACATGTTAAAGGTGCTGGAACAAATAATGAAGATACAACAACCGTTACTGTAACAGCTGATCCTCAAAAGGTATGTAATCCATATGATAAAGTTTGTGATGAAAATCAAATTAAACAATGTAATTCAGCAGGGAGTGGTTGGAATGTTATTCAGACATGTCCATCCGGTTACTACTGTACATACAGAAATGGTCAACCAGTTTGTGTAAGCGGTAGCCAACCTATTCCACCTTCACCAACTCCAAGTGGAAAAATCAATTGGGTTAAAGTATTTGCACTTCTTTCAGGTTTAATAGCATTCTTATCAATGACTAGAGAAGACTTTAGAAAGAAGAATTGGATGGGAATATTCTATGGATTGATGGTAGGTATTGTTGTTGGAGTTATGATGTATTTCATCCTCGATAATATTATTAAAATCATTCTTGCAAGTGTAATAGGAGCAGTAATTGGTGGAGTTGTTATATGGATATTTGGTCCTATTTTGGTAGCGTTGGCAGGAATTATTGGAAATATTTTACGAGGTTTTGAGGGTGGTAGGTAATGAAAAATAAAAACTTTCCTCTTCTCTTGATAATAATTGCACTAGTTTTTATTTTGACTACTAATTTACCAAAGTTTTCTTTCTGGAATGATAAATATGTATTTGTTACAAAAGGTATATCAACAGAAGATTGCTTTAATTTTGCTAATAATCCAGAATATATAGAATGTATTGAAATGGGTAATTCTTGTTATTGTAAACCATCGAGTATTCCCTTTTCTACATATAATTTTGGTTTACCAGATAATTGTATAAAAGCAAGTTATAAATATTGTTCGCAATGGGGGGTAGAAAAATACGATTGTAATAAGAAAAAAGTATGTGATACGTGTACAGATTATGAAAGAAAATGGGTATCACTCGGTTGCTGTTATAAAACAGATAGTAAATGTGCAAGTGATAAAATTAGTAATTTCAAGAAATTCTGTAATGAATATGGATATGTATATGATGATTGGGATTTCAAGGAAAACTATGATGGTACAAAAATTTGTATAACTGGTTATTACAAGGTGAAAAAACAGTACCAATGCAACTGTCACTATGAGTATGAAACATGTGAGAGAACGGTGTGTAAGAAATGGGAGAGAAAAACCGTTGATGTAAATATGATACCAGAAGATGCTATGGATGTAAGATGTGAAGAATATGAAACAACGACTACTACGACTACTACGATCACTACGACTACGACGACTACAACGGTTTCATCACCTACAACAACCACAACAATTGAATCTGAACCTACCACAACGATTTCTCAAGAACCTGTACCACCAGAACCTTCAATCTTTGAAAAAATTATTCAATGGATCAAAAATTTCATTTATTGGTTGTTAGGATAAAATTTAAATACTATTAATACTAAAAAATAATTAAGGTGATTGTATGGTAAGAAAGAAACGAAAGACAACGAGAAGAACAACTAGAAGAAAGACAACAAGAAGAAAAAAGAGGACAACAAGAAGAAGGAGATAGACTATTTGGTCTATACCTGATCAATAACATTAGGACATTTTTAGTTTTTATTTTTTTCCCCTTTCATATTCATCGGATGTGAGCGGGGTAGAACCTGCCACATTCATCGAGGGTTTTGCTCGAGGATGCCTCTAAGTAGGCATATGACAAGGATGAGAGGTGTAACCCTCGAAGGTGTGAAAAATGACAAAAAGGAAAATAAATCCAACAGTAAAATGGCTTTTAGGAACTAGTATCTTAATAGCAATTGTATCAGCATTTATTCCAGAATTCGGATGGGGAATATATATGGGATTCGTCCTAGCATTAATTGCAGGGTACCTAATAAAAGGCGATGTAAAATTATTCCTAGCGGCACTAATCTTAGGAGGTCTGTCTACGTCATTTAGTTTAATACCTAATGTCGGGAATTATCTCTCAGAACTATTCAAAAACATTGGATATGTTGCGTACGGTGTTGCAGGATTCCCAGCAATAAGAGTATTCCTCTCAAAAATAGGAATTAAATTATAAATCCCAGCTCAAGAAGAAGTAGAAATTTGATTTTTTTGTTTTTGTTCTTATCTCCTTTGTTAAAATTTACTGATTGTAATTTGTGAATTACCTTAACCATTTCTCTGCCTCTTCAATTGCCTTTCTTATCTCTGGATTTTTTAGTGCCTTCCAGTAGTCGGGGCACCAACCGATAAAATCATCAAAATGCATCCGTAAGATTTTTTGTACCTTCTTTTCTGAGACCATAATTTTATTTTATCTCAAATAATATATATTTCTTAACATCGAAAAGTTTATTAAATACCTTTTATAAATTTATAAACATGATAGAAAATACAATCGAGGCTGTGGGAGTAATAATAGTTGTATTTGCAGTAGCTATGCTAATAGTATTTTCAAGAAAAGCCAATGAAGAAAAAAATAATGAAGAAAATAGTGAAGAAGGTGAAAATGAAAATGCAGATAACAATTGATGTATTGAGCTTCATTTGGGGGTTCGTTTTCGGAATTTTGTCTTGGATTGTAATAGATTGGATAAAGACAAGAAATAATGCAAAAGAAATATCAAGGATAAAGAATGGTGAAAAGAATGAGTAAAGTAAAAAAGAAACGAAACTTCACGACAGTTGCTATTGATCTAGAAACAGATAAGAACATTAAGATATTGAAAATCAAGTTCCAAGAAGAGTCTGGAGAAAAGATACCATCATCAAAAATCATTCGCTATGCATTCAAAAAAGCTGGTTTATGGGTGATTAATAGTGCCAAGAAAATCGGAAAATGAATTTGAAAATATGATAAGTGAGATAATAGAGGTGGCAGTATATAGTATAACTACAGCATTGGATATACTTGGATATATGCTACAAGGTGTAGATGGAAATATCTTCAAAAACGGTGGAAAAGAAAAGGGCAAAACGGGAGAGAGGTTTTGAACGGAAACCTGGAGGCCATTTGCTAAACAATTTCTTCTCTCCTGTGCCCATATATGAGAAGGAGAAAATGGAGAAGATTGAAACGATACCGGGACGTAATCATAGCGATTGAAATAGTTATTATCGCCGGTTTCTTTATATGGTTAATTGCTGATACTCCTTTCATTGACTATACAACAAGTGATTACATCGCTTCAAAGATAGATGAAGTGACAATTCCAGAGTCATGGATAAGTGAAATACAATCAACATGTGATAATTTTGATAATCAAAAAATATTATGTTATTGGAGATATGGTGAGTATGTCATACTTTCAAATATAAAATACAATAGTAGTGTAAAATTTCCAGATATGATAAGAAATGGTAAAGAGGGAGATTGTAAGTTGATTTCTTTATCCTTTGCAAAATTAATGAAAAAACTTGGGGTAAAAGATATATACATCGCAACACAAGTTCCAAAGAAATCAGTAATATATTCATATTTATTTGGGGATAGGAAAATATCACATGTGTGTGTTATTGGATATGTAGATAAAGATGAAATTAGGGAATTCTATTGTGATCCTTCAATGGAATTTAGTTCCATAGTCAAGATTTAAATATAAGTAAATTACTAATATTATTATGGCTTTTTACATTACGGCAGGAACGTTAGGAGCATTGGTTGGTGTTAATATAGCAGCATATCTCTTGAAATTAGACGTCTTCTCAAATCCCGTCATGGGTAATCATATTGCAGAAGCAGTTATGTTGCTTTCCGTAATCGGATTGATATATGATCTCATACCAAGAAAAGTAAAATTTAACCCATTATGGATAGCCGTGATAGCTGGGCTATTTGGCTTCGTATGGGAGGCATTTACGTTTCTCGCATTCTCTTCTACATCAGCATTGATGATGATAGAGCTTCAATGGTTAAAATATGGAATTCCAACATCATTTTTAATCGGTTTACCTATCCTATTCATATCAAATATAATAAGAAAAGAGAGAAAGGTATTGGATTTTGATGTTACTGGAATTAATGGGAGGTTACTATGTTTCGTCATTTCACTAATCATAGCAGCATTGATATTTAAATTCATGATGATCAATGACATATTCGGATTATGGTGTAACTACATAGGTGTATGTCAATGATACCAAGAATAAGGAAAATAGAGGGGTGGAAAACCATTTGGAAGGGAAAATATTCCATTGCATTCAAGAAGAATAGCTTACCCGTATATGAAATAAATGTCATATACATAGAAAAAAGTGGTAATTATCTAGTAAGGCTTTTTGTCATAGAACCTATGTTCAAATTATTAAAATCATTCAGTACTACGAAAAAAAGTTTAGAAAAAAGAGTTAGATTATTAATGCAAAAGGTAAATAATGGAGAAGTTAGTGTATATGACTAGTTGCTTTCTTTCGGTCTCTTTGATCCATAGATTTTCTTGAGACGCTGCCTATATCTTCTTATGGCTTCTCTTTGCTTGTCTCTGTCATAATACCAATTTTTCAATTTTCTCAAGTAAAGAAAATGCTTCCTATATTCTGGATCAGTATGCCATTTAATTGTATTTCTATCAACATGAAACATTCTTGCTAATTTTCTAATTGCAACGCCACTATTTCTAAGCCTGATTATTTCTTGAATTTGCTCATCTGTTAACTTTCTTCTTTTATCTCTTTCTTTTCCAATTCGCTTACCTTCTTTTTCAAACCAATATGACATGGGAATCACTCAAGCCATTTTTTAGCAACCTTTTCCCAATCTTTATCAACTTTGGCGTAAATTTCTGTTGATGAAACATTTTTCTGAAGCATAGCATCTTTTGTAGCAAGTATGTCTTTATATGCATTGTAGTGAATAACGCCAAACGTGTGACGAAGGATGTAAGGAGGATATGAAAAACCAGCCCTTTTCAATATTTTCGATATGAAAAAATTCACCCTCCAAGCTAGGGTTCTTTCATCCTTTCCTTTCCCATAAAAATCAAAAAGATATTCATTCTCCTTTCTTCCCACCAAATATTCATCTAATATTGGCCTAACCTTTTTTGGAACATCTTTCTGAAAGTATTCACCTGCCTTATTTCCAGTTATATTTTTTGGTATTCTTATGACACCGCCTTTCACATTCACAACTTTAATATGAACAAGAATTGATGGACGTAAACCACATAGGGATACTAACATAACTACAAGTTGTTCCTTTAAATTTTCACAACTATCCAATATCTTTTCTAATTCCCATGGCTTAAGATAATATGCTCTTCTTGATGATTTGTATCTTGGTCTATTTTCCCTCTTTTCTAGTTCTACGACTATGTCATATCGTCCAACGAGAAGGTACCATTTTCTCAATGCACAATACAATCTTTTCTTTGTTGATATGCTCAGAGGAGCACTTTTCAATTTACGGACAATCTCTTTTATATTTGCTCTATATAATATAGGAAGCCCGATATACCGATCCAAGAGTGATGCATATAATATAAGCGTTTGAGGTTTCTTGATCCCTTTCTCTAATCCCCTATCCTTACTCAGAAACTCCTTTATTTTTTCAAGATTTTTAACATCGGACATTTCCCATCAAAATAATGTATATTCTTTTGATTATATAAAGCTTTTGGCTGGTTTTATATTTTTATACTTTAATTAATTAATTAAAGTATAAATACTTTTCGGTGCATAAAATATATATGGTAGTAGAAAAGAATCCAAAGAATCAAGAGAAAAACGATGAAAATATTCGACCTATTTTGGGTAGAAAATCTGAGACAAAAAGGCTACTTAATTTGATAAAAAATGAATTGAAAAAAGGAGAAAGAAACGTCTATCAATTAACTAGGATCGCAAGTAAAGATGGACAATTCAACATAAATCTCTACAACAGAATTAGGTTCCTATTGATGGAATTGCTTGCTATGGGAGAAGTAAAAAGAAGGCTAGGTGAAGGAAAGAAAACAAAGGTATGGTTTTATAGTTTAGTTGAAGATAAGGTGAAATGAATATGAAAAAAGTTGATAATATGCGTGAACTAAACCTAAACTTCAGGAAAAAGTTTGAAAAATTTGATAAACGAATAAAGGAGTTTATCTTTCTTTTTTGGGCAAATAGATGGCAACAAGTGTGTAGTGATAGAAAGATAAATTTTGGTGTACGAGATAGAAAAACTTACAAAATTGTATATGCGTGTGATATTTGTCCTTTAAGAAATATTTGTTATATTTTAGATGAAATAATAACCGATAGAATCGATGAATTAAAAGAAGAGATATTTTCAGATAATAACTTACGTAAACAGTTCGGGAATGCTTTGAAGTTAATAGAATCATTATATCAAAGAAAAAGTGAAAAAAAGAGGTGAAAAAAGATGTATGAGGCAATATTTTTTGTGTTGGGGTGTGTAATTGGTTGGTTGTTTGGTAATAACTATAAATTCACAAAAAGATGGGTAAAAAGAAGGGAAGGTAAAAAGGAAGAAGTAACTTGGTATTGGTCGATTGAAAGAAGAAGAGAGTGAAGAGAATGAGGAAGGTTAATAAGAAATTGTTAGAGAAGATGAAGAAACTCAGAGCTAAGGGTCTATCTTATAAAAATATAGCAAAATTATTGAATGTAACTGACACCACAGTAATGTATCATCTTAATAGAAAATTTAGAGAAAAGTTTATTAGAAGAATGATAAAATATAATAAAAATCATAAAGAGGAAAGGCTTAAGAAGAATAGGGAATGGAGAAAAAAACATAATAAGTTATATAAAAGAATTGTATGTCTCTCATTAGTAAAAGGATACTTAAAACGAAAAATAATCACAAAAAATGATCTATATAAAATTATAAGAGAAGTTGAAAATGAGGGATGATCTCGATAGGTAGATTAAAATGCAAACGGGAATAGCATTAACTAGGAAGTGTCCATATTGTGGAAAGGATATAAGGCTTGTAGTAACTGTTAACTTCGAAATTTTTGGAGATGAAAACAAAAAGGTGATAACATCTAAAGAAACATCTAAAGGAGAGTAGGAGTTTATCACTCAATTTACCATATACTATATTCTCCACGTGCTGCTAAAAACCCTATTACCCATGCACGAAACTCCTTTGCGTTCATATATGGTGATATTGGATTAACCCCACCACCACTAATTTCTTCAACCACTTGATACAATCTTTCTCTTCCTGGTTTGTAAGATATTACCTTAAATCCAAATCTTTCAATAATTTCTTTATATCTTTTTACAGTCATCTTCATCACCTCAAATATAATCTAACAATTTTGTAAATAGCATTTTTCTTACTTGTTGCTGGAACTCTGAAAATATAAACATATGCTCCTTCATTTATCTTTTCCTCTGTATAGAAAAATTTGCCTGGTGAAATTGGATATGGAAGATATAATGCTACTTCATAAAATCCCTTCCTCAACTTATATGCTTCAATTCTTATCTTTATGCTCATTTCCTCACCTCAACTTATTTCTTTCAATAAAGTCTATTTCTTCCATAGGGTCGGATTCTGTCCAAAATTCATCATTGTAGAATGGATTAAAACCTTCATACACCCATTCTACGTCTCCATCTTTATTCTCAAGATATAGACCAACTCCACAAATAATATGATTGTTTCTTATCTCGAATCTAATACCGAGTGTTGGATACTTATATCCTGCCCTTATAAGTCTATTGAATTTTTCAATAGTATATGGATCAGTACATTTCTTTACGTGTCTTTTTACAACTTTCATATTGTTTGTCCAAAATTCATAAACAATTCCTCCTGGATAAACGGTTTTCCGTAATATCCCTTTTCTAGCAAGACTATTAAGTCTTCTTAAAAGAGTTGAACTTTTTTCATTCATCTTTCATTCACCTCAAATTTCCTGTACACTTTTATATACACTTTTATATGTCTTCAATGGAGCTACCCAAAAGCTACCAGTTTTTATTTGTTGTATTATGGCACTCTCTCCTCTTCGTGTTATTACGTACTTATCTTTTACTTTTTTGATAAACCATCTTCTTCGTAATGATTTTATCTGATGTGGATAGTCTTTTTCAATTGATAATGGAAGATACCTATGGTTATAAAATACTTCCATTAATTCTTCTTCTTTTTTTGTAAATCTACCATATCCCATTCATATCACCTCAACTTATGAGTGTCGAGCCATCTTCTATAAATCTTCCAAACTTGTTTGAGTTCTCTTCTTTCTTTTTGTGAAAGATCTCTTTTTTTCAACATTACTTTTGCTCTGTTCATAGCTAATACAGCAAATCGAATTAGTCTTCTTTTCTTCTCTCTAGTTCTTGCTCTATTCCATTCTCCCGTTAACCAATAAACACTTGCTCTTGCATCTGCTGGAGATTCTATACTAATTTGTTCTGCCGCTTCCTCATATTTAGGCGGAAAAAAGATTGTTTTTGCCATTATAAATCACCTCAAACTTTCAAATTTTTCAATACCATAATTTCATTATACGTATTTTCAAATAACTTAACTATCTCATCTACATCATCTGTCCATCCTCTATAAAAAAATCTATGAAGTGTGTAAGCATCCTCAAAGGTATCAATCCATAATTTTAATCCAGTCTTGGCATATAGTTGTGAAACACCACTTCTCATATCTCTAAAACTTCTTATTTTCTTTTTCAACTTCATTTCAACTAGAATATTATATGCATTCCATAATTTTTCTCCTGCTTGGGCAAGATATACATCTTGCTTTGTTGAAATGTACTTCTTAAACTCTTCTTTAGCCTTCTGCATATAAGTTCTGAAGCGTTTTTCTGTCATCATGAATCACCTCAACAATTTAACCTTTCCTTTCTTATCAGCCATTTTCAAAGATTTGTCATCTAGTTCTGTTGTAAATGTAAATGTTATCTGTATTAATTTTGGTTTTGTTTTTAGTAATTGTGACAAACTTTTTCCGAAAACTTCTTTTATTTCTTTTTCTGATAATTCAAATTCATCTGATTGCAATGACAATGAAACAACAATGATATACTTATTTTTTCCTTTCGGAACTGTATAAAATTCACTAATCTCAACAACATCCAGTAAACCACTATCAGCACCAACTAAATAATAATCCCTATAATAGTCAAATCTTCCTAACTCAAAGCTCATATTTCTTATTGCATTTCCCGTGTATTCCCACTCATATTCTTCGATTCTTTCTAGAATTTCGTCGATTATTCCTTTCTTTCTTGCCTCGTCCCATGAAGTCACTCCAAACTCATCAAAAAAATCTGAAGCACTTGATGGTAATGTCTTCAATTCTATATCATCAAACACAATATAAAATATTGCCATTATATATCACCTTTCATTTATCACATTTCCAGTCAAATACGCATGATATCTTTCATCATACTGTCCATACTTCTGTATAATTCCTAAAATCAACTTATACAATCTTTCTTCTTCTTTTCTTGTTAACGGTCTCCCAATTTCTCTTTCTATTTGTTTTTTATATTCATCGAACCACATATCATATTCCATTAATTGTTCATCATTCATTTTTCTCAATGCTTTTCCTCCACTAATTAAAAGACTTTTTATTTTTTTATCCATCATAAATCACCTATTTTATCTCATTATACAACATCTTAACATATCGTTTTAGTTTCTTTTTTAGCTCTGCTCTTTCCTTTGATGATAACCTATGTTTTTCCATAAATGAAATCGTAGTATCTATGACATTCAAAATTTCTCTTATATATCTATAGTTCATCTTCATACCACCCAACTACTCATCTTTCCAAAAATTCACAAATCTTTTTGCTTCACTCAGTGTCCTACACCAAGTGAAAACCTTCCCCTTACTTGTAAAAACTTCCGCATAATACTTTGTATTTGGCGATCGTAATCCACTTTTATCAATGACCCAATTTTTACCCTTCATTGGAAATTTCCTTCGTGCCATTACTATCACTTATTTTTTACTATTATTACTAAAGTATTTAAAGCTTTCATTTAGATGTGGTTATGTGTAACACTTTTCACTGTTACATGTTTCATTGATTTGGGATTGTGTTTGATTTGGAATGAAGATTGTTATCTTCTGGCAGTAGTATCTATTTTCAAAAACATAGGTATCATTTTGCATATTCGAACAATTTGTCATTAATACATAGAGATATCCATCATAGAATAATTTCTGATCAAATTTTCCTGGAAAATAAAGTGCAGGTCGATAGAAATAACTGAAAAATATGAACGATGCAACAAATGTTACCAAGATGGTTACTAAAATAATTGGGAACATTGTTCTATCACTATTCGGGGATAAAATTCGTGAGATTTTCATACTCAATCACCAATTTCCTTCCATTTATATCCACATGTTTGACATATCAATATACCATTCTCGTTTATAACACTTTTACTTCCACATATGGGACACTCTAATCCTAATATTATACTTTTTATCTTTTTAAGATCATCAGACAGATCGGTCATTTAATCTACCTCATATTCCAATACTATCTCATCCGTTTTCTTGTCAATTCCTATTCTTAACTTACCTTTTCCATAAATATCTAATGAGTATCCAAATGTGAATTTATATTCCCAACCTTCTTTTTCGAGTTTTTTGATCATTTAATCATCACCCAAAACATCCTTAAAGGCGAGTTTGAAGAGCCACTCGTTGTAATTTTCCCATTGTTTTCTATTCATATTCCAAACCAAATATCCAAGATCAGAATAATATTCCCATCTAATTTTAAATTGCTCTTCAGAAAATAATTTAGGATTATCCTTATACCTCAGCCAAAACTCACAGGCAGATTTGATTCGTTGTTCTACCTCTTCCATAGTAAAATCAAAAAATTCTTCTAATTCATTCGCTGGTTGTCCCACTATCCACTTAAATACTTCTTTTCTTACTTGTTCCAAATCCAAAGGTTGTGGTTTATTTTCTATCATCTTTCACCACCATCCTCAAAAACATCCTTAAATGCTAAGCGAAAGAGCCATTCAACGACATTTGTAGTGACAGCGTTTCCCAACATTTTGTATCTTTGCGTATCAGATATTTCCTTAACTTCCCATTTTCGTTTTTTCTCGTTCCAAAACTTTCCGTATTTAGTCCAATTATCTGGGAATCCTTGTAACCTTTCGCACTCGATTGGAGTCAATCTTCTTAACATTCTATCAATTACCATCGGGACATTATTTCCTCCAGTTCCCATATTTTGTGTAAGTGTTGGACATTCTTTGTGTTCTCTCCATTCTCTTGTTCTATGTTGCTTGTAGCATTTGAGTATTGCCAATGTCTGTCCGCAAGTTACCGTGTTTCCGTATGCGTGTGCATTTTCCGTAGTGATTGCTGGACTTATTATTGGCGTCCAACCAACATTCAATGGTAGATACACGCCCTTCACCCCATATACCCCCTTTGCTTGACCTACCTCTGGTTTACTATCTTCAGTTTCGTATCCAACTTCTTCTCCAGATACTTCCTGAACCTCTCTTGCATTTTCGGTGAAAGGTAGTATTTCGGGTCTGGGTTTTCCTCCAAGATTTCCGATAATGAACACACGTTCCCTGTTCTGGGGGACTCCGAAAAACTTGCTGTTAAGCACCATCCATTGAAGGTCATACCCCAGTTCATCCAACGCTTGAATGATGATTCTGAAAGTTTTCCCCTTTGCGTGATTGAGTAAACCCTTGACATTCTCAAGGATAAAATACGGAGGTTTTTTAGCCTCAAGTATTCTCGCAATTTCAAAAAACAACGTGCCTCTGGTATCCTCGAAACCTCTCCTCTTTCCAGCAATTGAGAATGGTTGGCAAGGAAATCCAGCACAGAGGAGATTGTGCTTCGGTATTTCACTTTCATCCACTTGCCTAATGTCCGTTGGCTTGTATTTCGTATCGAAGTTGTAGTTGAAGACGGCTGTCGCATACTTGTCGATGTCGTAGTATCCAGCGATTTCGTACTTTTCCTTTCCAACTGCCTTTTCGATACCATAAGCAAGACCACCTATGCCTCCAAACAATTCAAGTATTTTGACTTTCATTTTTATCACATAAAACATCCTTATCTATAACAAGCATTCTAAACTTCATCTTCATCTACCTCTTCAAATAAAACGAGAGTTGTTCTAAACTTTCTTGCTATTTGTAGTAGAGTGTTTAGTACACCAACATTGAAGTATAAAGTATGAGCAAAATCTTGACTGAAAACATATTCAAACCCTTTATGTTTTCTTAAAAATAATTTCGCTACATCACAATTTACTTTATATTCATTTTCTTTTAGCCACTTATACAATCGTGGTTTTCTTTTCTTTATGCTTTTTCTAACAAGCACATCGAATGCTATAACATTTCTGGTAGAAGATTTATGGCACAAGATAACAACTTCTGTATTCTTACTTATCTCCTTCTCTCCTATCCAATCGCCTCGAATGGTTTTAGTTTGAGTCATTCTTCATTCACCACATCGGCAAACCATTTTTTGATTCTAAATTCAGCGAGTTTCAGTCCCTCAATAACGCCTTCATCAAATTCTGACTTCATGGCAAATTTAGTATCTTTTATTTCGCTTCTAATCTCTTCTAACAATCCCTGAACTGCGGATTTAACATCTTTGTTTTTCTTTTCAACAATAAATTTTGCAAAATTCATTACTGCTGTTCCAGTCCAGTTATCTTGATTAGCGAATGGAAAACTATCTACATAGTCTTTTCCAGTCTTTTCTTTCCATGCTTCTAAAAATAAGTTTAAAACTTCTGCTTCTGGTTCATGAATTTTTATTTTTCCTTTAAGTGGTTTGGGCTTGTTCATTTTTTGTCACCAATTCTAACAAACAAAATACCAATTGCGTAACCTCCCATTATCAGCAATGAAGTGCTAATCGCTCGGTAAGATTGATTCAGCAAGATGTATGCGATAAAACCTGCTAAAATAGATGATATTCCCAGCAATAACAATTTTTGTTCTTTGTTCATTTTATACCACCTTCTTTCTTAGTTAAATCGATAACTTTTGTTTCTATATTTTCTGGTAAAATTATTTCATAATTAAAAGTTTTACCGCACATATCACAAGCACAACTTATCGAAACCACCAAATTTCCATCCTCGTTTATATATATACCATCTCCCCAATCTTCTACAAAATCAAAATCTATATGAGAATGAAGTATCCTATCTATATCTCCATTTGCTATTTTTTCCACAATTTCTTCTGGAAGAGCCTCTAAAAGGTCTTTAACGGTACCATTCTTCAGTGCATCATTTATTCTTTCCCATTGTTCATGGGGTACTTTTCCATATAATTTCTTGATCTCTTCTTTGATCCTCTTTTCACAAAATTCACAATACCATACAAAATTTGAACTCATTTTTTCTCACCTAAAATTCAGCTATCTTTTTACCATATCACCTTTTTTGGAGCGTGTTTCCATATCATACCGTACTTTTCGAGGTTTTTCTTGTAGGTTTTGCAGTTCTTCTGATGTCTCAGTAATGCGATGCGTGTTTTGAATAGTTTACCACAAGCACATCTGTAAGATGGTTCACACACCATTTTTAGTCACCTTTTTCGGTTCTGGTATTAGCAATAAACTTATACCAGCCAGTGATAAACCAACTATAAGATAATTTGGATCATGTATTGTAATACTAACACCTATCATTACTCCACTAAACCACATTCCCCATCCACCAATAAAAATTTTCCACCAATCTACTTTTTCTTTGCTTGTTTTCATTCTTCAATCACCTAATTTCCATTCCTTAACTATTTTAGCATTATGAAATAATGTTATTTTTCCATCAGCGACAATTAATTGAAAATGTCCGTTATCGGAATTATCTCCATCACTCTCTGACTTTCCTAAATAAGCACTACTTCCAATTTCATTAACAGATATACAAGTTAAGAGTGCTATAATTTCTGACGGTTCTCCTTTCTTAAATATCTCTATTCCTGTATCTGGGTAGTCTGTGTTTGGTTGCTTCCACTTCAATGCTTTCTCTACTAACTTTATCATTCCTTCTTCGTCTCCTTCCCAATGTCTAAATAAAACAACACTTTCCTCATCCTTACCAAATACAGATATACTACCTCGATTTCCCATATTCATCTCACCCAAAGGGTTCGGGCTTATTTATTTTTTCAATCACCTTTGGCTCCGAAACCGCTGCCTGCCTGCCGCGGGTGTTGCTGAGCGAGGCAGGTGAACAAAAATGTTTGGAACAGGTGCTAATGATGGTAAGAGGTCTAGACCTATTGCGGTTTCGGTTTAGCCGATATAATCTATCCCCAACTTCTTCCAAAATTGCTGTCTTTTCCATTCCATTTCTTCCTTTTCACGCATTCTTTGTATGTCTTCATCTTCAATCCAATCAATTCCGAGCCATTTTTTCATTTGACATCACCTCATATTTACTTCTTAAAAACGAAATTGTTATGAGCTTCTTATCATTTATCTCTCTTATTACCCAAACGGCTTTATCTCCGTCTCTTAATCCATACCTTTTTCTTAATTCAGCAGGTACCGTAATTCTAGCATATTTGATCTTTACCACACCCAATATTTCTTTCTTTGTCACCCCAAACACCCATTGATTGTTTCTATTATAAAATGTTGCTAAATGCTATATAAATTTATAAATTTATAAATATTAATAGTTTTCTATGCTTTAAAATATATTTTGATTAATATTAATCTTTAAATACAAAAGTGCATATAATATAGGTTATGATATGTCCTAGATGTGGATCGGAAGATTTTATCATTGATGAGGATCAAATTGTATGTTCTAGCTGTTTATTAGCTATCTCTCTCAAACCTCTTCCATTCTTGAAACTTCAAGAGATGAGATGAAGATGGTTCCCTTCTTTATTT
>CAYRXY010000007.1:0-18667 GCA_964428495.1 uncultured archaeon
AATCCAACCTGGAGTACCACTGAAGGTGCTCAGGGCGGAACAATAACATACGAGAAGGTTGTTCCTATCACGACACCTATCGCTAAGTTGGATAGCGAGGTGTCTGATAGCGACAAGACGACCAAGAACTTGATCCTGGTTGGTGGACCTTGCGCTAACACCCTAGTACAGGAACTCGTCGATTCCGGAAAGCTCGGAAGCGAGTACACCTGTGCTGGTGGAACACCTGGTAGCGCATGGGAAGCAAACACAGGATACGTGCTCTTGGTCAACGACGCCTTTGCACAGGGTAAGGCAGCTCTTGTAGTTGCCGGTACAACCGGTGCAGAGACGTTGAACGCATGCAAGATCCTACAGGACTACACAAATCACGAGAATGAACTAACGGGTTCCGCGGTTAAGATTGTGAACAACGTAATCACACCTATCACAATGAGCGAGTAAGCTCTTGTGGTAGGGTGAGGAGTTGAATTTTAATTTTTTCTTTTTTGTTTTTAGGAAATTCTAAATATTTTTTTAACTTAAAATAATCAGAAAAGTATGGAACGAGTTTTTGAAACTTAGTCGATCTTGTTGGCATTAGTAAAATGGTAGATGATTTAAAAGATATTGAGAAGGAAATTGATTTGTATTCTAGAGTTCGATTTTATTAAGGTTATTAAATTAAAATTACTCAGACTCCTTAACCAACTCATCCCAGTACTTCTCATTTATAGAACATCCTGGATCAGGTCCTTGAAGATTCCTGAAGTAGCCGTATGCACGAGCTCTACAACCTCCACATATTTCTTTGTATGGGCAGCTTCCGCACCCCTCAAAGGAATTCCTTTCTCTGATCTTTTTTAGAATAGGAGAGTTTCTCCATATGTCATCTAATTTCTCATTTCTTAGATTACCAACTTTTACAGGGATAAAAACACATGGTAGAACATCGCCGTTTGGCTCTACAGCCGCGTATAATCGTCCAGCACCACAACCTCCTATAAACGGGGCAAGTGCCTTTGCCTTTCCTTTCAACATCTCTGCTGCCTCTTGATTTATAAAATGGGTCACCATTGTAGGACCTCCTGCAAAGTAATTAACAGATGTTACAGCGTACTGAGGAGCCGTTGAAAGAACATCCATATGAAAGTTTGGATCGATAAGCTTCCCATATAGGAAGTTCAAAAGTTCTTCTCTTTCCTTTGGCGTAAGGTCCGCCTTGATTATTTCTTTTCCTCTTCCTGTTGGCACGAAATTAAATGCTATAAATCTTTTTGGATGAAGTTCCCTCTCCACGAATTCTAAGAATTCGGGAATTTCCTTTAAATTGTACTTTGTTACAGTAGTCGCAACACCAGTGTCTATTCCCTCTGCAACACAATTCTTTATCCCTTCTACAGCTCTGCGCCATGCTCCCTTTATTCCTCTGAACTCATCATGAGTTTTTTCAAATCCGTCCAGTGAGATCTCAACGTACTCTATCCCCGTTTCCTTTATTTTTCTAGCGATTCTTGGTGTTATCAATGTACCGTTCGTTGCCATGCTAACATAGAAATCGTTTTCAACTGCATAGCGTGCAATTTCAAAGAAGTCCTTTCTCATTAATGGTTCTCCTCCGGAAAAGGCAATCGCAACAACACCAACTCTCTTAAATTCATCTATCACCCTTTTTGCTTCTTCTGTCGTAAGTTCATCCGGAGCTGGATAAGAACCAGCGTTTTCGTAACAATGCTTACATCTAAGGTTACACATTTTGGTGAAGTTCCAGACGATGAGGAAAGGTGCTGCCGTTGTCTGTGGCGTCTGCACACCCCAGTATCCAATTCCCTCTAGAATGTTGGCTATTCCTCGTCTTACTATAGGAGATTTCAAAGCTTCGATCATTCTTTCCTTTGGAACCCCAAAAGAAGATGCCCCTTTATCCAGGGCGTTTTTAACAACTAACCAAGCAAGGTAATTGACCTTCACCCCCTCTTCCGGGAACGCGTACTTTCTCAAAGCTTTCTCTAATTTGCTGCCCTCCTTTTCATCTCTTTTTGATAACCAACCAAGAAGAAATCGTGAGATCGGATTACCCAACCATCTTTTTACCGTCGAAACGACTATGTCAATCTCACTGACGTCTTTGGTCATAAAGGCATATTTGGTGATAAATGCGTAAAAATCTTTCGGTTAGGGGTATTTACCGTTATAATAGGTACAAAGGGCTTGTCGGCGTATCAACAAAGATCCATAAGAACGAGAAGTTTACCAGCAGTAGAAATAAATTCTTTATATGCTAAACCATTAAGTTAATAGCATTGACCCCGTGTTCGATTTATCTTATCAATAATTTCGGTATATCTTCTTGACTTATTTTCCTTTCACAATAGTAGCACTTCAACTTTATCGGATAATCCTTCTTCGTCACGATGAATTTATAGTCTATTGGTTCCTTTCTTCCATCTTTCATTCTAAAATTAGTTATACATCTCTCATTGGGGCACTTTAGTATTCCAGTAACAACATCTGGGATTTTCACCTTTTCCTTCTCAACTACCTCATAATTCTCTATATAATTGATAGTTGCGTTCGGTGCTAGGAGTGAAATATACTTTAATTGCTCCTCAGAAAGTTTCACGTTTTCTACCTTAATTATATCTTTCTTTTCATATTTAGAGCTCTGAACGTTAACTGCCATATCAACCGTATATCCGTAGGTTTTCCATAACTTTTTGTCTAATACTTTAAGAACATCGAATGCAGAGCCAGGTGATAAGTGATCTAATACCGTACCATCCTTTATTGGACTTATTTTTAGTTCTTTCATAATTTTAACTCGATAGAAAGAGTTTAATCTTTTTCCTTTAGTTCTTTATTAATTTGTCTAATAAAACTTTCTTTATGAATCAGAGGGGAGTTTGGGACTCTATCGCGGAATCATGGAACAGCTTTAGGCAAAGGCCATTTTATGATTTTAGCGATGTTATTCGTAGGATCAATCTGAGGAAACGGTCTAAGATTTTGGATGTAGGATGTGGTAACGGCAGAAACCTACTTCCGTTCAAGGGTCACGATTTGTACGGCCTAGATTTTTCCAGAGAAATGTTAATGTTCGCTAAGAAGTTTTCAGACAAGCATGATTTAAACATAAAGCTGGTTCAAGGCGATGCCAGATCACTTCCGTTTAAGTCCAATACGTTTGATCTGATATTATCTATTGCTGTGCTTCATCATCTAAGAAATCCACTCATAGCATTGATGGAAATTCACAGGGTTTTGAAGCCGGGTGGAACATTGGTTGCGAGCGTGTGGAATAAATGGCAGTCACGCTTTTTAGTTGATTCAATACTTAGGAGAAGGGAGGTATTCGTCCCTTGGAGAACCGGTAATGTGGTATATAAAAGATATTATCGTCTACTTTCCAAAAAGGATCTTAAGCAGCTGTTAAGAATGGCAGGTTTCTTGAGATTTGAAATTTTTCCTGGAACAAAGAAAGGATTATTTTATCAGAACATATTTGTTATTTCTAATAAGTAAAAACATTTAAATACTACTTATGATAATTAAAAATTTATGATATCCGTTAAATTTGAAAAGGACGGATTTGTGGGAAAAATTGTAGATGACGCACTCTCACTAGAAGGTATCATGGAGTACAACAGACGAAAATACAACGTAAAAATATTCAAGAATTCTGGTGTTGTTGATTTTGGTCCATACAGGGCTATTGTAGATTATAGAGATCCATTGTTTGATTTGATGGTTATGAAAGAAGATAAGATTGCAGGAAATCCAAAAATGGTCAAGAAATATGCTTCTATCTTATCCGATGAATTTGGCCCATATGAAACTCGTTTTGGAGATGGGATATTGATTGCCGGTCCTTCACTTTCCGATGATGATGTTAAATTATTAGAGAAGTATTACGAGCATTCGAAGAAGTACGATGGCGTTTACAGAAAGATGATGAGAATCAGGAATAAAATGTTTAAAATCTAGCAAACTTTAAATCTTTCTTTTGTAAAAAAATGTTTTGTGCGGGGGTAGCCAAGCGGTCAAAGGCGCTAGGCTTAGGTACACCGTACCCAAGGGCGATGCTCAGAATCGTCAGGCGTTAAGAAACCTAGTCCCTTAGTGGGTTCGCCGGTTCGAGTCCGGCCCCCCGCATTTCCTAGCGGTGATATTTGTGAAAAAGGTTGCACTTT
The DNA here is from genome assembly GCA_964428495.1 of uncultured archaeon. Classification (GTDB taxonomy): domain Archaea; phylum Aenigmatarchaeota; class Aenigmatarchaeia; order GW2011-AR5; family JAHLMP01; genus CAYRXY01. The sequence continues at coordinate 4,170 of CAYRXY010000007.1, forward strand.
TTGATATTGATAAGACACTTCTTCAATCTAAGCACGGTCATCGTCCTTCCTTCTGTTTTGCATTTAAGAATGTCTATGGTGTTGACGTTAACATCAATGAAATCAAGCATCCAGGATTCACAGACAAGTTGATATTCTATGATATTTTGAAAAAGCACGGATTAACTGAAGAGGAAATTGAGAAAAAATTAGATGAAGGAATAAAGGCGATGATAGATCATTACTTTCGAGAATACAACAAAGAAGAGGTCGTGGTTTATGATGGAGTTATTGATGTTCTTAAGTTCCTGAAAGAAAAGGGTGTACTTCTTGGTATAATAACCGGTAATGTGGAACCGATCGCATGGGCAAAACTGAAGAAGGGAAACATTGATAAGTTCTTTTCGTTCGGGGCTTTTGGTTCAGACGCCATTCAGAGACCAGACATAGTGAAAATTGCTATCGAACGTGCACGGAAGCTTGGATTTACAGGATCTAATAAAGATGTTTATGTTTTTGGAGATTCACCAAGAGATGTGTTGGCCGCGAAGGCTGCTGGTGCAACGGTAATTGGCATGGCAACTGGCTATAGTTCAGTGGACGAATTAAAGGAAGCAGGAGCCGATTATGTGTTTGAGAATTGGAAGGATGAAAGAATACTATTGATTTTCGACTAGTAATGGGAAAACTTTAAATATACCTTATGATATATTACTTGAAAGTGATTACGATGTTGGGAAAAAATAAAGAATTGTATGAAAGATTTATGGAGGAAGGTAATTATGGGGCAGCGTTGGATATTGCTATGAATATGGGTGACAATGAAAAACTCTATGAAGCAGGTATCAAGGCATATGAAAGTTGTTTAAAAGACAGAGATATTCATGGAACTGTTATATATGGGATAAAAATTGGTTTTTCTTTGGATAAAATAGAGTCAGATCTTTATGAAATTTTTGATGATGAGAAAACTAGAAGAGGTATAGAGACTCTCATAAGGGTTTTGAAAGGATCTTCTCATGAATAAAATTTTAATACTACCTTCTAACATTAGTTATTCATGAAGTACATTTTGTTCTTCAATCAGATACGTATGCGGGACGTTCCGTTGGTAGGTGGTAAAACTGCTTCTCTTGGTGAGCTGACTCACATCGGGATGCCTGTTCCACCGGGATTTGGCATCACGGCAGATGCTTATCGATACTTTCTTAGGAAAAATGGATTGAAAGATAAAATAAGAAAACTGATAAAAGGAGCTAATCTGAAGAATGTTGATGAGTTACAGATAGTAGGAAGAAAAATTAGAAGTCTTGTAATAAATGCTCCGTTTCCAAAGGACTTGGAGGAAGAGATCAAAAAGGCGTTTAAGAAGTTGGGTGCAAAACATGTTGCGGTCCGTTCATCTGCTACGGCCGAGGATCTACCAACGGCAAGTTTTGCGGGGCAACAGGAAAGCTTCATGAATGTCACCGAAAAGGACCTCTTGGAAAAGGTAAAAAAATGCTTTGCTTCCTTATTTACCGATCGGGCAATTTCCTACAGAGAGGATAAAGGATTTGATCACTTCAAGATTGCTCTATCTGTTGCTGTACAAAAACAGGTTTTCTCTCAAGCATCCGGTGTCATGTTTACTCTTGATCCTGACTCCGGAAACGGAAACTTCATCGTGATAAATGCAAGTTTTGGTTTGGGTGATTTCGTCGTTCAAGGTGTTGTTACTCCAGATGAGTTTGTGATATTTAAACAAAGTGGATGTCTCATCTCAAAGCGCTTAGGTAGGAAGGGCAAGGCAGAATACTGGGCAAAGCGTGGTGTTCGAACGGTGAGACTTCCGAAAGGAAAGCAACTGGAATTTGCTATTACTGATAAGGAAGCGGAGAAATTAGCTGCTTATGGAAAGAAGATAGAGAAGCATTACGGTAGGCCTATGGATATCGAGTGGGCAAAAGATGATAGACATCTGTGGATACTACAAGCAAGACCGGAGACTGTCTATTCTGCAAAAAAGGAACATGTAATATATCAATACACGCTTAAGGAGAGAGGTCGTGTTCTGGGAACCGGTATAGCAGTTGGTCGTAAAATAGTGAGCGGCGTTGTGAAGGTCATAAAAGATGTCAGTGAGATGGATCGGTTTAAGCCAGGGCAGATTCTCGTTACAAAAAGAACTGATCCGGATTGGGAACCTATAATGAAGATTGCAAAAGGTATTATAACGGAAGAAGGTGGAAGAACAAGTCATGCAGCTATCGTTTCACGAGAGTTGGGAGTTGCATGTATTGTTGGAATGAAGGATGCCACAAGAATACTGAAGAGTAGGAAGAAAATTACGATGGACTGTACAAAGGATGTAGGAAAGGTTTATGGCGGTGAGTTAAAGTTTGTTGTGAAAAGAAGAAAAGTGAAACCGAAAAAGACTAAGACGAAGATTTACGTTAACATTGGCGAACCTGGTAAGGCACCGTCCGTCGGTCTCTTGCCTGTTGATGGAGTTGGTCTTGCTCGTGAGGAGTTTATCATTTCTTCTTTCATCGGTGTCCATCCATTAGAAATGATACGTTTGGGTCGTGGTAGAGAGTTTGCTGAGAAACTGGCATCAGGCATCGGTAAGATCGCTGCTTCATTCTATCCTCGTCCCGTCGTTGTCCGCCTTAGCGATTTTAAGACGAATGAATATCGCAGACTAAAAGGAGGCGAGAAGTACGAGCCAGAGGAAGAAAATCCAATGATTGGGTGGCGTGGTGCATCGAGATACATTTCTCCTGAATATCGTGACGCGTTTATGCTTGAGTTGGATGCATTCAAAATTTTATGGAACAAGGGGCTGAAGAACATTATAATAATGGTCCCATTCTGCAGGACTATTCAGGAAGCGAAAGAGGTTGTCAGGCTGATACGAGGTGCAGGTCTGAGAAACAAGTTGTGGGTAATGGCTGAGATCCCTTCAAACATCTTTCTTGCTGATAAATTTTCAAGGTACTTCGATGGATTTTCTATTGGTTCGAACGATCTCACTCAGCTAACACTGGGTATCGACCGAGACAGTAAAATACTTGCAAAGGAGTTTAACGAAAGGGATGAAGCTGTGAAAAGAGCGATTGCTCATCTCATCAAGTCGGCACACGAACATGGGCGGACAGTGAGCATTTGTGGTGAAGCACCAAGTTACTTTCCTGATTTTACACGATTTCTTATCGAGCATGGTATCGATTCCGTTTCTGTCTCACCGGATAAAGCAATAGAAACTCGCGAGTTAGTTGCTAAGATAGAGAAGAAACTAAAGAAATAGATTTGTAAACTTTACGGCCTTCTCATAAATTTTTTCAGTTCAGTTTTTGTGTCTAAAAGTTCTTCTATTAAAATAGCTTTTTTATAGAATTTTTCTTTTTCCATAACATTCTTTTGAAAGAACTCCTCCGCTCTTTCCTTCATCTATTGGAAATTTTTTTCTATGATTTCAAATTCTGCTCTATAATGTATTTCGTTATTATATTTCTTATTTTGAACATCGAATTTTGCAGTTGATGCTAAGTAGACTCTGTATCTTGATCTGCTGTTATATCCTACGTTCAGCACTCTCCGTCCGAATAAAATTTTCAGATCCTTTCGAGTTAATTCTCGGTTCGTAGAATTTTTTCATACAAAGAAAGATTTAAATTTTCTTTAGGATCTTTACGATTTGATATATTTCATTCCAATCTTTAGCGTAGAAATCTGCGGCTCTAACTTTTTCACGAAACGCTATAGTTTTAATCCCAACCCTTTTAGCACCTTCTATCTCTTCTTTATCATGACCAACAAAAATTGCTTCACTTGGCTTTACATTAAAGTATTTTAGTACAGTGAGATACGCCTTCTTCTCAGGTTTGACATAGCCAATAACATTGGAATAAAATCCCTTGTCATACTCTCTACCTTCTACGATTCCAATTTTTCTTGACATTTGAATTCTCCAAGAACTAGGAACAGCTGTATCAGAAAGAATTGCAATTCTTAATCCTATTTTTTTTATTTTTCTCATAACGCCCTTTGCGTTTTTAAAAGGTCTTATATATTTCATTTTTATTTCTCTATCTATTCTTAGCCACTCCTTTAGCTTTGATTTTGGAACTCCAAGTTTTTCAAATATTAGCTCTCTAGCCTTTTTGAGCGAGACCTTTCCCTTTTGAACTTTCTTATAGTATTTCATCCATAATTTTTCATCTTCCTTTGGATCTATTCCAAACTTCTTAAAGAATTTTTCATGCTCTTCGTAGAATTTTTTCATTATGTATTTTGAATCGTATATTACGTCTCCTGCATCGAGAATTACAAGCTTAAGCATGTATTTCTATTTTTCTTTCTAGTACTTAAAGTATATCTACGATTTGATTTTTTCATCAATTCTCCTGAACAGCTCTTTATAATACTTTTTCACATCCACTTTCATCTTACCTTCTGTGATCTCACGTCGCCATGCCTCAAGGAAAAAGTTTTCAAGACCATAATACTCTGCCGCACTCAAAATCTTTTTCCTCAGTTTCTTTGCCATATCAAGAACGTCTTTCATCTTTTCCTTGTAGTGGATATCTCTAAGTATGTGGTGTTCGAATATTATTGTTTTCACTTTTGTTTTGTCTAATGCCTTCTTCAGATGGCTTTTCGACTTTTCAAAGTTTGATGTCTTCATTCGCCAGCCAACAAAAATCGTAGGATAACCATCCAAAATTGCAAAGTCTGGGTTCTTCTTCACGAACCATTCTAACGCCTTTGGATCAGCTAGACCTTGGGCATCGCTTCCGAACAAAAACGACTGACGACCTTCCTTGATGTAGATCATAATCACTTTACCGACCCTGCTGCCTACATCACCGTGCCATACGGCAGGTGAGAATTCGATATGTGTTCGACCAAATTCTACCTTGGTTCCATCTGTCCATTTCAGACTCTTCGCCAACGGCTTTACATTTTTCTCAAATATTCTTCCTCTATTTTTTGCAGAAGCATTCACATTGTGCAAACGATCCTTTGCAAAAACCTTCTTTCCCTTGAAGCATGCCTCATACATCTTCATGTCATCTGGGAATGGATGATGGTCATAATGATAATGGCTTACGACAACAACATCTGCATACTTTTTTGCAACTTCCATGATCTTCTTTCTTGCCAGGTCAACAGCCTCATACTCTACATTTGTTGGTGACAGCCCGTAACGTGTTGGCCCCAAGGCAACGCCAGGATCTATGTAAATATTGACGTCCTTTGTCATAACGAACGTTGACATGCTCCGCACTCCAAAGGAGTCAAAGGCGATTGGGATGATCTTCATAAATAGTAATTTCTTTCTAACTTTAAGTTTTTCGACACTGAACTGATAGCCTTTTAAAGTTTAAAGAAAAGGACGTAATAAAAGGTGTTAAGATGAAAAGAATAGCTATAGGTTTGTTAATATCTGCAATTCTAGTTTTTTCAGCTAGCCCGGTAGTAGCCGACGACTGGTCACCTAGCAGAGAATTGGGAAAAGGCTGGGTCCCTTTGGCCTATGCAGTAGTTACGTGGGATGGTATTAGTGAATATACAGACCAGTATGTATATTATCCAGACGGAACTCTATGGTATGAGTATCGCTTACCAATGACAAATTATGAATTTAGATGTAAAGGAAACACGTTACAGTTCGATGAACTATACATAAACGGAATTGTACATCCTCAAACACCACATGCCGTTCTATTAGACAACGATGGAGATGGGGTTTACACAGGAACCATAACAGCTAGATACGATTGGAGTGGTATGAGGTTGAAGGATATAATAGACTACACAGTGACCGTAAGCGAAGACTGCACTGTAACCGATTTTACTTACACACAATACTTCTACGTTCATAAAGGCGATCAACCATCCGAGTAACTACCAATTTTTGCACTTTTTTTCTTCTTTATATTGGTTTCTATAAGCCTTCTTCTAAATTTTTCAAAAATCCTGAATCACGGTTTTTTGAATAAAATTTAAATGATTTTGAAAACCGTTAACTTTTTATTTCTTTTGTTCGGGACGGATCCTCGATTCTTTTTTAAGCTTTACCCTTTAACCTAAAGTTTATGAGAGTCAATATCTTTGGTCAGGGATATGTATCTTCAATCTTTGCCGTTGGGCTACAGAGATTGAAAAACGGAGAAATAGGATACGAGGGAGTGCCTTTAGGAAACGAGCTTCCTTATTCGATTGATGACATCGAAATTGTGGGAGCATTTGATATAGATCCAAGTAAAGTAAGTAAAAATTTATCAAAAGTTGTTAAGCAATACTGGGAAAAACCAATAGATTTTGATATAAATTACAGGATAAAGAAAGGGTACGAAGACAAGAGAAAAGATCCGGAAGGCGTCGATTTAAAAGATGAAATAGAGAGATTAGTAAGGGAATATGAAAGGAATGAACCAAACATTTTCATAAATACAATTAACACAGAGTACGCAAGACCATTTAATGACTCAGATAAATTTATTGACGCAATAGAGAATAATGAAGTTAAACGAGTTTCTCCAGCTCAGTTGTATTTCTATTCAGTCAAAGAGTACGTAGATAATAATGGTGAGCCAAGTGCATTCATAAACGCGATACCAACACCTCTGGCAAACGATCCTGCAGCAGTTGATCTAGCAGAGGGAGGTGAAGTTGTCCTCTTTGGTGATGATGGTGCAAGTGGTGCAACACCTTTAACTAGTGATATTTTGGAACATTTGAAAGAAAGAAGAAGAAAGGTAGGAAGCATAGCTCAATTTAACATAGGAGGTAACACAGATTTCCTCTCTTTAACGGATCCAAAAAGAAACAAAGCAAAGGAGATAACTAAGAGTTCCATAGTAGAGGACGTTCTGGGCTACGATGCACCACACTACATAAAACCGACTGGTTATCTAGAGCCATTGGGTGATAAGAAATTCATAGCAATGCATATTCCTTATCAGTCCTTCAATGAAGCGGAAGATGAGCTCGTTCTAACAGGAAGAATAAACGACAGTCCAGCGTTGGCAGGTTTGTTGGTCGATTTGGTACGATTAGGCCAAATGGCGATGGATCGGAAAGAATACGGAACAATCTACCCAGTCAATGCATTTTACATGAAAAGGCCAGGACCTAAGGAAGGTAAGAGTATAGCAAAGTTTCATGCATCCGGATTGTTGAAGGATTGGATAGATCAAAAGGAGTAATCTCCAGTGATTTCTAAATTCCCTTCTACGATCTTTTTAGTTTTTTCTATCGGTTTAATTCTAAAACTTTTATAGCGTGCAATAGATAATTATAATGATTGTAATGCCAGAAGATGATGTTCATAAGGACATTGAGAGAATAGAGAATCGGATAAGAACGAATTTCTTTGAAATTGAAAAAAGATTAACAGGACTAGAGGAAAAGATAAAACATATAGAAACTACAGGAGCACAAGAAGAGATGGATGAGAGGTTGAAAGAGCTTGAAGATCTGATTCTTCTTGTTCAGGCTGAAAACCTTCAGATAAAGCAAAAATTGTTTGGTGGGGTTGAGGTTCCTGAAACGGATATAGAAAAAAGAGTAAAAAAGATTGAGGACTTTCTTCGCCCTGAGAATTTGGTCGGTATAATCAAGGATGTTGTAAGAGAGGAAGGAATGAAGATAAAAGACTTGAGTGAGATAAGGGAGCGACTAGATTTCATAGAAGATAAGATAAAAGGATATAAAAAGTCCTTGGAAGAGTTTAGAGCACCAGAGATGGAGAAGATTAAGCAAGACCTGGAGGAGAGAATAGCAAAGTTAGAGGAGATGAAATCTGTTGTAGACCAGATAAAATCGGATAGGGAAATCATGGAAAATAAGTTTAAGGAAGTTTTGGAAGAGTTTGAAAGAATTCAGAAGAAGTTTTCTGAAGGAGGATTTTATCATAAAATCATAAAGGATCTTCAAGAGAGTGTTGATGAGTTAAAAGAAAGATTAATGAGTGTTGAAAGGTTGTCAAGAGAGTTGGGAAGTGAAAAGATTGCTGATAAGTTGAAAGAGTTTAAGAATGATGTTAACAAACTTCGAGATGAGATTGTTAAGATAAATTCTGCACTCACTCAGATAAAAATAGATGAAGAGGGACTCAAAGATAAGATAACGAAAATACCAGCATTGGAAGATGAATTTTATGATTTGAAAAAACATATAGACAAGAAGGTTGAACATTCTATTGAAAAATATATAGGTAGTCTAAATCAGTTGAGAAGCGAAATTGATGCAAAGGTGAGAGAGTTTAACGTTCTCGAAGAAACGTTGAAGAGATCTCTTTCGGAATATGATCAAGACTATACTGCTCTTAAGAAAAGGTTAGATAAAGGATTGTTGAAGATAGAAGGTCTAGAAAAGATATTTGAAGAACTTGGTAGTGTCGATCTGAGAATAAAGGCGTTGGAAAGTTCTGTTCATAAGTTTGATGATATTGAAAGGAAGATTAAGAAACTTAATGAGGAGCTTCGTTTGAAGACAAAATACTTAGAAGATGAGATACAAAAGGCAGGTCTCAATTCTGAAAGGGTTGAATCGTTGGAGAGAGCTTACACTGATGTGAAGAATCAGTTAGACGGACTCGAATCTGTTGTAAATGATGAAAGAAGAAGCGTCGAAAGTATTGAGAAGAATGTTTCAGGTTTGATGAAAGACCAAGAAGGAATGAAGAGGTACGTATCAGAGATAAAGGGTAAGGTTTCTGAATTTGAGATGCATCTACCAAAAATAGCGGAAATGGAGGATAAAATGTACCTTCTCAACAAACTTGCATCCTTAGATGAAAATATAGATAAGGCAAACCTCGCGTTGATAAAACTTCAAACGGAAAAAGAGAAAATAGAAAGGTTGGTCGCAAACTTGGAAAAAGTCAAAGGAGATGTTGAACTAGAAAGTAAGACCAATTTGGAAAAAATGAGGAAATATAAAGAGGAGTTGAAGGATCTGGAAGATAGGATAAAATCAAAGGTAGAAGAAATATTAGTGAAGTATGTTGGTGATCTTAAGAAAATACTCTCACAAATAGATGAGGAAAGAATAAGAGAGAAAGGAATGCTAGAAGCTAAGATGAGCCAACTTGAACTCTTGGAAAAAGATGTTAAGTCAAGAGTAGAATCTATTAGTGGGGTTAAACAAGAGTTAGATAAATACAAAGATAAAATCGTAGATGAGCTTTTCTCTAAGATTAGAATGAGAATCGATAAATATTTTGAAGATGCTCAAGAAAAAGTGAGTAAGGAGGTAAGGGAGGCAATAGAAAAGAAACTTGAGCTCGAAATAAATCGCAAACTCGATGTAATGGGTAAACGTCTAGACAGAGTTGAAAAATTTGTTCCTGTAACAGGGAGATATAGACCAATTAAAATATTACTTAAAGAGAAGAAACCAGAGTATTGGTATGAGGAGTAGAATAGAAAATACGCTTATTATGGTAACTGCCTTCTTAAATCCTTCCTCTTTTGCACCGAAGTAAAAACCAGTTATCAATCCACCGAAGTGCGCGATGTAAGATACGTTTCCTATTCCCATCACGAAACCAATTACATTATATATCGCATATAGAATACCAACGAGACCAAGAGGTAATATATAAAATGGCGGATAAAGCGTCAATCCAAGTGGTCTTACTATCATTCCAGTTCCGACTAGTGCAAATACACCTGCAGATGCTCCTATTGATATAACGTCTGGTGCATAGAAAACTAATGATAATAACTCTCCGGCAAAGGCTCCTAGAAAGAATATTAAGAGTGTCTTCTTCCATCCCATCTTAGTTTCGACTGCTATTCCAAAGAACAGGAGTGCGATCATATTAGAAACAAGATGATCAAGATTTTGATGAATGAATATGGATGTTATTATACACCAAGGTCTTTGAAATAAGTTATTGTATGAAAAACCAAACGTTTGAATGATGTAACTCTCAGATACAATACCTAGAGAAACGAGGACGATGCTAACGCCGAAAACTAGAAAGGAAATTAGAATTAATAGGAACGTTACATGACTTTCTCTCATTTTTATCTCCTATGGGCCCGACGGGATTCGAACCCGCGGCCATTCGGTTAAGAGCCGAGCGCTCTACCAGACTGAGCTACGGGCCCAATTTCTATGAGAAGAATTTAGGTTAAAGAAATTTATAAATTTTCTTTTTTCTAAAGTTTTTAGAACTTTTAAAAACTTTTAAATATTGATGGTCATTATATTTCTATGGAAATTAACATCATAGTTGGTGGTAAAGCGGGGCAGGGAATTGCAAAGTTTGGAGCAACGGTAACGAGAATATTTGCACATTTAGGATATTATGTTTTCAATTACAGAGATTATCCATCTCTGATCCAAGGAGGTCATAATTATAACTCTATAAGAATCTCTGATGAACCCATACATTCTCATGAAGAGGAAAATATTGATGTTTTAGTTGCTCTCGATTCAAACACGTTCAGAAAACATGAGCACAAGTTGAAGGAGGGGGCAACAATAATTTGTGATAAGTCCATAGAAAAAGATGCACCATCTAATTTCAATCTTATCTGTGTTGATGCCTTGAAGAAGATAAAAGAACTGGATGCTCCAAAGATTATGGAAAATACGGTTTTACTCGGTGCTCTATTGAAGTTATTCTCTATTGACCTAAAGGATATTGAAGATGTGATAAATACGGAATTAAGTAAGTTTTATGATCTTCAGATAAAGGCTCTTCAATTTGGTTATGAGTCATCTAAGAGTTTGGTAAAAGTTGAAAAGATCGGAGAACCTAAGGAAATTTTGAGTGGTTCTGAAGCTGTTGGGGAAGGTGCGATTCACGCTGGTGTTGAATTATATATTGCATATCCAATGACTCCTGCTACACCAGTTCTCCATTACTTAGCAGCTAGACAAAGTGACGAATTAAAGGTTCTTCAGCTGGAGAATGAAATTGCATGTGCGCAGGCAGCACTATCCGCTTCCTATGCCGGTGCTCTATCGATGACTGGTACCTCTGGAGGTGGTTTTGCCCTTATGACAGAAACACTTAGTGAGCAGGGAATGATGGAAGTTCCTTTAGTCGTTTACCTCGCGCAACGAACAGGTCCGTCTACAGGCGTACCGACGTACACAGAGCAGGCAGACTTAAAGTTTGCATTACATGCTGGTCATGGAGAATTTCCTAGGGTTGTAGTAGCTCCAGGCGATCCACAAGAGGCCATGGAGCGAACGGTAGAAGCATTTTACCTTTCTCAGAAGTATAATGTTCTTTCAATAATCATAAGCGACAAGCACTTAGGTGAATCTGAATTCAGTTTTGATAAGATTGAGAAACCAAAACTTAAGGTTGAGAAGAACATAACTCATGAGACTCATGATGGAATATTTCCTTATTATAAAATTACAAAAAACGGTGTTTCACCAAGAGCGATTCCCGGTGAAAATATTGTCAAAGCAAATAGCTACGAGCACGATGAGCTTGGGATCACGACGGAAGAAGCAGATATGATAAAGAAGATGAAGGACAAGAGGTTGGTAAAGGCTGACTCGCTTGCAAAGGAAGTTGAAAAGATGAACCCAGTGAGCGTTTATGGTAATGGTGATATTTTACTCGTTGGTTGGGGTTCGACTAAAGGAGCAATCCTTGATGCCATGAGAGAGTTTGATAACGTAAAGTTCCTTCAAATCTCCTACATATATCCCTTCCCTAAGAAGGCTGTTTTGGATGAATTAAAAAAGGCTAAAGATGTCATACTTATAGAGAACAATTCAACTGGCATGTTAGGTGACGTAATCGCTGAGCAAACAGGATTTATTATTGATAAGAAAATCTTGAGGTACGATGCAAGATCTTTCACACCAAGCTTCATAATTTCACATCTAAAGAGGTTGATATGATGGAAAAAACCGCTAACGATAAAAAACTAGCCCTTGCAGATCTCGGAACGGATGCGGAGAATACGTGGTGTCCCGGCTGTGGTAATTTTGCAATATTGACAGCGTTCAAGAAGGCGATAGTAGAGTTGCATAACGAAGGGAAGATCGATTACAGAAAGGTTGTGATGGTAACTGGTATAGGATGCCACGGAAAGATAGCCGATTACGTTAAGGTTAGTTCCTATTATACATTGCACGGAAGGACTCTACCTTCTGCTATAGGTATAAAGGAAGCCAATCCTTCTCTTCACGTTGTTGGTTTTGCTGGAGATGGTGATGCTTATTCTGAAGGAATGGAACATTTCATTCATACATGTAACTATGATGAAGATCTCACTTACATTGTTCATAATAATCAGATTTTTGCTCTAACAACTGGTCAACCAACAGCTACGACAGAGATGGGTCTAAAAACAAAAACTACACCTCAGGGTAAACCTTGGAGAGCGGTCAATCCAATTGCACTTGCTCTGGTAAGCGGTGCTTCCTTTGTTGCTCGTGGTTTCGCTTTGGAGATTGACCATTTAAAGGATCTTATCAAACAAGCAATACTTCACAAAGGATTTTCATATATAGATGTAGTGATGCCTTGTATATCCTTCCACAACACTACTCAATACTTCAGGCAGCACATCTACAAACTTGAAGACGTCGGCCATGATCCAACCGATTTCGATGCCGCGATGAAGAAGGCAATGGAGTGGAGATATGAGGCTGAACCTAAGGGGAAGGTACCGATTGGGGTGTTTTATAAGAAATAAATTTCTTATTTTTCAACTCATAAAATTATCATTACCAATGTTGATTGATTATGGTAGCAATAGATGTTAGAAATCTAACAAAAAGGTTTGATGGATTTACAGCAGTAGATAGTATAAGCTTTGAAGTCGAAGAAGGGGAAGTTTTTGGTTTACTCGGTCCGAACGGAGCCGGTAAAACTACGACGATAAACATGCTTTCCACGATTCTCAAACCAAATTCTGGAAGCGCAAAAGTAGCTGGTTATGATATAGTGAAAGAAAGGGATAATGTAAGAAGGAGTATTGGAATCGTCTTTCAAGAACCCGCTTTGGACAACAAATTAACAGGCAGAGAAAATCTTGAGTTCCACGCCATGATGTATGGAATGAGCAAAGAAGAGAGAAAGAAGAGAATAGGAGAAGTCTTAGAACTTGTTGATTTAAGTGATAAAGCAGATGTTTTGGTAGAAAATTACTCTGGTGGTATGAAAAGAAGGTTAGAGATTGCCCGTGGTTTGATACATAAACCGAAGGTCCTGTTTTTAGATGAGCCGACTCTCGGTTTGGATGCTCAAACGAGAAGGCATATTTGGAATTATATCAAAAAACTAAGCAAGGAAGGTAGCATCACGATTATTTTAACAACACATTACATGGAAGAGGCTGATTATCTCTGTGATAGGGTAGCTATAATTGATCATGGTAAAATTATCACGATGGATACGCCAAAAAATTTGAAAGACAAGCTGGGAGGCGATGTTATAACCTTTGAAGTAGAGGAAAGAGTCGAAGAATTGATGAATGCAATCAGTAAACTAAGATTTGTGAAATCAGTTAAGAAGCATGATGGCAAGCTAACTGTTACGGTTGGACAAGGAGAAAAGAGGATACCTGAACTAATAGGTATTTCCCAGAAGATGGGTATTAATATCAAATCTGTAAGCTTACACAAACCGAGTTTGGAAGATGTGTTTTTGCATTTCACTGGAAAAACTATTAGGGAGAGTGAAGCTAGTCGGAAAGAGAGAAATATGATGTTTGCAAGAAGGAGGTTCGGAAGATGATAAACATTACTGCAATCTATGTTTTGTGGCTAAGGGAAATGAAGAGGTTTCTAAGAGCTAAATCTAGGGTCATTGGATCGTTAGCAATGCCCCTCTTCTTTTTGGCTTTTCTTGGTATGGGCCTTGGCAATATGAGTATCCCTGGTGTATCTAAGAGTGTAGACTACATTCATTTTTTAGTTCCTGGTGTTCTTGGTATGACTATGCTTTTCACTTCAATGTTCGCAGGTATATCAGTTTTGTGGGATAGAGAGTTTGGATTCTTAAAAGAGATCATGGTTGCGCCAGTGAGTAGAGTTTCGATAGTGATTGGTAGAATTGTTGGAGGAACAACAACCTCAATACTTCAGGGAATTTTAATTTTGGGCATCTCTATTTTGATGGGATTCAACATATCTGGCGTATCTGCATTTTTGCTATCTGTTGTCTTTATGCTACTCATATCATCTACTTTCATTGGTTTGGGATTGATATTTGCCTCAAAAATGAAGGACATGCAGGGATTCAGTTTAATAATGAATTTCGTAATATTTCCGCTCTTCTTCTTATCTGGTGCTTTGTTCCCGTTGGAAAATCTACCTGCCTGGCTCCGGTACGTTTCCTACATTGATCCATTGACGTACGGTGTAGACGGCCTAAGAGGCGTGCTAATCAATGTTTCATCATTTTCAGTTCTTTTTGATTTGTCAGTATTGATCGCCTTTTCCGCCCTCATGACTCTCCTTGGTGCCTACTTCTTCGAGAGGAGCGAGTCAGTTTAAATATGATCATCGGTGATCAAAAGAAGAAGGAAGGGGAAGGAAGG
>CAYRXY010000008.1:0-10874 GCA_964428495.1 uncultured archaeon
TCTTCCATTCTTGAAACTTCAAGAGATGAGATGAAGATGGTTCCCTTCTTTATTTTTTGCCACTTTCTTTCATGATAGTTCCATATCCACACATCTCTCAATCCAAGAATGGTTCTCAATCTTTGGAAGATATATCTAGCCAAATATCTTCGGCCTTCTTTTGTTTCGATGAGATACATAAAGTCACCTCATTTTTTATTTTGAAAAAAACTTTTTTTAAGTTTTAATCTATCTAGTTTATATGATCACATTATTGTTATGGATTGACCTTCCTAAGATAACCCGGTCGGGGTTCAAATAGTAACCCTTCTTTCAATAGTTTGTTGATGATATCATGAAACTCGTGGTGAGGGACGATATTTTTCTCAAGGTTAGCCTTCTCAACCTCAGCATAAGAGACGTTCTTGCCGAATGGGATAAGAGAAAGTACGAGGTCTTCCTTGTTTTCACTTTTAACCTTTATTTCTTGTGGAGATTTATTGTCTTGGTTCCAAGAGTTCCAGTAGTTCCATATGTTTCTATTTATTTTACTATGTATGGTGGAGTAAGGGTATAACGTTCCGGAACTGGTGGAACTTTTGGAACTCTGCTCATCCTCATTGCCTTTTTTCCACTTAATACCAAGATAACACCACCATTTCTTGGTCTCGTTGTCCACGTTTATTGATTTTTTTCTTTTTTCAAACCCCTCCTCTTCCATTATACTGCTAATTTCTCTACTTGTATATATTCTATATCCACGTTCTTTCAGGAAACCGACTAATTTTTCTTTAAATTCATATACTGGTATGTATCCTTCAGGATCTTTCTCTACATATATCTCTATAAACTTCTTAACCGGATTGCTTTTTTCCTCATATTTCAACATTTTTTCCTTTATACTACCTTCATTCAAGAAAGATCCTCTATTTAATAGTTCTTTTAGTATATTTAGCGATTTAAGTGCCAAATTTTCAAATTCCTCGTCTGGTATTAATTCAACAACATCCTTACCTCTATTAAATTGATTTGGAAAGTCTATTATAATCCATCTTGAGTAAAATCCTTCTGTCTTATCTTTCGTCATTGGTAAGGAGTTAGTTGCGATTATAATCTTAGCATAGTTATAAAAATCAAAAGCTGGCTTATTCTTAAATTCAGCGGCTATTAAATCTTGTCCAGTCAATTGTTTAATTATAGCCGTCCTTTCTAATATATTGAAGTTAGTTTCACCCATAAAAGCAACCAATTTCTTGTATAATCTAGCAGTCTCAAATCTTGAAGTCATTAATCTATCCAGATCTGTTGATGTTGTATTTTCTTTTCCAAGAATCTTGGCTAATAATCTCATAAAACTACCCTTCCCGTTTCTACCACTCCCAACCAAGCAAAATAGTCTATGAATGGGATAATCTCGAAGCATAGAATAAGCTATGACTTCATAAAGAGTCTGCTTGTATTCCTCTCCTACCCAGTCAATAAATAACTTATCTATCATAGGGGTTTCCACATTCCTACCTAATTCCCATGGTATCACATTTATCATAAACCATTTTGGAGATGGTTCTATTATCTCACCAGTTTCAATATCAACTATCTTATTCTTGAATTGAATCCATGATTTAGGAGGTTCCTGAGGTTTATTTTCTCTTGAAACAACTTGAACCGCATTGAAAAAAACCCTTTTATTACTTTCAGTTAGGATGCCTGCATATTTCATAGTATTTATAGAAATTCTTAATATTTCAGTCTCGTCTACCATTTTCCATCTTTTCTCAGTAGGATCCCATAACCACCAAATATGATTCTCATCATAATATATTGGTAGAACCTTTATCAATTCCTTAGCAAGTTCGTAAAACCCCTCCTTATGTTCCATAGCGTTCATAATCATTTTTTTTAGTACATCTTCTCTACTTTCAATAATAATATCATACTTCTCCCTTGCAATATCAATTGCCTTTTTTAACTTATCAGTTGTAAATCCTTTTTCGACAAGTTCTTCACATGTTACCATACCTTCTAAAAGAGCAATAAGGCTCAATATACCCCCACCTATTCCATGCCTGAAGCAATACCAAACATTCTTAGTTGGGTTTACATAGAAATTTCTACCAGTTGTAGAACCATGCAGTGGATGTGCACCATAATATTCATCATGATATATTTTCATTTCTTTCATAATACCTGGCTTCCATTTCTCTAAGACTGCAATTATAGATCCTTTAACATTTTCATTCTCCATTACATATTTATTAACCAGTTCTTCAGTGCCGAACCCAAATTGTTTTAACAATTCCTCTATCTTCTTCCAATTAACCCTAGTGATTTCCTTATTTTTTACAACTAAATACAAATTTCCTGATGGATGAATTGAATTCGGCCCGACAACAAATTTTCTACTAGCTTGAATATCTAATCCAACACCATCACCCCTTTCAATCCTTCTATTTTTAACTTTTCTATCAGCAAAATAATAGAAATGTAAGCCACCGCTCCCAGTCCTAACAACAAAAGTTTCAGGCATAATTTTTAAAAGCTCTTTTTTCATCTCTTGAGTTGGATGGTCAAAATCAAGAATAACAAGATTATTAATACCAGCAAGGACTCCATAATTTTTCCCATCTTCTATCCACTTAACTAGTTCATCATCATTATATTCATAGTTTCTATACAATTGCCAATTCTTTTCAACAGCTCGTTTATCTCTTTCTTTAACTTTTATAAATTTCAAGTCACGTCTTTTCAATGGTTCCGGTATCTTAATCAAGTTTCCACACCTCTTTAACAATTGAAAGATCCAAAATTACTTCCTTTTGCTCCCTTTCATCAAAAATGACAATAGAATCATCATTGATAGAAACAATATTTCCTTTAAAGACTAGGGTTCTTCCATTGGGGTAAACACAAACGGCCTTAACCCTACTGTTCAGGAGATGTTGAATTGATTCCTTCTTCACCTTCTTCACCTTCTTTTCTTCTTATTTTCTTCTTAAAGTATTCTACATAATCTCTTTCAAATTCATCATTTTCTATACGGCTAGCTAAAAAATCTAATGAGAATAAAACTAAATTTCCGAATGAAATATTCTTTTGGATGCGTGGCTCTATAATAGATTTAAGAAAGAAAATTGTTGGTTTAACATCTTTATTAATAAAAATAACCATATAATTTTTCTTTTTCATAAGATATTAATTCTCACCAGAGGTATTTAAAGATTTCTATACTTATTTATAATTATTATAAAGTATAAGATAAAAATGTTAAAAGGTAAAAAATACATACATTTTTATTATTATGATGTTACATAGTTACTATACTTACCTATATAAAACTATATATTAAAATATAAAAAACTTTAAATATTCAAAAAGATAAAATATTAAATAATAAAATATCAAGGTGCTTAAAATGGTGAAAACTTTGGAAGAATTGTTGAAAGAAGAAGAAGTTAAAACAAAGGATGTGATAATAACATTAACACCAGAAGAAGCTAGCAGAATGTTGAGAGTAGCAGATAGAGCAATCAAGCGATCGGCATGGGTTTTGAAAAACATATCAAAATATCAAGAAGATAAAAGAAGTCAGATAGAAAAACGTGCTACAAAATCAGCAAAGTTTTGGGAATCCATAGCAAGGAAAATAGAGTCAGCATCAGAGTAACTGCTGTTAGTTAACTAACAAGTTAGTTAACTAACTAATTAACTAACTAACGTGATTTTATGACTGCTTATTATTTTGATATAGAAACGTACTCCCCAAACATCAGACCAGACCCAGTAACTGATAAAATAATTACAATCCAATATCAAGAAATTGACTTGGAGACTGGTCAACCAATTAAACCATTGGTCATTTTAAAGGAATGGGAATCCAGTGAAGCTGATATAGTTTCAAAATTCTATGATGAATTTTTAAACGGAAAAAGCGTATGGAATTTTGTACCAGTTGGTTTCAATCTGAATTTTGATTTTGAATTTTTAAGAGAAAAAATTAGAAAATATGTCGGGAACGTCATTTCAGCCAGAAACTTATATTACTATAGACCGAGAATCGATTTAAAACCCATTGTCGTCTTGTTTAACAATGGAGAATTCAAGGGAGCTTCATTGGATAATTTCACCAGAAAGCCACACAACGGATCGGTAATAAGAAAGTGGTATGAGACCCAGCAGTATGATGAGATACTCACATATATTAAAGATGAAAACGAGGCGTTCATGGAGTTTTTGCGAAAAATAACAGTGTTGTTCCAAGAAATTAAACGAAAACTATAAATACTCATAATGACATATATTAACTATATGTCAGAAATAACAACTATTATCATTGAGAAGGAAGTTAGGGATAAGTTAAAAGAAATTGGGAAGAAGGGAGAAACTTATAATGATATAATCAAGAGGTTGATTGAAAAATGCGGGAAAGAGAATGGGTAATCCCCCTTGTGTTTGTTATGGTATCATCATTATCTTATGCATCTTATTGCGACTTGGATCTACATCCATACTTGAATATTACAAACATTTCTTCAAATGAGACATACTTCTCTGAATATCTCACGTTTTTAGGAAACGGAACTTATGGTTTTAATGATAACAATATGTCTATATATTTATCATTGATTTGTAATCAAAACAGGTCTTTTTTCATAATCCCGTCAGAAAACGATACGAGAATAATTCAAGTTTCTCTTGATGATGATGTTAATTTCACGCCAAATTTTACCATATCTCCAGTAAAATTCACGAATTATACAATTCATGGTTGGGGAATGTTTAATTATATAAAAACAACACATCTTGATTCACCATATCTTTTCAATAAGACATTCGAAATAACCCCAGAAATTCCATCTGGAACATACTATCAAGTTTTTGAGGTTACAAATGGATATGAGACCAAGTATGTCAAATATGTTATAAATATCACGAACCCAACACTACCGAGAATAATTTCATATGACATTCCAAACATAATCTATTATAATAAAGAGTTTAACGTTTCTATCTTGTCAGAGAACACAGATAAAGTAATTATTGAAGGTAGGTTAGATGATTTGTTGGTGAAAAATTACACATTAGATAAGATAACAAATTCAAGTTTTAAGGGTGAAATGTGGTTTGACAGCGAAATTAACAAGATTGTCATAATAGCGAAGAATGGAAAATATGAGGACAAACTGGTAATTTCGAAAACTCTTAATATCCCAAGTATCGAAGTAAGGAATGTTATAATACCATCCATAGCCGTTAATCAAACAAGTAGAGTTATGGTTGCAGACTTCGATGTCGATGTTCCATTGAAGGTTGAGGTTAGTGGCAACTTATTTGAGCTACAACCAAATCAAACAACATCTTCAACGGATGCTTCATTCTATTTTGCAGATGAGAACGGTATCGTGAATCCACAAAAAGCTAGGGAGATTTACTTGTATATTACACCATCATCTCCAAAAATATTCAGGGTAATATTTAACGTTTCGATTCTAAACTTTATGAGGGATTATAGTGGAAAGGTTGAATTTAGAGGATCTACCTTTACAAATCCATATGAATTGAATTTCACATATAATGGCCATCCAACTAAATGTACACTACAAGGTGATGACATTACAACTGCTAAGTATGTTTGTAATTTCGAATTGGATAAGGATGTTGATATAAACAATCTTGAATCTAATGAGTACAAATTATTGAAACAAAACTATGAGACGCAGATTTCAAGCCTTGAGAAGGAAGTTGATGGGCTTAAAAACCAAAGACTGGTTATGGGAATATTACTCGGTTTAATTTTGATTGGAGCTGGTGTATATATTTTGATAGAAAAATTTGGAATAACTTGGTGAGGTGATGATATGGGAGGAACGTTTGTAGTCGACTTGAGTGGATTTAGATTTGGAATGTTGGTTAAGTTTGATAGGTTTCCGAATGTGGATAATACATATTTCGTGAAATATAGACCATTGAGAAAGTTCGGGACAAGGGAAATTATAAACATACCAGCAGGCGGATTCATAGAAGTCAGAAATTCAGACGTCGGTGGAATATCAGATTTTGAGAATTTTTTAGTCATATTAAAAAGTGAAGGCGGTAGCAATTACTTTTTTGAAAATATTTTACTCAAGAAGTACACGAACTTGGCTAGAAGACTTGAGGAAGCGAGAAAGGAAATAGAAATCAGGAAGGGAATTGAATCCATTCAGCGATATCAATACAGCAAGGATGTTATGAAAAAGATTTCGGAACTAACGGATGTTATTAATAAATTGAAAAATATACGTACTGATAAAAGAAGACCTATATTTGGTCGTCATGAGTATTGAGGTGATGTAATATGGCCATAACTTTTGAACAATTGATAAAGGAGAGTGAGGCACAAAGGGAAATTGAGGAAGAATTTGCGGGAGTCAAGGGTGTCCAGTTTGATATCAGTAATTTTGAGCAAGGATTGGACCAAATTAGAAACAAGTTCAATGTCATTATGGTTCATATCGATGAGTATATGAAGCAATTCAGGGACATAACAAAAAGTGAAAAAGCCATTGTGGATGACTTAAAAAAAGAGAGTATTGACTTTTCACAGGATCCATGGTACAACCTATATCTCTCATCTATTGAAAGGGAAAAATTCTTATTTAATGTAATAGCATATCTGGCAGTTGCAGTAGATGTTACACAAAGGGTTATAAGTAATTTGGAGTCAATTCTTATTGATGTCAAGAAAACTGGCTTCGAGAAGGCTAAAATTGAAAACGAACTAACCATCTTAAAAGATATAAAAGAGCAATACATAAATACAATTAAGGAGTTTAGGGAATTGACATCCCATTTTGCAAAGGAGAGTGACCTGAGAGCAATTGAATTGTTGAAAAGGCTCGGATTTGAAGAAATCAAGAATTATGCAAGGACTATTGATAGTTTGGAAAGAAAAATAACAGTTCTCGAGGAAAGAATATCTTCATTGGAAGAAAGAGAAAGGAATGGAGGAGGGCAAGACAGTTCATTGGTTTCTAAGACAAAAGAACTTCTGGAAAAGGTAAAAAAAGGTGAAATAAAGGATGAAGAGGAAAAGAGTGAAGAGGAGGTAAACGAGGAAGAAAAAGAAAAGAAGGAGAAAAAAGAAGAGAAAGTAATTAGTGATGATATTGCTGAAATAATCCCGTAAAGGCGGTTTTATGATTGGAGTAATATTTGCCTGGATACCTAGAGATATTTATCCAGGTAAACCTCCTTACTTTGGTGGTAGACCGACGTGGGTATTTGTGAAGAAACTGAAAATAAATAAATACAATGAGGAGAAAATCAAGGAAATCATAAGAAACATTTCGGAAGAGATACCTGCAAGGGATTACAAACTATTGTTGTTGGCAGGTAGAGGAAACACTACATTGAAATATTTCAAGGTAAGAATATTCGGAGAAGAGGAATTTGATACCTTCGATGAGCTGATGAATGTTTTTGATGAAATTGAAAATGTATTGAGCTTTTCCATAGACGTTGAACCATTTAGACTATTGGGTGATTATGATTGAAGGACATACTAAAGAAGGTGAATTTGAAAAATCTTGCATTTGCATTCGCACCATTAGCCATAGCTGGATTCCTTTACTTTATTATGCTTCCGATTAGTTACATTTTCCTTATAACTTCTGGGTTGTATGCCAGTGGATTTATTATTGGAAATGCTTCTCATTTTATTAGGACAGAAGATGATATGATGAAGGCATGGAAATTTGCTGCTAGATGGTGGCGAAATATAAGGGGAGAAGAGTTGAACTTGAGGGACGCTAAGGCGATATCAAGATATTTTGGTGATCAAAAATTCTTTGCATTTGTTGTTTCTAGAACGGAAAGAGCATCTGAAGGAAAAAGATATCAAGATTTGGTCATAATTGTTTCTTCCAATCCACTTGAAATAAAATATTGGAATGACGCACCAACATCCGAAATCCTTGAAGATCCTTTCAAGGAAATATCTCCAGTATTTGTTGGATCACCATCACCATCCGTTAAGCCAGAATTGGAACCATCATTAAGAACTTGGGGTTGGAAGTCAAAGAAAGAGAAGAAGAAAGAACGAGATGAATATGAGTCAGATAGGGACGTAGAGGTTTTGAATTAGGTGGTTAAATGAGAATATTTAGATATATGTATGAAAGCGGGATAAGGACAAGCTTATTAGAGAGAATGTTTGTTACTGAGAAGAAGGTATCATATACAAAAAATCTTGTTCTTGGTTCATATGATTATCCATATAATGAGGATTTATTCACTATAAATTTCTCAAGGACAAAAAGAATCCTAATTTTAGGTGGAACTGGTGCTGGAAAATCATTCCTTGCTAGGTCGTTATGGAATAGGGCATATATGGCTGGAATAACTCCTGTTATAATGACGGACATCAAACCAGAGCATTATACGTCACAATATCCGCTTCAAGAGAATTTTAGAAAGTTTCTCTTTAAGGAGGAAAAACCAATAACAATTCCAATGAGCGTTTATTATCCATCATTCTTACATAAAATTACTGGATTGGACTTACCAAATCAAAAGATATGTAAGCTCTCTGTTTCTTCCATAGTACCAACAGACTTGATGGCATTTGTTGATTATGAGAACTTGAGTCTCACTATGCGAATGGAACTTGAGGACTTAGTAGCCACGCTTATGAAGGAAGATGTAAAGTTTACAACTATTGATGAAATTATTGAATATATTGATAATAAGGAGATCACACCGAGTGTTAAAAACAGGCTGATAAAGTCATTCAGAAATCTCAAGGAGCTTGGTATCTTTGGTGGTGAAGATGAATCATTTGATTATATTAAGGATATAAAAGAGGGAAAGGTCGTTGATTTCAACATTTTCGGTTGGCAGAGAGTTGATATGAAAAGATATATGTCGCTCTTCTTGGCCATTTTGATTCGTGACTTACTTTCAAGTAAGATGATGAAGAGGTTGGAAGCGAGCAGACACTTGTTGCTGTTTTTTGAGGAGTTGCACGCATTTTGTCCAAGAGGAAGAAGGATTTCAAAGGCAGAAGAAATCAGTCGATCTGAGATAATTCGAGCCGTGAATATGGGTAGAAGCGAGAAGATAAGCTTTCTTTTTGTCACACAAGATCCTAATAATATTGATCCAACAATACTTTCACAGGTTGATTATATCCTGATAGGTAGAAAATTTGAAAGAAGAAAGTTGATGGACTTGATGAGGGATTATATCCCAGATTATTCTGATTACACCCCTTATGAGTTTGGAAGACGAGTTAGTGAATTGATTGGCTCATTGAGAAAGTGGAAAGATGGTGCGAGAGAATGGATATGTATCAAAAAGGGAGAGGAACCACGAACATTTGTTCCATTTGCACCATTAACATATCATAAGGAAGAGGGTGAAACGTTATGAAAAAAATTTCCAAAGAGGAAGCAGTATTATCATCGAAGTTCTGGAAAATAATTTTCAAGTTATATAACTTGCCACCTAAATTTGTTGGAACTGCGATAGAAATTGCTTCTAGATGTGACTTTGAGTTGAGGGACGGGTTCTTCTACAAGTATGTATTACCTGTTTTATTGGAAGAAAAGATTATGGTATTGGATGAGGCAGAAAAAGATAAGAGGGGTTACTTGGGTAGATTTGCTAATGTTTATAGATTTGATAGGGATAGGTTGAATGAATTTGTAGTGAAAAATCATTGGGTCGCACATAAGCTCTATATTATATGGATACAAGAGGGGGATGTAGATTTGAACATAGTATAATACTATTATTAGTAATTTTATTGTCCTTAAAAAATAGAATTTTAAATATAAATTTTAATGATAACAGTATTATGAAACAAAAAACTATGAATAATTTGGTATTGCTAGCGATCTTTGCATTGTTCGGATACCTTCTATACAGTAGTGGTGCACTCAATTTTCAAGTAACACCAACACCAACAGGCGAGACACCTGCTGTTCCTACTGGTTATACACCATGGGCAGTTGGTGAAGTCGACATACCATTGAGAGATGCATTCAACCCAAGTTCTGCAATCGCATCAACAACAATCCAGGCAAAGGTATTTAGTGAAGACACTCCAGATTCTATATTAGCATCTCCAACAACTCCATACTTGGATTCTGCAACATCAAGTGGTGGAAAGATTGCATTAACAGGTAAGAGAATGTTAACAGGTCATACATACAAGGTTGTTCTTAAAGACACTGCATCAACACCAGTTTACTACGCAAAGAAGAAAGATATAAGCATTCCAGCTCTCGATCCTAACCTAGGAGGCAGCTATGTATACACTACAGAAAACGTACAGCTTGAAAAGATCGGAACCTTTGCAGATGTTCTTCAAAGCTGCACTGGTCCTGGTGGAGCAAGCTTACCAACTGGTGTAAGCGTAAGCGGTCAGACAATTACAATCAACAAGACTGAAGCAACTTCCCCAGTTACAATAAGATGTTCTGTCAAGTTTGCAAACACTGTTGCAAACAGTATATTGAAGGATGTTGTATTCCGACCAATTCAGGACACTTCTGATCCAATGCCAGTTAACGCATTTACAAGCGTAAGTCTAACATACGACTCTGGTACAAACTTCAACCTACCAAGCGATCTA
This sequence comes from uncultured archaeon, assembly GCA_964428495.1. GTDB lineage: Archaea > Aenigmatarchaeota > Aenigmatarchaeia > GW2011-AR5 > JAHLMP01 > CAYRXY01. The sequence goes on from CAYRXY010000008.1 coordinate 10,595, forward strand.
ACAGCTTACGTAAGTGGACAAACACCAATCAATATTGGTGATGTATCATCAAGCGACTCTGGTAACTACTACATCCAATTCACAGTTGACACAAGCAGCCTATCCGATGGTGACACAATGTTATTCAAGGTCGATGATCTTGGTAACTGGTTAGCAACTGACCCATATGCAGCACAGAGCGGTGCAACCGCAGCTGGCTTTAGCATTACAACAACTGAGTAAAGTAGTTAAAGAATACCAGAATTACCCACTTTAATTTTTTTGTTTTTTGATTCTTCCT
>CAYRXY010000009.1:0-4884 GCA_964428495.1 uncultured archaeon
CTTCTGGATTTCTTGAGAGATAAACCAAAGGTTCTGAAAGAAAGGGAATTCCCCTTTCTTTCAGAACCTTTGGTTTATCTCTCAAGAAATCCAGAAGAAGATGAGTTGCACTTTTTCCTTCTCGTTCTTTTTCAATAACCCATCTATCACCATCTACATAAGGTCCAAAAGGAGCATCTGAATATTTCTTCAAGAAATCCTTACTGTTTTTCAGCGCGAATATTGGCGGTCCAATTCTTTTTTCAAAAACGGGTTTTACCCATGTCTCTAACTCAAAAATAATAAGCACTTTCTTTTCATTAACGAAAAAGTACTTTCTCATCGTATCAAATCCATGATGCTCTAAAAGTTTTGATAATCTTTCGACTGCTTTTTGAATTTGTGGATACAGAACATCATCGATGACATCTGGCTTCTTAAATGACAGTGCAACGAATTTCGTCTTTCTGGACTTGAGATTATTCAACTGCTGCTTTATCAGCAGTTTATTCTCAGGGAAAAAGAATTTTATATCTGGTGAATCTAAAAATTCCTTTGCTTTCATTACAAACTTAACAAAGTTTTCTGGAGATAGCGCAGCAGTTACATTTCTGTTTTTATCAACAGGATCAATCAGTATCAATGACTGTCCTTGAAATTTCTTCTTCAACTCCTTTTCAAATTTTTCTAATGGAGACCAGTAACTCTCTATGTCTATTATTTTGCCAGGCTTGAACTTTGCTACATTTTTCAGTACACGTTCAAACCTTCCGAATGCCAATATCAACAATTCGCATGTATAACCACTTGTGCCCTGAACCTTTGCATCACTTCCGTATATTCCAATTCCCTTTGTAAACTGTTTCAACAATCTTACTTCATCTCGTAAGGCAGGATCAAGTTTTTGAATAATATACTCTGTGTGTAGTGGAGATCGATCAACAGCAGATTTTATTTTTTCACCTTTCTTTATCTTATAGCATGGAACAATATCAACTTCATATTGACCAATATGAGCGTGAACGTACGGGTGTTCAGCATACTTTAATTCCCACTTACCCTTTAGCATCTCTGTTATTTTCTTTCCAGAATCTAATCCTCTTTTTTCCAACTCTTCTCTACTTATGGATTTTGGATACATAAGAAATAGATCGATATCATGATCGCCTGATAGCCATGTGTCACGGCCTGTTGAACCAACGATTATGGGATGAGATTTAGGTGCAGCAATTTTTGCCACAGAAAGTAAATTTCTTATGAACTCGTGTAATTTTTTTGTTTCTTCAGAATTCGGTTTTATTTTTTTAAGGATGTAAGTTCTGATTTTTTCCATAAGTTAAGTTTATATTCCAAATATTTAAAGAAACCTCACAGGTATTTCAACAATTCACCATATTTCTCTGAATATTGATCATCTGTAACTTCTCTTTGAAATAGGCTAAACAAAATAGAGGATCTAAGATATGCATGATTCAAAGCATTATTTTTATCTAAAGACTCGAGATTTCTCATAATTTCTTTAAGTTCCTCAACATTCAAACTTATTACTGATACAGGGAATCCATATGTTGGTGGTTCATAATTTTCTACTAAATTTTTCATAATTTCTTCAGGTGATAGACCAGACATCTTTTTTATTTCCCTTTTTTCTAATAGAGATGCTTTTCTCATAGACGAGTATAAATTCCGTGCCCAATTGATCAGTCTAAGGTTATTTTCCATCATTTCTTTAGTTCTCTCTACTATATACTCGACCTCTTCAGATGTAGATGGGACATAGTTTTTTGATTGAAATTTCTCGTCTATGAATCTTTTCATAAGATTCAAGATATTTGTTAAAGTTTAAAAAATATGCGCCGACCGGGAATTTCGCAACTTTCCCTTTTGATGCAACTTTTCGGAAAAGTTGCTTCGAACCCGGGTCACGAGCTTTCTCCGGTTACGATTTCTTTTCGATACAACCTTTCTTAGAAAGAAAGGTTGCTTGGGAAGCTCGGGTCCTACCGCTAGACTACCGGCGCACCTAAATTAGATTCTTAGTTGGGAAATTTAAAATATCAATGTATCAAATTCTCAACTTCTTATTAATTTTAACTTCCATTAATTCATCGATTACAAGGCCAATTAGAATTAGAACAGAGCCCCATATAATCACATCTAGCCCTACATTTAAAATAAGTAGAAAGCAGGAAAGGATTCCGAAGAAGGGTATTAACGGAAACCTACCAATGTTAAGTGGAACCTTGAACCCTCTGTTTGTCGGTTTTTTGTATCTTAAGTAAATGACCGCTGCATTAACAGATATGAATGTTACGAAAATTGAAAAGTTTGTCAGATTTGCAACCTTAGATAAATCACCTATTAATGTGAAAGCCATAGATGCAAGAACAACTGCTATGATAGAGACCCATGGTGTTTTTCGTTTTCTTAAAACTGATAGAAAGATTCTTGGTAGTGCATTAAACTCCGCTATGCCATAGACCAATCGAGATGCACTGAGCAAGACTGCGAGAATTGTGTTGAACGTTGAGAACAATGCAACTGTTGAAAGGATCAAAAAGCTCTTCTCCCCAAAGACAATACCCGCAACTAGACCAAGTGGCGCCTTTGAGTTTGCAAGTTGCTGCCAAGGAACGATACTAACTGCTGATATCGCGACAAGAACATATAGAATTGTGGTAATCACTATGGAAAGCAGAACAGCTTTTGGTATGGTCTTCTCTGCATTTTTCGTTTCTTCTGAAAGTCTGGTTATGCTCTGAAATCCTATATAGGCAAAGAAAATAAGTGCACTTGCTTCAAGAACGCCCTTTATTCCGTTAGCCATTTGGAAGTAATCGACTGAGCCAAGATGAGGTAGACCGATGAGTACAATTACAACAAGACCACCAGTTTCTATCAACGTAAATATTATTGTTAAAAGTGCCGATTCTTCCACTCCAGCTATCAAGATCAAAGAAGATATTATTAGAACTGTCAATGCAGTTAGAATCACAGGTGTATGGAACATCGCAGAAAAGTAGTTTGCAAATCCTATTGACACAGCAGCAGCACTTATCACAGCACCAATAATAATTAACCAGCCAACGAGCCAGGCAAACTTTCGACCAAACGATTCCTTGATGTATACATACTCTGCACCCGCCTTAGGAAATCTGGACGACAATTCAGCATAACTCAGACCTGTAAAGGAAGAAACGATCGCGGCAATTATGAACGATAACCATACACTGTTTCCAGTTAGACCAGCAGCCTCCCCAATCAGGACATAAATACCAGCACCGACTATTATCCCGACACCAATGAGCGTGACTTCCCATAAGTTCAATGCTCGTTTGAGTTTTGGCATATTTCTAATTTTTAGAGAGGAGAATAAAAAGATTTATTAAACTTTTGTCGATAGTTTCAATAATCAAAGACAGTATCCGTAACAAATTTTATGGTATCGAATGATCTATCTCAACAACCATATGGCTATCAATGCAAAGATAACCCCTAAGATTCCTTTCCAGTTTAGTTTTTCTTTGAAAAGAAGAATTGAAAAAAGAACAATGAAAGCTACATTTAATCCTATCAATGGAAATATTATTACACCCGGACCTTCTGATAGTGCAGTCATTGCTAAACTGTACGCAACGAAATTTATAATACCTATTAATGCACCAAATTTCATCGATTTTTCTTTAATGTTCTTTGGCAACTTTTGTCTTGGAAGAAATATAATAGTGAACAATGATCCAGTGACATACGCAATAAAGATAAATAGAAATTTATCCATTGTTATCGCGCCAACTTTTGTTAAAAAGGCTGATACAGTTACAGCAATGAATGATATAACCAGATATTCATATTCTCTTTTCACTTTTTTCACCTTGACTCAAAAGATAAATTGAAATGACTGCAAAGATTATTCCCAAGACCGTTCTAAGTGTGATAGTTTCCTTTAAGAAAATTATCAAAAGAACTACAACTGCTGCATTATTCAATCTTATTATTGGATAAAATATTGAAGCAGGAATAACTCTCAATGCTCTGAGTCTTGCAATAAGGTTTATTGAATAAAGGATTCCATTAGCAACAGCAGCAACGATTCCGATGAGAGATATCGAACTCACTCCGAACATTGCTATGAAAAGTACAGACAAAAAGGAAACTGTGGAGAGGTAAAATATAGTAACAAACGCTTCGTTAAGTTTTTCACGTGCTGTATACTTTAGAATTAATCCTTGAATGGTATAAGCAATAAGCGACAATATCGCAAACACATACCATTCCATTAAACTCACCAAATGGGTCCGCCCGGATTTGAACCGGGGATCTTCGCCACGTCAAGGCGACGTCATGCCGCTAGACCACGGACCCTTTTCGAGTTTTGAATCATTAGCGGGAAATACAAATTATCGAATTCGATAGGTTTTCCCCGCTAATAACTTGCTAACAAACCTTCTGAAGCACTTCTACCAAATCTTTCTCTTGCTTACCTATAATATCTTTTGAAATCAATTTTAAATTTTTGTTCTTTTCGAACTCTGCTAGTAGATGAGCTTTTCGCGAAAACAGAGAAACGATAAGGTAACCACCTGTCTTAGTAACGCGAATAAGTTCGTCGAGATTGTCGAGGAGATGTGTTGTATCGATACACAAAACAACATCAAAAACATTTGATTTGACCGGTAGTGCATTACCACTAGCGATTATATCAGCAGAAGAGTTTTTGTCAACATCAATACCAACATATCGAAACTGTTCGTATTTCTCACTGATGATATTTTTAATCCAGCCAGGACCACAACCAACATCAAGTATCAGCGGGTTCTTCACGGTTGGTAAAAGCTTCTTCAGGTCCATGTATTTTTCTTTTTGTGTCTTCTCCATCCATTTGTCATAAATTTTACCTGTAAACAT
>CAYRXY010000010.1:0-3560 GCA_964428495.1 uncultured archaeon
GTTCACTAGGAAAAGAGTGTTTAGACACGCTTTGTAAAATTTTTAATGAATGAAGACTAACTTATAGAGGGTCGCCTTGGAGAAAATAACGTGCGATATGTGTGACAAGAATTCTAAATCGCTCATACCATTTGACGTCAGCTATATGAGCTTTGTTGAACAGGAATTGATCTATGATTTTATAGAGAAGAAATTTGGAAAAAGGCGTGAAAAATTGAGAAGTGAATTTTACATTTGTAAGGGATGTACAAAGCTACTGGTAGATGAATATAACAGAAAGTTCAATGGAAGAAAGTGAAGCGACAGTATACTCTTCGTAAACATATTTCTCTTTACCTAAACATTTAAAATCTTTGACTTATATAATAAGAAGAATATGTTCGACTTAATAATCATAGGCGCTGGTCCTGCTGGATTAACAGCAAGTATCTATGCCTCTAGATATAGGTTAAAGCATCTTGTTATTGGAAAGGAAGTTGGTGGAATTGCTACAGAGACAAGTGAAATAGGAAACTATCCAGGATTTCCGATGATTACAGGTCCTGAGCTTATGCAGAAGTTTTCTGAGCATGCGAAATCGCTTGGAACTGAGATTCTCACTGAGGAAGTTGTTAAGCTCAGAAAAATTGAAAATGGGTTTGAGGTGGAAACTGCAAGTGGTTCAACATTTCAAACTAAGTCTATAATTCTTGCCGTTGGTCTAAAGAGAAGAAGACTAAATGTACCTGGTGAATCAGAGTTCACAGGAAGAGGTGTTAGCTATTGTGCTACATGTGATGCATGGTTTTACAAGGACAAGACAGTCTGTGTGATTGGAGGTTCAGACTCAGCAGCTGTTGCCGCACTCACACTTGCTCAGTTTGCTAAGAAGGTTTACATAATCTATAGAAGAGATAAAATGAGGTGTGAACCGATTTGGATGGAAAAGATTGAGGAGAACGATAAGATAGAAATAGTCTACAATACAAATGTAACTGAAATTATTGGAAAGGATAAAGTTGAAGCGGTACGACTAGACAATCCTTATAAAGGAAGTGACCTACTTAAACTCGATGGTGTTTTTGTTGAGATAGGTTTCGTCCCTGGTTTAGAACTTGCCAGTGAGCTTGGGATTGAAACCAATGAGAAGGGTTATATAAAGATAGATGCTCATGGTGCTACAAACGTTCCTGGTGTTTTTGCAGCTGGAGACATCACGACAGGTTCTGATGATTTAAGACAAATAATTACAGCAGCTGCAGAAGGTGCAATAGCTTCATATAGTGCTTTCAAATACGTTAAGGGCAAGAGGTGATTATTTAGTTTTATTTCTTTAATGTAATGTTATGAATTACAAAGAACTTTTCAAGGAATTTGTTTGGTTGACAAAATCTCCTGGAATTGGTGGAAAAATTAAGACGAGACCAGAGGATTTTTTAGTCGAGGAGATAATTTCTAATGGTATTTTTGGAAAGAGGGAATGCTTGATTTTTCGTGTAAAAAAGAAAAGATGGGATACAATTTCAGTTGTTAATGAAATTGCAAAGCGTGCTGGTTTACGTTATCGTGACATAGGATTCGCGGGTTCTAAGGATAAGCATGCGATTTCAATTCAGTACATAAGCATTTGTTCTAAAGTAGATATTGATCAAATCGAAAAATTGGAAATACCTGATGTTTCCATTGAATTTGTAGGTTATGGAAAAAGACTTCGCTTGGGTAAATTGCTTGGAAACAAATTTAGAATTGTTGTTCGAAATTTATCATTCGATATTCCTGAAGCTTTAGATCGAGTTAACAAAATCTTAAAGGAAGCGGATGGAGGTTTTCCAAACTATTTTGGTTATCAGCGATTTGGTGAGCAAAGGGCAAACAATCACGAGATTGGTCAACTGCTTGTTAAGGGAGAGTTTGAAAAGGCAGCTCTAATATTTCTCGGTCAACATGGCAATGGTTCAATGGTTGGTGATGACGCTAGAAGGCAATTTCTAGAAACACAGGATGTTGATGAAGCTTTAAAGAGCTTTCCGAAGTCGTTGAGATATGAGCGCTTAATTCTTTTCAAATTTAAAGAAAAAAAGGATTGGAAAAAGGCATTTCTTTCGTTGCCGCGTCAGTTATTGAGAATGTTCATTCATGCTTATCAATCTTATCTTTTTAACAAAGTACTTTCACTGAGAATTCAAAATGAAATTCCATTGAACGAGGCGTTTGTTGGTGATGTGGTTTGTCTTATCAAAAATGGATTGCCGGTTAGATCTAGAAACTTTGAAGTTACAAAGGAGAATGTTGATGAGGTTAATAGAAAAATAAAGAAAGGTGAATTGTTAGTAACTGGGCCAATTTTCGGTGTTAAAGGAAAGATGGGTGAAATTGAAGAATCAGTGTTAGAAGAGGAAAAAATTGAATTAAAGATGTTTAGACTTAGGTCATTAGGAATATATCCAGAACTAGGTGGTAGGAGAGAGCTTCTCCTAGCCCCGAAAGATTTTTCCGTTGGAAGAAGTAAAAAATCTCTGGTCTTTGAGTTCTTCATACCTCGTGGTTGCTACGCGACAAGTATTATGAGAGAAATTATGAAAGATTATTGATTTGATAATTCTGAAAATTTATAAATCATACAACACGTATATTTAATTCATGAAGGCAAGAGAAAAAAAGTATTTTACCCTCGGATTTCTATCGGCAATTTTATCCCTTGCAGTAATTGCATTTGCTGCTGCAGCAACTCAAGGACATCCTTGGAGCGAAATTCAGTGTGATCATTGCATTAAGGCATCGGATGTAGATTATAAGGAAATATGGACTAAAAATGTATCTTGGATTTGTGAGAATGGAGCTGTTACTGGATTTTCATTAAATGAATTACAATGTAGACCATTCTTAAGTACTGGTGGAGGTACTATAGTAGGTAATCTTACAGTAACTCATGACTTGGCTGTTGGGCAAAAATTAACAGTTTCTCAAGGCATAAAAATAAATAATGGAAATTTAGAAATAAGAAATGGAAGAAATATTTTATTGAATGACAGTGGATATTATGGATCAATAAGAGGTCTTTACAGTATCTATTTCTATGGTAATCCATACTGGATGATTGTAGATAATGATGTAGATAGTCACAAATTAGAAATACAGCGTATTAAGACGGGCACTGGAGGATATAGTGAGAAATATTTTAACTTTACACCGACAGGAGATCTAGAGATTGCAGGAGACTTGAAGCTTGGAGGATCTCTATTTCACAACATGAAATGTAAAAAAGTTCTCCAGGGTTGTATCAATGAAGACACGTGCTCGGCGACATGTCCTTCAGGATATTATCTAGTTTGGGGAGGATGTTACAGTGATGATAGTGGATGTGTTTATGCTTATAAATGTAATATCTGGGACAGTTATTGTACACAATGGGACGGAGATTTCTGTACTAAATGGACATGTACAACACAAAATCCAACAAACATTCAAGCCCAAGCATTCTGTTGCAAGTAATTCCGAGGTGTGAACAGGATGGATAGAAGACAAGTTTTAGGATTTATAGTAGTTTTTTTATTCCTATTTATCTTCTCGATTGGGTTTTC
>CAYRXY010000011.1:0-2421 GCA_964428495.1 uncultured archaeon
AGTTAAAGAATACCAGAATTACCCACTTTAATTTTTTTGTTTTTTGATTCTTCCTCTTTTCTAATCTATTTATTCGAAAATATAAATCATAGTTTCAAAATCTTTAAATATTCTTAAATAATAATATTAAATAAAGGTGTTAAAGATGAATGTAAAAGAACTTTTAACTAGGAAAGTTCTAGCGATTCCAGTATTCGTATTTTTGATAGCAGGAAGTGTTGGATTTGCAGCAGTTTTGGTAACAACACTAACAACCAGAACATCAACAGTAAATGAGCCTTTTACAGCAAGTATTATAGATGATTTAAAAGACTTATACCCAGGTGAAAGTGATACCGTAACTGTGCGTATATGGAACGCAGCACCAAATTCTCTTTATGTAAAAGTAACTCCAGAAGTTGTAATAGAAGAGGGAAGTGAAATAACAGCTGATGAAATAACAGTAAGTGATCCAATCTGTGAGTCAGTTCCAGCTAGTGGTTATTATGATGCAGACTTCGATGTAAGTGTATCTCCAGATGCACACACAGGAAGCTTTCACTTGGACTTTGATGTGGAGAGAGTGGCAACCTGTTCAGAATAAATGGTGATATGAAATGAGAAAAATTTTTTTGATTTTTGTTTTTTCGTTTTTATCTAGCATGGTTTTCGCTTTACCTCCTTCAGCATCAGCTACCATCAATTATGTTCAGGCTGGTGAAATTGTCATAAATCTCTATACAGACTATTACTATCCACCGCAACATTTTGTTGTGAAGTTAGATGATGATAAATTAGATGAATTCCTTTCAACAGAAACATATCATTCATATACCGTAAATGTCACACCAGGAGAACATACAATGTATGTTCTATGGAATGGCCCAAATTGGCACGGAATCGCCTATGAAAAGAAGCTCTTGGTAAGAGATGATTTTTATACCAAAATTGAGGTTAGAGATTTGATAGAGAGTAAACTAAGTAACTACTATAACAAGACAGAGATCGATGAGATTACAGATGAAATTTTATCAATGTTTGACAATTACTATCCTAAAGATGCAATCGATTCTATGATTGATCATATAGAGGATTCACATTATACAAAAGATAAAATTGATGATATTTTGAATGATGTTAGAGATGAATTTAATAATGAAACATCTGATATAAAGAGCTACATCTATGAGCATGAGCAAACATGGTCTAAAGACAGGACTATTGGAATTTCAACATTTCTAAGATGGGTAAAAGAGAAGGCTGAGGAAATCTACAATGCGATTTATAATTTCATTTACAGAGATTTTGTACCACGTGAAAAGTATAATCATGATATAAATGACTTGAGTCAAAGAATAGAAATTTTAGAGAGAACAATTCGAGATATGAATAGGGATATATATTATAAGAATTGCGTCGAAATTATGATTCAAAACAATATGTCAAAGATTAAATGTGGTTCAAGAACATACGTTACTTTGGAAGATGGGTCTATTGTTGGAATTGAGCCTATTTCAATTGGGTGATTTGTTATGAAAGAGTCAAAAAAAGAAGAAATATATAGATGGATCATTGAAAATGTTAAGAAACCTACCTCAATTTCAGATATCGCTAGGAGGATAGGAATTAGTTGGCCTACAGTTGATAAGTGGGTTCATGTTCTAAATTCAGAAGGAAAAATAACAATTATAGAGTTCGGAAATATGAAACTTGTGGTACCAAAGAGGTAAATAAAAATTTTTATACTAATACTAATAATATTTATATAGGTGACCACCTTGAAAGGAGTTGGTAAACAGGTATTAGTAGGGGTTATTGTAGTATTTGCATTGTGCATGCTTATTTTCTCTTCAAACATTTCATTTGCGAAGAACGGAAAGTGGAAAGGTAAGGGAAATACTCTCGCCAATCTAAATGCTATGATGATTGAAGATAAAAGCGATTATGATTCTCTTATAGTAGATCCGTCGAGACTGAGTGAAAAGTATGTTTACACTCCTCATCCTTTTTCTAATGCTCATTTACCATTAGCTATTTATTATTCTGGAACGTTTCTGCCAGATTCTACGACGCTTAACAGTAACAAGCTTACTAATTTCATATCTCATAACATTCGAGAATATAAAGGAAGGTTATCAAGATTGAAGAATGTTGACTTTTATATTCTAACTAATGAAACATATGACAAAACAGTCAATGACTATGGGAATTGTACCAAATATATCTCTCTTGAACAACTAGCTGATAATACAAACACGTCTTCAAATACTTTTCTTGAACAATCAATTGGTAATACAAGAAGTTCTTCAACTTGTGAAGACTTTGGATATACGACTCACAACTCAACTCATTGTTCCTATGAATACCCTTGTATTGTTGGTACCCATAATGAAACCGATTGGCGATGGGTGTGGAAACCTCTTAAGAATTTAAAGAAAATCA
>CAYRXY010000012.1:0-1581 GCA_964428495.1 uncultured archaeon
AATTACGAGTCATAACTATTATAGTTATAACTCGTAAATGTACTTAAAGGTTTCTGTTGTCCTCACGCAATACCAGCAAAATGATGCGGAGAGAGAGGCTTAGCGGAGTTGTTGTCACTAAGAAGACATATCCTCCCTGTTAGCAGACCCGAGGGGCGAGCAACGAAGTTGCGATGAGTTCCGCACGCCGCCGAAAGTTTTAGAGGTATATTGTAAACACATTTTTACCACTTGCAAATGCTTGCATAGATTTATCCCCTGTCACCAATATGGCATTGTATTTGATACAATCTTCAATTATCCTTTCATCTCTTTCACCTCTTGTTAGTTCTTTGGGAATGTCTTCTATTTTTCCCGGACTTTCTAATCTTATTCTTCCCATACAAGCAAATCTGGCTAATTCTTCAAATTCCTTCTTTCCTCTCCGAGTTCCATCACATTCTTTTCTGACCACTGGTGAAAGAATAACTGTAAAGTTTTCAAAAAATCTTGAACTCCTAAGGTCTCTTGATATTACCTGCCTTTGGATAGCATTACTATCTGGTAAAATATATCCACAGTAATATCTAAGAGTTATCCCTGCATTTTCAATTATTCTACCACACTCCTTATTCACGCATTTTATTCCGCTTATTTTTCTCCCATTTTTCTCAAAAACTGCAAATTCTACACTTTTTAAAATTGTTCCACAATAAGGACAAACTAATGAAAGAGATTGAATAGAGAGCTTACCTTTGTTGAAATCTTTTAAAAATTCATCAGATAATAACTTCTCGTCAATTAGCGGTAAAATCTTTTTCACTTCTTCTGGCTTCCCTTCAATTCTTCTCACATTTCTAAAAGACCTTTTTACAAACCACGGCCACCATTTGTATTTTTCCCACCAAGCTTTAAGCCAAGCATCAGTTTTTGGATCTCCTGCATTTCCAGAACCTACAGATAAACCATCTATTTGAAATTCAGGATTTTCATTTATGGCTTTTATTACCGCTTCTCGTTGCCTTTTTGAAATAAGAGATGCAACCTTAGCTTCAAGATATTTATCCTCTGAATTTTCGGTGACAATAATTTCTGCTCCCTGTTTTTCTAAAAAGTTTAAAAACCGCTTCAAAGTGTCTCCTATTCCGTAATCATCCAGTACAATCCTGCATTGTGAGATCTCAACTTTTCGGAAGAAAATAGAGAGTATTCGCTGATAGCTCACATCCATAATTTTATTCAAATTATATTTATCAACATGCCAAGGTGGGATTTTCTCATGGATAAAATTGAGACCTTTGCTTCTTAGTTTATCTAATTTCACGAAAATCTCATCCCAGTACTCAAATTTATGTCTGTTTTTAGTATCTGCTGGTCCTATTAGTAAATCCACTTCTTTAAAGAGTTCCTTGGGGAAAATTACACCAGTTAAAACTGTGTGCCCGATTACTTCACCCTTTCCTGTCTCATCCAAGCCAATAAGAAAATCTTTGGTGGGCAAAACATAGGAAGAACCTACCACAGAATCTATATATTGCCACGCATGGAATACTGCCGGATCCTTCGAATTTGAGGGTGTACTGTAAAGAGTTCCTTTCTTGT
>CAYRXY010000013.1:0-1524 GCA_964428495.1 uncultured archaeon
TAGATAAGCCAGATTGGGTTAAAATAAGAGTTAGGGCTGTTGGTTTATGTGGTAGTGATATGCAAAAGATAAATTCAGACCTTAATCCATCAACCTATTTAAGAACACGGATATTAGGTCATGAGTTTGCCGGGGAAATTTTAGAAATCGGTAACCAAGTTAGTAGAATATACATAGGGGATAGAGTTACAGTTAATCCTCTAATCCCATGTGGTTCTTGTTTACAATGCCAACAAGGTCATTATCAATTATGTTATAACATTGAATCAATTGGTAGAACATTACCAGGTGCTTTTTCTGAACAAGTATTGGTCCCAGCAAAAAATGTTAAAAAAATATCCGAAGATGTTACCTATGAAAAAGCAGCTCTTACAGATGTAGTGGCAGTAGCAGTTCATAATTACCATTTATCTGGTTCTCCAAGAGGAAAAGAAATATTAATATTTGGAGATGGGGCTGTTGGTCTTTCTTGTTTACAAGTGTATGGTCAAGCAAATAAGGTTGATTTAGTTGGTAAACATCATAAGCATAAAGTTGAATGTGTAGGAGGGAAATATATTGATGCTTCTGTTATTAAAAATCTTCCAGATAATTCATATGATGTAATTGTCGAGACAGTAGGAAGAGAACAAGATAAGACATTATCAGAATCGATACGTTTAGTTAGACCTCAAGGACAAATAGTTGTTGCAGGAGTTTATGTAAGCGGATATAAAGGACAGTTTTTATTTAGAGATTTATTCTACAAAGAAGTATCATTACAAGGATCAAATTCTTATGGTTCTTGGGATGGCAGAGATGAATTTAGTATTGCATTAGAATTAATTGAAAGTGGAAGATTTGACACTTCCGAGATCATTACTCACGTTCTGCCACTTACTCAGTTCTTAGAAGGGGTAAGATTAATGAATGAAAAGGAGAAATCTGGAGCTGTTAAAGTAATTTATAATCCGTAATTAAAATGATAAAAGCATATATCTTTGACCAAGATGGAACTTTATATCCCAAGAATAGTGAATTAACTAATGCATTGAGAAAAAGGACAAAGAAATGGATATCTGAAAGGCTGGGTATTGGAAAAGAAGAAGTAGAGTCTATTTATGCAAGATTGCCTAACGAGTTTCCACATCCCTATCATGGATTTTTATCTTTAGGTCTTTCTCCTGAGGTATATCATAAAGAGGTTTTTGATAAAGTTGACCCTGCTTTATTTTTAGATAAAGATTCAGCACTTATAGATTTGTTCTCAAAGATTTCTGTACCAAAATTTGTTGTAACTTTTGCTTCACTAAAATATTCTAAAAGATTACAACAATGGTTGGGGGTTTATGATTTAGTTGAGAAAACCATTTCTGCAATTGAATATCCTCCAACATATTCTAAAGTGAGAGCATACGAGTCTATTAGAGAATACTTAGAGGTCACTGCTAATGAAATTTGTGTGGTGGGCGATAATTTATTGACAGATATTATTCCGGCAATTGATTGTGGGTTCAAAGCAGTTTTTATAGGTACTATTAAAGA